>NZ_JBGLOU010000008.1:0-135421 GCF_041402765.1 Nonomuraea sp. AD125B | reverse complement strand
GCCCGCCCCCACCACGTTGGTCGGCCTGGATCCGGCGCTGCGTGCCCCCCGCCGCCGCCGGATCGGCCGGACGTGTTTCGGCCCCGAACGATGGGTGTGCCCAGTTACGATCTTCTCATCCGATTGCCCGGTCAGGTGCCGGTTTCGCGGGATGTCGTACAGGGCGATCGTACGGTGTCGGCGCGCGGCGCGCGGGACCGGGTCAGGTGGAGTGGCCGTTCGGGTAGGGCCGCCGGCCGGCGGCGGCCGGGTCCCGTCCCAGGTAGGCCAGGAGGCGGTCGTCGGCGGGGGCGTCCAGGGGGACGGGGCGCGGCGCGGCGAACCGGTGCGGCCGGTCGGCGGGCGTCACGAACAGGTGGGCCAGGTCCAGCAGCTCGTCCGCCAGCAGGGTCGGGATGGGGCGGGGCTCGCCGCACGCGGTGGCGATGTCCCAGCCGTGTACGGCGATCTCGATCGCGCCCACGGCGGCCACCATGGGGCTGGTCAGGTGGCGGTCACCGATCGAGACCAACTCGCCGGTGAGCGTGGCCGCCCAGGTGCCGAGGAGTTCGGTGGCGTCGTCCCGTACGAGGAGGGCCGGGTTGTCGTGGCGGTTGAGCCGCCGGGCGGTGCGCAGGTGGTCGAGCGCCTTCGTGCCGAGGGTGACGGTGCCGGTGGCGGCCTCGTTCAGGGCGCGGAGGGAGTCGGTGACGTGGGCAAGCAGCCGTTCCATGCTCCAGCCGGCGCAGGGGGTCGCGCGGCAGAGCATGGGCGGGGTCACGATGCGCAGACTGCCGAGCGTGTAGTCGATCGCCCGTTCCAGCAGGGCCACGCCCGCTGTCAGGACCCGTTCTCGTTCACCGTTCATGGATCGCCTCCTCGGATGTGCTGACCGGAGGGGCGGCAGGAAGTCATCGGTGTGGATCTCGGAACCTTTCGCCGCCGGGCGGTGTAAGGGGGGCGAGGAGGATGATCGATGAGGTGGATGGTGGTGCCGCTCGTGGCGGTGCTTGCGGTGGCGGTTGGTTGTGGCGCCGGTGGTGGTAGGGCACCCGGGACGGCGGGCACGCCGGGGACGGCGACTTCGGGGACGGGCACGCCGCAGACCGGTGATACGCCGCAGACCGGTGATACGCCGCAGACCGGTCGCACCCAGCCGGGCGCTGAGGGTACGCCCGGCGCGGCCGATGCCACCGGGACCGTGAGCCCCGTTCCGGTGGTGACCATTGACGGGGCCGGGTGTCGCGGGACGGCGGTGTCGCGAGGGGATGGCTTTCCCGAGGTGCGGGGCACGGGCGAGGGGGTGGAACTGTGGGGGCTGCTGTTCGGGGAGGTGCCGGTGCGGCGCGGCGCGGAGGTCAAGATCGTATGGCGGATGACCGGGGAGGGCCCGCTGCGCAAGGTCGAGGCGACGCTTCCGGACGGCACGCGCGCCCGGCTCGCCTGGGGCCCCGAGGAGCACGGCGGGTCGAACTGGCGGCGTCCCGGGCAGGAGTGGGGCACGGGCTTCGTCTTTCCCGAGCGCGGCTGCTGGAAGGTCGAGCTGACCCGCGACCACGGCAAGGGGTACGTCTGGCTGCGCGTCCGCTGATGACTCCAGGCCGACGCCACAAGGCCCACGTCGCGAGGCTGGCGTCGCAGAGCCTGCCGTCACACGGCGAACGTCGCGAGGCCGACTTTCAAGAGTCTGGCGTCGTGAGGCGGACGTCGCGAGGCTGGCGGCGCAGAGCCTGGCTTCACGCGATGGGTGTCGCCTTGCCTCCGCAGCCGCAGAACGGCCCCTGTGCAGGCGGCGTCTGAAGGTGATCGGAAGGGGATCGTAAGGTCGGTCCGGCAGGGTGGTGTCCATTGACGACGGCTTCGAAGGGAAACTCGTCCCCATGCGCAAACTGCTGCTCCAGGTCCAGGTCAGCGCCGACGGCTACATGGCCGGTCCGAACGGCGAGATGGACTGGCTGACCTTCCCCTGGACCGACGACGTCGGCGAGCACATCAACGCGCTCACCGCGAACGTCGACACCATCATCCTCGGCCGCAGGCTCGCCGAGGGGTTCATCCCGGCGTGGGCCGCCGGGCCGCCCGGCGAGGACAAGGAGTCGATCGACTGGATGAACCGCACCCCCAAGATCGTGATCTCCCGCACGCTCACCGAGTCGCCGTGGGAGAACGCGACCATCGCCGGCGGCGAGCTGGCCGAGACGGTCAACGGGCTGAAGGCGAGGCCGGGCGGGGACCTCATCGTGTACGGCGGCGGGACGCTGGTCGCGAGCCTGGCCGAAGCCGATCTCATCGACGAGTACCACCTGTTCGTCAACCCGACGGCGATCGGCGGCGGGATGCCGGTCTTCCCCGGCCGCCGGAAGCTGAGCCGGGTCTCGGCTCAGCCGTTCGGGTGCGGCGTCACGGCGATGCACTACGAGCCCGTGAGGTAGGACATCACTCTCGCGCGGACAGGGCGCGGTCGAGGAAGGCGATGACGTCGTCCAGCACCTCGTCCTGGTTGGTCTCGTTGAAGACCTCGTGCCGCGCGCCCGGGTAGACGCGTTCGGTGAGGTCCGTGCCGCGTACGGCCTCGATGCCCGCCCGGCTCGGCCCGAGCGGCACGAGCTGGTCGTCCTCGCCGTGCACCCACAGCGTGGGCAGGTCGCCGAACGTGCCGCCCTTGCCGATCGCGGCCAGCGTGGCGGCGAACGCCTCCAGCGTGGCCCGCTTGAACGGCCCGTGCCAGACCAGCGGGTCGGCCGCGTACGCGGCGCCCACGGCCGGGTCGCGGGAGAGCGTGGCCGGGTCGATGGGGAGGTCGGGCAGCTCGTCGAGGGCGAGCAGCGCCGGCACCGCCTCCCACTCACCGATCACCGGCCCGGACAGGACGAGCGCGGCCAGCCCCGCGCCGTGGAGCTGGGCGTACCGGGCGGCGATCATGCCGCCCATCGAGTGGCCGATCGCCACGACGGGGACGCCGGGGTGCGCGGCCCGCACCTGCTCCTCGACGGTGTGGACGTCGGCGACGACGTCCTCGAAGTCCTCGATGAGCACCCGCTCGCCCTCCGACCTGCCGTGCCCGGCGTGGTCGACGCCGTAGACGGCGGCGCCGTGGCGGACCAGCCGGTCGGCGACGTGCTCGTAGCGGCCTGTGTGCTCGCCGTACCCGTGGATCAGCAGGACGACGTAGCGGGGGTCGTCGTGCGGCCATTCGCGGACGGTGCGGGCGCCGTGCACGCCGGCGAAGACGTGCTCACGGGACTCGGCCATGCTTCACACTCCTCGGGTTCGAGCTGCGGCGAGCGTACGTCGGCCGCTCCCGCCCTCACAACCGCGTCGTAGGCTGGGTGACGATGATCCCGCTGCCGATGAGGGAGATCGCGCCGGGCGCGGTCCACGTTCCTGGCTGGTTGTCGATGGACGAGCAGCGCCACCTCGTCCGCGCCTGCCGCGCGTGGGCCACGGGGCCGGTGCCGATGCGGCACACCCGGCTGCCCGGGGGCGGCGTGATGTCGGTCCAGACGGTGTGCGTGGGCTGGCACTGGCAGCCCTACCGCTACACGCGCCTGGCCCACGACGTCAACGGCCGCAAGGTCGCCGACTTCCCCGGCTGGCTCGCCGACCTGGGCCGCCGTGCGGTGGCCGAGGCGTACGGCCGCCCGGCCGACGACTACGCCCCCGACACGGCCCTGGTCAACTTCTACGACGCCGACGCCCGGATGGGCATGCACCAGGACAAGGACGAGAGGTCGCCCGCCCCGGTGGTCTCGTTGAGCATCGGCGACACTTGCCGGTTCAGGTTCGGCAACACCGAGACGCGCGGCAGGCCGTACACGGACGTGGAGCTGGCCTCGGGTGACCTGTTCGTGTTCGGGGGGCCGTCGCGGCTCGCCTACCACGGCGTGCTGAAGGTCCTGCCCGGCACCGGCGATCCGGCCACCGGTCTCGCCGCCGGTCGGCTCAACGTCACGCTGCGGGTCACCGGCCTCCGGTGACGCGCCGAGGTCACCGGCCTCCGGTGACGTAGTCGAAGTCGTCGTCGGAGAGGGTGCGCCGCAGCGTCCGCAGCACCTTGTTCGCGTCGTCGCCCGGCTGCTCCAGGTAGAACGGCTTGCCGTCGCGGCCGAACGTGATCGCCGAGCCGCCCTCCCACTTGCCGAGCGCGTCGGCGACCGGCCCGAAGTCCTCGTGCGGCTCGAACCCGAGGGTGCGGGCGTAGTCGACCGAGCCCAGCACCAGGTGCCTGGCCAGCTCGTACGGCGCCTCCTGCCAGCCCGCGTACTCGCCGAAGAAGTACTCGCGGAAGCGCGCCAGCTCCCGGTCGTCCATGATCTGCGGGCCGATGGCGTTGCGCACGCCGAGGCAGAACACGTCGGCGAGGTAGCCGGAGACCTCCATGCGGTCCCAGGAGTGGCGGCGGGCGACGAGCACGCACACCATGCCGTCGGCGCCGGACTCCGGCGCCTCGTCGCTCCAGCCGAGCGCGGGGTCGATGCCGAGGCCGGCGCTCCAGCCGACGTTGATCCAGCATCCGACCACGTCGGGGGTGTCGCCACCAGTGGTGGTCCCCGTGGCGAGCTCTGTGGCGATCTCCCTCACCAGCGGCGCCACGACGGACGGCGGCACCTTGAGCGCGCGGGCGATCTCCTTGGGAGAACGGCCCTGCGCACGAAGTTCGCGTACCTGGTCCTTCAATTCCGCTTTGTCCACGCGGGCAGCCTAGCCGTTCCGCTCCGACAGCCGCCGCGCGAGCCAGGCGAGGGCGAGCGGGTAGCGGTACTCGATGCCGCCGTGCCCCGCGTCGAACAGCTCGAAGTGGACCCGCTCGTCCGGCACGCCCGCCGCCGCCACCGCGCGGCGGAACGCGACCGCGGCGAAGTCCAGGAAGTACTCGTCCCGGTGCCCGGCGTCCACCCAGATGCCCCGCATCGAGCGCAGCGCCTCGGCGTAGCGGGGCTCGCCCGCCATGACCACCGGGTCGTGCGCCAGCCAGCGCCGCCACACCTCCGGCACCGGCGCCCCGGTGTCGTCGAACGGCATCCGCACCGTGCCGTCCTCGTCGGCCGAGTACGCCGCCGCGTAGGCGTACATCTCCAGCAGCTCCAGATCGCCCTCCCGCGTCCCGGCCAGCCGGGAGCGGAAGTCGGCGAGGAAGGCGTCGTAGGAGCCGCCGTACATGTCGCGCAGCCGCCGCGCCAGCCCCGGGAACGCGTGCCGCATGCTGACCTCGAACAGCGCGTCCCCGGCGTGGGTGGCGAGGGCGCCGAAGACGTGCGGGGCGAGCATGGCGGTCACCATGGCGCCGTAGCCGCCGCTGGACTTGCCGGTGACCGCCCGGTGGTCGCGGCCGGGGAGGGTGCGGTAGTGGGCGTCCACCCAGGGGACGACCTCCTCGCACAGGTACGAGTGGTAGCGGCCGGTGGCCGGCGAGTCGAGGTACTGGCTGCCGCCGAGCGCGGTCCAGGCGTCGACGTACACGACGATCGCGGGCGGCGCCTCCCCCGCGGCGAACATGGCGTCGGCCAGCTCGGGGAACGGCCGGCGGAACGGCGCCCTGTTGAGCCACATGGCGACGTGGCCGGTGTAGCCGAGCAGCACGTACAGGGAGGGGTAGCGGCGCTCGGGCTCGTCGTCGTAGCCCGGCGGCACGTACACCAGCAGCGGCCGCTCGTGCGGGTCGCCCAGCGGGTTGCCGCGCAGCAGGGTGCTGTCGATCACGCGGTGGTCGAGACGGCCGGCCAGCTCGGCGGACCAGGGCAGCATGCGAACTCCTTCAACGGTCTCAGAGAGAGGAGGTGACCGTGTCCACGCCGGTCTGCGTGACGGCCCGCCCGCCCACCAGGACGAGCACGAGCTCACGCAGGTCGGAGATGCGGCGGAGCGGGTCGCCGCGCACCGCGATCAGGTCGGCCCGCTTGCCGGTCTCGACGGTCCCGGTCACCGCGCCGACCCCGCAGGCGTCGGCGGCCCGCGCCGTGGCCAGCTCGATCACCTCGGCGTTGCCGAAGCCGGCCCCCGCGAACACCTCCAGCCCCGCCACGTAGCCGTCGGTGCGGTTGCCGACGCCCGCGGCGGCGAAGCCGGAGTCGGTGCCGGCGATGAGGCGCACCCCGGCGTCCCGCATGGCGACGATCCCGTGCAGCCAGTCGTCGAGCATCTCGGGGCCGAGCGTGTCGCGCAGCCGCCAGTAGACGCCGTGCAGGGTGGGGCACACGTACGTGCCGCTCTCCGCGACCAGGTCGGCCAGCTCCGGGTCGTAGCGGTGGCCGGAGGGCGTGAAGAACGAGCAGTGCTCGATCGTGGCCACCCCGGCCTCGACCGCGCTGCGGATGGCCGCGTGCGCGTGCGCGTGCGCGGCCACGCCCTTGCCGCGGGCGCCGGCCTCCTCCACGACGGCGCGGATCTCCTCCGTGGAGTACTGCTGGACCCAGCTCGGCGCCGCGCTCGGCGTCATCTGGCCGCCGGAGGCCATGATCTTGAGGCAGTCGGCGCCGGCCCGCAGGTTCTCCCTGGCCACGCGGCGGATGGCGGGCAGGTCGTCGGCCTCGCCGCCCATGTACCAGCAGTGGCCGCCGGTGGGCGTGATGGGCCGGGTCGCGGCGATCAGGTGGGGGCCGACGGCCAGCCCCTCCTCGATCGCGTCGCGCAGCGCCAGGTCGAGGAAGCCGCGCGCGCCGAGGTCGCGGGCGGTGGTGACGCCGGCGGAGACGAGCTTGCGGGCGTTCTCGGCCATGCGCAGCAGCAGGTGGCGGTCGCTCTCGGGGCTCTGCCCGGTCACCGGGTCGACCTTGTCGTCGAAGCCCAGGTGCACGTGCGCGTCGATGAGCCCCGGCAGCAGGGTGCAGCCGGGCAGGTCGACGACCTCGTCGGCGTCGCCCGGCTCGCCGGCGCCGCCGCGCGGCCCCGCGAAGGCGATCACGGCGCCGTCCACGGCCACCTCGCCGTTCGGGATCACCTCGCCGGGGCGGCCGGTGAGCACCTGCGCGGCGCGAAGGATGCGCATGCCCCAAGGGTGCCACAACGGGTCTTAAGGGCACAGGAAGGCGTTCGTAAGGGCGGCGCGCGACCGTGAAGGTGTTCCACCCAGAAACTCGCGAACCCGCCCCAGGAGGACCCGATGCCGCAGACCGCCGAATACACCATCACCCGCCGCTTCGCCGCCCCGCGCCACCGCGTCTGGGCCGCCTGGACCGACCCGGAGCGCTTCTCGCGGTGGTTCGGGCCGCGCGGGATGGCCACGCCGCTCGGCCGGATCACCCTGGACGCCGTGCCCGGCGGGGTCTGGCGGGCCACGCTGGTCGGCGAGGAGGGGTTCGAGGTGACGCTGGACGGCCGCTACCGCGAGGTGCGCGCGCCCGGCCGGCTGGTGTTCACGACCGGCGACCCCGACGCCCCCGGAGACGGCCCGGCGTCGGTGGTGACCGTGGACCTCGCCGCGACCGGCGACCGCACCGAGATGCGCTTCCACCAGTACGGCGTCAACACCGACCCCGAGCACGCCGAGCAGGCGAAGGAGGGCTGGGTCGAGTTCTTCGACCGGCTCGCCGAGCACGTCGAGCGCGCCCCGCGGGGGTGAGCGTCAGAGCAGGTCCTGGACCTCGTCGAGCTTGCGGGCCGCGCCCTCGGCGTACGCCTCCGCGTACGCCTGCGCGCCGATGCCGTCGCGCACCCGTGCCGCGATGCGGTCGAACTCCTCCTGCTCCGCAGGACCTGCGGGCAGGTCGAGCCGCTCCCTGTTGGCCGCGGCCAGCCCCAGCAGCCGCGCGGCCCGCGTGCTCGCCCCGGAAGCGGAGGCCGCGCCGACCACGGCCCACGTCAGCGTCCGCGGGTCGCCGATCCTGCGGGCCGCGACGATGGCCTCCTCCTGCAGGGCCAGGGCGGCGGCCTGGTCGCCGCGCGCCTCGCGTACGTGGCCCAGCTCGGTCAGCACGTCCGCCACGTGCACGGCGGGCTCGACGTCGGGATCGCGCGGCACGCCCTCCAGGAGCCGGAGCAGGTGCCGCTCGGCCAGGTCGAGCCGGCCGGCGCGGCGGGCGGCGAAGGCGACGCCCATCTCGCCCATGCTCTCGCCCTCCCGGTAGCCCTGGTCGGCGGCCATCTTCCTGGCGCGCTCGCACAGCTCGATGGCGCGCTCGTACGCGCCGCTCTCCAGGGCGACCCAGCCGAGCCAGGCGGTGTGGGTGGCGACCTCCGGCCACAGGCCGAGGTCCTCGGCCATCCGCAGGCCCTCGCCGAAGAGCCGGTTCGCGCGCTCGGTGTCGCGGCTCATCTCGGCGGCCGAGGCCAGCCACTCCGTGGCCCGCAGCAGGCCCCAGCGGTCGCCCAGCGCGGTGAAGATCCGTACGCTCTCGCCGGCGCAGCGGTCGAGCGCCTCGTGGTCGCGCCGGGTGAAGGCGTCCCTGGCCTGGCAGGCGAGGGCCGCCGCCTCGCCCCACCGGTCGCCGACGGCGCGGAAGGCGGCCAGCGCCCGCTCGTTGAGCTCCTGGCCGGTCGGCATGTCCCTGACGTGCATGCCGACGAACAGCTCGGCCCTCGCCCGCTGCCCGGGATCGGCGACGGCGGCGAGCACCGGCCGCCAGTCGACCTGCTCGCCCAGCATCATGGCGAACCCGGCGTGCCAGGCGGCCACCCGCGCCCGTTCCGGGGAGTCCGGGCCGGGCACCGACAGGGCGGCGGCCAGCGAGCGCCGGCCCTCGGCCAGCCGGCCGCGCAGGAACCAGTACCAGGCCAGGGCGTTCACCAGCCGCGCCGCGCTCGCGGCGTCGCCGGTGCCGACGGCGGTGTCGAGGGCGGCGCGCAGGTTGGCGGCCTCGGCGTCGAGGCGCAGCAGGCGGTCGCGCTGCTCGTGGCCGTACAGACCCGGTTCGCACTCCTCGGCGAGCGCCAGGTAGTGGCGCAGGTGGGCGCGGCGGACCGCGTCGAGCTCGCCCGCCTCCCCCAGCCTGGCCAGGCAGTACGCCGCCACCGACTCCAGCAGCCGGTAGCGCACCCCGGCCGGGGAGCCGGCGACGACCACGAGCGAGCGGTCCACCAGCCGGGGCAGCAGGTCGAGCACGTCCAGCGCCGGATCGCCGTCGGCGGACCCAGCCTCGGTGGACACGGCCTCGGCGGCCTCCAGCGTGCAGCCCTCGGCGTGCACCGCCAGGCGGCGCAGGACCCGCCGCTCCTCCTCGGAGAGCAGGTCCCAGCTCCAGTCGATGACCGCGGTCAGCGTCTGCTGGCGGGCCGGCGCGCCGCGCGACCCGGCGGCGAGCAGCCGGAACCGGTCGTCCAGCCGGGAGGCCACCCCGTGCACGCCGAGCGCGCGCACCCGGGTCGCGGCCAGCTCCAGCGCCAGCGGGATGCCGTCGAGGCGGCGGCAGAGCTGCGCGACCGCCTGGGCGTTGCCCGCGTCCAGGGCGAAGCCGCGCGCGGAGGCGGCGGCGCGGGTCACGAACAGCCGGACCGCGTCCGAGCGGGCCATCACGGCGAGGTCCGTGCCGGCGGGCAGCTCCAGCGGGGGGACGCTCCACAGCACCTCGCCGGCCACGGACAGGGGCTCCCTGCTGGTGGCCAGCACCCGCAGGTCGGGGCAGGAGCGCAGGAGCAGCTCGGTCAGCTCGGCGACCTCCGCCACGACGTGCTCGCAGTTGTCGAGGACGAGCAGGGCGTGGCGGTGCCGCAGCGCCTCGGCGAGCTGCCCGGCCACGTCGGCGGAGTCGGCGTACTCGCGGATGTCCAGCGCGGCCATGACGGCCTCGGCGACCGTCCGCGGCCCCGCCGTCCCGCCCACCGGGGATGCGCCCGATGCCGCCCCGCCCGCCGGGGATGCGCCCGTTGCGGGCGCGTCCCCCGCCGTCCCGCCCATGGCGAAGACGTCCCGGCCCGCGTCGTGGAGGCCGGTCCGTACGGCCTGGTCCAGCTCGACCAGCCAGGCGCCGTCGGCGAAGCCGTCGAGGAGCCGGTCGGCGGCGGCCAGCGCCAGCCGGGTCTTGCCGACCCCGCCGCTGCCGGTGAGCGTGACCAGCCGCTCCTCCCCGACCAGGCCGCACACCTCACTCAGGGCCTCGTCGCGGCCGATCAGCTTGCTGACGGCGGCGGGCAGGTTCGTGAGCGGGCGCCCGGCCGGGAGGCTGAGCGCCGGGTCCTGGCCGAGTATCGCCTGGTGCAGCGCCACGAGCTCGGGCCCGGGATCGAGGCCGAGCTCGTCGGCCAGCCGCTCGCGCAGCTCGGCGTAGCCGGCGAGGGCCTCGCTCTGGCGGCCCGCCCGGTACAGCGCCCGCATGTGCACCGCCCGCAGCCGCTCCCTGAGCGGGTGGCGGGTCACGAGGTCACCGAGCTCGCCCACGAGCAGCGCGTGCTCGCCCAGCTCCAGCCGGGCCTCGGCGTGCTGCTCCAGCGCCGACAGCCGCTGCTCCTCCAGGCGCAGGATCGCGGCGCGGGTGTACTCCTCGTCGGCGAAGTCCGCGTACGCCGGGCCGCGCCACAGCGCCAGCGCCTCCCCCAGCAGCCCGGCCCTGGTCCGCGGGCTGCTCGCGGCCTCGGCCCTTGCCAGCAGCTCCGTGAACCGCCCGGCGTCCACCGCGCCGGCGTCGGGCCGCAGCAGGTAGCCGGGGGCGCGCGAGACCACCAGGTTCTTGCCGCCCGCCTCGGCGTCCTCCAGCGCCTTGCGCAGCTGCGACACCCGGACCTGGAGCGCGGCGGCCGGGTTGCCCGGCGGCTCCTCGCCCCACAGGTCGTCGACCAGCCGGTCCACCGAGACCGGGTGGCCCTCGTGGACGAGCAGGTCCACGAGCAGCGCCCGCACCTTGAGGCCGGGGATCGTCACGGCCTCGCCGGCGTCGGTCCACACGGCCAGCGGCCCCAGCACTCCGAAACGCATGTTCGACAGCCTATGCGGGGGTTCGTACCCACGAGAAGATCGCGCGCGCCCCTTACGGCGGGGCCTTGCGGGCCGAGCCCCGGTAGCGGTCGGCGTCGTAGCGGCGCTCGTTGTCGGCCAGTTTGTCCGTGGCCGCCGCCAGCAGGTCGACGCCCAGCACGTCGGCGAGGCGCACCAGGTAGAGGGTCACGTCCCCCAGCTCGGTGCGCATGCGGGCCAGCGCCTCGGGGCCGGGGTCCGCGGACTCGGCGGCGGTGAGCCACTGGAACTCCGCCACCAGCTCCCCCACCTCGCCGGCCAGCGCCATCGCCAGGTTCTTCGGCGTGTGGAACTGCTCCCAGTCGCGGGCGCGGGCGAACTCCCGCAGGCGGCCGGCCAGGTCCTCCAGGTCCGTCGTCACGCCGCACGACCTTATCCCTTTCCTGCCGGTAGGTTGCTGACCGTGAATGGCGTCGAGTTGTTCCTGCTGGGCCGCGCCCTGATGAAGATCGGCGAGGAGGCGATGCCGGTCGAGGGCATCGGCGAGCACTCGACGAGCGTGCGCACGGTGCTGATCGTGGTGAGCGATCTGCGCGGCCATCCCGGCACCACGGTCGGGGAGATCGCGGCGCGCACCGGCCTGCCGCAGAGCGCGGTGTCGGCGGCCGTGGCGCGGCTGCGTACGGCGGGGGCGGTCCTCGCCGACACCGACCCCAGGGACCGCCGCCGGACGATCATCCGTGAGGCCCCGGAGACGTCGGACCGGGTGACCCGCGTCCGCGACACCCCGGTGGACGACGCCGTCGCCGCCGCCCTGGGCACGGACGACGGCGAGCAGGTCCGCGAGGTCGTCGAGGCCCTGGAGAAGCTGGCCGACCGCCTGCTCCCCGGCCTCCGCCGCTGAATAATCCATCAGACTTGATACATCAAGGTTGATGGATTAGGGTCGTCGGCATGCCCACCATCACCATCCCCGGCGGCTCACTCCACTACGAGCTGCGCGGCACCGGCCCCCTCCTGCTGATCTCCCAGAGCGGAGAGGGCGACGCCGACCGCACCGCCGACCTCGTCGGCCACCTCGCCGACTCCCGCACCGTGATCACCTACGACCGCCGCGGCCTCGGCCGCAGCACGATCCCGGACACGACCGTGAGCGTCAGGGAGCACGCCGACGACGTCCACCACCTGCTCGCCTGCCTCACGGACGAGCCCGTCGTCATGCTCGGCCAGAGCCTCGGCGCCTCCATCGGGCTCCACCTGGCCGCCGACCACCCCGAGCAGATCGGCCTGCTCATCGCGCACGAGCCCGTCTCCCCGTGGCTGCTCCCCGAGTCGGAGCGGGCCCACCACCGCGCCGAGCTGGCCGCGATCCGCGACCTCTACCTCGCCACCGACCTGCCCACGGCGCTCAAGGAGGTGACCCGCGTGCTCGGCATCACGCCCGGCGGCGACGCCGAGCCCGGCCTGACCCCGTTCCCCATGACGGCCGAGCGCGAGGCCGCCTTCGACTTCTTCATCCGGCACGACTTCCAGGCCGTCATCGACGACCCCGGCCCCGGCGACCCCGCCGCCTGCCGCGTGCCGGTGCTCCCGGCGGCCGGCGAGCGGACCCCGGCCGCCGTCTTCGACCGCCGGTGCGCCGACCGGCTCGCCGAGCTCACCGGCGTGCCGCTCGCGGTCTTCCCCGGCGGCCACAACGGCAACCTCAGCCACCCCCGCGCCTACGCGGCCCGCCTCCGCGAGGTCCTCGCCGCCCCTGTCACTGAGTGGACTCCTTGAGCAGCCACCGCAGCCGCTCCACCGGCGCGCCGTCGCCGCCGAAGGTCAGCCCCGTCCCGTCCTGCCGTCCCCACAGCCAGAGCAGGACGTCCTGCGGCGCTCCCGCGACCGACGCGGCCCCGCTCGCGCGCTCGCCCCGCGCGACCTCCACCCCGGCGGGCGTGGCCCGCACCAGCCAGCGCTCCTCCCCCGCCGCGATCGAGACCGGCCGCCCGTCGGCCTGGGCGAGCCCGTCGCCGAACTCGGCCGCGCTCGTGGTGGTCTCGTAGGCCAGCATCACCGTCAGGATCTCGTCCACGCCGTCGGCGGCGAGGTCGTCGGGCACCGGCGTGACGGGCGTGCCGGCCGCCTGCTCGGCGTCGATCCGGTGCACCACGGTCTCCAGCGCCATCCTGCGGATCCAGAACCCGACCGTCTGGTCCGGGTCGTACCAGGTGAGCGCGGCCTCGCCGGGCTCGCGGGCGGCGAACTCGGCGCGCAGCTCCGCGTAGGACCGGTCGAGGCGGTGCAGCGGGCCCGCGGGGTCGGGCTCCGGCGGCCACGGCTCCGGCCAGGCGCCGAGGCGCATGGTCTCCGCCTTGTGCAGGTAGACCTCGCCCACGTGGCCGACCAGGTCGGCGAGCGTCCATCCCGGACAGGACGGCACGGGCGCGGCGAGATCGGCGGCCCCGGCGGCCCGCAGCCGCCGGTGGTCCTCCTCCAGCAAAGCCAGGTAACGAGCGGAATTCAGCACACCCCACTAAAGCAGCCCGGCGGTACGGCTGCTACGGGTGGCGGGCGGTGCTCTCGCGGACGATGAGCTCGGTGGCGAGCTCCACGCGCTTGGTCTCGGGGACCTCGCCGCGCCCCATCGCCAGGACCGTACGCGTCGCCAGCGCGGCCATCTCCTGCAACGGCTGGCGGACGGTGGTCAGCGGCGGCCAGGCGGACTTGGAGAGGGGCAGGTCGTCGAAGCCGACCACGCTGAGGTCCTCCGGCACCCGCAGCCCGCGCTGCCGGGCGGCCTCGAAGACGCCGAAGGCCATCAGGTCGCTGCCCGCGAAGATCGCCGTCGGCGGCTCGGCCAGGTCGAGCAGGGCGTGACCCTCGTCGTGGCCGGAGTCGACGAGGAAGGTGCCCCGGCGGACCAGCTCGGGCACGAGCGGGACGCCGGCGGTCTCCAGCGCGGCCCGGTAGCCGTCGATGCGGGCCTGGCTGCAGAGCATGTCGGCCGGGCCGCTGATCATGCCGATCCGGCGGTGGCCCAGCTCCAGCAGGTGGCGGGTGGCGGCCAGGCCGCCGTTCCAGTTGGTGGCGCCGACCGAGATCACGCCGGGCGCGGGCTCGCCCTCGGGGTCCACCACCGCGAACGGCAGCGCGCGGGCGCCGAGCTGCGCCTGGATGCCGGTGGACAGCCGGGAGGCGACGATCACCACCCCGTCGGTGCGCCGGGCGGCCAGGCGTTCGAGCCAGTCGCGGCCGGGCCCGGCGTGGGTGTGCAGGACCGAGATGACGACGCTGGCCCCCGCCTCGCGGGCCGCGCTCTCCGCGCCCCGGACGATCTCCATCGCCCACGGCGACTCGATCTCGGCGAACACCAGGTCGATCAGCCCGGCCGGGGTGTCGTCCTGGCTGACGCGGCGCTGGTAGCCGCGCTCCTGGAGCAGCCGCTCCACCTTGTGGCGGGTGGCAGGGGCTACTTCCGGGCGCCCGTTGATGACCTTCGAGACCGTGGGGATGGAGACCCCCGCCTCTTCCGCGATCAGTGCGATCGTGACCCGCCTCTTCGCTGACACGATCGGGAGTGTATCCGAAAGTTTCGGTTCGGCGTCGCTCGGAACCGGGGTGTTGACGCGTTACTTCTAGGTTACTTAAGCTCCGGGCAAAGAAAATATCGGGGGTTATACGAAAGTTTCGCTCTGTTCCGCCAGGCTCGGCGTGCTCCGCCCAGCAGAGAAGGGACCCCTCGGGATGAAACGCAGTGTGGTGTTGATCGCGACCGCGGTGCTCGTGGCCGGCTGCGGCGGAGGTGGCGGTGGCGGCGCCGCGACCTCCGGGTCCGGCGAGAGCGCCGCCCCTGCGAAGGTCACCCTGGAGTGGTGGCACCTGTCGACCGCAGAACCGCTGAAGACGCTGTGGGCGCAGCGGGCCAAGGAGTTCATGGCCCAGAACCCCAACGTCACCATCAAGGCGACGGTCCTGGAGAACGACGCCTACAAGGCCAAGCTCACCACCATCACGCAGTCCGGCAAGGCCCCCGACGTCTTCGCCACCTGGGGCGGCGGCGTGCTCAGGCAGCAGATCGACGCCGACCTGGTGAAGGACCTCTCCTCCGACGTCGCCGACGTCCTGCCCGGCTTCACCACGGCGGCGCTCAGCGCGTACCAGTTCGACGGCAAGACCTACGGCCTGCCGACCGACATCGGCATGGTCGGCTTCTGGTACAACAAGAAACTCTTCGCCAAGGCCGGCATCGAGCAGCCGCCCGCCACCTGGTCGGAGTTCCTCGGCGACGTCAAGAAGCTCAAGGACGCCGGCGTCACCCCCATCGCCCTGGCGGGCAAGGAGAAGTGGCCGGGCCACTACTACTGGGCCTACCTCGCCATGCGCATCGCCGGGCTCGACGCGCTCAAGCAGGCGGCCGTGGACAAGAACTTCAGCACGCCGGACTTCATCGCCGCGGGGCAGCAGGTGAAGGCCCTGGCCGACCTGCAGCCGTTCCAGAAGGGCTTCCTCGGGGCGGCGTACTCCACGCCCGACGGGCAGGCCGCCACGATCGGCAACGGCAAGGCCGCCATGGAGCTGATGGGCCAGTGGGCCCCGTCCGTGCAGAAGGACGCGGGCAAGGGCCTCGGCGACGACCTCGGCTTCTTCCCCTTCCCCGCCGTCGAGGGCGGCAAGGGCTCGGCCACGGACGCGTTCGGCGGAGGCGGCGGCCTGGCCGTCGGCAGGGACGCGCCGAAGGAGGCCGTGGACTTCGTGAAGTTCATGACCCGGATGGACAACCACACCAAGGCCGTCCAGGCCGGCGGCGTCCTGCCGGTGCTCAAGGGCGAGGAGAGCGCGGTCACCGACCCCAACCTCAAGCAGGTGGCCACGATGCTGGCCGGCGCGACCGGCTACCAGCTCTACCTCGACCAGGCGTACCCGCCGGCCGTCGGCCAGCAGGTCAACGACAGCGTGGCCGAGCTGATCGCCGGCACCAAGACGCCTGAGCAGGTCGCCCAGGCCATCACCGAAGTGGCCAAGACCGAAGAATGACGACACTGACCCGAGGGCCGGAGGCGGCCAGGCTTCCGGCCCCCGCCCCCGCCGTCAGACACCGTGGCCGCGCGCTGACGATCGCGCTGTTCGTCCTGCCCGCGCTGGTGCTGTTCCTGCTGCTGGTCGTGGCGCCGATCCTGGTCGCCTTCTACGCCAGCGCGTTCCGCTGGAACGGGTTCGGCGGCCTGCCCACCAACTTCATCGGCTTCGACAACTTCACCCGGCTGTTCGGCACGGAGATCTTCCGGCGGGACCTGTGGCACCTGCTCGTGCTGGTGCTGCTGTCGGTCTGCGTGCAGCTGCCGCTCTCGCTGGCCATCGCGCTGCTGCTGAACCAGCGCATCCGCGGCCGGGCGGTGTACCGGCTGGTGTTCTTCGCGCCGTACGTGCTGTCCGAAGTGATCACCGGCGTGTTGTTCTCGCTGATCCTCGCGCCCGACGCCGGGATGGCCAACCAGCTGCTGGCGCTGTTCGGCGCCGACTCCGACTGGCTGGCCGACCCGGACACGGTGATGCCGTCGCTGTTCCTCGTCATGACGTGGAAGTACTTCGGCTTCCACATGATGATCTATCTGGCCGGCCGCCAGAACATCCCGGACGAACTCGTCGAGGCCGCCCAGATCGACGGGGCGAGCGGCTGGAAGGTGTTCAGGCACATCACGCTGCCGCTGCTCGGGCCGACGATCCGGATCAGCGTCTTCCTGTGCGTCATCTACACGATCCAGCTCTTCGACCTGGTCTGGATCCTCACCCAGGGCGGCCCGTCGCACTCGTCGGAGACGATGGCCGTGACGATGTTCGAGTGGGGGTTCAAGCGCTCCCAGGTCGGCTACGCCAGCGCGATCAGCGTCGTGATGTTCGTGCTCAGTCTCGTCTTCGCCCTGTTCTACCAGCGGTTCGTGATGCGCCGTGACCTGGAGGGCGCGACCACCAGCATGGGAGGCAGGCGATGAGCCGCGGCAAGAAGCAGGCTCCTCGGCGCAACACGCTGCCGCTGCATCTCATCGCGTGGGTCGTCGGCGCGTTCGTGCTGATCCCGGTGGTCTACGCGACGCTCGGCGGGTTCAAGCGCAACAGCGAGCTGTCCACGAACCCGTTCGGGCTGCCCTCGACCTGGGTGACCGGCAACTACACCGACGTGCTGGCCTCGTCGTCGTTCTGGTTGCAGCTCTGGAACAGCACGTTCATCGCGGTCGTCACCACCGTGCTCACGGTGGGGGTGGCGGCGCTGGCCGGGTTCGTCTTCGCCCGGTTCGCCTTCCGGGGCAGGGAGGCGTTGTTCACGCTGTTCACGGCGGGGCTGATGTTCCCGTTCGCGGTGGCCATCCTGCCGATCTTCGTGCTGCTGCGCGCGCTCGGCCTGCTCGGCGACCCGCTCGGGGTCATCCTCGTGCAGGCGGCGTTCGGGCTGCCGCTGACGATCATCATCCTGCGCGGCTTCTTCCGCAGCATCCCCGGGGAGATCGAGGAGGCCGCGATCATCGACGGGTGCAGTCCGTTCGGGTTCTTCTGGCGGATCCTGCTGCCCATGGCCAAGCCCGCCATCGCCACCGTCTCGGTGCTCGCCGTCGTCGGGAGCTGGAACAACTTCATGCTGCCGCTGGTGGTCTTCACCGAGGAGGCCAACTGGACCCTGCCGCTCGGCATCCAGCAGTTCCAGGGCCAGTACGCCTCCGACACCGCCCGCATCCTCGCCTACCTCGTCCTGGCCATGATCCCGGCGCTCGGGTTCTACGCCGTCGCGGAACGCCACCTGGTCGGCGGGCTCACCGCCGGCGCCACGAAGGGATGACCTCTGACATGCTGCGTGTGTCCGGAAACCACCTCGTCACACCCGACGACCAGCCGGTACGGCTCCGCGGGGTGGGCCTCGGGGGCTGGATGAACATGGAGAACTTCGTCACCGGCTTCCCCGCCAACGAGAGCTCGATGCGCGCCGCGGTGCGGGACGTGCTCGGCGAGGAGCGGGCCGAGCTGTTCTTCGACCGCCTGCTGACCTCGTTCTTCACCGAGCGGGACGCCGAGCTGCTGGCCGGCCTCGGCATGAACTGCGTGCGCATCCCGGTGAACTACCGCCACTGGGAGTCCGACGAGCGGCCCTTCGAGATCGACCCGCGCGGCTTCCGCCACCTCGACCGGGTGATCGGCCTGCTCGGCGCGCACGGCATCTACAGCGTCATCGACCTGCACGCGCTGCCCGGCTCGCAGAACCAGCACTGGCACTCCGACAATCCCACCCACGTGGCGGCGTTCTGGCAGCACCGCCACTTCCAGGACCGGGTGGTGCACCTGTGGGAGGTCCTGGCCGACCACTACCGCGACAACCCCTGGGTCGCCGGCTACAACCCGGCGAACGAGCCCGCCGACGTCACCGGCCGGGTGATCGGCCCGTTCTACGACCGGCTGGTGAAGGCGGTGCGCGGCGCCGACCCGCACCACGTGCTGTTCCTGGACGGCAACACCTACTCCACCGACTTCTCGATCTTCCGTGAGGTGTACGAGAACACGGTCTTCGTCATGCACGACTACGCCCTCGCCGGTTTCGCCCACGGCGGCCCGTACCCCGGGCACACGCGGGGCGAGTGGTGCGACCGGGACGAGCTGGAGCGGACGTTCGCCAAGCGCTCCCGCTTCCAGCGGGAGACCGGGACGCCGTTGTGGGTGGGTGAGTTCGGGCCGGTCTACACCGGGGACCCGGAGAAGGACGCGCAGCGGTACCAGATCCTGCGCGACCAGCTCGCGATCTACGACGCGGAGGGGGCGGGCTGGTCGCTCTGGACGTACAAGGACGTGGGGTTGCAGGGGCTGGTGCACGCGGCGGGGCCGTACCTGGACAGGTTCGGGGGCTTCCTCGACAAGAAGCGGCGGCTCGGGGTGGACCGCTGGGGGTCGACGATGGAGGAGGGCTCGGACGTGCTCGGGCCGCTGCACGAGCTGGTCGAGACCGAGTTCCCCGGCTGGGACCCCTACCCGTGGGGCGCCCGCTACCAGAGCGACGACCTGATCAGGCACATCCTGTTCGCGCAGGCGCTGCTGCCCGAGTACGCCGAGCTGTTCCGCGGACTCGGCGACGACGAGCTGACCGCGCTCGCGGACTCGTTCCTGCTGGAGCGGTGCGTACGCCGCGAACCGCTGCTCGAACTGCTGACCGAGAACCTGGCGGGGTGACGACGAACACACCGGGCACACATGGACAGAACGCCGCGGGAGCTCTAATTTAGGGGAGCCTTACCTAAGAACCCGCGGGAGTGTCCGTGTTCGCCAGCTATCTCATCGGGCTGCGCGAGGGCCTGGAGGCGACACTCGTCGTCTCGGTCCTCGTCGCCTTTCTCGTCAAGAGCGACCGCAAGGACCGGCTCCCCCAGGTCTGGGCCGGCGTGGGCGCCGCCGTCGCGCTGTCGGCGGCGTTCGGCGCGCTGCTGACCTTCACGGCGGCCCACCTGGCGTACACGGGGCAGGAGCTGTTCGAGTCGATCGCCTCGCTGCTGGCCGTCGTCTTCGTCACCTGGATGATCTTCTGGATGCGGCGGGCGGCCCGCACGCTCTCCGGCGAGCTGCGCGGCAAGCTGAGCGACGCGCTGGAGCTGGGCCGGCTCGCCGTGGCCGTCATGGCCTTCCTCGCCGTCGCCAGGGAAGGGCTGGAGACCGCCCTGCTGTTCTTCGCCTCCGCGCAGGGCGCCGCCACGACCGCCGAGCCGCTGATCGGCATCACGCTGGGCGTGCTCACCTCGGTCGCCATCGGCTGGGGGCTCTACCTCAGCGCCGTCAGGATCAACCTCACCAGGTTCTTCACCTGGACCGGGCTGCTGCTCATCGTGGTCGCGGCGGGCATACTCAAGTACGGCGTGCACGACCTCCAGGAGGCGGGCGTGCTGACCGGCCTCGCCACGCCGGCCTTCGACCTCGGCGCCTCCCTCCCCGCCGACTCCTGGTACGGCATGCTGCTGGCCGGGATGTTCAACATCACCCCGCAGCCCAGCGTCGCCGAGGTCGTCGCCTGGGCCGCGTACCTGCTGCCCGCCCTCGTCCTCTTCCTCCGCCCGCGGCGGACGTCCCTGCCCGCGGCGCCCACCGCCGCGGCCTGAACAGGAGCACCATGCGTACCGTCCTCCGCCTGTCCACCGGCGTGCTCGCCGTGGCCGCACTCACCGCCTGCGGCTCCTCCGGCGGCTCCTCCGGCGGCGACGCCGCCGCGCCGGCCGCCTCCGGCTCGCCGGGGAAGATCGCCGTGGCCGCGTCGGACACCGCGTGCGAGGTGCCGGTCACGGAGGTGCCCGCGGGCACCACGACGTTCACGATCACCAACGGCGGCAGCAAGGTGACCGAGTTCTACGTGCTCGCCGCGGGCGACCGCATCATGGCCGAGGTCGAGAACATCGTGCCCGGCCTGACGCGGGAGCTCATCGCGGAGCTGCCGGCCGGCACGTACGAGACCGCCTGCAAGCCCGGCATGGTCGGCAAGGGCATCCGCAACCCGCTCAAGGTCACCGGCGAGCACCAGCCGCTCACCGCCGACGCCCAGCTCGCCGCCGCGGTGACCGGCTACAAGCGCTACGTCAAGACGCAGAGCGACACGCTGCTGGTCAAGACGCAGGAGTTCGTGGACGCCGTCAAGGCGGAGAAGATCGACGAGGCGAAGGCGCTGTTCCCGGTGGCGCGGACGTACTGGGAGCGCATCGAGCCGGTGGCCGAGATCTTCGGCGACCTCGACCCGGCCATCGACGCCCGCGAGGCCGACCTGGCCGAGGGCGAGAAGTGGACCGGTTTCCACCGGATCGAGAAGGACCTGTGGATCCACAAGGACGTGAGCGAGGACGGCCCGATCGCCGACAAGCTCATCGCCGACGTCAAGACCATCGTCGGCAAGGCCAACGCCGCCGAGCTCACCCCGCTCAACCTGGCGAACGGCGCCAAGGAACTGCTCGACGAGGTCGCCACCGGTAAGATCACCGGCGAGGAGGACATCTGGTCGCACACCGACCTCTGGGACTTCGCGGCCAACCTCGAAGGCTCCAAGGCCGCCGTGCAGTCGCTCCGGCCGGTGCTGGAGGAGCGGGCTCCCGATCTGGTCAAGACGCTGGACGAGAAGTTCGCCGCGGCCGAGGCGGCGCTGGAGGCGCACCGCAGGGGCGACGGCTGGCAGCTCCACGACGAGCTGTCCAAGGCGCAGCTCAAGACCCTGTCCGACGCGATCAACGCGCTCGGCGAACCGATCAGCAAGATCGCCCCTGTGGTGGCGAAGTAGCGGGAGGACCCCATGTCCGAGCTCACCGGGAACGGGCGGCGGATGAGCCGGCGGAGCCTGTTCGGGCTCGGCGCGGCCGGCGCGGCGGTGGCCGGGGCGGGCGCGGTAGGTGCGCGGTCGCTGCTCGACGAGCCGCCCGTCGCGCACGCCGCCTCCACCTCCGCCCCCTACCCCTTCTACGGCGAGCACCAGGCGGGCATCGTCACCCCCGCCCAGGACCGCCTGCACTTCGTCGCCTTCGACGTCACCACCGGCGACCGGGCCGAGCTGATCGACCTCCTCCAGGAGTGGACCGCCGCCGCGGCCCGGCTCACGCAGGGCAAGGAGGCGGGGTCGTTCGGCGCGGTGGGCGGCGACCCGGCCGCCGCGCCCGACGACACCGGCGAGGCGCTGGGGCTGCCCGCCTCGGGGCTGACGCTGACCGTCGGATTCGGGCCGTCGCTGTTCGACGAACGGTTCGGGCTGGCCGGCAGGCGGCCCGCCGCCCTCGCCGACCTGCCGAAGTTCCCCGGCGAGCAGCTCGTGCCGGAGATCTCCGGCGGGGACCTGTGCGTGCAGGCGTGCGCGCACGACCCCCAGGTCGCCGTGCACGCCATCCGCAACCTGGCCAGGATCGGGTTCGGCCGGGTGTCGGTGCGCTGGTCGCAGCTCGGCTTCGGGCGTACGTCGTCCACGTCCCGCGCGCAGGCGACCCCGCGCAACCTCATGGGCTTCAAGGACGGCACGAACAACCTCAAGCTGGAGGACGCGGACCTGCTGCGCGAGCAGCTCTGGGCGGACGCCGGGGACGGCGCGGCCTGGATGGCCGGCGGCACCTACCTGGTCACCAGGAAGATCCGCATGACGATCGAGACCTGGGACCGCACGTCGCTCACCGAGCAGGAGCAGATCTTCGGGCGGGACAAGGGCGAGGGCGCGCCGCTGGGCGCGAAACGCGAGTTCGACCCGCTGGACTTCGCCGCCAAGGGGCCGGACGGACAGCCGCACATCGCGCCGAACGCCCACGTCCGGCTGGCCCACCCGAGCTCGCACGGCAACGCGCACCTGCTGCGGCGGGGCTACAACTTCGTGGACGGCTCCGACGGGCTCGGCCGCCTCGACGCCGGCCTGTTCTTCATGGCCTACCAGCGGGACCCGCGCAAGCAGTTCGTGCCGGTGCAGCTGCGGCTGGCCCGCGAGGACCCGCTGAACGAGTACATCAAACACGTCTCCAGCGGCCTGTTCGCCTGCCCACCCGGCGTCCGCGACGCCTCCGACTACTGGGGCCGCACCCTCTTCACCTGACCGGGTGCCGGTGCCGACGTCAGCCGCGGTGGCGGGCGCGGGAGGCGGTGGCGTGGGCGCGGTTGGCGCAGCGGGTGGAGCAGAACTGGCGGCGGCCCGGGCGGCTGCGGTCGACGAAGGCGTCGCGGCAGGGGCGGGCGGCGCAGAGGCGCAGGCGGTCCCAGTCGCCGGCCGAGGCCAGGTCGAGGAGGTCGGCGACGGCCCGTACGGCGAGGCGGGCCGCCAGCGGCGGCCCGCCGCGCTCGGGGGCGGCGGTGAGGCGTAGGCGTGGGATGCCGGCGTGGTCCTCGACGGTGGCGGCGAGCGGGAGGCCGGCCGACCACCGGGCGAGGGCTCGGGTGCGGAGCTCCGGGGTGTCGCGGGTCAGGACGTCGCGCAGTCGCGAGCGCACCTGCCGTACGGCGTCGAGGTCGGCGGCAGCGGGCGCGTCCGCGGGTTCGCCCAGCTCAGCGCAGAAGCGGGCCAGGGCCGCCACGTCCGGGAGGCGTTCCGGGTCGTCGAGCCATTCGTCCCACGTGTTGGCCAGGTCGATGGCCACGACCCCGGTCTCGGCGAACTGGCGCATCCGCACTCCCTCTTGCTAACGTCACGAGTATGAGCATCATAACCCCTGACGCAACCCGCCGCCTGACCGTGCTCGACGCGCCGTCCAACCTCGGCCTGCGCCCGCCCGCGCCCGGCGTCGTCCCCGGCTGCTACAAGGCCCCCTGGGCGCTGCGCGACGCGGGCCTCGTGGCGCGGCTCGGGGCCGCCGACGCGGGCGCGCTCGTCCCGCCCCGGTACGTCGCCACCTGGCAGCCGGGCGACGGCGTGCGCAACGGCCCCGCCATCGCCGCCTACGCCCGCAGGCTGGCCGACCGGGTCGCCGCGATCCGGGCGGACGGCGGCTTCCCGGTGCTGCTGGGCGGCGACTGCTCGATCCTGCTGGGCCCCGCGCTGGCGCTGCGGCGGGCCGGCCGGTACGGGCTGGCGTACCTGGACGCGCACTCCGACTTCCGCCACCTCGGCAACTCCCCCCACGTCGGCTCGGCGGCGGGCGAGGACGTGGCGCTGGTCACCGGGCGCGGCGACGGCTACCTGACCGACCTCGACGGCCTGCGCCCCTACGTCAGGGACGAGGACGTGATCCTGCTCGGCGTCCGCGACGACGATGACCTGCCGGAGCTGGCCGACAGCGGGCTCGCGTACGTCCCCGGCAGCGACATCGACCTCGATCTGGCCAGGAAGGTGCTGGTCCGGGACGAGCTGGACGGGTTCTGGATCCACGTGGACGCCGACGTCCTCGACCCGTCGGTCCTGTCCGCCGTCGACTCCCCCACCCCCGGCGGCCTCGACGCCGCCCAGCTCACCGCCCTCCTGCGCGGCCTGCTGGCGCTGCCCGGCGCGGCCGGGCTGGAGGTGACCATCCTGGACCCCGACCTGGACGAGGACGGCGGCCAGGCGGCGCTGCTCGCCGACATCCTGGTCGACGCCCTGACCGGGTGGTCGCAGGCGAGGGCGGCCAAGGGCTGACCTCGGATCAGCCGTGGTAGCGCACGTGTCCTTTCCAGGAGGAGGCGTCCGTCTGCAACTGCGCCTCGGTGGTCATGATCGTGTAGCCGATCTGCATGAGATATATGGCCTGCTGCTCCGCCAGTTTCAGGGCGGTGATCCTGGCAGAGACCGACTGGGAGTACCAGTTGCAGGGGTTGGCGCAGGCGAAGGCCGCCTGGGCGCCTGACGTCGTGGCGGTGGCCGCGGTGGCCGCCGTGGGGGCGAGAACTGCCGCGATGAGGCCCCCGGCCAGCAGTGCGGTCCTGATGAAAGTGTTCTTGGCGTACACGATGAGTCCTCTTCGATCAGGCGTAATAGAAGTAGTAATAACCGCTGCTGACGCGATAGCAGCCGGTGGTGGGGTCGGTGGGATATCCCTGTGCGTGTTTCACCGACCGGTCGAAATTGCACTTCGCCTGCGTGTCGAACATGCCGACGTAATTCCACTGCGCAGCCTGCGCGGGGAGGGCGGAGGCCGCCAGTGTGAGGGCGGCCATGCCGGCGGCGGCCAGGGCTGTGCGAACGCGCATGTGTTTCCTCTCGGAGCGGGTTCGGTTCTCCCCTCCAACCTGCCTTGGCGGCCGCGCGCGTCCCAGGGCGGTGACCGGACATCGACCGGACATCTTCTCCTAGGGCATGACGTAGGGGGTGGTGCTGCTCTCGCCGGCCCCGTTCGTCGCCGTGATCGCGGTGAACGGCGCGCCCGGCGTGTACGGCACCCACGCCGACTCCAGCCGCCCCCGCCCGTACCAGCCCTGCTCGACCGTCACGCCCTCCGGCTCGAAGCGGAGGGTGCCGCCCCGCAGGTTGTGGCCCTCGACGAGGATGCCGGCCTGCCCGTTCATGTCCTTGCGCACGGCGCTGACCACGACGGGCTCCTGCCAGCCGCTCGCGATGTCGTCGGCCAGCGAGGGCGTGTCGTAGCGGGCCTGGCAGGTGAAGAACGGCTCCCACCCGTACGAGATGATCTTCTGGGCGTGCGTGCCGGCGGCCATGACCTGCCGGTCCAGGCGGCTCTTGGTGGTCCGCCCGCGCAGTGGCAGCGGATCGACCCGCCCGCACTCGCCGTCCACGGGCGAGGGCTCGAAGCCTTCGATGTTCACCCACAGCTCCACGCCGGGCGGCACCCGCCGGGCCGCCGCCGCGATGTAGTCGCGGGTGGCCCCGTAGTACGCCTGCGCGTTGCTGACGTCGCCGACCACGGGCACCAGGCGCGGCTCGACCTTGGCGTCCCGCTCGTGCGGGCCGTGCACGGGGACCTTGCCGGTGCCCCGGCCGTCCTGCACCGCGACGGCCATCGGCGCGCCCGCCCGGGTGCGGGCGAGGTCGGCGAGCCCGTCACCGGCCTGCTCGGGCGGGAAGCCGCGGCCCCGGCGGGCGTCGATGTACGGGCTGACCAGGATCGTCCTGCCGGGCAGCGTGGCGGCGACGGTCGCGTGCTGGGCGGCGTACAGCTCGATGATCGGATCGTTCGGCGCGCGGTCGCGCATGGCCAGCTCGAACGACTGGTAGACCCCCGCGAACGCCGCCGACCCCCCGAACCGCGCCCGGTAGTCGGCCAGCACCCGCCCGGTGAACGCGGTCAGCGCGTCGGTGTGGTCGTGGTCGGGCTCCCAGGTCTTGCCGGGCTCCTGCGACGCGGCGGGCAGCCCGGGGAAGACCTTCATCCCGTACGCCGCCGCCTCGCTCATCAGGTTGCCGAGCCCGTCGCCGTCCGTCGAGATCAGCACGAGGTCGTGGACCGGGTCGTCGCAGGACGCGGCCAGCGACACCCGGTAGAAGACCCGCTCGCCGGCCTCGACCCGCCGGTCCAGCCCCTGGCAGCGCAGCAGTCCCGGCCCGAACTCCTCGCTCGTGGTGTACGTGTACACGTGCCGCACCCGCTTGCCCGGCACCTCGGCGCAGGGCCGCCCGTCCACGACGCAGTCCGCGAAGCCGGGATCGGGCTCCCCCGCGTCGAACCGCGGCCCGAACGTGATCAGCGTGTCCCCGCCGATCTGGTGGACGGCCTCGACCATGCGCCGCGTGACGCACGGGTCGGCACGCGGGATCACCCAGTAGCCGGTGACCGCGTAGGGAGCGCTCACCCGCGTGTCGCGCGGCTCGCACTCCTCCGGCGACCGCGCCGGCCCCTCCGACACGGCCGGCACGACCACCCCGACGACCAGCCCGACGAGCACCGCGACGGCCGCCATCGCCGCCACTCCCCACAGGATCCGGTGCACCCACGCCCCTTCCACGCCCGGCTCCAGCCTACGTAGTCGATCTGCCCCGTGGCCGGGCGAAAAACGACCCCGGTGCGCTCCCGCCCCGGCGGGGCACGGAAAAATGGGCCCCGAAGGGGGTACGACATCGTGCACATCGATCTCAGCGGGAAGACCGCGCTCGTCACCGGCTCGACCCAGGGCATCGGGGCGGCCATCGCCGCCGGGCTGGCGCGGGCGGGGGCCCGGGTGGGCGTCAACGGCAGGAGCGAGGGCGGGGTGGCGGCGGCCATCGAGCGGATGACCCCGGGCGCGCCGGACGGCCTGCCCGCCGCCGCGGCGGCCGAGCTGGTCGCCGCGCCCGGCGACGTGTCCACCGAGGAGGGCTGCGCCCAGGTGCTGAGCCTGCTCCCGCAGGTGGACATCCTGGTCAACAACCTCGGCATCTTCGGCGCCCGGCCGGCGCTGGAGATCGACGACGCCGAGTGGCGGCACTACTTCGAGGTCAACGTGCTGGCGGCGGTGCGGCTCACGCGGGCGTACCTGCCGGGGATGAAGGAGCGCGGCTGGGGCCGGATCCAGTACATCGCCAGCGACTCGGCGGTGACGATCCCGGCCGAGATGATCCACTACGGCATGACGAAGACGGCGCTGCTGGCCGTCTCGCGCGGGTTCGCGAAGGAGGCGGCGGGCACCGGGGTGACGGTCAACTCGGTGATCGCCGGGCCGACGCACACGGGCGGCGTGGAGGAGTTCGTCTACCAGCTCGTGGACCGCGACCTGCCGTGGGAGGAGGCGCAGCGGGCGTTCATGCGGCAGCACCGGCCGCAGTCGCTGCTCCAGCGGCTGATCGAGCCCGAGGAGATCGCCAACATGGTGGTCTACCTCAGCTCGCCGTACGCCTCGGCGACCACGGGCGGGGCGCTGCGGGTGGACGGCGGCTACGTGGACGCCATCCTGCCCTGATCGAGGGGATCCCCTGAAGGAGAGGTCCGTCCCCCACTCGCGGGGGAGGCCGGCGGCGCGCCCCGGGCCCAGCCTTGAGTCATGATTCTCCGGACCTTACTGGCCAGTGCCCTGGCGCTCGGGGCGCTCGCCGCCCCCGCCTCGGCGTCCCGGCAGCCGTCGGTGACCTGGCACGAGTGCCCCGCGTACTCCGACGACGTCCTGCGCTCGATCGGCGTGCCCGACAAGGAGTTCGCGAAGTTCCGCGCGCTCTACGGCCGCACCGAGTGCGGCACGCTGCCGGTCCCGCAGGACTACGCCGACCCCGGCGGCAAGCAGATCACCATCGCCTTCACCCGGCTGCGGGCGAGCGACCGGGGCCGCCGCCTCGGCAGCCTCGCGGTCAACCCCGGCGGTCCCGGCGGCAGCGGCTACCTGATGCCGATCGACCTGGTCATGGGCGGCATGAAGCTGAACGAGCGCTACGACCTCATCGGCCTCGACCCGCGCGGCACCGGCTACAGCACCAAGGCCGCCTGCCGGCCGCCCGAGCAGGGGCCCCCGCCGCCCGGCCCGGTCACCGAGCAGCAGGCCCGCGCGGTCTACGCGGCGACCGTCGCGGCCAACCAGGCGTGCGCGGCCACCGACCCGGGTCTGCTCGGCCAGCTCACGACCGCGAACGCGGCCCGCGACCTCGACCGGCTCCGCGCCGCGCTCGGCGAGCGCACGATCGCCTTCCTCGGGGTGTCGTGGGGCACCTGGTTCGGCGCCGTCTACCGCAGCCTGTTCCCGGACCGGGTGCGGGCCATGTGGCTGGACAGCGTGGCCGTCACGGAGCCGAGGTTGGACGTCTTCACCGAGGTGCGCGCCCGCGCCACCGACCGCGACTTCCGGCGCATGGCCGCCTGGATCGCCGCGCGGGACGACACGTACGGCTTCGGCGACACCAAGGCCGAGGTGATCGAGGCGCTGACCCGGCTGCGCGAGCGCTTCGCCGCCGACCCCGTGACCTTCACCGACATCGACATGACCGTGGACGGCCGGATGATCGCCGAAGCGGCCGGCCAGCCCAGCCCCGCCTGGCGGGACGTGGCGCAGGTGCTCAAGGAGCTGGTCACCGCAACCGGCCCGGACGCCCCGCCCACGCTCAAGAGACTCGCGGGCGGCGAGCGGCCCGCTCCGCCGGCCGGCGCGCCCGAGCGCGGCAACAAGCCGGCGAACATCGCCTACTTCTGCAACGAGGACTCCGGGCCGCGTACGTTCGAGTCGGCGTGGCGGGCCTACCAGGAGCGGCTGACGCGGTATCCGGTGACCGGCGAGGCCACGGCGTTCGTGCCGAACTGCGCGGGCTGGCCGCTGCCGGTGCGCGAGGTCCGGCTGCGGGGCGGCGGCGGGCCGCTGATGTTGTCCGGCCACCTGCACGAGAGCCCGTCGCCGTACCAGTGGACGCTCGACATGCGGGCGGCGATCGGCGGGACCGTGGTGACCGTGGACGACGACGTGCACGGCTCGGGGCTGCGGACGCCGGACTGCGTGGCGGCGGTGGTCGCCTTCTTCGAGATCGGCCGGCGGGTGCGTACGTGTGAGGGGGTCCCGCTGCCCTAAAGCGGGTGCCGCGCGTTCGAATCCTGTCGGGGGCACTCGCCTAGATCGCCGTGTTCGGCCACTGACCTGCGGTTTCACAACCGCAGGTCTTTTTCGTCGCGGGGCACCTGCACCCCCGCGACGGGCTCAGCCAACCGGGCGATGCCGCCGGCAGGGCGGGTGATCGAGGTGGTGAACCGGTCGCTGCGCGCGGGGGTGCACCTGATCCTCGTGACGGAGCACCAGCAACTCGAGATCCTTCGACAGGTCAGAGCGAACCAGCGCCGCCGGCAAGCCGAACAAGCACCTCACCAACCGGTAGACCAGCGACAAAAGCCTCGCGCCGGTCGCAGCCGCTGCCCCGCTTCATGCAGCGAAAGGTGCGGTCCAGAGCACGATACCGAATTGACGTGCGGGACACGGTCCGGAGGAACCGGAAACGGCCGCCTTTTGAAGGCGATAATCTGAGAATTATTCATTTCGTCGGGCGTACCCAAAAGATCTTGGCAAAGCTCGCTTCTCGCGGAAGTCTCCCATTGGCAAGGAGTGGCCGATTGCGGCCACTCGGGGACTTTCCGTAAGTGCCCTATTTACAACGATTCGCCGACCAGTCACCCTATGGCCGTGGCCACACCTCGCCTCGTTGATCACGGCCGGCGCTGAAAAGTCACCGAGGCTGTCAACCAATGCGACATCGTATTCTGTCGCGCCAGCACGTGGGGAGAGGGAGTTCCGCATGACGTGATCACCGAAATTCTGCACGGCCGGCGATCCCAAATCCGTTATGGCATAACGCCACACAGAAGGAATCACACCGTGAGAATGACGCGACGATTAAAGGCTGCCGCGTGCGTGGCAATGGCCGGTGCAATGCTGGTGGCCGGGGCAGGGACGGCGTCCGCCGAGCCCGGAGTCACCCCGGCGGACGTAACGCTGAACCTGGACCCGGGCGGATCGACGACGATCGCCAAGACCGTCTCTACTCCGGCGATCCCGCCCAAACCGGATATCACCTTCCTGATCGACACGACAGGGAGCATGGGCGGGGTCATCTCGAACGTGCAGACCAATGCGAACGCGATCCTGTCCAACGTAGCTTCGGCGCAGCCGGACGCGCAGTTCGCGGTCGCCGAGTACAAGGACGTGGCGGACGCGACGCCGTTCCGGGTGGCGCAGAACCTCACCGCCAACGACACCGACGTCACCAACGGTCTCAACTCGCTGGTCGCGTCGGGCGGCGGCGACTTCCCCGAGGGCGGCATCAATGGCCTGTTCGAGGTCGCGTCCGGGGCTGTCGACTTCAGGCCGAACAGCTCTCGGATCGTGCTGCTGATCGGGGACGCCCCCAGCCATGATCCCAGCAACGGCCATACGCTGGCGGACGCGATCAGCGCCCTGCAGGCAGCCGACATCACCGTGCTCGCGTTCGACCTGGGCGGGATGAACTCGACCGGGCAAGCGACCGCGATCACCAACGCCACGGGTGGACAGCTGTTCTCCGGCATCAACTCCTCGGAGGTCAGCGACACCATCCTGGCGGCCCTGAGCAACCTGCCGGTCACGGTCACCCACGAGTTGCGCGACTGCGACCCGAACCTGTCGGTGTCCCTGACCCCGGACAGCCGGACGGTGACCAGCGGCGATGATGCCGCCTTCGCCGAGACCGTCTCCATCGGCGCCGGAGCCGTACCGGGAAGCACCATCACCTGCAAGGTGGACTTCCTGCTCAACGGCGTCCTGTCACCAGGCTTCACTGAAACGATCACCGAACACGTCCCGAAGGCGACTCCATCGATCGCCACGACGCCATCGGACACGGTGCCCGCGGGCGGAAAGGTCTCCGATACAGCGACCCTGTCCAGCGGATACCACCCGACAGGCACCGTCACGTTCCAGCTGTTCGCGCCCGGTGACACCGACTGTGCGACGCCGATCGAGACTCGTACCGGGACGGTGTCCGGCACCGGCACCGCCACATCCGGCAACGTGACCATCGGCGCGGCCGGCACCTACCGGTGGACCGCCACCTACAGCGGCGACGCCCACAACAACTCCGTCACCTCACCGTGCGGCGACGAAGAAGTCACCGTCACGCCGCAGCAGCTCACCGGACGGGCCTACGGCCTGACCGCCGGCGCCTCTCTGGCCGGCATCCAACTGGTCAACATCGCACCCACCCCCGACACCGGGCACATCACCACCACCTCAACCGAAACCACCTCGGTGCCCTGCACCGCCACCCTCAGCGGACTGATCACCGGGCACGCCCTGTGCGCCCAGGTCGCCACCACCGCATTCCCCGGTAAATCCGTGGCCACCGCCTCCATCGACGACACCACCATCGGGATCACCGGCATTCCCGTGATCACCGTCAAGACCATCAAATCCAGCTCCACCACCACCTGCGCTGGATCCAGCGGAACCACCACGATCGCCTTCCTCAAGGTCGGCAACACGGTGGTCATCGCAGAACCTACCGAGATCGCACCCAACACCACCGTCAACGTCGGCGTCGTCAAGCTCGTCCTCAACGAGCAGACCCCCTTCACCACCCCCGACACAGGCCTGACCGTCAACGCCGTCCACATCACCGTCAACGCCCTCGGCCTGGCCAAGACCAACGTCGTCCTGGCCTCCTCCGAAAGCGATATCGGCAACTGCCCATAACCAACCCACCTGACCAAACTCGGGACCGGGCGGAACACCATAGCTCCGCCCGGCCTCATTCAGGCTTCGAGGTATCCCACTACGCTAGGCAACCGCCGGTTTTCATCCTGAGTAGCGGCCTTCTTCGATGAGCTGAAGGACGAGGATGGTCATGAACCTGGGTCGCAGCGGCGGGACCTGGACTGTACATGCGTCCAGCAGAAAAGCGCTCGAAGACCTGGAATCGTTCCATCTGCAGTTCTGGCGCAGGTCGCCTTCTGGCCTCCCTGATCACCGGGGGCTCCGGCGTGACCGTCCCGGCGCGGTCATCGGGCACGACGCCGGCCGCGCGATAGCCCACGCCGTTCACCATTGTCCGGGCCTTTTCCGCCGCCCTTGCACGCATTTTCAGATCATGTTAGATGGAGGCGAGCAGAGAGGACCGGGGAACGTGACGCTGATTATCGATCGCGTCTCCGTACGCCAGCGCGGAGAAATCTGGCTCGACGACATCCGGCTGGAAACCGGCACCGGGCTGACGACCCTGATCGGGCCGCTGAACTCGGGGAAGACGACCTTGATGCGGGTCGTCGCGGGATTACAGCCCCCCGATTCCGGCCGGGTCCTGGTCGCCGGAAAGGACGTCACCGCGATTTCCGTCCGGAAGAGATCTATCGCCTTCGTCTATCAGCGGTTCATCAATTATCCGTCGCTCACGATTTACGAGAACATCGCCTCGCCGCTCCGCCTGGACGCGCGTTTCCGCGGCCCCGCGATCGACCGGCGGGTGCGCGAGGTGGCCGACCTCATGGGCCTGGCCGGCCTGCTCGACCGCCGCCCCGCCGAGCTGTCGGGCGGCCAGCAGCAGCGCACCGCCATCGCCCGCGCCCTGGCCCGGCCCGTGGACGTGCTGCTCCTCGACGAACCCCTCGCCAGCCTGGACTTCAAGCTGCGCGAGCAGCTCCGCGCCGACCTCAAGGCCCGTTTCGCGGGCGCGCCGGGCGTCGTGCTCTACTCCACGGCCGACCCCGCCGAGGCCCTGACGTTCGCCGCGCCCACGGTGGTGCTCGGCGAGGGCCGGGTGCTGGACACCGGCGACGTGGCCGCGATGTACGCCCGCCCGCCCACGCTCGCCGTCGCGGCCACGCTCAGCGACCCCCCGCTCAACCTGCTGCCCGGCGTCCTGCGCGACGGCCGGATCGACTGCCTCGGCGTCTCGTTCCTCGCCCCCGGCGCGACCGGCGCGGAGGGCGGCGTGCTGCTCGGCATCCGCCCCCACCAGGTCACCCTGGCCCCGCGTGGCCCCGGCGCGGTGGAGCTGCCCGCCGAGATCAGGCTGGCCGAGGTGACCGGCAGCGCCACGTTCCTGCACCTGCTGCTGCGCGGCGAGCGGCACCTGGTCGCCCACCTGCCGGGCACGTGGCGGTTCCAGCCGGGCGAGACCACCCGCGCGTACGTGGACCCCGCGCACGTCCTCGTCTTCGACGAGGGCGGCGACCGGCTGCCCCTGGCGGAGGTCGACCTGCATGGCTGACATCCGGCTGGAGGGCGTCGCCCACAGCTACGACGGCGGCCGGACCTGGGCGCTGCGGCCGACCACGTGGACGTGGCGGAGCGGGCGGGCGTACGCGCTGCTCGGCCCCAGTGGCTGCGGCAAGACGACACTGCTCAACATCATCTCGGGCCTGCTCACGCCCACCGAGGGCCGGGTGCTGTTCGACGGCCGCGACGTCACCGGCGTGCCCACGGCGGGCCGCGACATCGCGCAGGTCTTCCAGTTCCCCGTCCTGTACGAGGAGATGTCCGTCTACGACAACCTCGCCTTCCCGCTGCGCAACCGCCGCCGCCCGAAGCAGGAGATCGACCGGCGGGTCCGCGAGGTCTCCCGGCTGCTCGGGCTCGACCCCGTGCTCGGCCGCCGCTCGCGCCGCCTCGACCCCGGCCGCCAGCAGATCGTCTGCCTGGGCCGGGGCCTGGTCCGGCACGAGGTGGCGGCGGTGCTGCTGGACGAGCCGCTGACCGTCGTGGACCCGGCGCTGAAGTGGACGCTGCGCAGCAAGCTCAAGGAGATCCACCGCGACACCGGGCACACGCTGATCTACGTCACCCACGACCAGACCGAGGCGCTGACCTTCGCCGACGAGGTCGTGGTGGTCAACGAGGGGGCGATCGTGCAGGCGGGCGAGCCGGCCGAGCTGTTCCTGTCGCCGGCGCACGAGTTCGTCGGGCACTTCATCGGCTCGCCCGGCATGAACATGCTGCCCGCCGAGATCGCGGGCGGCGTGGTACGGGTGGCCGGCGCCGACGCCGGAGCAGCCGTGGCCGACGGCGAGAAGCTGCCGCCCGGCCCGGTACGGATCGGGGTGCGGCCCGAGTTCGTGGAGCTCGGCGCCGCGCCCGGCGTGCCGGCCCGCGTCTCCGGCGTCGATCGCATGGGCGCCTACGACCTGGTCCACGCCCTGGTCGGCGAGCATCCGCTGATCGCCAGGACCGAGGCGGGCACGGCGTACGAGCCGGGCGCGTCCGTGTGCCTGCGCTTCCCGCCGGAGCGCGCGTTCCTCTTCCGCGACCAGGTCAGATGCGGCTCCCTCGGGCCGCTCACCGGAAGGGGGGCGGCGTGACGCACCCCGATCCGCGGCGCCGCGCCAACCGGGCCTGGCTGCTGGTGCTGCCGGTGGTCGTGTCGGTGGCGTTCACGGCGGTCATCCCGCTGATGACCGTGGTCAACTTCTCCGTCCAGGACGTGTTCAGCCCCGCCGACCGGTTGTTCGTCGGCCTCGACTGGTTCTACGAGGCCGTGCGGCGGCCGGAGAACCGCGAGGCGTTCGTCCGCACGCTGCTGTTCTCCGCCCAGGTGCTGCTGGTGGAGATCCCGCTCGGGGTGGTGATCGCGGTGGCGATGCCGCGCCGCGGGGTCTGGGTGTCGGTGGCGCTGGTGCTGGTGGCGCTGCCGCTGCTCATCCCGTGGAACGTGGTCGGCACGATCTGGCAGATCTTCGCCCGCCCCGACATCGGCCTCGGCGGCTGGACGGTCGCCAGCCTGCTCGGCGTGGACTACAACTACACGCTCGACTCCACCGACGCCTGGATCACGATCCTCGTCATGGACGTGTGGCACTGGACGCCGCTCGTCGCGCTGCTGGCCTACGCGGGGCTGCGGTCGATCCCGCAGCCGTACTTCCAGGCCGCGCAGATCGACGGGGCCTCGGCGTGGGCGACGTTCCGCCACATCCAGCTCCCGAGGCTGCGCGGGGTGCTGACGATCGCGATCCTGCTGCGGTTCATGGACAGCTTCATGATCTACACCGAGCCGTTCGTGGTGACCGGCGGCGGGCCGGGCAACGCGACGACGTTCCTCAGCATCCTGCTGTCGAAGATGGCCGTCGGGCAGTTCGACGTGGGGCCGGCGGGGGCGTTCTCGCTGATCTACTTCCTCGCCGTGCAGATCCTCTGCTACGTCTTCTTCACCGCGCTGACCAGGTCGGGGAGGTGAGCGCGATGGCGCGGACCACCGGCGGGCGGCTCCCCTGGGCGCGCACGGTCTTCTGGCTGTACGTGGCCACGCTCATGCTGCCGCTGCTGTGGATGTTCGGCATGTCGATCCGCCCGAACGACGACATCCTCGGCAGTTTCTCGCTGATCCCGCAGCGGGTGACGTTCGAGAACTACCAGACCTTCTTCGGCGACCCGTCGTGGTATTCGAGCTATCTCAACTCGATCGTCTACACCTCGATGAACGCGGTGATGTCGCTGGTCGTGGCGCTGCCGGCGGCGTACGCGTTCTCGCGCTTCCGCTTCGCCGGCGACAAGCACCTGTTCTTCTGGCTGCTGACCAACCGCATGGCGCCGCCCGCCGTGTTCCTGCTGCCGTTCTTCCAGATCTACCAGGCCGTGGGCCTGTTCGACACGCACCTCGGCGTGGCCGTCGCGCACATGCTGTTCAACGTGCCGCTCGCGGTGTGGATCCTGGAGGGCTTCATGTCCGGCATCCCGCGCGAGATCGACGAGACCGCGGCCGTGGACGGCTACTCGCTGCCGCGTTTCTTCGTCCGGATCTTCCTGCCGCTGATCCGCTCGGCCATCGGCGTGACGCTGTTCTTCTGCTTCATGTTCAGCTGGGTCGAGCTGCTGATCGCGCGGACCATCACGTCAGTGGACGCCAAGCCGATCGCCGCGACCATGACGAGGACGGTCAGCGCGGCCGGGGTCGACTGGGGGCTGCTGGCCGCCGCCGGGGTGCTCACGATCGTGCCCGGCGCGGTCGTCATCTGGTTCGTGCGCAACTACATCGCCAAGGGCTTCGCGCTGGGGAGGGTGTAGCCGGATGTTCGAGTGGATGGTGTGGACCCCCCCGACGGCGCTGGTGTTCGCCGGGCTGGCGCTGCTGCTGGTCGTCATGACGGTCTGGGGGCACTTCTCCCCTCCCGTGGCCAGGCGGGGGTTCCTGCGCGTCGAGACCGACCGCGGCGACCGGCTCTACATCGGGCTGATCGGCGCGGCGGTCGTACTGGTCGGCTGGATGGCCGTCACCGACCTGTCCATGTGGCTCGCGCTCGGCTGCGCGGTCCTCGTGGTGGTCGTGATCGGGATATGGGGCTGACAGGAGAGGAGCCCAGCGATGACGCATCGGGCAGGCAGGTCCGTGGCCGCGGCACTGACCGCGCTGACCCTCGCGGCCACCGCCTGCGCGCAGGGCGCGCAGCGGCCGTCGAGCGACTTCCGTGAGGCCGACGGGAAGGCGGCGGCGCAGCGGTGGGTGACGCGGGAGTTCACCCCGAGCACGCTGTCGAAGGACCAGCAGCTCGCCGAGATGGACTGGTTCATCAAGGCCGCGGCCCCCTACCGGGGCATGCAGATCAACGTGGTGTCGGAGACGATCACCACCCACGAGTACGAGTCCCAGCAGCTCGCCAAGGCGTTCACCGAGATCACCGGGATCAGGATCAAGCACGACCTGATCCAGGAGGGCGACGTCATCGAGAAGCTCCAGACCCAGATCCAGGGCAACCAGAACATCTACGACGCCTACGTCAACGACTCCGACCTCATCGGCACCCACTCGCGGGGCACGTACGTGCTGCCGCTGTCGGACTACATCGCCGGCGAGGGCAAGGACGTCACCTCGCCCACCCTCGACCTGAACGACTTCATCGGCATCAGCTTCACCACCGGCCCGGACAAGAAGGTCTACCAGCTCCCCGACCAGCAGTTCGCCAACCTCTACTGGTTCCGCTACGACTGGTTCACCGACCCGGCGATCAAGAAGCAGTTCAAGGACCTGTACGGCTACGACCTCGGCGTCCCGGTCAACTGGGCGGCCTACGAGGACATCGCCGACTTCTTCACCAACAAGGTCAACGGCGACGGCACCATCGACGGCAGGAAGGTCTACGGCCACATGGACTACGGCCGCAAGGACCCGTCGCTGGGCTGGCGCTTCACCGACGCCTGGCTGTCGATGGCGGGCAACGGCGCCCCGGCATCCCCAACGGCCTGCCCGTGGACGACTGGGGCATCCGGGCCGAGAACTGCCGCCCGGTCGGCTCGTCCGTCACCCGTGGCGGCGACACCAACGGCCCCGCCTCGGTGTACGCGCTGGTCAAGTACATCGACTGGCTGAAGAAGTACGCCCCCAAGGAGGCCGCGGGCATGAACTTCAGCGAGTCGGGCCCGGTGCCCGCGCAGGGCGCCATCGCGCAGCAGATCTTCTGGTACACCGCGTTCACCGCCGACCTCACCAAGCCCGGCCTGCCGGTGGTCAACGCCGACGGCACGCCGAAGTGGCGGATGGCGCCGAGCCCGCACGGGGCGTACTGGAAGGACGGCCACAAGCTCGGCTACCAGGACGCGGGCGCGTGGACGTTCCTGAAGAACACCCCGAAGGAGCGGCGGGCCGCCGCCTGGCTGTACGCGCAGTTCGTCACGTCCAAGACGGTGTCGCTGAAGAAGACGATCACCGGGCTGACCTTCATCAGGGACTCCGACATCAGGAGCGCGTACTTCGACGACAACGCCAAGAAGTACGGCGGCCTCATCGAGTTCTACCGCTCCCCCGCCCGCAAGCAGTGGACCCCCACCGGGACGAACGTCCCCGACTACCCCAAACTGGCCCAGCTCTGGTGGCAGAACGTGGCCACCGCGGTGACCGGCGAGACCACGCCGCAGCAGTCGATGGACAACCTCGCCAAGCAGCAGGACGAGATCCTGTCCCGGCTGGAGCGGGTCGGCTACGGCGGCGCCTGCGCGCCCAAGCTCAACCCCGAGCAGCCCGCCCAGCAGTGGCTGGACCAGCCGGGCGCGCCGGTGGCGAAGCTGGCCGACGAGCGCGGCAAGCCCGCCACGGTCGACTACGACAAGCTCCTCGCCCAGTGGAAGAGCGGCAACTAGGCGAGGGCGCCGGCCAGCCAGTCGAAGGCCCGCTCCTGCATCGGCACGTCGAAGCTGTGCGGCACGTCGGCGAAGACCGCCTCGTACGCGCCGGGCGCGTCCCGGTAGCGGGCGGTGATCGTCTCGTGGGCGCGGCGCATGCCCGCGGCGGGGAACAGCTTGTCGCGGGTGGCGTACTGGACCATGAGCGGGGCGGGCGCGCGGGCGGCCATCAGGTCGGGCCAGTCGGCCAGGCGCGGCAGGCCCGGCGGGTAGAACATCCAGGTGTGCCGGGCCACGTGCCCGTCCAGCAGGTCGCGGTAGCTGCTGGCCATGGCGGCCACCACGACCGCGTCCATGTGCTCGTCGAACGCGCCGAGCAGCCCGGCGCGCAGGCCGCCGCCCGACAGGCCCGCGCAGCCGGTCCTGGACACGTCGGGACGGGAGCGCAGGTACGCCGCGGCGGCCAGGTCCTCGCCGGCGACGACCCCGGTGAACGAGGTGCCGAGCACGGCGCAGTGCTTGGCCACCACGTGCTCGTGGGCGCGGGCCGCGGCGTCGTAGCGGTCGGCCTCGCTCTCCGGCCCCGGCGGGAGGTCGAGCGGGAAGCGGCGGCTGCCCCACACGAACACGTCGTGCGCGAGGACCACGAAACCGCGGCGGGCCAGGGCGTTGGCCAACGCCCGGCCGCCGTAGAGCTCCGCGCGCAGCCGCGCCACCTCCGGGGACGGGCCCTCCGGGGCGTCGGCGATCTTCTCCTTGCCGGCCCACTTCATGCCGGCGTGGCAGTGCAGCGCCACCACGCCGGGGAGCGGGCCGGCCGCGTCCTTGGGCTTGAGCAGGAAGGCGCGGGTGCGCGGGCCGAAGCCGACGGACCAGGACAGCTCCTCGCCGTACAGGTCGCCGTCGGTCCAGGAGCGCTCCACCCGCACGTCATCAGCGTGCAGGTCGAGCACCCCCATCGCGTCCCGCGCCGCCTCCCGCAGCCGCGGGCCGGGCTCGGGGTAGAGCCCGAACTGCGCCCCGGCGACCCCGGCCAGCTCCCGGAACACCGCCCCCTCCCCTCGGACGACCGGAGGCGGGGTGGGTGGGTCAGCTGACACGGGTGCCGTGGTCCGCCAGCCGGACCGGGGCGCCGGTGCGGGCGGAGACCGTGGCGGCGACGCCGGTCAGCACGCTGCGGATGCCGTCGCGGTAGCCCGCCTGGCGGGCCAGCGGGTCGTTGTCCGGCCCGCGGAAGACGTCGTTCAGCAGCAGCCGGTCGCCTCCCCCGTGGCCGCCCGCGCCGCTCTCGATGGGGATCTCCTCCGGCTCGCTCCAGTGCCGCCGCAGCAGCAGCCGCTCCGACGAGCCGGTGGCGTGCTCCTTGGCCGCCGCGCTCGGGTCGATGGCCGCGTGCGGCGGTGTCCACTCCCGCTCGACGACGTCCAGCTCCAGCCGCCCGGCGGTGCCGTTGAAGGCGACCCGGTAGCCTTCCCACGGAGCGTGGGCGTGCAGCGAGTAGGTGAGGACCGCCCGGTTGGTGTAGCGCACCAGCACCGACATGTTGTCGTCGATGTCGATGCCCTCGCCGAAGACGTCCTGGTCACGGACGTAGCCGTCCTCGTGCTCGGCGTCCAGATAGAGGCGCTTGAGCCGGTGGTCGGCGGAGATGTCCAGGATGAACGGGTCCGAGCCCAGCCCCGGAGCGCCCTGCCCTCGCGCGGGACGCTCCCCGAGGCCGCGCTTCCTGGCGTTGTCCGCGCCGTAGAACCGCAGGTCGGTCTGGGCGAAGACGAGCTCGGGCGCGGCGTCGAGCCACCAGTTGACCAGGTCGAAGTGGTGGGTCGACTTGTGCACGAGCAGCCCGCCCGAGCTGGCCCGCTGCCGGTGCCAGCGGCGGAAGTAGTCGGCGCCGTGGATGGTGTCCAGCGTCCACTCGAAGTGCACGGAGGTCACCTCGCCGATCGCGCCCTCCATGAGCAGCCGGCGCACCGCGGAGTTGCGCGGCGAGTAGCGGTAGTTGAAGGTGACGATCAGCTTGCCGCTGCTGCGCTCGGCGGCGGCGGCGATGGCCGCGCAGCCCTCGGCGTCCACGGTGAGCGGCTTCTCGACGATGACGTCCCGACCGGCGTCGAGCGCCGCGCACACGTAGCGGGCGTGCGTGGCGTCGACGGTCGTGACGATGACCGCGTCGGCGAGCTCGAGCACCTTGTCGAACTCATCGGGCGCGAAGCACGGCACCTCCTGGCCGATCCGCTCGACGTAGTAGTCCATGCGGGTCCGGTTGAGGTCGCACAGGGCGACGATGGTGCCGGCGTCACGCCACTCTCCGAGCAGCGCGTCGACGTACATCTGCGCGCGGTGCCCGAGCCCGACGAACGCGTACCTCATGTCTCTCCTTAGCCGGCGATGGAGGCGTTCGCCTCCGTGATGAACTTCTGGGCGGCGTCGTCAGGCGTCATCCGGCCGAACATGACCTCCTCGGAGTACCGGGTGAGGATGTCCTCCATGGCGCTCGCGCCCTTCGGCGGGGCGGCCGGCGGGTCGGACATCTCGCCGCGGGTCTTGTCGAGGAAGTCGAGCGTCTTCTTGTCGGCCTCGGGCAGCTTGTCGCGGACCGCCGCCAGCACCTTGGAGCTGGCGGGCAGGCCGCGGTCGCTGAGGATGATCTGACCCGCCTCGGGGTCGTTGACCATGAAGTCGATGAACTTGGCCGCCTCGGCCGCGTGCGCGGACTTGGAGGAGGCGGTGTAGAACATGGCGGGCTGCAGGAACATGCCGCCCGTCGTCGCGCCCTGGACCTTCGGCATGCGCAGCAGCTCCAGGTTCTGGCCGGACGCCTTCGCGGCCGCGCCGAGCTGGTTGCTCCACCACATGCCCATCGCGCCGCTGTTGGTGCCGAGCAGCGACTGGTCGATGCTGGTGGCGCCGATCTCGGAGCTCTTGGCGGCGTCGGGGGCGCCCTTGGTCTTGATGAGGTTCTGCATGATGCCCCACCAGTCCTTGATGGTCTGGGGGCTCAGGCCGAGCTTGTTGCCGTTGTAGAAGGGCTCGCCCTTCTGGGCGGCGTAGATCTGGAGGTAGGCCGGGTTCCAGCTGAGCTGGGTGCCGATCTGCTTGCCGCCGCTCCCCGAGGTGATCTTCGAGGCGAACTGCACGAAGTCGTCCCAGGTCCACGAGGTGTCGTCGGGCAGCTTGGCGCCGCTGCTCTCGACCGCGGCCGGGTTGACGATCAGCGAGAACGCGTTCACTCCCGTGGGGATGGCGAACTGCTTGCCGTCGATCGCGCCGGTGGACAGGACCTTGGCGTCGATGTCGGCCGTGTTGACCTTGCTGGCCAGGTCGGCCAGCGTGCCGCGGTCGGCGTACTCGCGCAGGCCGCGGATCTCCAGGGTGATCACGTCCGGGGCGTCGTTGCCGGCGACCTTCGTGGACAGCGTCTCGTAGTAGCTGGCGAAGTCGGAGAACTCGCCCTCGACGTCGATGTTGGGGTTCTTGGCCTCGAACTTCTTGATGGCCTCTTCGGTCATCTTCTGCCGAGCGTCGCTGCCCCAGTAGGAGAAGCGCAGCTTGATCTTGCCGTCGGCGGTCTCGCCGCCGCTGCCGCCACTGCCGCACGCCGCGGTGACCGCCAGCACGGCGGTGGCCAGCAGCGCCGCCGACCACATCTTCTTGCCAGAGCTCACGGCTCTACCTCCTAGGGGGTGTTCGGTTGGGGGGTGGGGAGGAAAGGACTACTTCAGGCCGGTGGTGGCCACGCCGCGGATCAAGTACTTCTGGCCGACCAGGAAGAAACCGAAGATCGGCCCCAGCGCGAGGATCGACATGGCGAACATCGGCCCCCAGGACGAGTCGCTGCTGGCGTCCAGGAACGTACGCAGTGCCACCGGAACGGTGAAGTTGTCCGGATTGTTGAGGTAAAGAAGCTGGCTGAGGAAGTCGTTCCACGTCCAGATGAACGTGAAGATCGCGGTCGTGGCCAGGGCCGGCAGGCAGAGCGGCATGACGACCCTGAGATAGATCCGCCAGTATCCCGCCCCATCGATCTCGGCCGCCTCGTCCAGTTCTCTGGGCAGTGTACGGATGAACTGCACCATCAGGAAGACGAAGAACGCGTCCGTCGCCAGCACCTTCGGCATCACCAGCGGCCAGATGGTGTTGATCAGGTCGAGCTCGGAGAACATGATGTACTGCGGCACGATCACCACGTGGTGCGGCAGCATGATCGTGCCCAGCATGAGGGCGAACCAGAGCTTCTTCAGCGGGAAGTTCAGCCGGGCGAAGGCGTACGCGGCCAGCGAGCAGGCCACCAGGTTCGCCACCACCGACAGCGCGGTGATCACGGCCGAGTTCCACAGGTAGTAGCCGAAGGGGTGCTTGAGCGCGTACCAGCCCTCGGTGTAGTTCTCCAGCGTGACCGTGCTGGGCAGCAGGCCGGGCTCCCGGAAGATCAGCTCCTCCGGCTTGAGCGAGCTGGAGATCATCCAGAGCAGCGGGTACAACATGACCAGGCCGAAGCCGATCAGCAGCACGTGCTTGACCAGCGGTCCGCCCTTGAGCGGGCGGAACAGGACCGGGACCGGCCGCCTACTTGTCGTCGCCATAGAAGACCCAATACTTGGAAGCGAGGAAGTTCACCCCGGTGAGGGCGGCGATGATGAGCAGCAGGACCCACGCCATAGCGGCGGCGTAGCCCATGTCGTAGCTCTTGAAGCCCTTGAGGTAGAGGTAGAGGGTGTAGAACAGCGTCGAGTCGGCCGGGCCGCCCTTGCCGTTGCTCACGATGAAGGCCTGCGTGAACGACTGGAACGACTTGATGATCTCCAGCACGAGGTTGAAGAAGATGATCGGCGTCAGCAGCGGCATCGTGATCGACTTGAACTGGCGGAACACGCCCGCGCCGTCGACCGACGCCGCCTCGTAGTAGCTCGACGGGATCTGGCGCAGGCCGGCCAGGAAGATGATCATCGGGGCGCCGAACGTCCAGACGTGCAGGAGGATCAGCGTGCCGAGGGCGGTGTCGGGGTCGCCCACCCAGCCCTGGCCCTCGATGCCGAAGATCCCGAGCACCGCGTTGACCAGGCCGTCCGCGCCGAACACCTTCCGCCACAGGATGGCGATGGCGACGCTGCCGCCCAGCAGGGAGGGCAGGTAGAAGATCGAGCGGTAGAACGACAGGCCGCGCAGTCCGCGGTCGAGCACCAGTGCCAGTGCGAGGGCGAAGGCCAACTGCAGCGGGACCGAGACGACGACGTAGATGGTGGTCACCTTGAGCGAGGCGATGAACCTCGGGTCCTCGGTGAACATCCTGACGTAGTTGTCCAGCCCGATCCACTTGGCCTCCTGGAGGAGGCTGTAGTCGGTGAAGGAGAGGTAGAGAGAGGCGAAGATCGGACCGATCGTGATGACGAGCAGGCCGACGAACCAGGGCGCCAGGAAGAGGTAGGCGGCCCGCGCCTCGCGGCGGGAACGTTGGGTGGAGCGGTGACCGCCCTGCGCGGGTGGACTCGCCGCCTTCCGGGGCTTCACCGCCACCGAGTCAGCCATGACGGAACTCATTCGTCATCACGGACCTTCCGGCGAAATGTGAATGGATAGCGCTTTCCTATAGCTGCCGGGAAAGTTACGTCAACCCTTTGCAGGCGTTACATAGCCGTTACCGATATATCGCCACGGCGTTTCCCCTGGTGACACGGGTGCCCTCCGGAGAAGTCAGACGAATTTACTTCTGGGTTAGTACAACCGGTTGCAGCAGGCACGCTATCGTGGCGCTGCCGTCGAGTCCCTGACGACCAGCCTGGTCTCCAGCGACGTCGTGGCGGCCACCTCCTGGATGAGCAGGTCGACCGCCAACCGTCCTGCGGCTGCCGTCGGCATCGCCACGGTGGTGAGCTTGGGCCGATTGAGCCGTCCTGGAACGATATCGTCGATTCCCACCACGGAGACGTCCGCCGGCACCTCCAGCCCGAGATCGCCGAGCCCCTCGATCAGCCCGATGGCCACGAGGTCGTTGTAGGCGAGCACGCCGGTCACCCCCGACTCGCGCACCCGCTCGGCGGCGCCGAAGCCGCCCCGCTCGGTCGGCGCGTTCGGCCCGATGACCACCAGCTCGACGCCGCGCACCTGCTCGGCGGCGGTGCGGATCTCGTCGCTCGTCCACGAGCCGGCCGGCCCCGTCACCAGCGCCACACGGCGGTGCCCGAGCCCGGCCAGGTGCTCGACCGCGAGCCTCGCCCCGTGCCCGACGTCCATCAGCACGGTGGCCGCGCCGCGCAGCCGCCGGTTGATCACCACGAACGGCACCCGCTCGGCCAGCCGCTCCAGCACCTTGTTGGACGAGCGCGGGCTGCACAGCACCACGCCGTCCACCTGTTTGGAGAACGCCTGGATCAGCTCCTCCTCGGCGGCCGGCTCCTCGTCGGTGTCGGCCACGAACAGGTGGTAGTCGCGCTGCCTGGCGGCCGCGTGCGCCGCTTTGATCAGCGGCGGGAAGAACGGGTTGGCGATGTCGGCCACGATGAGCCCGAGGTTGTGCGTACGCCCGGTCGTGAGCGCCCGCGCCGCCCGGTTGGGGCGGTATCCCAGCTCCTCGGCCACCGTCAGCACCCTGCTACGGGTGGCGGCGTTGACCATGTGGGGCGCGGAGAACGTCCGCGACACCGTGGACACATGCACGCCGGACGCCCGGGCCACATCACGAATCGTCACTGTCACAAAGGTTCACCCTAACGCAACCGCTTGCAGAACCCATGGGTACGCTGAAAGCGCTTGCCGGTCCACCCCATGCCCGGGTCGGCCGGAAACCCCCTGGTAGCACCAGCGCCACGAAATCCCCTCTTGACGCCCCGGCCCTGGGGACACAAAGGTTTAGTGCAACTGTTTGCAGTCTTGAAGGAGCCCCTCACGGTGAGCAGAGTCCTCGTCACCGGAAGCGCAGGACGCCTCGGCCGCAGTGTGGTCGCCACGCTGGCGGCGGCCGGGCACGAGGTCATCGGCGTCGACAGCGCCCCCGGGACACCGGCGGAGGCCGCGGCCGTCTTACCGGCCGACCTCACCGAAACGGGAGAGGCGTTCGAGGTCGTCGCGCGTTTCCGCCCCCAGTCGGTGATCCACCTCGCGGCCATCGCCACGCCGTTCAGCCGCCCCGAGTCGGTGATCTTCAAGGTCAACACGCAGCTCGCGTTCAACGTGTGCGAGGCCGCGGTGACGCTCGGCGTGCGGAACGTGGTGATCGCCAGCAGCCCCACGGTGATCGGCTACGGGGCGCCGGGCGGATGGGCGCCGGCGTACCTGCCGATCGACGAGGAGCACCCGGTGCGGCCCTGGAACGCGTACAACCTGTCCAAGGTGGCCGCCGAGCAGACCATGAAGACGTTCGCCGAGGCCGGCACCACGCACTTCGCCGCCATCCGGCCGTGCTTCGTCATCGCCCCCGAGGAGTGGGCCGGCGCCCCCACGCAGTCGGGCCACACGCTCACCGAGCGGCTGGACCGGCCCGAGCTGGGCGGGGTGTCGCTGTTCAACTACGTGGACGCCCGCGACGCCGCCGAGTTCACCGGCGTGCTCATCGAGGCGCTGCCCGAGCTGCCCAACGGTGAGGTGTTCTTCGTCGGCGCCGCCGACGCCCTCGCCAGGGAGCCGCTGGCCGAGCTGCTTCCCCAGGTGGTGCCGGGCACCGAACCCTACGCGGCGGGGCTCACCGGCTCCTCCCCCGCCTTCTCGACCACCAAGGCAGAGCGTCTGCTCGGCTGGCAGGCCAAGCGGAGCTGGCGAACCGAGCTCAAGGAAGACTCAGAATGAATCTCAGCGGTGTGCTGTTCTTCCCCGTCACCCCCTTCGACGCCGAGGGCGGGCTCGCCGAGGAGGTGCTGGCCGAGCACATCAGGCAGGGCCTGGAGCACGGGCCGGGCGGCGTGTTCGCCGCCTGCGGCACCGGCGAGTTCTCCGCGCTCTCCGAGGCCGAGCACGAGCGCGTGATCCGGGTGGCGGCCGACGTGGTGCGCGGGCGGGTGCCGCTGTTCGCGGGCGCGGGCGGGCCGCTCGGCGCGGCGCTCAGCCAGGCGCGGGCCGCGCGGGCGGCCGGGGCCGACGGGCTGCTGCTCATGCCGCCCTACCTGGCGCAGGGGCCGGGGCACGGCTTCCGCGCGTACGTCGAGGCGGTCGCGGCCGAGCTGCCGGTGATCGTCTACCAGCGCGGCTCGGTGGTGCTGGAGCCGGAGGCCGTGGTCGAGCTGGCCGGCGTCCCCGGCGTGATCGGGCTCAAGGACGGGCTCGGCGACATCGACCGCATGCAGCGGACCGTGCTCGCGGTGCGCGAGACGTACCCGGACTTCCTGTTCTTCAACGGGCTGCCGACCGCCGAGCTGACCATGCCCGCCTACCGGGGCATCGGCGTGGAGCTCTACTCCAGCGCGGTGTTCGCGTTCGCGCCGGAGATCGCGAAGGCGTACCTGAACGGCGACGAGCGGCTGCTCACCGAGTTCTACGCCCCCCTCGTCCGGCTGCGCGGCAAGGTCCCCGGCTACGCGGTCGCCCTGGTCAAGGCCGGCGTACGGCTGCGCGGCCTGGACGCGGGCCCGGTCCGCCCGCCGCTCGTGGACGTCACCGAGGAGCACCTGGCGGAGCTGGAGGCGCTGATCAAGAGCGGCCTGGAGCTGGCGGCGTCATGACGGTCGCCGACCTGCGCACCGAGCTGCGCACCGCCCCGCTCCCCCGCCCGTGGGGCGCCGACGTGCCGGCCAACCACGTGATCGTCACCCACGTCACGCTCAAGGACGGCCGCACCGGCGCCGGGTTCGCGTGGACGCCGCAGATCGGCGCGCACGCCGTACGGGCGCTGCTCGACCACGACCTGCGCGAGGCGCTGATCGGCCTGCCCCCGCACCCGGAGGTGGTGTGGGACCGGCTCTGGCGGCATACGCGCGAGGCCGGACCCGGCGGGATCACCACGATCGCGCTGGCCGGGATCGACCTCGCCCTGTGGGACCTGCGCTGCGGCGAGGCCGCCCTGCCCGACGTGCTCGGCCGGCGGCGCGACGAGGTGCCGGTCTACGGCAGCGGCGTCAACCTGCACTACTCGCTGGAGGAGCTGGTCGAGCAGGCCCGCCGCTGGACGGCCGCCGGGCTCCGGGGCGTCAAGATCAAGGTGGGCCGGCCCGACCTGGCCGAGGACGTCGCCAGGGTCGCGGCCGTCCGCGAGGTCATCGGCCCCGACCGGCTGCTGATGATCGACGCCAACCAGCGCTGGGACCTGCACCGCGCCCGGCGGGCCATCGCCGCGCTGCGGGAGTTCGGCCTGCACTGGATCGAGGAGCCGCTGCCCGCCGACGACGTGGCCGCGCACGTGGAGCTGCGCCGCTCCATCGACGTGCCGATCGCCGTCGGCGAGAACGTCTACACCACCTACGGCTTCCGCGACCTGCTCGCCGCCGGGGCCTGCGACGTCGTGCAGCCGAACGTGGTCAGGGTCGGCGGCATCACGCCGTTCCTGCGGATCGCCGAGCTGGCGAGGACGTACGACGTCCCTGTCTACCCGCACCTGCTGAGCGAGCTGTCCGGGCAGCTCGCGCTGGCCCTGCCGCTGCCGGCCATGGCCGAGGACGTGGAGGACGCCTCCTTCGCGGCACTCGGGCTGCTGCGGGAGCCGTACCCGGTGGAGGTGTCCGGTGGAATGCTGCGCGCCGGCGGGCACGCCGGACTCGGACTGAGGTGGTCGTGATGGAGAAGGTCGTTCTCGCCGGGGCCAACGGGCACGGCCGGCACCACCTGGGCAACCTGCGCGCCCTGGCCGCCCAGGGGCTGGTCGAGCTGGTCGGGATCTGCGACGTGCGGCCGGTCGAGGTCGACTTCGGCACGCCGCTGCAGTCGCCCGACCTGGGCGAGCTGATCGAGAAGACCGGCGCGGAGTTCACGATCATCTGCACGCCGATCCACACGCACGCCGACCTCGCGGTGACCGCGCTCCGCGCCGGCTCCCACGTGCTGCTGGAGAAGCCCCCGGCACCGAGCCCGGAGGAGCACCGGCGGATCGCGGCGGCGGTCGAGGAGACCGGGCGGGCGCTCCAGGTCGGCTTCCAGTCGCTCGGCTCGGCGGCCGTCCCCGCGCTGCGCGAGCTGATCGCGAGCGGCGCGCTCGGCACCGTGCGCGGCATCGGCGGCGCGGGCGCGTGGGAGCGGCCGGCGGCGTACTTCACCCGCTCGGCCTGGGCCGGCAAGCGCCGGCTGAACGGCGTGGACGTCGTGGACGGGGCGCTCACCAACCCGTTCGCGCACGCCGTCGCCACCGCGCTGGCGCTCACCGACAGCGGCGTCGCCGGCATCGAGACCGAGCTCTACCACGCCAACCCGATCGAGTCGGACGACACCTCCTGTGTACGGATCCGGCTCGACGACGGGCTGACGATCACGATCGCGGTGTCGCTGTGCGCGGCCGAGCGGCACGAGCCGTACCTCGTCGTGCACGGCGACCGGGGCCGCGCCACGCTCGTCTACACCCAGGACCAGCTCCGGGTCGAGCACGCCGACGGCTCGGTCACCACCACCGTCCACGAGCGCGCCGGCCTGCTGGAGAACCTGATCGACCACGTCAGGACGGGTGCCGAGCTGCTGGTGCCGCTGGCCCGCACCGAGGCGTTCACCCAGGTCCTGGACGCCGTGCGGCGGGCCCCCGAGCCGCTGCCGATCCCCGAGCGGCACCAGGTGGCCGAGCGGGACGCGGCGGGCGAGGTCGTCCGCAGGCTGCTGCCCGGCATCGCCGAGCTGACCGCCCGCAGCGCGGACGAGCTGGCGCTCTACTCCGAGCTGGACGCGCCGTGGTCGCGGGTGAACCTGCTGGTCGATGGCGCGGAGGTGGCCGCGTACGAGATCCGGCCCGACCTGCCCGCCACCGACTCGCCCCGGCCCTACCTGCACCGGGTGCGCACGCTCGGCGGCGTCGAGGTCACCGAGGTGCGGCCCGAGGACCACGTGCACCACCTGGGCGCGGGCGTGGCGATCTCGGACCTCGGCGGGGTGAACTTCTGGGGCGGGCGCACGTACGTCAAGGACCAGGGGCCGACCTGGCTCGACGACCACGGCACGCAGCGGCACCGGGCCTTCACCCGGCTCGCCGACGACGGCTTCACGGAGGAGCTGGAGTGGGCGGGCCCGCACGGGCGGGTCGTGGCGCGCGAGGAGCGCGTCGTCGCCGCCCGGTCGCTGGGGGACGGCGCCTGGGCGCTGGACTTCGCGTTCACGCTGACGAACCTCACCGGGGCGCCCGTCGAGGTCAACAGCTCGGCCACCAAGGGGCGCGCGGGGGCGGGGTACGGCGGCTTCTTCTGGCGCGCGCCCGGCACGTCCACGGACCGGGCGACGCTCCCGGGCGGCGAGGAGGCCGTGCACGGGAGCCGGGACAGGTGGGTGGCGCTGTCCGGCACCGACCCGGACGGGCGGGACTGGACGCTGGTGTTCGTCCAGGACGACGGGGACGCCTGGTTCGTGCGCAACACGGAGTATCCGGGGGTGGGACAGGCGCTGGCCTGGGACCGGCCGCTGGTCGTCGAGGAACGGCTGAGCCGTAGGGTCGTCACGATCGTCGCCGACGGCCGCCTGACCGCCGACCAGGCCGCAGCCCTCGCCGCCCAGGTCTGACCCACGCCCCTCGCCGTCCGTCGGCCCCGGCGCTCGCCGCCCTTCGCCCCCTACCCGCCGGCTTCGGGGTCGGCGGGCGCGGGGCGGTGGGGGTCGGCGGGCTCCGGCCGGTTGGCGGGCTCCGGCCGATCAGGGTGGCGGGGGGTGGTGGACTCGTGGCGGAGGAGGCGGAGGGCGCCGCGGGACAGGGCCGTCAGGATGTCGGCGCACTCGTCCAGGTCGGGGTAGCGGCCCTCCAGATGGCCGATGGCGAGGGCGTTGGTGGCGGCGTTGATGCCCTCGGCGATCATCTCCAGCCGCCGCCGGTCCCGCTCGTCGTCGGCGGTGTAGCCGAGCGCGGCCAGGTCGGCGGCGTGATGGTCGCGGTAGGCCGCCGCCGTCCGCACCGCGAAGTCCCGCAGCGACGACGACGGGTCGTGCCGCGCCCGCAGCTGGATGCGCAGCAGCTCGGGATGCCGGCAGCTCGCCTCCAGCGGGATGCGGAAGGTCTCGCGGTGCCGGTCGAGGTCGCCGGGCTCCTCGCGGGCCTTGCGCCGGGCCTCGCGCATCGCGCCGCGCAGCCGTTCGCCGCCCTCCTCGGCCAGCACCCGCAGCAGCTCCTGCATGTCCTTGAAGTGCACGTAGAAGCTGGACTGGGCGATCCCGGCCGCCTTGGCGACCTTGACGGTGCTCAGTCCCGCCTCGCCCTCCTGGTCGAGGATCGCGAGCGCGGCCCGGATCAGCCGCCGCCGGGTCTGGTCCTTCGCCTCGCTCCTGCTGAGCGGCGGTGTCGTCATCACGCGGTCCTCTAGGGTCTTGTGCGATTTTTCACCGATAGTACTATCGGTGAAATTGCTCTCGGGGGACGATCCGGGAGGAGGCGTGAATGAAACGCTGGAGAACGCCGGCCACGCTGTTACTGGCCACGGCCGTGCTGCTGGCCTGCAGCGGCCAACGCCCGGTCGCCGGCCCGCAGGGCGGGGCCTCCTCGGCGGCCCAGTCGGCGGCGTCGTCGGGGCCGGCGCAGGGCGGCCGGCTGGTGTACGGGCTGAGCGCCGACGCCAACGGGTTCAACCCGGTGACCGACCAGTTCGCGGCGCAGAGCTACAGCATGGTCACCACGATCATCGAGCCGCTGGTGGCGGTGGCCGCCGACGGGAGCTGGAAGCCGTACCTGGCGGAGTCGGTCACCCCCAACGACACGTACGACGAGTGGACCATCAAGGTCAGGTCCGGCATCGCGTTCACCGACGGCATCCGGCTGACCGGTGACATCGTCAAGGCCAACCTGGAGGCGCAGAAGGCGTCGCCGCTGACCGCGGCGGTGTTCGTGCCCATCAAGTCGTTCGAGCTGGCCGACCCGATGACGGTCAAGGTCAAGCTGTCGCAGCCGTGGGTGGCCTTCCCCTACTACCTGACCACCCAGACCGGCATGATCGTCCCGCCCGCCTCGCTCGCCGACCCCAAGACGGCCAGCCTCAAACCGGTCGGCACCGGGCCGTTCCTGTTCAAGGAGTACGTGCCGGACAACCGCATGGTCGTCGTCAAGAACCCGCACTACTGGCGGAACGGGCTCCCGTACCTGGACGAGATCGAGTTCCGCATCCTGCCCGACAGCCAGACCCGCGCGCAGACCCTGGAGGCCGGCGGCATCGACGTCATCGGCACCTCCCGGGACGAGGACCTGACCAAGTTCGGCGCCATGAAGGACGCCTACAGCGTGCACCGGGCCGAGGGCATGGCGGTCGCCGAGTACTTCTTCCTGCTCAACACCGCCGTGGCGCCGCTCGACGACGTACGCGTGCGCAAGGCGCTCGCCCACGCCACCGACCGCAGGACGGTGATCTCGACCCTGCGCGGCGGGCTGACCGAGCCGGCCGACGGCCCGTGGTCGAAGGACTCCCCCTGGTACGCCGCCGGCGGCTACCCCGACTACGACCTCGCCAAGGCCACGGCCCTGGTCAAGGAGGTCGAGGCGGAGAAGGGCCCGATCCGCTTCGAGCTGATCTCCACCCCCGACCCGAACACCATGCAGGGCGTCGAGCTGGCCCAGGACATGTGGCGCAAGGCCGGCATCGAGGTGTCGATCAAGCAGGCCGACCAGGCCGACCTGATCAACCGCGCGATCACCGGCGGCTACCAGGCGACCGTGTGGACGCAGTTCTCCGCCCAGGACCCCGACGGCGAGTACATCTGGATGCACCAGGCGTACGCCAAGCCGGTCGGCGCGATCTCGCTCAACATGACCAGGCTCAAGGACGACAAGCTCAGCAAGGCCCTCGACGTCGGCCGGATCAGCCCGGACGAGGCCACCCGCAAGCAGGCGTACGCGACCGTGCAGGAGCGCCTGCGCGAGCTGGTCCCGTACGTGTTCGTCGACCATCTCAACACCGGTGCGATCATCGCCAGGTCGCGCGTGCAGGGCATCGGCGAGCACACCCTGCCGGACGGCGAGAAGGGGCTGCCGCTGACCGGCTCGCCCATCCCCTACCACCCGTTCACGCAGATCTGGGTCACCCAGCGGTGATCGTCGTCCACCGGCTGGTCCGGCTCCTGATCGTGCTGCTCGCGGTCACCTTCCTGTCGTACGCGCTGCTCAACCTGCTGCCCGGCGATCCGGTCACGCAGATCCTGGGCCTGTCGGCGACGGAGGAGGCCCGCGCGCAGGTGCGCCAGGAGCTGGGCCTCGACCAGCCGCTGCTGGTGCGCTATCTCGACTGGCTGGGCGGGATCGCGACCGGCGACTTCGGCACCTCCTACATCACCAGGATGCCGGTCGCCGCCGAGCTGGCCGAACGCCTTCCCGTCACGCTGGAGCTGCTGGTCGCGGCGCAGGTCATCGCGCTCGGCCTGGCGATCCCGATCGGCGTGGCCGCCGCCCGCCGCGCCGGCCGGGCCCTCGACCAGGCGCTCACCGCCCTCAGTTTCGCGCTGCTGTCCACGCCCGTGTTCGTGCTCGGCGTGCTGCTCATCCTGGTCTTCGCGGTGACCTGGCAGGTCGTGCCGGCGACCGGGTGGACGCCGATCTCGCTCGACCTGGGGTGGAACCTGACGTCGGTGATCCTGCCGGCGGTCACGCTGGGCTGCGGGCAGCTCGCGGTGTACGCGCGGCTGCTGCGTACGGACCTGATCGCCACCCTCCAGGAGGACTACATCACGCTCGCCCGCGCCCGCGGGCTGTCGCCGCGCCGCATCCTGTGGCGGCATGCGCTGCGCCCGTCCGCCATCACGCTCATCACCGCCGTCGGGCTCAACCTGGGCGCGCTCATCGGCGGCGCGGTCATCATCGAGACCCTCTTCGGGCTGCCCGGCGTCGGGCGGCTCATCGTCGACTCCATCTTCTCCCGGGACTACCTGGCCGTTCAGGGAGGCGTCGTGCTGATCTCGGTCGGCTACGTGGCCATCAACGTCGCGGTGGACCTCGTGTACGCCGCCGTGGACCCCAGGATCCGTCGTGCGTAGGGGCCGGCTGAGCACCCGCCTCGGGCTGGGCTTCTGGCTGGCGACCGGATGGATCCTGCTGGTGCTGCTGGCCGCGCTGCTGGCGGACGTGCTGCCGCTGGCCCGCTACGACGAGACGCTGGCCGGCCCGCCCCGCTCCGGGCCCTCGCCCGCGCACCCCTTCGGCACCGACGGGCTCGGCCGCGACGTGCTGAGCCGGGTGGTGTACGGGGCCCGCGTCTCGCTCGGCGTCGGCCTCGGCGCGGTGCTGCTCGGGCTCGCCATCGGCGCGCCGCTCGGGCTGCTCGCCGGCTACCGCAGGAAGGCCGCCGACGCGGTGATCATGGCGTTGAACGACGTGGCGCAGGCGTTCCCCGCGCTCGTCTTCGCCCTCGCCGTGGTGGCGTTCGCGGGCGCGAGCCTGCGCAACGTGATCATCGTGCTGGGCGTGCTCGGCGTGCCGTCGTGGGTGCGGCTCGTCCGCGGGTCCACGCTCACCTACGCCGGGCGGGAGTTCGTGCTGGCCGCCCGGGTGCTCGGCGCCCGCGACCGGCGCATCCTGTGGCGCGAGGTCGTGCCTAACGTCGCCGTGCCGGCCTCCTCCTACGCGTTCATCGGCATGGCCGTGGTCATCGTCGCCGAGGGCAGCCTGGCCTTCCTCGGCCTGTCGGTCCAGGCGCCCACGCCGACCTGGGGCGGCCTCATCAACGAGGGCCGCACCATCATGGAGGACGCCCCCAACGTGGTCCTCGCGCCGTCGGTCGTGATGTTCCTGACCGTGCTGTCGTTCAACCTGGTCGGCGACCGGCTGCGGGCACTGACCGACGTGCGGGAGATCGGCCTGGAGCCGGTGCGGCAGGCGGTCGCCGCCGTCCCCGCGCCCGCCGCGCCGCACCCGGTGCGGGACTGCCTCCTCCAGGCCGAGGACGTGCGGACGCACTTCGTCACCCCGCGCGGCCTGGTCAAGGCCGTGGACGGCGTCTCCTTCACGCTGGAACGCGGCCGGACGCTCGCCGTCGTCGGCGAGTCCGGGTCGGGCAAGTCCATGCTCATCCGGTCGATCCTCGGCCTGCTGCCCGGCACGGCGGTGCGCGGCGGCACCGTCTACCTGTCCGGCGACGACCTGACCGCCCGCTCGCCCGCCGAGATGCGCTCGGTGCTCGGGCCGCGTCTCGGGACCGTCTTCCAGGACCCGATGACCGCGCTCAACCCGGTGCGGACCATCGGCGCCCAGGTGACCGAGCCGCTGCGGGTGCACCTGCGCATGGGCCGGCGGCAGGCGCGCGAGGAGGCCGTACGGCTGCTGGCCTCGGTCGGCATCCCCGATCCCGCCCGCACGCTGCGCCGCTACCCGCACCAGCTCTCCGGCGGGATGCGGCAGCGGGTGACGATCGCGATGGCGCTGTCGTGCGGGCCCGACGTGCTGTTCGCCGACGAGCCGACGACCGCGCTCGACGTCACCATCCAGGACCAGGTGCTGCGGCTGCTGCACCGGCTGCGCGAGGAGCGCGACATGGCCGTGGTGCTGGTCAGCCACGACCTGTCGGTGGTCGCGCGCTGGGCGGACGAGGTCGTCGTCATGTACGCGGGGCGGGTGGTCGAGCGGGGGCCGGCGGCCGAGGTGTTCGGCCGGCCGCGCATGCCGTACACGGAGGCCCTGCTCCAGGCCGCGCCCCGGCTCACCGACCCGGCGCACCACCGGCTCCGGGTCATCTCCGGCCGGCCGCCCGACCTCGCCGACCTGCCGGCCGGGTGCGCGTTCCGCGCGCGGTGCGCGTACGCCGGGGACCGCTGCGCCGCCGAGCAGCCGCCGCTGACGGAGGCGGAGGGGCGCGCGTACGCGTGCTGGCACCCGCTCCCCATGACCGGGACCTCTCTGGAAGGGACGCACGCCGATGGCCGGTAGCGGGAACGCGCACCTGCGCCCTCGTGACGAGGTGCTGCTGCGGGTGGAGGATCTGGTCGTGGAGTTCCCCGCGGGCCGCGCCGGCCGTACGGTGAGCGCCGTCGCCGGGGTCAGCTTCGACCTGCGGAGGGGCGAGACGCTCGGCATCGTCGGCGAGTCCGGGTGCGGCAAGTCGAGCGCGGCCCGCGCCCTGGTGCAGTTGCCGCCGCCGCGCTCGGGCTCGGTGCTGCTGGACGGCCAGGAGCTGACCGCCCTGCGTGGCGAGGCCCTGCGCCGGACCCGCCGGCGGCTCCAGATGATCTTCCAGGACCCGATCTCCTCGCTCAACCCGCGCCGCCGCGTCCGCGACATCGTCGGCGAGGGCCCTCACGTGTGGCGGCTGCCCGGCGACCGGGTGGACGAGGTGCTGGAGGCGGTCGGCCTCGACCCGGGGACGGCGGCGGAGCGCCGGCCGCACGAGTTCTCGGGCGGGCAGTGCCAGCGCATCTCCATCGCCCGCGCCCTGATCCTGGAGCCCGAGGTGGTGATCTGCGACGAGCCGGTGTCGGCGCTGGACGTGTCGGTGCAGGCGCAGATACTCAACCTGCTGGAGGACCTCAAGGCGCGCTACCGGCTGACGCTCGTGTTCATCGCCCACGACCTGGCCGTGGTGAAGAACGTGAGCGACCGCGTCATGGTGATGTACCTGGGCAAGGTGTGCGAGCTGGCGCCGGGCGAGGATCTCATCTCGCGGCCCGCGCACCCGTACACCCGGGCCTTGATCGCCTCCATCCCGAGCAGCGATCGGCCGGCGGAGACCCTCATCACCGGAGAGCCGCCCTCCCCCGTCGACCCGCCCTCCGGCTGCCGCTTCCGTACGCGCTGCCCGCGCGCCACGGACCGCTGCTCGCTGGAGGAGCCCCAGATCCGGCAGATCGGCGAAGACCACTGGCTGGCCTGCCACAACCCCGCACCGAACCACTGAGAGGCGACATGGCCATCGACTTCACCCTCGCCCCCGAGCACGAGGAGATCCGCAAGCGGGTCCGCTCGTTCATCCAGGGCACCGTCATCCCCGCCATGGAGGAGGTCCAGGAAGGCGACCGGGACGCCTACCTGCGCGCCATCTTCCGGCTCCGCTCCCAGGCGAAGGCCGAGGGCCTGTGGCTTCCGCACATGCCCAAGGAGTGGGGCGGCATGGGATTGGGACACGTCGAGCTGGCCATGGTGCAGTCGGAGGCGGCCAAGACCCGCATCGGCCCGTGGGTGCTCAACTGCCAGGCCCCTGACGAGGGCAACATGCACACCCTGCTGCACTGGGCGACCGACGAGCAGAAGGAGAAGTACCTTCGCCCGCTGCTGGAGGGCACCCAGATGTCCTGCTTCGCGATGACCGAGCCCGAGGTCGCCGGCTCCGACCCGACCCTCATCCGGACGACCGCCGTGCGGGACGGCGACGAATGGGTGATCAACGGTCACAAATGGTTCATCTCCAACGCCCGCCGGGCCAGCTTCGCCATCCTCGTCGCCCGCACCGAGCAGGACGTCCCCGAGGGCACCCGGGGCGCCACCACCGCCTTCCTCGTGGACCTGCCCAACCCCGGCTGGAAGGACGTCCGCGAGGTCGAGACCATGCACGGCTCGACCGGGCACAGCGAGATCGTCATCGAGGACCTCCGACTGCCGGACAGCGCCGTACTCGGCGGCCGGGGCAACGGCCACCGCCTGGGGCAGTACCGGCTCGGGCCGGCCCGCCTCGCCCACTGCATGCGCTGGATCTCCCAGGCGGAGACGGCCCTGGACATGATGGTGGACCGGGCGCTCAACCGCTACAGCCACGGCTCGCTACTCGCCGAGAAGCAGGGCGTCCAGTGGCTGATCGCCGACTCGGCGATGGAGCTCTACCAGTGCAAGCTGATGGTCCTGCACGCCGCATCCAAGATCGACAAGGGCGAGGACTTCCGTACGGAGGTCTCGATGGCCAAGCACTTCGTGGCGGGCAGCCTCAACCGGATCGTGGACCGCGCCATCCAGGTCCACGGCGCGCTGGGCTACTCGACGGACACGCCGCTGGCGGACATGTTCCAGCACGCCCGCTGGGCCCGCTTCGCCGACGGCGCCGACGAGATCCACCAGATGCGCATCGCCGAGCGCACCATCGCCGCCTACCAGGCCACCGGCTCCACCAGCTCCGCCACCGGCGGCCTGCCCATCTGACCCCGCCCTGCCGGCGGCCCTCCGGGGCCGCCGGATTCGTCTTCATGGGCAAGGTCGTCGTTACCGTGTGACAGTGGGCGGTTCCGGGCAGTAATCGCACTATGATCGACGATTTCCTGGGCCACTGGTGGGCCCTGGCGCTGCGCGGGGTGCTCGCCCTGATCTTCGGCATCCTGGCCGTCGCCTGGCCGGGGATCACCCTGCTGGTGCTCGCCGTCGTGTTCGGCGCGTACGCGTTCGTGGACGGCGTCCTCGCCGGCGTCGCCGCCACCCGCGCCACCAAGGGGCGGCGCGCCCCGCTGATCCTGCTGGCCGTCGCCGGGGTGATCTTCGGCATCCTGTGCCTGATCTGGCCCGGCGTGACGGTGCTGGTCGTCACGCTGCTCATCGGGATCTGGGCCATCGTGACCGGCATCGCGGAGATCATCGCCGCGATCAGGATGCGCCACGAGATCCGGGGCGAGTGGCTGCACGTCCTCGCCGGCGCGCTGTCGGTGCTGTTCGGCGTGCTGGTGCTGACGTGGCCGGCGACCGGGGCGCTCACCATCGCGCTGCTCATCGGCGTCTACGCCATCCTGGCCGGGATCGCGCTGATCGTCCTGGCCTTCCGGATGCGGCGGCTGCGGACGCACGCCGCGGCCTGAGGCGCGTTAGGCGGTCCGCCCCACGGGCAGACCGCTCAGCATGCCGGAAACCACACCACCACAGCAGAACCAGCAGTACCCCGGCCGTACGGGCGAGATGTCCCCGGAGCCACGCGACGAGATGCGCGACTACGTCGGCCGGAACCTGCTGGAAGGCAAGAAGGCGCTGATCACCGGAGGCGACTCCGGCATCGGCAGGGCCGTCGCGGTCGCCTTCGCGAAGGAGGGCGCCGACGTCGCGATCGCGTACCTGAGCGAGCACGAGGACGCCGCCCACACCCGCAAGCTGGTCGAGGAGGCCGGCCGCCGCTGCGTGCTGCTGCCGGGCGACCTCGCGGACGCGGCGCACTGCGGCTCGGTCGTCGCGCAGGCGGTGTCCGAGCTGGGCGGGCTGGACGTCCTGGTCAACAACGTGGCCTACCAGGCGCCGGTGGACGGCCTGGAGGAGCTGTCCGACGAGCAGTGGGAGCACACGTTCGCGGTCAACATCCACAGCTACTTCCGCGTCACCAAGGCCGCGCTCCCCCACCTGCGCGAGGGCAGCGCGATCATCAACACGTCCTCGATCAACGGGCTGCGCGGCAACAAGACGCTCATCGACTACGCCGCCACCAAGGGCGCGATCAACGCGTTCACCTACTCCATGGCCCAGAACCTGACGGAACGCGGCATCAGGGTCAACGCCGTCGCGCCGGGCCCCGTCTGGACGCCGCTGATCCCGGCGACGATGCCGGAGGGCAAGGTGGAGAAGTTCGGCGAGCAGGTGCCCATGGGGCGGGCCGCCGACCCGGACGAGATCGCCCCCTCGTACGTCTTCTTCGCCGCCAACCGCATGTCGTCGTACTACACCGGCGAGGTTCTCGCCCCGATCGGCGGCGAGACGCTGCCGGGCTGAGCCCGTCCTCGCGGGCTCCGCCGGGAGCCCGCGAGGTTTGCCGATCGCCCACGGCGGTACGGTCCCCATCAGGGGGAACATGAAGAAGATCGCCGCTGTAGCAGGGCTCGTGGTGGTGACCGTGATGGGTGGTCCCGCCGCCGTGGGTGACGGCACCACGCAGCAGGAAGTCAGCCGAGAGCAGTATCGGACCCTGGTCTCCCAATGCCGTTACGCCGACACGGCGAAGGCGCGGGCGCGCTGCCGTGCCGAGGTCGAAGAGCTGTACCGCGTCGGCCGGACGGACAAATCGCTCGACTGCCGGACCTACTCCGGCATCACGGTGTGCGGCAAGCTCAGGCTCAGCAAGGCCGAGCGCCAGTGCGTACGGGACTCCGTCCGGCAGGGCCTGCCGTACCGGCGGGCCGAGGTCGAGTGCTACGCCCTGTCATGATCCTCGTCGGGGTGGACGGTTCGCGGACCGGGCTGGAGGCCGCCGCGTGGGCCGGGGCCGAGGCGGCGCTGCGCCGTACACCGCTGACCGTGGCCCACGCCGTCGCCCGCTGGGTGGCCGAGAACGACAGCGGTCGCTACGCCGAGGTCGGCCGGTGGCTGCGTGAGGGCGGCGCGACCGTGCTCGCGGCGGCCGAGGACCGGGTGCGGAGGGAGAACCCGTACGTCGAGCTGCACACCGAGCTGCTGCCCGGCGATCCGCGCGCCGCGCTCGTCGAGGCCGCCGCGGACGCCGAGCTGCTGGTCGTGGGCAGCCGGGGGATCGGCGGCATTCGAGGGCTGCTGGTCGGGTCCGTGGCGCACGGGGTGGCCGCGCACGCCCGTACGGACGTGGTGCTGGTGCCGGCCCGGCCTGCGACAGGGACACGCGGTGAGATCGTGGCCGGCGTCGACGGCTCCCCTCATGGGCTGCGGGCGCTGGACTTCGCCCTGACCGAGGCGGGCCGGCGCGGCGTGCCGCTGCGGGCGGTGCACGGGTGGGCCTGGCCGCAGGTCACCGGGTTCGGCCCGGCCGACCCCGACAGCGAGCAGGACGTGCTGCGCGAGCTGCGGACGCTGGTGGCGGAGCGGCACGAGCGGCATCCGGGCGTCACGGTCGTGACGGAGGTCGTCCACGGCCATCCGGTCGAGGTGCTCAAGGAGGCGGCGGCGGGGGCGGACCTGCTCGTGGTCGGCTCACGCGGGCGCTCCTCCTTCGCCGGGCTGATCCTCGGCTCGGTCAGCCAGGCCCTGCTCCATCACGCTCCGTGCCCGCTCGCCGTCGTCCGCTGAAAGTTACATGCTTCTCTGCGGCAACGCCGCAGGTCGCGGCTCCTTGACCGGTTAGCCGCTTTCCGTCGTACGGACGCGCTCTTACGATCGGCGCCAGACGACGACGGGAGAGCGGACGATGCGGAAGACCAGCGGTGCGCTGGCGGCGTTCCTGGCCCTGGCCGCGGTGGTGATGTACCTGACCGCCACGCCGGCCAGCGCGGCCGCCATCAGGATCATGCCCCTGGGAGACTCGATCACGGGGTCGCCGGGCTGCTGGCGAGCACTGCTCTGGAACAAGTTACAGAGCACCGGCTACACCGACATCGACTTCGTCGGCACGCTGCCGCCCCAGGGCTGCGGGGTCGCCCACGACGGCGACAACGAGGGCCACGGCGGCTACCTGGCCACGAACGTGGCCAACCAGAACCTGTTGCCGGGCTGGCTCTCCGCCACCAGGCCCGACATCGTCATGATGCACTTCGGCACCAACGACGTGTGGAGCAACATTCCGCCGGCGACGATCCTCGGCGCGTTCACCACGCTGGTGAACCAGATGCGGGCCAGCAACCCCGCCATGAAGATCCTGGTCGCCAAGATCATTCCGATGAACCCGTCAAGTTGCGCCGAGTGCGGCCAGCGCGCGCTGAACTTCAACAACGCCATCCCCGCCTGGGCCGCGTCCACCTCGACCGCGCAGTCTCCCGTCACCGTGGTCGACCAGTGGACCGGCTTCAACACGGCCACCGACACCTACGACGGGGTGCACCCGAACGCGGCCGGCGACCAGAAGATGTCGGACAAGTGGTATCCGGCGCTGGTGAACGCCCTGTCCGGCGTCACCCCGACCCCGACCATCACCCCGACCGTGACCCCCACCACGAGCGGCGGCTGCACCGCCACCTACCGGAACGCCGGCCAGTGGCAGGGCGGCTTCCAGGGCGAGGTCACCGTCAAGAACACCGGCACGACGCCGATGACCGGCTGGACCGTCCGCTGGACGTTCGCGAACGGCCAGCAGGTCACCCAGATCTGGGGCGGCACGCTGAGCGCGAGCGGCGCGAACGTCACCGTGCGCAACGAGAGCTGGAACGGCTCGCTCGCACCCGGCGCGTCCACCACGTTCGGCTTCCTGGGCTCCTCCAGCGGCACCAACACCGCCCCCAGCCCCACCTGCTCCTGACCGTCCCCGCCGGTGGCCCGGCAGGTCGCTCAGGACGTGGCCTTCACCACCGGCGGGCCCTCACTGGCCTGCACCAGCACGAACCCCTGCCCTCTGAACGCGAGCTGCATGGCCTCCCCGCTCCCCCGCCCGATGAGCGCACCCATCTTGACCGTACGGTTCACGCCCACCTCAAGCTGCGTGCTCCAGCACACGGCCGACTGCGCGTCCGCGTACGTCGGCATGCGCGCCGCGTCGAGCAGCACCGGCTCGCCGTGCGTGGTCACCGCCACCCACCCGGTGCCCGTGACGGTCGTGTTGAACAGCCCGCCGGCCGCCATCCCGGCGCCCTGAACCCGCTTGATGTCCCAGGCGAGCGACGGCTGGAAGGCCAGCAGGTTCCGCCCGTTGACCGTGAGCCCCTCGTTCTCCAGGTAGAACAGGTGGATGTCGTCGGCGTTGTCCGCGAGATACAGCAGCCCCTGGCCGCGCACCCGCATCAGCGCGGCCCCTTCGCCCGTCACCGCCTTCTTCAGCAGCTTTCCGAGCCCGCCGCCCTCGTAGTCGAAGTCCATCTGCCCCTGGAAGGCCACCATGGACCCCTGCTTGGCCAGCACCTCGGAGGGCAGCTCGACCCGCAGCATCTTGCCGTTCTGCAGGACGAACCCGCCAGGCAGCCCCTGCCCCTCCAAATTGCCGAACACCGAGCTCCGCACGCCTCGAACCCCCCGCCACTCCGGACTGTTGCCGCCAGCGTACGGAACAATCCGGGCATGCGCGCACGGCGGATCAGCTCCTGGCGGCCAGCTCCCGCACGACCTCGATCAGCTCCGCCGGGTCGAACGGCTTCGTGAGGTAGGCGTCCACCCCGATCCCCAGCCCGCGCCGCCGGTCGTCGTCCTGCGCCCGCGCCGTGACCAGCACCACCCTGATGTGGCTGGTGTCCGGCTCCGCCCGCAACTTCTCGGCCGTGGACCAGCCGTCCAGGCGCGGCATCATGACGTCGAGCGTGATGACATCCGGTTTGACGTCCCGTACCCGATCCAGGCAGTCCTGCCCGTCGGTGGCGGTCTCCACCTCGAACCCCTCAAGGTTGAGGTTGACCGCGATGAGCTGCCGGATGACCTCGTCGTCATCAACGACCAGTACTTTCCCAAGAACCTCGGCCACGGCCGCCAAGCTAACTCCTGAGGCGGCACCCGCGCGGGGTTTCGCGGGATGTGTTCGACGAGCGTTATCTGGTGCAGACCAGTCCCCGGATGCTGGTAGCCTTTTCCCTTGTTGAGCCCCCTTAGCTCAGGGGATAGAGCACCGGCCTCCGGAGCCGGGTGCGCAGGTTCGAATCCTGCAGGGGGCACTCACGATCTCTCCAAGGACCTGCGGAAACGCAGGTCCTTTTTGTCGATACGCTCACGCCTGTGCCTGTCGATCTGAACGCATGCCACTGCGTCCTCTGCGACGCCCAAGGCGACCTGGACCGTCGCACTCAGGCCACGATCGAGAAGGTTCAGGAGCACGGCTGGCAAGTCGTGATGATCCCCCCTGGCGAGCACGGGCCGGGCTGGGCCTTCACCATCGGGCTGTGGCACAACTACCGTTCGCCCGAGTTGGCCATGTTCGGCCTGGACATCTACGACATGCAGACCTGCCTCAACGCCCTCGGCGAGAAGGCGGTCGCGGGCCTGGCGCTGGAGGCCGAGCAGGAATGGCCCGACATCATCGACCGCTACCCTGTCGCTCTCAAAGCCGTCGACTATCACTGGTACCGGGCCTTCTTCGGCACGGCCATCGGGTTCTACCGACGGCCGCCCTTCCCGTTTCTCCAGGTCGTCTGGCCCGGCCGGGACGGCACTTTCCCCTGGCACCCAGATGCTGACGACCGCTACCGCGACTACCAGCCGCACCTGTGGTTGAGGCCCGACGAACACTCTCCCGGCATCTGGACACAAAACCTGTGAAGGCCGGTACCCCTGCGCCTGTGGCGTGCCCGAAGTCGTTCAGAAGAACGGGTGCCGGTATCGGCGGTCCCCCACCTGGTCATAGACGGTGCGTAACCACGGCTGACGAACCTCCGGCAGGCGCGCCAATGTCCTGAGGAACATCTCCCAATCGGGCCGGAACGGCCTCCACGGCAACAACGGCGGCGGATCATCGCGGCGGACGCCGTCACGCATCCCACTCGCCGCCGGGGCGAGCCGCCGATCGTCGTGGAAGGCCATGTACATCCACACGTCGGCGGCCAGCGGCACCACCGCCCGCGCATCGACCGGCCACACCTCACCCGTCTGGGGATGCTGCGGCACCAGTGCTATGTCCGTGATCGCGGCGGGCAGGCCAGGTCCGGCCAAGGCCACCTCGCGTGTCGGCGGTCCCGGCGGGAGCAGGATGTCGATCGCCTTGCGGAACGTCTCGGCGACCGGCCCGTCGGGGACGGCCACTCGCTTGCCGCCCGACACCGCCAGCAGGTGGGCCAGCGCCACCGCGACGGCCGCCGTCCACACAGGGCTCCACCATCCGGGCTGCTCGACCGGTGGCGTACCCGGATGTTCCTCCCGTAGCGCCTCCCAGCCGACCACCCGACGAGCGGGGCCCTCGACACCGACCTGGCGCACGGCGCGCGGGTCGAGCCACACCACCTGCCAGAACGTGCAGTCGTCGATCCGGGTCCCCACCGCCTGCCCGCATCCCTCACAGGCCAGATTCGGGCCGTCCCGGCCGTCCAGCCCCAAGCAGTAACCGTCGCACCGCTCTGGGATCAGCACGGTTCCGCGAACATCGCCCGGCGCGACTCCCACCCTTCCTGGCGGCCCGTACGACAGGGAGTTCACCGGTGCGTACACTCCGCGGGCCGCCGCTTCGTCCGCACCCACCTCTTCCCACCGTCGCCAAGGCGGTCCGGAAGGTTCCGGGTTCACCGCGTACGTCCCAGGCTCCAGGAGCGCAGGCAGTAACTCATGGCCGAGTTGCTGATCAGCGTGGACGGGGAGCGCGACCCGTGACACCGGCGCCGTCAGCACGCCCCCGCACCCCGCACACGCGAACACGACCATCCACCCTCCCCCACCACAACGACTGGATCATGCTGACTCAGATCCGGTCCTGGAGGAAGCACCAGGCCAATTACGAAACTGGAGTTGCGCAATCCTGAGGCGAGGGGTAGCTTCTTTTTCGCTATCTGAGTTTCGAAAAAGGAGGGGCGGCACAGTGCCTCGAGGACGACCACGCGACACGCAAGTCGACGAGAAAGTGCTGCGGATCGCCGCCGCCCTGCTGCTCGAACGCGGCTACACCGGCCTGTCCATCGACGAGGTGGCCGAGCAGGCAGGAGTGGCCAAGACCACGCTGTACCGCCGCTGGCCGACCAAGGACCACCTGGCCGTCGCGGTGGTGGCACGGCTGCAGGCCGACCATGAGATCACCGAGACCGGCGACATCCGAGCCGACCTCGTCGACAATCTGGAAGAGATCGCCGCCGCGCTCAACCGCATGCGCGCGGCAGGCGGCCGCGAAGGCCCATCCGCGGGGACCGCCGGCGAGCTCGTGGCGGCCGCAGCCAGGCACGAGGACATCGGCAAGCTGGCCCGCCGGCAGTACGCCGAGCGCAACGCCCTCGGGATCGCCCTGATCGAGCGGGCACGCGTGCGCGGCGAGCTGCGCGCCGACCTGGACGCCGAGGTGCTGTTCGACCAGTTGGCCGGCGCCCTCTACTACCGAGTACTGATCACAGGAGCGCCGGTCGACCGGGCCTACATAGAACGGCTCGTGTCCTCCGCGCTCGAAGGGAACCTGACATGTCTCTGATCGTGGAAACCGCCATCGTCCGCGAAGTCGACGCCGAGGCCATCGTCTCGCCCACGGCGACCGGGCGGCTGCTGCTCGACTCCAGCGACACCGGCGGCGCGCTGAGCACCATCCGGATGACGCTCACCGAAGGCGCGGACGGCGCCGTGCCCCACCACCACGCCACCTCCACCGAGCTCTTCTACATCCTGGGCGGCAAGGCCCGCATCCTGTCGGGCGAGCAGATCGTGACCCTGGAACAGGGCGACGTGGCGGCCGTGCCCCCGCTGACGCCCCACGCGTTCGCCGCCGCCCCCGGCCACACCGCCGACCTCCTCATCGTCGTCGCCCCCGGGATCCAGCGCTTCGAGTACTTCCGCCTCCTCGACCGCCTCCGCCGGGGCGAGGCCACACTCGACGAACTGCTCGCCTCCCAGGACCTCTACGACAACCACTTCCTCGACAGCCCCACCTGGACCCGCGACCGCCAGGCATCCTGACCCTCACCCCCTGCAGGAGACTCTTCATGTCCACGAAGCTGCCGTCCCGCGCCGCGATCGGCACCGTCCTCTCGGTGATCGGCGCCCTCTTCATCGCCTACGTCGGGGTGATGTATCTGCTGGCTCCCCAGTCCATGGCGCCCGATTTCGGCCTACCGACCTGGCCGCAGGGTGAGGGCGCGGGATTCCTCGCCGTCAAGGGGATCCGGGATGTGGCGTCCGGCCTGGTGATCGTCGCGGTCGCCCTGACGGGGAACCGCCGTGTCCTGGGCTGGGTCATGCTCGCCACCGCGCTCACCCCGATCTGCGACATGTTCATCGTGCTGTCCTCCGGCGGAGCGCCCGCCACCGCCTTCGGCGTCCACGGCGCCACCGCCCTGGCGGTCCTGGCCGCCGGCGCCCTGCTGCTCACCGGTCCCCGCCCCCAGCCCCAGCCCGCCCCACGTCTCGCATAGCGCCACGGGTCCCCTGTGGCGGCGTACGCGAGCACCAGCCGAGCCAGAACACGTCGCGCTCCGGGCCGATCTCGTCGACCCGGGCCTGCTCGGGAGACATGAACCCGGGAGCGCCGATGACGCGTGCCCCGTCGTCGGCGAGGATCACGTTCCGCCGACTGAGATCCCGGCGGACCAGGCCGCTCCCATGAAACACCGCCAGTCCCGCCCCCAGCACGCGGACCGCCATGGCCGGTCGTGATCACCATTCCGGCGTCACCGGTCGACAACCGGTTCGCGCCACCGGAGGACACGGAGCCGGAACCAAGAAGACCGAGGAGACCGGGCACAGCGTCAGTTCGCTGCAGTTCTGGATGCCGTCGAGCCGCCTCGCAACCTCGTACGCCGCCTCGGACTGATCACAACTCACGCGCTCCTTGTCCGCGCTGAGGCAGTCACCCACCTCGGCGCCGCCTGCGGCCACCCTCCAGCCCGTCGATCAACAAGACTCCACCGGGCTTTCATCACCCTTCATCGTCAATCTCTCCTGCCGCCAGGGCGTGCAGGCGATATCAGCGGGGCTGGGAGGCGGGAAGCAGCCCGAGGGCGAAGCCGCGCAGGACCGCACTGGTCCTGTCGTGAGAGCCGAACTTCCGGTAGATGCTCTCGATGTGCTTGCTGACCGTCCTCGGCGACACGCCAAGCCGCCGGGCGATCGCGGCGGCGATCAGTCCGTCAGCCATCAGGTCGAGCACTCGCAGTTCCCCGGCTGTGAGAGCGATCCCCTCGTCGCCGAAGGGAGCCTCGCCCGCACGGGCCTTCTCGGGAAGGGAGCGCAGCCGCCACGTCAGCCCGTGGATCTGGGCCAGGACCGGTTGAAGCTGCCTGGCCAAGCGGAGCTGCCGGGGGTCGAAGTCGCGGCGCATGAGCGTCAGCACCTTGACTCCCCACGCTCCCGCAGCCAGCGGAACAATGAGGACGTCGGACTTTCCCGAACCGGGAAAAGGCCCTTTCTTGCGCGGGTTCATCAGATCACTGAGGCGCACCGGCGTTTCCCTCGGAGAACGACGATAGACCGCGGTCAGCGGATGGGCGGTGACCAGGTCGTGAAATCCAGTAGCGCCAAGAAGAACAGGGCCTGGAGCGTCCGCCCAGCGGCGGCTCGCCGTGCCCCGGAAATCCACTTCCCCCGCACCGGCGAAATCGGCGTCCATGAGATCGCGCAGCAGCGCGCTGAGCTCGTTTCCGGGAAAGTCCGCACCGGCGCCCCGGAGCACGGCCGCCACGAATAACAGCAGGTGATGTTGGTCGCCGACGGACGACGGCGGAACGGGACCCTCGGTCACCCCTTATCCCACCTCTCACAAACGGTGGTATGCCCCCTTGTCAATGGGGAGTCTTCCCCATGGAGGAGCCACCAGCAACGCAATAACGTCTGTGAACGCCGGCGTCGGTTATTGACGCAGGTAGGCGACGATATCGCCTCCACCGCGAACGGAAAAGACGAGACGACAATGCCTGTACCGGAAGACCCTATTATCGCCGAGAGTATCGCGCACTTCGGAGACCACGGGGACAGAGCCGCATCGATCAAGTACGACGTGCCGCTGCCCGGCTCCTACTCGTTCCAGCGGATCGTGCCGCTGGACATCCCTCAGGACTTCTTCCTTGAGCCGGGGAGGTCGGCGGGCACCTCCCTGTCCTCCCTCGGCGTGGTGGAGGAGGAGGGCCGGATCCGCCGGATCGACGCCGCTCGTCTCCGTGTCCTGTACGACCGCCTGCTGCCCACGGCGGCGCGGCCGTCTCTCCGGATGGCAGTGGAGGTGGCCGACAAGCTCGACCCCGCGCCTCCGGCCGGGGGTCAGCAGGTGATCGCGGGCGAGCAGAAAGCGCGTACCGCAATGCCGGCACTCCTCCAGCGCGACGGCGTCGACCTTCAGCGTCAGCTCCGTGAGACGTACATCGACGGCCTGATCAAGCGGCAGGAGCGGACGATCAACGCGGGCGCCCCCGACACCACGATCCAGATCCCCACCGCGGGCATCGGCCTGAGCGCACGGACGGTCGATTACGACGTCACCCAGGCCGGCCGGCCCCGCATCGCCCTCGTGGAAACCTGGCAACTGTCGATGTTCCTCGGCGACTACGGGCTCGGCCGCACGCTTCAGACCTTCACGCTGCTGCCGGGCGAGCGGACCACGATCACCGTCCAGACGTGGCGGACCGACTCCGTCGCCCGTGAGGACGCGTCCTCGATCTTCGATTCCTCCGACACGGCCGCCCAGACACGCTTCACCTCATCCCTCATGGCGCAGTCTGGATCGGCTTTCCAGGACCAGGGCGGTTGGGCGGTCTCGGTGGGCACCAAAGCCTCCGCGTCGGGGAGCATCGGCTTGGTGAGCGCGTCCGCGTCCGTGGAGGGGGCCTTCTCCGCGAACCACCAGGAGGCGCGGCAGGAGTTCTCGACCAGCGTGCGCAACAGCAGTCAGGAGCACGCCGCCCAGGTCAACACCAGCAGGAACCAGGCCGTACAGTCCAACTCGAAGGCGCAGAGCGAGGAAGGCTCCTCGCAGACGACGGTCCGCGAGATCGCGAACACCAACCTCCGGCGCGTGCTGAACTTCGTCTTCCGCGAGCTCAATCAGACGTACGAGACCGTCACCAGCCTGAAGAACGTGCAGGTCGCGTTCTTCAACGGCAACCCCGGGTCCACCGAGATCGTGCCGCTGGCCGCGCTCCGCCGGCTGCTCACGCGGTATGTGGCTCCGGAGAAGCGGGACGAGGTCGCCCGGCTGATCCTGGGAATGGCCATCGATTGTGTCGACCATACGGGCACTTCGCAGAGGATGCTGCAGATGGGCATCAGGAAGGGCGGCGTCTATGAGTGGGACACTTTCGCCGAACCCGACGGCGAGGGAAAGCTGAAACTGGAAGGCTCGCCTCTGGACGAGCGCTACAGCTGGCGCATCAAGCCCGAGCCGATCGGTCAGGAGGGCCAGGCGCACAAGGTCAGCGGCGTCGTCACCGCGCGGGACACCATCGTGCTGCGAACCGACAACATCGTCGCGGAGGCGCTGCTCGGCCAGGCCGACGCCCTGGACACCTACGCCTCCGCGCTGCAATCCCTCGACCTGCGCTCGCGCGAGGCCGACATCGAGTGGCGCCGAGCGGAGACGCGCCGCACCACCGAGGCCCTCGACCTGGTCAGTCAGCGTCCGGAGGCGGAGCGGGTCGACGCGTTCGACAAGATCCTCGGGGACAAGCCCGACATCGAGGTCGTGCCAGTCGCCGCGGCCGGGAACGGCAAGGGCTGACCGACATGGCGGCCGACGAGGCGGGCTACACCGGAGTCGTCCACTCCGACTACTACGCCGGCTACAGCACAGCCGAGGGATACACCGGCGTGGTGCATGGCACCACGGCATCCGGCTACACGGGCACCGCGCCCGCGCCGGTCACCTCCCGTCGCAGCTCTGGCGGCGCTCGCCCGTCGGCCACGGCCTCCCCCTACGACGAGGTCGTGGCCGAGGCCGATCGGGTGGGGGACGACGCCGGCGCGACCGGCCCGGCGATCGACCCCGGCGAGGCGCGGCAGGCGGAGGAATCCCCGTCACCTCCTCCTCTGCCGCCCGACGACCGCCGGGTGACGTTGTTGAACGAGCTGGCACGTGATCTGGTGAGCCTCGAACGACAAATCCGGCTGTCCCCTGACCCCGAGCCGCCCAATGCCGCGCTCGATCGAGCGCGGCGGGTCCTGGGGGAGCCGTACACCATCATCGGGAGCAACCCGCTGGTCGACCTGCTGGGAGAGGGCGCCGAGCACCTCAACCGGCAGATCGGCGAGGCGATCGCCCAGACCAAGCCCGGCGACCTGGGCGTGGCGTACCTGCAGGGTGTGCTGCAGGAGACGCTGTCCACCCTGGTGGGAGCGGGGGCGGCCATGGGCCAAGCCATGATCGACCCGAGCTCTTTCGCCCTTCGGTCCGCGTCGGACCTTGTCAACGCGATCCGTGAGCACATGGCGCAGGGAGAGGCGTTCTGGGAGGCCGTCAACTCCGTGCTGAACCCGATGACCCGCGTGCTGAACAACGCGTGGGAAGCCAACGAGACCGCGGGCCGCGCCCTGGAGGCTGCTCGTACGGGCGATCGGGACCGGGCGGTGGAGCTGGCCCGCGAGGCGGGGCGCGGCGCGGCGCGTGCGGGCCTCGCCGTAGCCGACACCGTGACCACGGCGACGGACGCGGTGAGCACGGGCCGGAGTTTCCTCAGGCATCGCAGGACCGGCCGGTCACCGGCGCTCGGAACCTCGCCTCCACCGCCCAGATCAGAAGGCTCGTACGAGTTCTCTCCCCGCTCGGCGGCCCATGCCGATCCGCTGACCAGTACGCTCCGGACCCATCCGATACATGCGCAGGTGCCCCTTCTCGACCCCGCCGAGGTCCGGGTGAAGCGGCGGCTGCGTGAAGGGCTTCTGAAGACGCAGCAGGCCGAAGCGGCACGCGCCCTTGAGAGCCTGCCGATCGAGCGGCGACGGGACCCAAGCCGGCGTCTGCCTCTGGCCAAGGCCATCTACAACTCCTACGAGGAGCTCACCGCGTTGGACCTGCAGGCCGTCTATCCCGAGCGCGGCTACCTCACGCAGGTCGAGCTGGTGTCGGTCGTGACCCCTACAGGGGAGATACCCACCCGACGCATCAACGCGTCCGTTGACGTGAACCAGCCGGGACGGACACTGGACATCCTGGAGTTACGCCCAGACAGGAAGTTCGGCGACTACGAGTTGAAGACCGTGGAATCGCTCAAGAACTCCTATCCCGCCCGTGGAGCAGAGGTCTCCGCGTTCAAGAAGAGCAGCCGGCTGAGCAAGCAGATCAGCAAGACCAAGGCGGTCTTCGAACAGGCCCGGACCGATGGGGGCCGCGTCAGAGTGCGCGGACGAACTCTAGACGGTGCCACTGTCGAACTCCTGCTCGACCCGGACGGTTTCCTGGGGACGACGCCCATGTCCTACCGGCAACTCCCCCAGTAGCCGGCTGGAATCAGGATCGCTCGGAAGGTGTGGCCGGGCCGACACTGCCCAAGCGGGCGACGGGTCACGGCCAGCGCACCTCCGGGGTGCGTTCCACGAACTGCGCGTACGGCTCGAACGCCCGCTCGACCTCCGCCCGGTCGCCTCCGTGGAGTGGTGTGAGCGGCTGCACGGCGATCCGTACCGCGCTCTTCGTGAGGGTGCGTTTCCAGGTGGCCACGACCCGGCCGGCGCGCACGACGGTGGACTGGAAGATCCCGTTGCCACCCGGGATGATGGCCGCCTTGTGCTCGTCGGCGACCATGAGCGAGCGGTCCTTGTAGCCCAGCAGGTATTCGTCGAACCCCGGCAGCACGAGGACCTCGTCGTCGCCGGTCGGGAGCGGGGCGGCGTCGAGGAGCGCGGCGTCGAGGTACGTCTCCACCCCGTCGACAGTCACCCGGGCCAGCGCGTCGCCGGCCACGGCGATGCCGCGTCTGGCGTCGGCCGCGGTCAGGCCGGTCCAGCCCGCGAAATCCTGCCGGGTGGCCGGTCCACGGCCGCGGAAGTAACGCAGGGCGATGGTGCCCAGCGCCTCGTCGCGCTCCGGCCGGTGCGGGTCGGGGACCCACTCGTCGAGCAGCACGAAGCTCTGCTCGTTGCCGATGTTGGGGGCGATGCAGAGCAGGCCGCGCTGGCTGGCGTACCACAGCAGGTGGTAGCCGCGCTGGCCGCCGGTGTCGATGCCCTTGTCGGCCAGCACGGCCAGGCACTCCGACCGGGTCAGCCGCCCGCCGCCGGTCAGGGCCGCGCCCAGCACCTCCATGGCCTGAACGGCGGTCTCCTCCGAGAGGCCGAGCTGTTCGCGCCGCCTCGCCGCGCCGTTCAGCACCCGGACGCCCATCAGTTCGACCATCCAGCGGGCGTCGCGGGGCGGGACGAAATGGATGGTGCCGCGCATCGGCCAGGTGCGCAGCGCCTCACGCCGCTCCAGCGCGGCGGTGACATCGGCGGCGGTGTGTCCGGGCAGTCGCACGCCGAACGACCACAGGCCGCTGGCCAGGTCTTGCGCCTGCATCGCCCCGAGCCACGTCACCACCTCAGCCACGCCCTTCGCCCGGCCGGCGCCGCCGGGCGACGCCCGGAGCAGCAGGCTGGACATCCGCAAACCGAGCACCTGTCGGGGGGTGAGTTCCACCGGCCAACCGTATCCTTCGCCGCCGACAATTCCGCCGAGGTGATCAACCGACCTGGGGAAGCCACTCCTGAAGTCCGGCGAGATGCCCGAGTTCCGACTCGACGCGCTGCCTGTCGGCGACGGTGAGCTCCAGACCGCGCAGATCAGCGAGCCAGGGATCGGTGGGCTCGCCGAGAACGGTGGCCAAGTCGATGAGGTGGCACAGGGCGATGGCCCGCTCGACCGCCGAGGCGTTCGCGTGGTGTCTGCGCATCGCGGACTTGAGCGCGCGGAATGCCTGCAGGTCGTCGTTCTTGAACTCGCGCAGGATCCGGGCGTTGTCGAGCGCCTTGGCCAGGCCTGTCAGTTTCTTCGAGCCGCCGTACTCCAACTCGGCGGGCTCGTCACGCTGGATGAAGAGGATCGAGTTCCCGGACGGATCGACCAGGGTGAACCGGGACGCGCCGGGCCGGTATCGGGTGATCCTCGGAAGGCCGGAGGCGAGCACCTTCCCGTAGACGCGGCGCATCGCGGCGACGAACGCCGCGTGGTACGGCGCCACGGCGTCGACCATGACCAGGCAGCTGCCCGACTCCTCCCGCGCCGGATCCAGGCCCTTGGGCGCCGGGCCGAAGTGCAGCTGGAATCCGCTCCACTGCAGCGCCAGATACACGTAGGGCTTGCTCTGTTTGTAGGTCGCCTCGAACCCCAGCGCCTCATAGAACGCCAGGGTCTCCTCCAGTGACGCGCACGGCATCAACGGCACCGTCGTCTCGTTCGGCCGAACCTCGGGTTCGCTCACGTCGTTCTCCTTCCGGGTCGCCCGGCGATGTTTGCACCCTTTGGAGAGACTCGCCTATGGATCGTTCCAACCAAGCCCGCAAGCGGCCCTCAAGCGCAGACGGCGCAGGAGAACGCGGCCAAGGGATCGGAAGCGCCCAACAACGCTTGCAACACCAGCACTGTTACCGGCGCAGGCATCACCCCCATTAGGTTGGGGTCATGAGCGGCAGCACTCCCTTGGGTGACTTCCTCAGAGCGCGACGCGAAGCCCTCAAACCGCAGGACGTGGGCCTGCCGGAGTACGGGCGCAGGCGGGTGCCGGGGCTGCGCCGCGAGGAGGTCGCCATGCTCGCGGGCGTGAGCTCCGACTACTACATGCGCCTCGAACAGGGCCGGGAGACCAGCCCGTCGCCCCAGGTGATCGACGCGATCGCCGCCGCGCTCCACCTCGGCGGCGAGGCGCACGACCACCTGCGCAGGCTCGCCGGGGCGCGTCAGGAGCGTCGCGGCATCCCCGCCGGTCACGACCGGATCAGCCCCCAGCTTCGGCGGCTGATCGACGGCTGGCCCGACAATCCCGCCTTCATCCTGGGGCCGGCTCTCGACATCCTGGCGCACAACGCGCTCGCCGCGGCCCTGCACAGCGGGTTCCAGAGGTTCGACAACCTGGCCCGCATGGTCTTCCTGGACCCGGCCGGGCACGCCTTCTACCGGGACTGGGACAAGGCCGCGAGCTCGTGTACGGCCGAACTGCGGGCGGCCTACGGGCACGACCCCGATTCGCCCCGTATCGCCGAGGTGGTCGGCACGCTCGGCGCGAAGAGCCCCGAGTTCGCCGAGCTGTGGGCGCGGCACGAGGTGAAGGGCAAGACCCAGCAGGCGAAGCACCTCGCGCATCCCGAGGTCGGCGCTCTGGAGATCGAGTTCTCGGCGTTCACCGTCAACGACGCCCCGCATCAGCAGTTGGTCGTCTACCAGGCCGAGCCGGCGAGCGCCACCGCGGCCGCCTTCGCGGAGCTCCGGGCGCGCGCCGGCCGAGGGGAGACCGTACAGGTGATGCAGGCGGCGAGCCACCCGTCCTGGGACTGAGCTGCCCTGGCGTCGTCAGCCGCGTGGCCCGACGCCTCCCGGCCGCACGCGTGGGTCGCCCTCGCGGTACAGCACGAGGTGCTCGTGGAAGAGAACGCCGTCGCGGACGTCCCCGGTGGCGGTGAAGCCGGTGTCGTCGACGTAGTCGATGTGGTCGCCGGTGACGGTGTAGCGGCCGGTATAGGCGCTCTGCCGATTCCCTCGGGCCTCGTCGTAACGGCCGTCCGGCAGCAGTTCCTGGCGGATGTAGCCGTCCGCGGTCACCCACATTCCGACGTACGGGTGGGGATCGCGGGGCGTGTCGTCGCTGGTCATGGCTCCATGGTCGGCCCGGCGGCCAGCCGGCGGCCAGGCCGCCGTGTCCCCAGGTACGGGCTTCCTGGGTGCGGCGCACCTAGGGAAGCGGCGGCCTGGTAACGACGCCGCGGCACGACGAACCTGATGGTCACACACCTATGAGCCCCGTGAGGAGCACCATGACCATCACCGGCACGGCGAGCTGGAACCCGAAGGCCCTCGACGAGATCGTCGCGAACGACGGCGGCCGTCCCGTCCTGTTCACCAACGCCCGGATCATGACGATGAACCCGCTGATCGGGACCATGACCGGCGCCGACATCCTGTTCGTCGGTTCCCTGATCGTGGGGGTCGGCCCCGGCATCGTCACCGCGGCGGAGGACGACAACGCCATCGTCGTGGACTGCACGGGCATGACCGTCGTCCCGGCCGTCGTGGACGCCGTCGCGCTGGCCGGCGGACGCGGCAGCCGTTCGGAGTACGTCGCGACGCTGACCCCGGGCAACACCGCCGATTTCCTGGTGGTGCCCGACGCGCTCGCCCCCGATGTGCCGAGCGCGATCGCCGTCCTCGGGTCCCGGCCGGAACAGGTCCGCGCGCTGGTCGCGGCCGGTCGGCCCGTCCTGTGGGCCGGCACCGACGCCCCCGGCCGGGCCACCGCCCCCGAAACGGGCATCCCGGCCGCGCCGGACCTGACCGGCAGCCCGCGGGTCGGCGTCTGGGTCGACCGCAAGGGCTTCCTGCACCAGGAGCTCGCCGCCGACGGCCGCTACGACGAGACCCGGGGCGGCCGGCCGCATGCCTACCAGGGCCGGTTCTGGATCGACGGCGACCGCATCGACTACCTGGACGACCTCGGTTTCTGGGCCTATGGGGAGTTCAGGGGCGACGAGCTGCACCACGCGGGCTACATCATGACGCTGAGCTGACCCGCGCCGGCAACCCAACACCGCCCTCTCCCCACGTACGCACAAAACAAGGACATTTCATGAACGTCAACGCCACCGTCCTCGAACAACTCCTGCGCCGCCCCGCGAGCGAGCGGCGCATCCTGTTCACCGGCGCGACCATCGTCACCATGGACCCCGACCTCGGCGTCATCGACCAGGGCGACCTCCTCGTCGAGGGCGACACCATCGCCGCCGTCGGCCCCCACCTCAGCGCCGACGACGCGGTGGTCATGGACGCCACCGGCGCCATCCTCAGCCCCGGCTTCGTCGACACCCACCGGCACGCCTGGGAGGCTCAGCTACGCCGGATCATGCCGGACGTCGACGACCTCGGCGGCTATGTCATGTCCACGCTGGCCGGTTACGCCCCGGTCTACCGGCCGGAGGACATGTACGTCGGCACGAGACTGGCCGCGCTGACCGCGATCGACAGCGGCATCACGACCATGCTCGATTTCTCCCACAACTCCCGCACCCGGGAGCACTCGGACGCCGCCATCGAGGCCCTGCGCGACACCGGCATCCGCGGCGTACACGCCTCCATGGGGCCGCACTTCGGCGACTGGGACCGGCAGTGGCCGGGTGATCTGGCACGCATCAGGGACCAGTACTTCAGCGGCGACGACCAGTTGCTGACCCTGCGCCTGGCGGCGCTCGCCACCGACGAGATCGCCGGACCCGCGCTCGCCTACGGTCGCGAGCTCGCCCGCGTCGCGCGGGACCTGGGCATCGGAGTGAGCGTGGACGCCGTCTTCGGCACGTCCTCCTCCGAGGCGGTCCTGCGCTGGGCCGAGGACGGCATCCTCGGCCCCGGCGTCACCCTCATCCACGCCACCGGACTGACCCCCGAGGCGTGGAAGGCGATGGGCGAGACCGGGGCCACCGTGGCGCTCGCCCCCACCTCCGACGCCCAGATCGGCCTGGAGACCGCGATCCCCGCCGTCGACGAGGCCCTGTCGGTCGGCATCCGCCCCGGGCTGAGCATCGACGTCGAGGTCGCCCTGGCCAGCGACATGTTCACGCAGATGCGGGCCCTGCACGCCATCCAGCGGATGCGCGCCGTCAACGCCGCCTACGGCACCGGCCGGGAGCCCCGCCGCATCACCACCCGCGACGTCCTGGACTTCGCCACTCTCCAGGGCGCCCGTACGAACGGCCTGGCCGCCGTCACCGGCTCGCTCACCCCGGGCAAGAAGGCCGACCTGCTGGTCATCCAGGCCGAGGACCTCAACAACATGCCGCTCAACGACCCGATCGGCACCGTCGTGCTGGGCTCCGACGCCCGCAACATCAGCGCCGTCCTCATCGACGGCGAGCCCCGCAAGTGGAACGGCCACGTCCTCGACGTGGACCTGCCCGCCCTGCGCCGCGAGGTCCACGCCTCGCGCGAGTACATACTGAACCCTGCTTAGATGCTTCTCTAATTTGACATGTACCTAAGTAGTAGCGCAGACTCGGGGCTGATTAGACATCCGTCGAAACCATGAGAGCGGAGATCGCCATGTCTCGCGTCCAGCTCGCCCTGCGCGTCGCCGACCTGGAAGGCTCGATCGCCTTCTACTCCAAGCTGTTCGGCACCGAGCCGGCCAAGCGTCGCCCCGGCTACGCCAACTTCGCCATCGCCGAGCCGCCGCTCAAGCTGGTGCTCATCGAGGGAGAGGAGGGGGAGGCCACCCGCCTGGATCACCTCGGCGTGGAGGTCGAGGACACCGCCCTGGTCAACGCCGCCACCCAGCGGCTCAAGGACGCCGGTCTGGCCACCTTCGAGGAGAACGACACCTCCTGCTGTTACGCCCTCCAGGACAAGGTCTGGGTCCACGGCCCGGGAGCGGAGCCATGGGAGGTGTACGTGGTCAAGGGCGACGCCGACACCCTGACCAAGGAGACCGGCTCGGCGTGCTGCGACCCGGCCACCGCATAGCGGACCGGACGCCTCAGGGCCGGGCCGGCGGCCCGGTCACCGCCGCGGGCCCGGCCTTCGCAACGTGCCGCCACGCCACCCAGTTCCCCGCGTCGTTGACGTTGCTGGTCACCGGCCGCCAACCGGGAGGCGCGGCGGGCCAGGTCCGCTCGATGTCCGTGCCCGCCGTCCAGGGGACCACGACCAGCGTCACCCGTGGGTCCAGCCAATCGGCGCGGTACAGGTCCATCGGGACGAGCTTGGTCGGCACCTGGAACGCCTGCGACACCCAGATCCGCCAGTGCAGGCCCGGGTAGTACACCCCTACCCGATCGTCCGGACGCAGCCCCGCGGGCCGCAGATCGGTGGCGAACGCCAGGATGCGTCCCCAGGGCGCGGACACCTTCGCGACGGTCACGCCCGCGATCGCCAACTCGGCCGCGACACAGCTCACGGCGAGGACGATCAGCCACGGCCTCCGGCGCGCCCGGCCGGCCGCCAGGACCGCGAGGCCGATGACGGCCACCGTGGTCAGGGTGGCCCGGTCGAGGCTCAACGAGTCCCAGTTCGCGGTGATGAAGGAGATCTCGACGAAGTCGAACACGCCGAAGAAGTCCCGGTACAGCCGCTCGCCCGCGTGCAGGTGAACGACCGCTCCCGCCACGAGGGTCAACCCGGCCGCCGCGAGCCCCGCCCGGGCCGCGACCTCCTTCCTGACGTGGGTCAGTACGACCAGTCCCACGATGAAGAGCGCCGGCGCGAGGCACGCGAGATATCTGCCGTAGGCGAGGTTGGCGACGGAGTCCTCGCTCGGCAGGGCCGCCGACGTGGCGAGGGCCACGCCAGCGACGGCCGCCACCGTCGCGGCCGCGAGCAGGCGATCCTGCGGCCGGGCGGCGCGACGCAGTGCGACGGCGGTCAACGCCAGCAGGCCGACAGCGGTCACCCCGAACGTGGCGACGCTCACGTGCCAGAGCTGGCCGGTCGCCACCGACAGGGTCCAGGCCAGGCCGTCCCAACTGGCGAGCCGGTCGGACAGCCATTCTCCGAGAGGGGCGACGCCGCCCGGATAGATCCGCCGCTGCAGCCAGGCGTTGAGCAGCCACCCCGCGCCCGCGCCCGCCACCGTGACGGCGGCCATCGCCGGCACGTCACCGCGCGCGGGTCGAAGGCGCCGTACGGCGACGACGGCGAGCAGGCCCAGATGGACCAGCAGGAGGATGATCCCCCGGCTGTGCGTGCCGAAGCCGAAGGCGATCAACGCGCCGGCCGCCAGTCCGTGGAGTCTCCCGCCACCCGCCAACCATCGGTGCAGGAGAAGCAGCCAGCCGAGGACGAGCACCGGCAGAACGGCGTCCGTGAGGACGAACTGCGAGTAGTACACCGCCGAGGGAAGGAGCGCGGTCGCGTGGGCGAGGAGGTACGCCTTGCCGCGCGGCAGGTCCATGCGGCGGAACGCGACGTAGGCGAGCAGCAGGAGCCCTGCCCCGACGAGCGCGTTGATGCCGATCGCCAGGCGGTAGACGATCTGGGGGTCGTCGCTGAACCAGTACGCGGGCGCGATGAGCAGCGGATACCCACCCTGGTAGAAGGTCCGCCCGGACATGTCGCTGCCGGCTCCCCCGGACAGGAGCCGCGCTGCCAGGAGGTAGCCGGACTCGTCGGGAATCAGCAGCGGGACGGCGTGCTGGATGCCGAGCAGGACGCGGAGCACGACATGGGCCAGCCAGCCGAGCAGGAGCGCGGCCGGCCACAGCCGCAGGCGGGTGAACCGTCCCCTGTCATCGGGGACGAGGGAGCGCGCCGGGGTGACGGCGGTGGTTGAGGCCACGGTGATCCTTAACGACAGATCGGTTCTCTGGGCAGTCCCGCTCGCCTCGACGCGCGAAGACCTGCACGTGGACGCCGCGCTCGAGTGCCGAGCGCGGCGTCCGTTTGCCTGTTCGCGCGCCGGTTCAGTTGTTCGGCGGCGTGTTGTTGGCGAAGGCGGTGCAGTTGCCGGGCCAGGTATAGGTGCCCGTGACCACGCAGGCCGTCTGGTAGATGTTCCCCGTGGCGGTGAGGATGGAGATGTGCACGTCGTTGCTCGGCGGAGTCCCCTGGTCCACGATCGTGGCGGCCACGACCCTCTGACCCGTCGGAACGAGCGACGTCAGGTTCTGCCAGGGCGGGTTCTTGCTGGAGTCCCGCACCAGGAGGCTGCCGCTGGTCGAGACGTACAGCGTGAAGTACTTGTTGTTGGACTGCGCGCTGTCCAGGGACTGGGACGGCCCTGGCGCTCCGGCAGGTCCGCCCGGCCCCGTCGGCCCGGTCGCCCCTGGGAGGCCGGCAGGCCCTCTCGGCCCCGTCGGCCCCGTCGCCCCACGAGGGCCGGTAGGCCCTGCCGGCCCGCCGGGGCACTTCATGCAACGACTGCGGGTGCAGCACGAGTGGCACCCCTGGGAAAGACACCCGCCAGGGAGTGACTGGGACTGCGTGACGGAGTCGGGCCGGGGATCTGCAGGGCGGGTCGAAGCGGCGTTGCCCGTCCCTGGTGAGTCCACCGCGTAGGCAGACATGTTCCCGCTGAACAGCGGGAAAGCGAGAGCCAGGGACGCTGCGGCGAACAGCGCCCCGCCCAGGCGACCACGACGGAGTCGCATTTTGCTTTGTGGCATTCTGTTTCCGTATATGTATGGGATTGCGATAATCCATTCCGTTTGCCGCCATACCTGTGCGGCTTGCACGGAATACCCACACGCGTCACCACGGAATCCGCCAATCCCCTCATCAATCTACAAAAGCGTTACAAGACAGAGATTCGACAGTATTTATCCTCGATGCACCACATGCCCCATTTTCACGAAAGGTGCACTTTGGCGTACAGGAGACGGAGGTGCTCACGCCTCTACCTCGGGTCGAGTACGCGCGTCATCCAGATCGTGTCGCCATGTTCGGCGTCCTCGGTGATGCGGCCGCTTCGGCGGAATCCGAGCTTCTCGAGGACGCGGAACGAGGGTGCGTTCCATTCCCGCACGGTCGCCCAGAGTCGTCGGCGTCCTGTTCGAGTCGCGGCTTCCATGACCGCGCGGGCGGCTTCCGTCGCGTAACCATGGCCGTGAGCTCGTTGTGCCAGCTCGTACGCGATCTCAGGTTCGTCGAAGGACCCCTGGCCGGCGGTCAAGCCGCAATAGCCGATGAACTCACCGGTGGCTCGCAGCTCGACAGGCAGCAACCCGAGCCCCGGATCCGCCAACAGGGGATTGTCGGAGAGCCAGCCGCGAATGTCCTCGACCGTCGGGTGGCCCTCGGCGTCGATCCGCCGTGCCGGCGGTACTCGTGGATCCCGCTCAAGCCACAACCCGCGGTAGTCCTCGGCGTCCGACGGCACCCACCGCCGCAACCGCAGCCGCTCGGTCACCAGTTCCGCCGGCAGATCCTCGTAGACGCCCACCCGAGCAACCTAGCCCAGTGCGGCGGTGGCGAAGTCGGGCAGCTCGGTGGACAGCAGCCCTTCGGCGGCGCCGTCGAGGAGCCGGGCCGTTTCCGTGGAGCGGGGCAGCATGGTCTTCTCGTAGGCGTGGGTCGCCTCGGCGACGGTGTCGTGGCGGGCGAGGGCGAGGGCCAGTTCGCAGGCGTCCAGCAGGGCGAGGTTGACGCCGACGCCGAGCGGGGGCATGAGGTGGGCGGCGTCGCCGAGCAGGGTCACCGTCGGGTTGTGCTCCCAGACGTGCGGGACGGGCAGGGCGAAGATGGGGCGGTCGACGTACGCGCCGTCGTTGTCGGCGATCAGCCGGCGCAGGCGGGGCGACCAGTCGCGGTAGCGCTCCAGGAGGAGGGCGCGGATGTCGTCGGTGGCCTCGGGGGTGAGGCCGCCGGCGGTGATCCAGTCGGCCGGGACGCGCTGGATGATGTAGACGCGGATGTGGTCGCCGCCGTTGCGCTGGGCGAACAGGCCGCGTTCGCCGTCGGCCGCGGCGGCTCCGCCCTGGCCGACGAGTTCGGCGACGTCGGGGTGCCGGGTCTCGACGTCGTGGAACCAGGCTTCCAGGAAGCTCACCCCGGTGTAGCGGGGGGTGGCCGGGGAGACGGCGCGGCGGACCGTGGACCAGGCGCCGTCGGCGCCGATGACGAGGTCGGCTTCGACGGTGGTGCCGTCGGTGAAGTGCAATTGCCGGGGTCCTTCGGCGGGGCCGGTGACGGCCCGCAGGGTGTGGCCCCAGCGCACGGTGCCGGGCTGAAGCGAGTCGAGCAGCAGGCCGCGCAGCAGGCCGCGGTCGATCTCCGGTTTGAACCGTTCGTCCTGGTCGGGGACGTGGTGGAAGAGCATCGTGCCGGCCGGGTCCAGCTGGCGCATCTCCTGGCCCTCCGGCCGGGCCAGCCGGAAGAACTCGTCGAGGAGGCCGGCTTCGCGTAGGGCGATCTGGCCGTTGTCGGCGTGCAGGTCGAGGGTGCCGCCCTGGTCGCGGGCGGCGGGGCCGGCGTCGCGGTCGTGGACGGTGGCGGCGATGCCGTGCCGCTGGAGGATGCGGGCGCAGGTCAGGCCGCCGGGGCCGGCTCCGATGATGGCGATGCGGGGTGCCCGAGTGGTGTTCATGGTGGTGCTCCGTTCGTTCCGAAGGTGGCGGTGTCGCGGCCGCACCACAGAAAAGCACACCAACTCAATAAGTGCAACAGTTCAACTTTTGAAGTCGTACCACCGAGTTGGTAGGGTGCGGGCATGTCTCACCCGACGATGGGGCGCCGCGAGCGCAAGAAGGCCGCCACCCGGCAGGCCATCGCCGACGCCGCGCTGCACCTGTTCCTGGAGCGCGGATACGACGAGGTCGGCATCCGCGAGATCGCGGACGCCGCCGACGTGTCCACCACCACGCTGTTCAAGCACTTCCCGGTGAAGGAAGCCCTCGTCTTCGACGAGGACTCCGGCCAGGAGGCGCGGCTGCTCGCCGCCGTACGCGAGCGGCCCGAGGGACAGTCCATCCCGGCCGCGTTGCGCGAGCACGCCCTGACCACCCGGGTGGCCGCCGGTGAAGGCGGCGACGCCCGTTTCGCCGCCTTCACCGATCTGGTGACCAGGACGCCCGCGCTGCGGGACTACGCCCAGAACATGTGGCTACGCCACGCCGCCGCGCTCGCCCGGGTCATCGCGGAGGAGAGCGGCCTCGCCACGGACGACCCTGTTTGCGGCGCCCTGGCCCACTTCGCCCTCGAAGCGCCCCGCGCGGCCTACACCCACGAGAATCCCCGCGAGGCCATCGTCCGGGCCTTCGACCTCCTGGAGCACGGCTGGAGCCGTCAGCTCAGCGGCACGCGCCGGCGGTAGACGACGTACGGCCGCCACAGGTACGCGACGGGCGCCGACCAGACGTGGACGAGCCGGGTGAACGGCCAGATCGCGGCGAGCAGCCAGGCCGACAGGGCATGCAGCTGGAAGACCGGCGGCACGTCGGCCATCAGGGAGGGGTCGGGGCGGAGGGTGAGGACGCCGCGGAACCAGACGGCGATCGTGGCGCGGTAGTCGTAGCCGCCGCCGAACAGGTTCGCGCCGATGGTCGCGCTCATGCCGAGCAGGATCACCACGGCGAGGACGGCGAACAGCACCTTGTCGGCGCGGGTGGTCGTCCGGCGCACCCGCGGGCTGGTGAAGCGGCGGGCCAGCAGCAGCGCCAGGCCCGCGACCACCATGAGCCCGGCCACGGTGCCGGCGACCACCGACACCAGGTGGTAGAGGTGCTCGTCGATCCCGACGGCCGCGGTCCACGACTTGGGGACGAGCAGGCCGAGCACGTGCCCGCCGATCGCGGCGAACGCGCCGAGGTGGAACAGCGGCGAGCCGAGCCGCAGCAGCCGGCTCTCCAGCACCTGCGTGGTGCGCGTCGTCCAGCCGAACTGGTCGACCCGCCAGCGCCAGACGTGCCCGACGACGAACACCGTCAGCGCGACGTAGGGGACGACGACCCAGAGCGCGACGTTCACGGTCTGACCTCCAGTTCGGTGAGCGGCGGGCCGTACGGCGCCAGCCCGACCTCCTCGGCGGGCGGCCCCACCAGGGCGAGGTCGGCGACGGCGGACTGCTCGGCCGCCGACAGCTCCGGCAGCTCGCCGCAGAGCGCGTCGAGGACGAGCGCGTACGGCGAGCCACCCTCGTGCAGCGCGGTACGGATGAGCTCCAGGCCCTTGCGGTGCTGCCGGAGCGGGGCCTCGCCGGTGGCCGGGCCGGCCAGGGCGGCGAACTCGCAGACGACCGGCAGGAAGTCGGGCAGCTCCCCCTCCGGGGGGGTGAGCCCGGCGACCCGGTAACGCTGCTTGAGCGTGAGCAGGGCCATGCCGCGGCGGCGGGTGTCGCCGTGCAGGTAGTAGGTGAGGTAGAGGCTCGACCTGCGGCGCAGGTCGAAGGTCTGGACGTAGTGGCGGGCCAGTTCCATCGGCGGCTGGTCGCCGAACCAGGCCACGAAGGCGGTCAGCGACGTGCGGGCCCTCGATTCCGGCAGGGCGCGTACCGCCTCGGCCAGCTCGTCGCGGGCGGCGAGCAGGGCGGGGTCGGGGTACTGGAGCAGGAGGGAGACCAGCCGGAGCAGGGTCGCGCGCTGCCGGGGGACGTGGTTCATGCCGGGCCTCCCTTGCCGACGAAGAGCTTCAGGCCCAGTCGGCCGTCGCCGCGCCGGCCGGTGACGCCGGTGGGGTGGAAGTCGCTCATGCCGGGCCCGCCGTCGCCGTCGAGGCTGCACCCGCCGGCCTGCGCGGACAGGGCGGCGGCGTCCTCGCGGTGGGCGGCCGGCACGACGTAGCGCTCGTCGTACTTGGCGATGGCGAGCAGCCGGTACATGTCCTCCATGTCGGCGGCCGTCATCCCGGCCGACTCCAGCAGGTCCGTGGCGACGGTGCCGTCGATGGTGCGGGCCCGCATGTACGCCCGCATCGCCGACAGCTTCATCAGCACCCCGGCCACCACCTCGGTGTCGCCCGCCGAGAACAGGCTCGCCAGGTACTCCAGCGGGATGCGCAGGTCGGTGATCGCGTGGAAGACGTTGTCGGGGTCGTCGGCGTCCGCGCCCACGCCGGTGACGGCGTCGAGGACGGGCGAGAGCGGCGGGATGTACCAGACCATCGGCAGCGTCCGGTACTCCGGGTGCAACGGCAGCGCGACCCGGTACCGCATGGCCAGCCGGTAGATCGGCGAGCGCCGCGCGGCCTCGATCCAGTCCTCGCTGATGCCACCGGCGCGGGCGGCGGCGGCCACGGCGGGATCCTCGGGGTCGAGGAAGACCCGGCGCTGCGCCTCCAGCAGGTCGCGTGGGTCGGCGACGCGGGCGGCGTCGAGCACGGCGTCGGCGTCGTACAGGATGAGGCCGAGGTAGCGCAGCCGGCCGACGCAGGTCTCGGCGCACACGGTCGGCTGGCCGGCCTCGATGCGGGGGAAGCAGAAGGTGCACTTCTCGGCCTTGCCGGTCCTGTGGTTGACGTACACCTTCTTGTACGGGCAGGACGAGACGCACATGCGCCAGCCACGACACCGCTCCTGGTCCACGAGGACGATGCCGTCCTCCTCGCGCTTGTACATGGCGCCGGACGGGCAGGCGGCGACGCAGGCCGGGTTGAGGCAGTGCTCGCAGATGCGCGGCAGGTGGAACATGAAGGTCTTGTCGAACTCCATCGCCACCTTCTCCGCCATGGCCACGAGGTTGGGGTCGGCCGTGGCGTGCTCGGGGGCGCCGCCGAGGTCGTCCTCCCAGTTCGCGCCCCAGGTGATGGCCATGTCCCGGCCGGTGATGGCGGACTTGGGGCGGATGACCGGGGTGTGGGGGCCGGCGGGGGCGTTGATGAGGGTGTCGTAGTCGTAGGTGGCCGGCTCGTAGTAGTCGTCCAGGGCGGGCAGGTCGGGGTTGGAGAACAGGTTGAGCAGGCGCTTGACCCGGCCGCCCGCGCGCAGCTTGAGCCGGCCGCGCCCGTCGAGCTGCCAGCCGCCGTGCCAGCGTTCCTGGTCCTCGTAGCGTTTGGGGTAGCCGACGCCGGGCTTGGTCTCGACGTTGTTGAACCAGACGTACTCGACGCCGTCCCGGTTGGTCCAGGTCTGCTTGCAGGTGACCGAGCAGGTGTGGCAGCCGATGCACTTGTCCAGGTTCATGACCATCGCGACCTGTGCCATGACGCGCATCAGTACGTCACCTCCTGGCCCCGGCGGCGGATCACCGTGATCTCGTCACGCTGGTTGCCGGTGGGCCCGTAGTAGTTGAAGGCGTAGGTGAACTGCGCGTACCCGCCGATGAGGTGGCTGGGCTTGAGCAGCAGCCGGGTGAGGGAGTTGTGCACGCCGCCGCGCCGGCCCGACCTCTCGGTCAGGGGGACGTTCACGTTGCGGTCCTTGGCGTGGTACATGTACACGGTCCCGGCGGGCATGCGGTGCGAGACGACGGCCCGCGCCACGACCACGCCGTTGCGGTTGTACGCCTCGATCCAGTCGTTGTCGGCCACGCCGATCCTGGCGGCGTCCTCGACGCTCATCCAGATCGTCGGCCCGCCGCGCGACAGCGCCAGCATGTAGGCGTTGTCCTGGTACTCCGAGTGGATGGACCACTTCGAGTGCGGCGTCAGGTAGCGCACGGTGACCTCGGCCCCGTCCCGGCCGTCGCCCTGCTCGCCGTAGTGGCGGCGCATGTTGAGCGGCGGCCGGTAGGCGGGCAGCTGCTCCCCCAGCTCGATCATCCAGTCGTGGTCGAGGAAGAACTGCTGGCGGCCGGTCAGCGTGTGCCAGGGTTTGTCGCGTTCGACGTTGATGACGAAGGCGGAGTAGCGGCGTCCGCCGGTCTCCGACCCGGACCATTCCGGCGAGGTGATGACGGGCTGCGGCCTGGACCGGGTGTCGGCGAACGTGATCCGCTTGCCCTCGTGCTCGGCGGCCAGGTCGGCGAGCCGGGTGCCGGTGCGCCGCTCCAGCGTCTCGAAGCCCTGCGTGGACAGGCGGCCGTTGGTGGTGCCGGACAGCGCGAGGATGGCCTCGCACATGCGGTCGGCCGTGGCCAGGGAGACGCGGCCCTCGGGGGTCGTGCCGTTCCTGGCGCGCAGGTCGTCCAGCTCGGGCCCGACCCGGTAGGTGACGCCCTTGGTGGTCAGGCCCAGCTCGGCGAAGAGCGGCCCGATGCCGCGCATCCGCGCGCCGACGGCGGCGTAGTCGCGCTCGATCGTGACGATCTTCGGCATGGTCTTCCCCGGGATCGGCTCGCACTCGCCGTGCTTCCAGTCGCGTACGCGGCCGCCGGGCTGCGCCAGCTCGTCCGGCGTGTCGTGGGCGAGCGGGACGGCGAGGACGTCGGTCCGCCTCCCGAGGTGGCGGGCGGCCAGCTCGGAGAAGGCGTCGGCGAGGCCGAGGAAGACGTCGTAGTCGGCGCGGGTCTGCCACGGCGGGGCGATGGCCGGGTTGAACGCGTGGACGAACGGGTGCATGTCGGTCGAGGACAGGTCGTGCTTCTCGTACCAGGTGGCGGCCGGCAGCACGACGTCGGCGAACAGCGCCGTGGACGTCATGCGGAAGTCGATCGTGGTCAGCAGATCGAGCTTGCCCTCGGTGGCCTCCTCCCGCCAGCGCACCTCGGTGGGGTGGACGCCTTCCCGGTTGCGGGTCTCGGCGTCCGCGCCGAGCAGGTGCCGCAGGAAGTACTCGTTGCCCTTGCCGGACGAGCCCAGCAGGTTGGCCCGCCAGACGGTGAGCACCCGCGGGAAGTTCGCCGGGTCGCCCGGGTCCTCGGCGGCGAACCGCAGCCGGCCCGACCTGAGCTCGTCCACCACGTGCTCGGCTGCGCCGACGCCCTTCGCGGCGGCCTCGTCGGCGAGCGTGAGCGGGTTCCTGTTGAACGTCGGGTGCGACGGCAGCCAGCCCAGCCGGGCCGCCTGGGCGTTGCAGTCGGCGAACGAGCGCCCCGCGAACAGGCCGTCCCCGAGCGGGCTGGACAGCTCGTCGGCCTGGATCTGCTCGTAGCGCCACTGGTCGGTGGCGAGGTACCAGAACGCCGTCCCCGCCATGTGCCGGGTCGGCCGTTGCCAGTCGAAGGCGAAGGCCAGGTGCTGGAAGCCGGTGATCGGGCGGACCTTCTCCTGGCCGACGTAGTGGCCCCAGCCGCCGCCGTTGACGCCCTGGCAGCCGGTCAGCAGCACCAGCGTCAGGAAGGCGCGGTAGATCTGGTCGGAGTGGAACCAGTGGTTGGTGCCCGCGCCCATCGCGATCATCGACCGGCCCTCGGTGACCTCGGCGTTGCGGGCGAACTCCCGGCCGATCCTGGCGATCGTCGCCGCGGGGACCGAGGTGATCTCCTCCGCCCAGGCCGGCGTGTACGGCTGCGCCGCGTCCTCGTAGCCCCGCGGCCACTGGCCGGGCAGGTCGCCGCGCGGCACGCCGTACTGGGCCATGAGCAGGTCGAACACCGTGGTGACGAGCCTGCCGCCCACCTCGGTCGCGGGCACGCCGCGGCGCATGACCGAGCCGCCCTCGGTGGCGCCCTCGTCGAAGCGCGGCAAGTCGACCTCGACGGCGCGGCCGGCGCGGCCGAGCAGGGTCAGGGCGGGGGTGACGCCGGCCAGGTCGAGGTTCCAGCGGCCCGCGCCCTCCTCGCCCCAGCGGAAGCCGAGCGAGCCGTTCGGGACGCGCGGCTCGCCCGTCTCCTCGTCCAGGAAGACGGTCTTGAACGCAGGGTTCTCGCCTTCGTCGCCCCCGTCGTCGAGCAGGTCGGCGGCGGTCAGGAAGCGGCGCGGCACGTAGGCGCCGCCGCGCGGCTCCAGCGTCACCAGGAACGGCAGGTCGGTGTATTTGCGTACGTAGTCGGTGAAGTACGGGACCTGCCGCTCGCGGAAGAACTCCGTCAGCACCACGTGCCCCATCGCCATCGCGAGCGCGCCGTCCGTGCCCGGATGCGGCGCGAGCCAGTCGTCGGCGAACTTGACGTTGTCGGCGTAGTCGGGGCTGACCGCCACCACCTTGGTGCCCTGGTAGCGGGCCTCGGTCATGAAGTGGGCGTCCGGGGTGCGGGTGACCGGGATGTTGGAGCCCCACATGATCAGGTAACGGGAGTTCCACCAGTCGGCCGCCTCGGGCACGTCCGTCTGGTCGCCCCACACCTGCGGGGAGGCGATCGGCAGGTCGGCGTACCAGTCGTAGAACGACAGCAGCGTGCCGCCGATCATCGACAGGAACCGCGTCCCTGCCGCGAACGACGCCATCGACATCGCCGGGATGGGCGAGAACCCCACCACCCGGTCGGGGCCGTACTCCTTGACCGTGTGCACGTGCGCGGCCGCCATCAGCTCCAGGACCTCGTCCCACTCCGCGCGGACGAATCCGCCCTTGCCGCGGGCCCGCTTGTACGCCCGCGACCGCTCCGGGTCGCCGGTCAGCTCCGCCCACGCCAGCACCGGGTCCCCCAGCCTGGACCTGGCCTCCCGCCACGCCTCCAGCAGCACCCCGCGCACGTACGGGTACCGCACCCGCGACGGCGAATAGGTGTACCAGGAGAACGACGCGCCACGGGGGCAGCCGCGCGGCTCGTACTCGGGGGAATCCGGCCCCACCGACGGATAGTCGGTCGCCTGGTGCTCCCACGTGATGAGGCCGTCCTTGACGAACACCTGCCACGAGCACGATCCCGTGCAGTTCACGCCGTGCGTCGAGCGCACCACCTTGTCGTGCGCCCATCGGTCCCGGTAGAAGCGGTCCCAGCCGCTCGGGTCGACCTGGTGCAGGGTGCGGCCGTCGGCCGACACCTCCGACCTGGTGAAGAACGTACGGGCGGCCAGCAACGGCCCCATCCCGGGAACCGCATCGATGTCGGTCATGGAACCTTCCTCGCCACAGGGGATACAGGGCTCACGAGGAAAGACTTCCGGCACAGGTGCCATGTCGGGCAGGGACCAAAGTCCCGCCTGTCGGGCCGATCGGCCCTCAGGTCCTTATGTGGCGGGCAGGGCGGTGGCCAGCAGCACGACGCCCAGCGAGCCCACCAGCGACGTCACCGCCATCACCCGGGCGAGCCGCGGCCGGCCCGCGCCGGTCAGCCACCCGTGCGCCCCGGCGGCGGCCATGACGGCGCAGAACAGCAGCAGCTTGGCCGCCAGGATCCGGCCGTAGCCGGGCTCGGCGAGCGAGGCCCACGTCACGCCCTTGTGCCAGGCGATGGCCACCCCGGTGGCGAGCTGCACCGGCAGGAACACCGCGGCGGTGAGCAGCCCGAAGCGGCGGCCCACGGCGCTCAGCACCTGGCCCCGCCGCTGCTCGTCCAGCAGCCGCCGGGCCGGCGGCAGCAGCACCAGCGACACCGACAGCTGGCCGCCGACCCACAGCGCCGCGCCCAGCACGTGCAGGAACCGCACCACCGACCACCACGTCATGACGCGCTCACCTCGAACAGCCCGTGCGCGCCCGCCTCGGCCCGGCGCATCGTGTGGTCCACCACCGGATAACGGCCCGGCTCGGGAAAGACCAGCTCGGCGAAGCCGCCCTGGGCGGGGGCGAGGTCGAGCGTCTGTGCCCCGCCGGGGTCGCCGGATCGCAGCGCGTACGCGCCCTCCTTGTAGACGGTGTCGAACGGCGCTCCGACCACGTGCAGCGATGTGCCCGAGCTGGGCCCGGCGGCCACGGCCCACAGGCGTACGCGCTCGCCCGCCTCGGCGCGCAGCGGGGCGTGGTCGTAGCCGGCGGCGGCGCCGTTGAACATCCAGCCGTCCGGCTCGCCCGCCCGCAGCTTGGCGACCTGGGCCTCGCTGCCGGGCTCGCCCAGGTGGAGCTCGCCCTGCACCAGGAGGTATTCGCGGTCCACCGGCGGCAGGCCGGGCGGGTCGATGACGACCGCGCCGTACATGCCGTTGGCGATGTGCTGCGTCATGGGCATGGTCGAGCAATGGTACAGCCAGGCCCCGGCGAACTCGGCGCGGAAGCGGTACGTCAGCCGCTCCCCCGGCTGGATCGTCCGCATCGGGCCGTCCGGGGCGGTCGCCCCGGCGTGGAAGTCGATGCCGTGGCCCATCGTGCCGCCGTTGACGAACGTCACGACGAACACGTCACCGACCTTGCCGCGCAGCACCGGGCCCGGCATGGTCCCGTTGAACGTCCACACGCGCTGCCGCACCCCCGGCGCGACCTCCTGGACGGCCCTGTCGTCGGCGCGGATCTCGACGTGGTGCTCGGTGCCGCCGGGCGCGGGCCGCAGGCTGGCGTCATACGGCTTCCAGCCCGGCGACATGGGGGCGGCGAGGTCGGGCGCGTGCGCGGCGGCGTGGGCGGAAGTTCCTGTGGGGACGATCCGCATCGTCATGCCCGCCGCCCGATGCCCGGCCACCGTGCACCAGCCGTCCACGGCCGCGCCGAGGGCCGCCAGCTTCAGCGTGGCGCTCTGGCCGGGGGCGAGCGCCGGAGTGCGTTCACCGGTCTCCATGCGCAGGTCGTGGCGCTGGGCGTCGGCGTTGGTGATCCGCAGCGTCAGGACCGTCCCCAGGGGCGCCTCGATCACCGCCGGGCGTACGCTCATCCCGGACAGCGTCACCTCGACCGTACGGGAGCCGGTCACGGTCACGGAGGCAGGACCGGATCCGCCCGTCGTGGCGACGACGACCGCGGCGGCCGTCAGCAGGCAACCGGCGACGACCCCGGCCACGGCCGGCGACGGCCGCCACGACGCCGGGCGGGCGCGGACCAGGGCGGTGACCGCCAGCGCGACGAACGCCACGGCCGAGCCCAGGACGAGCGCCCAGCCCAGCAGCACCACCGGGGACGGCACCGGCAGGACCAGCAGCGGCACCCCCACGTTGAGCGCCGCCAGCCGCACGGCCCAGCCGCGCTCCAGCAGCGCCGCGTTCTCCTTGAACCGGGCCGGCCCGCCGCCCAGCACCGCGGGCAGCAGGTGCAGCAGCGAGCCGAACAGCACCTGGGCGACGAACCCGACGAGCACCAGCGGCAGCAGCGGCTCCAGCGCCGCCGCCACCCCGGCCGCCGGGCGGGTGGCGACGACCACCGCGTTCGCGGCCAGCGCCACCTCGAACCAGCCGATCGCCGCGCCCAGCATCCAGGCGGCCCCGCTGTGCGGCCGCCTGCGCCGCAGCGCGTCAGCCGGCGGCACGAGCGCCGCCAGCACTCCCATCGCGTACGCCACCAGCCCGGCCAGGGCCGCCCACCGCGAGCCCGCCAGCAGCCCGCCGGTCGCGACCGCCAGCCCGGGAGCGGCCAGCCGCAGCCCCAGGCGCGAGGCCCGGCGCGTCCCGTCCGCCATCCGGGTGCGCAGCACCGTGGGCCAGAGCGTGAACAGCGTGCCGAGCACGGTCAGCCCGACCCAGCCGAACAGGTTCACCACGGTGTGCGCGGCCTGCGTCCGCTCGTGCGCGGCCCCGTGCCCGACGTCCGCGGCCAGCAGCCCGCCGAGGACGCCGCCGGTGGCGAGCGCTCCTGCGGCGGCGACGTACCAGCCGATGACGTGGCCGAACCGGCCGGGCAGCGCCTGACGTACCAGCCTGACCAGCACGGCGGCGTGCCACAGCACCACCCCCGCCACCACCGCCGCGCCGGCGGCGGCGACCTGCCACGGCCCCACCGACACCCCGGCCAGCACCGCGACCGTGGCCGCGTTGAGCAGGCCGAGCCTGGCGAGGCCGCCGCGGCGCGGCGGGGTGCGGACGCGCAGCAGCGCGACGGTGAAGTGCTCGCTCCAGATGAGGATGGCGGTGCTGATCGCGCCCAGCAGGAAGACGTGGACCAGCAGCCAGCGCGGCGCCGGCAGCACGCCGCCCGCCAGGGCCGCCACGACGGTGAGGGCGAGCCAGCCGACGACGACCGCGTTCGCGCGCAGGTGCCACGAGGCACGGGGACGCGGCGGTCCGCCGCGCTCCACCCGGATGTCGACCGGACCCACGTCACCGACCTCCTATCGGGCGCCGGCCGTGCGGCGGACGGCCACCGAACGGATCACGGTCACCGTCAGTGCCAGGGTGAGCGCGGCCGTGACGGCCAGCAGGCCCAGGCCGAGCCCGTACGAGCCGAGCCGCCCGTAGACGAAGCCCATCAGCAGCGGCGGGACGAACCCGCCGAGCCCGCCCGCCGCGCCGACCAGTCCGGTCACCGTGCCGACCTTGTCGGCCGGCGCGACCTGGGCGACGAGGGCGAAGGTGGCGCCGCTGCCCGCGCCGAGCGCGGCGGCCATGGTCAGGAAGGCGACCGTGCCCACCGGCATCAGCCCCGGCGTCAGCGCCTGCACCCCGGCCGAGACGGCGATGACGACGAACACCCCGGTCAGCACGGGCACGGGACCGACCCGGTCGGACAGCCAGCCGCCGAGCGGCCGGGCCAGCACCGCCAGCACCACGAACCCGGCCATGCGGTTGGCGGCGTCGGCTTGTTCGAGGCCGTAGCCGGTCTGGAGGTAGGCGGGCAGGTAGACGGAGAAGGCGACGTAGCCGCCGAACGCGACCGCGTACAGCACACACGCCTGCCACGTGATCGGCAGCTTCAGCGTGGCCGCCATACGCGTCATCAGGGGCTGGGTCGCGACGCTGCGGCCGGGCGCGTCCCGCAGCACCAGCCAGGCGGCGATCGCGTAGGCGGCGAGAACCCCGGCGGTGATCAGGAACGGCGTGGCCGCGCCGCCGGCGCGCACCAGGGGCACGGTGGTCAGCGCGCTGATCGCGGTGCCGCCCATCCCCGCGCCGAAGACGCCCACCGCGAAACCGCGGCGGTGCGGCGGGAACCACGCGTTGACGAACGGCACGCCGACGGCGAAGACGGTCCCGCCGACGCCGAGGAAGAACCCGCCGACCAGCAGCGCGGCCAGCGAGGTCTGCCCGGCGACGCCGATGAACAGCACGGGCACGATGGTGGCGGCGGAGACGATCGGGAACATCGCCCGCCCGCCGAAGCGGTCGGTCAGCGCGCCGACCGGGATGCGGCCGAGCGAGCCGACGATCACGGGTACGGCGACCAGCAGCGCCTGCTGCCCGGCCGACAGCCCGAGCAGCTCCTTGAAACGCGGCCCCAGCGGGCTGAGCAGCGCCCACGCCCAGAAGTTCACCGCGAAGCCGAGGGTCGCCATGCCGAGCATCAGCGCGGGTACGCGCGCGTGAGGAGAGGCTGGTGCGTTCGTCATGAACCCCAAGATCCCGCCCTCCCCCGGGTCGTCGGCAGGGACCAAAGTCCCTCGAAACCCGTCCGATGGCCCGTCTTCCGCCGCCCTGCGGAGCAGGAGAACGTAAAGGGCGGCCATGAAAACAATCGCGGCCTATAAAGGAGATGTGCTGCGCATGTTTGACCGGAGAATATGCGCGCGGCGCCGGAACAATAATGTCCGCCGCCCGTCTTGACGCCGCTCGGAGAGAGGGGTTCACGATGGAGGGGTCAGCGGAGAACGCGAACCGCGGGAGGAACCATGCTCAAGGAAGCCTGCGCTGTCAGCGCCCTTGTGGCGGCCGCCCTCGTCCCTTCGATGCCTTCGCAGGCGCAGGCCGCGAACGCCGGCGCCACAACCTCGTCCATCGATTCCTCCAGCTCGCTGGCGCCGAAATGCAAATGGCTCCAGGAGGGCGACAGGAGATGTTATTACTGCCGCGCCAAGAAAGGCAGCGGATACAAGAGGCAGTACTGCGAGCGGCGGCGCGGCGAGTCCCAGAAGCAGGGCAGCCAGTCCCGCAAGCCGATGGACCTCGAATGCGTGACCACCAAGAAGCCGACCACGAACAGCCCGAACCGCACCTGCAAGGTCTGCACGGACGCCAGCACCGGCAAACGCGTCTACCAGGAGTGTGACAGCTAGCGCCCGCGGAACGCCCCGCCCGGGTGGTCACTCCCCGGGCGGGGCTGCGGTCAGGGGAGCTGGCCGGGCTCGTCCACGATGCCGGAGAAGAGGACGGACATCGCCGCGGCGTCCTCGCCCTGCCCCACCACGACCCCCAGGTAGTGGTAGTCCTCGGGGTCGAGGATGTAAGAGCCCTTGCCGGCCTCGCCGAGGTCGAGCACGACGCCGATGCCGGTGCGGCCGTCGCCGTCGGTCGCGTTCTGCTCGATCCTGACGTTCGGGATCCTGGCCAGCGCCCGGTACATCGCGGCCGCCGTGTCCGGGGGCACCAGCGGGCCGTAGCTCATGTACCAGCCGATCGCGCCGAACGCCTTCACGTCCTGCTCGGTTCCCGCCGGGCACGCGGGGGCGCAGATCGACAGCGGCGTCAGCTCGCGTGGCAGCGAGCGGAAGTGCCGGAGCAGCGCGTCGGGGTCGGTGGGCAGCCGCCGCAGCTCCGCCATGGTCTTGCCCGGGTGTGTGGGGCCCCGCTCGGCGGCGGCGACCTTCAGCTTTCCGCCCTCCGTGCGGATGGCCGTCCGGGTGCCGTCCAGCTTGTCCCAGCTCTCGTAGGTCGGCAGGTCGCCGCCGGGCATGTGCTGCGACTGCTGCCGGTAGTACCACTGGTCCGGGCTGGGCTCGGCGGCCGTGCTGGACGCGGCGGCGAGCGCGGCCCGCTCCAGCACGGTCGCGGTCGCGGTCGGGCGGTGCGCCACGGGGGGCCGGACGCCCTGCTCGGCGCCGCCCCGCGTGAGCTGCCAGCCGCCCAGGCCGACGACGCACGCGGTGGCCAGCGCGAGCCCCCACCGGAGCCGGGGCAGGCGGCGCGACTTCACCGGCCGGCGGCGAGTACGGAGCTCGGCGAGGCGGCGTTCCACGCCGCTCAGGTCCTGTCGCGCGGGCACCTCCGCGCGCATCCGCTTCACCAGGTCGAACTCGTCGTGGTCCTTCGTCACCAGCCCGCTCCTTCGTCCTCGGCCGCCGGGTCCAGCCCGCGCAGCGCCCGGCGCAGCGCGAACCGGGCCCGGTTGATCCGCGAGCGCACCGTCCCGACCGGGATCCCGAGCGCTCCCGCCGCCTCCTCGTACGTCAGCTCCGCCCACATGACCAGCAGCAACGTGTCCCGGTGCGCGCGCGACAACCCGGCCAGCGCCTTGGCCAGCCGCTGCCGCGTCGCGCCCGCCATCACCCGCCGCTCCACCTCGTCGGTGAACGGCTCCACCACCGGGTCCGCCCCCGTACGGCTGAGGGCCCGGTAGAGCGCGATCTCCCTGCGGCGGTGCTGGCCGATCAGGTTGGTGGCGATGCCGTACAGCCAGGAGCGCTCGTCGCCGCGCGCCACGTCGTACGACTCCAGGTGCTGGAACGCCTGCGCGAACGTCTCGGCCACGACGTCGTCGGCAGGTTCGACGCCGAGCCGCCGGATGACGTACCGCTTGAGCCCCGGTCCGTGCTGGGTGAACAGCTCGGCGAACCGGTCGGAGAGTGGCCGCGCGGGCGCGTCCGTCCAGCTCTCATGTCGCATCTCGTGCCTCTCATGTCATCCTGCTGACAGGAGTAATTGGCACGAGCCGGGCCGGCGGTTCCATGATTTCTCAGCGGTTGCGCCAGCGCGGCGGGCGTTTCTCGGCGAACGCGGTCAGGCCCTCCGTGACGTCCTCGCTGACCATGAGGTCGTCCAGCGCGGGCGACGGGTGGGTGACCGCGTCCACGACGTCCGGGATGCCCTGCGTCTCGGCCATGATCTGCAGGGACGCCCGTACGGACGTCGGCGAGCTCTCCAGGAGCTCCCTGGCCAGCTCCCGCGCGCCGGCCAGGGCCTGCCCCGGCTCGGTCACCCGGTTGACCAGACCGTGCTCCAGCGCCTCGGCGGCGGTCAGCCGGCGGCCGGTGAGGATCATCTCGGTGGCCAGCTTGCCGGGCAGCGCCCTGGGCAGGCGTACGAGGCCGCCCGCCGCCGCGACCAGACCCACCTTGACCTCGCTCAGCGCGAAGCGGGCCGTCTCGTCCGCCACGACCAGATGGCAGGCGAGGGCGATCTCGAACCCGCCGCCCATGGCGAAGCCGTTGACCGCCGCGATGACGGGCTTGGTCATGTTCCGGCGGCTCGTGAGGCCGGCGAAGCCGTTCTTCGGCACCCACATCGGTTTGCCGGAGGCTGAGTAGAGCAGGTCGTTGCCCGCCGAGAACGCCTTGCCGCCCGCGCCCGTGATGATCGCCACCCACAGGCCGGGGTCGGCGAAGTAGGCGTCGAAGACCGCGTCCAGCTCGTCGTTCGCGGGCGGGTGGAGGCTGTTGCGGCTGTCCGGGCGGTTGATCGTGACTTCCAGGACGTGGCCGTCGCGGCGTACCAGCACGTGCTCGTAGTCGTCGCGCAGCACGGCGGCCCTGGGCGGGAACAGCTCGTCCATGAGGGCGTCGTCCACCGCCACCCGGTTGCCGAACCCGAACGAGCGGACGTAGACCCGCCGCCCGATCGGCTCGCCGGTGGTGAGCAGGCCGAGCGTGCGCTCGTCGTCGCTCGTGGCGATGAACCGGCGGCCGTCGGCCTCCAGCCGGCCCACGACGATCCCGGTGCGCTTCCCACCCCTGCCGTGCTTGACCGTGTAGGTCTCGATCGTGGCCCAGCCGTCGGCCTGGAACGCCTGCTCGACGCCGGGCCGGGAGTCGAGCTCGGCCTGGAGGGCGGCGCTGCGGTCCGGCCGCCATTCGGCGGGCGTGGTGGAGTAGACGCCGGCCGAGTACTTGCTGAGCGAGCCGCCGTTCGCGCCGACCAGCCCGTACGCGCCCGGCTGCGCGCGCAGCCGCTGCACGGTCTCGGCGATGGCGTGCATCGAGTAGTTGTTGCCCGCGCCCCCGAAGAACGGCAGCCCGCCGGTCACGGTCAGCTCGCGCGAACCGTCGGCGGGCAGGCCGAGGCCGTCGCAGACGGCGGACACGGCGATCGGGAAACAGGAGTAAAGATCGATCACGGCCAGCTCGTCCGCCCCGATCCCGGCCTGCTCCAGCGCGTGCCGTACGGCCAGCACGGCAGCGGGACTGCCGCTCAGGTCGGCGCGCTCCAGCAGGCCGCGCTCGCGCAGGTCGGCGTGGCCGTGCAGGAACACCCACCGCTCGGGTGGCACCCCCAGCCGCCGGGCCTCGCCCACGGACATCAGCAGCACGGCCGCGCCCTGGTTGACCTTCTCGCGGGCCACTATGTAGCGGGTGTAGGGCTCGGCGATGTAGCGGTTCTTCTCGCTGGGCGTGACCAGCTCTTCGGCCGTGCGCTCGACGGGGGCGGCGGCGTGCGGGTTGGCCGCCGCGACCTTCGTGAACGGCGCGAACAGCGCGCCCATGCCGGCCGCGTACTCCTCCCGCGTCTGGCCGAGTCGGGCGCGGCGGGCGTTGTCGAAGAGGGCGTACTGGCTGGGCGCGTCCGTCAGCCCGTGAGCCGCCTGCTGCCGCGAGACCAGCCCCTTGAGCCCGTAGCCACGGTCCTCCAGGTCCCCTTCGACGCTCTCGCTGAAGTCCGGCTTGTCCTCGGCCTTCGCCAGATGCTGCGCGGTCGAGATCGCCTCGGACCCGAAGAGCAGCACCACCTGCGCCTCGCCGTCCGCGACGGCAGCCGCCATCTCGTTCACCAGATGCTGCGGCCCCTGCCCCCCGACAACTTCGAGGATCGCCCGCCGAGGAGCGGCCCCCACCCGTGCGGCGACCGAACGCGGATAGTTGGTGGACCTGCCCAGCGGCGACGGAATGCCGGGCGCCGAGATCTCGAACTGCCGCACACCCGCGACCGTGTCCACAGCGGCGGCCACCTCGCCGGGGTCCGCCCCGGTGTCGACGAGCGCCTCGCGCGCCGCCGCGGCGGCCAGCTCGACGGCCGACAGACGACGGTAACCGGGCTCTCCGATCCGCTCCGACGCCTGCCCCACGCCCACGAGCACCGGCGTGCGCGGATCAAGATCCTGGTAAGTCATCCACCTGCTCCCGCCATTTGCAGACGCACATCGTCTCAAACACGGCGAGAGTATCCCCACCCACCAAACCGGACAACCATGCTGTCCGGCGCGACACTCCCCGTCGAGGCCTCGGTCAAGCCACGACTGGCTATCATGACACCCTGAGCGTGAGGGTTTCCGCGGCAAGCGTGCATTTGACATCGCCCATGTCCACGTCGAAGTACGATTGGCCGGAGACTTCCCGATGGGCGATGCCTTCCAAGGTCTCCGCCGCCCGGGGTTCATAATCAGCGGGAAGCTCCATCTTGAGATCTCTTATTCCGCTGAATTCCAACTCCACGGCATGCGACTCGGCCTCGGACCCCCGCAACTTTCCATAGTGAACGAAACGGATCGTCAGGGTGGACCTCTGGGGAGAGATGATCAGCTCCCCCAGGTCGGCCATGTTATGAAGATCTATAAGCCCGCCAGCTGTTTCGAAATCTATTTCAGGCCATGTCGAAAATGGCTCCAACTCAATAAATCTCGCCATGCCGATATCCGTTCAGACGCTTACATCGCCCCAGATGTTCTGCAGCACGCCGTCACGATCCGGCTGCACAGCAGAGATCCTAGGGACAGCAGGCCCATCCTCCGGATCGAAGAAGCAGGTGATCGTCTCACTCTGCGCGGCCAGCATCGCCTGCAGGGAAGCGAACCCCGTGAAGGGCCGAGCTTCGAGTCGCACACCGGCGGCACCAGGGTTGCTCACGCAAATCAGCGCCCGCTCGTCCAGCGGCACCGCCATCGCGTTGCAGATCGCGACAAGGGCGTCAGGGCCGGGCGCCACTTCGAACATGGAGACGTCCGCGAAAGCGCTGACCATCGAGCAAGGAGACAGATATCGTGCTACCGCTTCGGGAGAATCGGCGGGCACACGGTACCACGTTGTGCCATACGTACCGAAAGCCCATTTCTCCTGAATTATCACATCAGGCACACCCTCTCTTGCCCCCATCTCCCTGACCTCGCTCCAAAAGCCTGGGCCGACAGGACGAGCGGTGGCGCCAGGGACATCATCGATATCTGTCCCGAAGGCCGACTCGTAATCCGACCAGGACACCTTGAGCCCCAAGCCTTCGATCTCGGAGAGAATGTCCTCACTCGGATTTTCCAACGCTACATGCATGCACATGTCCTGGTTGAACGCAATCTTCAGCTTCCCCTGAAACTCAAGCTGGACATAGATGCGATATTCTCGAAGCATCGTCCTCGCCAGGCTTTCAACTTCCTGTACGGCCAAACGCTTACCGTGGTAAATGCCTCCAAGCCATCGCGGCAGAGGGGCCCACGCCGAAGGGTGTCGGATATCAATGTGTCGAGCCTCGACCGAGGCCAGCAAGATATCGAGAGCCCGCAAGAGCCTGTCCTCGGCCTGCAGATATGTGGACATCGACAGCGTGCCGTCCTCAAACTCCTCTCCGACGTCGGATATGGCGCTCCACACGCGACCAGCCGCGCCTGGCTCATGTCCAGAAACCGTGAATGCCTGCATCTCAACAGACACAATCACCTCCGAAAGGCGCTCCGCCGGGCGGGCGACTGGGAGCCGATCGACACCCGACGATCAACGTAGGAAAGTCCGGCCCGCCCAACAAGCCGGACGATCATCACAAATTAGAAACCGAGTCATCGGGCGCTTACGGGGGCGACGGATCGTCCTCGGGGCGAGGGTGGGCGGTGAGCCGGGTGTGTCTGGGGTTCGGCAGAATGCTTGTGTGCGCGTGGGATTGCTGGGGCCGTTCGAGGTCAGGGGCGGTGACGGGGGCCTCGTGGAGGTTCCCGGGGTTCGGTTGCGGGCGTTGCTGGCGGCGCTCGCGCTCGAACCCGGAAAGATCGTCGCTCGGTCGAGGCTGGTCGAGTGGATCTGGGGGGAGCGGCCGCCTGCGGACGAGGTCAACGCTCTGCAGGCGTTGGTGTCCCGGCTGCGCAGGATGCTGCCGGACGGTGTGGTCGAGGCGGACGCCGGCGGTTACCGGCTGGTCCTGAGCGCCGAGGCCGTGGATGTGTGCCGGTTCGAGGGCCTGGTCGGGCGGGCGCGGGCCGCCGAGCCGGCGGAGCGGGCGGAGCTGCTGCGTACGGCTCTCGGGCTGTGGCGCGGGGCGGCCATGGCGGAGATCGGGCCACGGGACAGCGAGCTGTTCGAGGCCGCCGTCGCGCGCCTGGACGAGCTGCGCGTGGCCGCGCTCGGTGACCGGGTGGAGGCGGACCTCAAGCTCGGGCGGGGCGCGGAGCTGGTGTCCGAGCTGACCGATCTGGTCGCCACCTACCCGTTGCGTGAGGGGTTCGTGGCGGCGTTGATGCGGGCGCTCGCCGAGGCGGGGCGCGGGAACGAAGCGCTGACCGTCTACCAGCGCACCCGCGAGCGGCTCGCCGACGAGCTGGGCGCCGATCCGTCGGCCGAGCTCTCCGCCCTGCACACCGCGCTGCTGCGGGGCGAGCTGGGCGGGCGGGCGGACACGCGCCGGACGAACCTGCGCGCCGAGCTGACGAGCTACGTCGGCAAGGACGACGACCTCGCCGCCGTCGCCGGGCTGACCGCCAGGCACCGGCTGGTCACGCTGACCGGACCGGGCGGCTCCGGCAAGACCAGGCTGGCGGCGGAGACCGCGCGGGCCGTGCTCGGCGAGCTGCCGGACGGCGCGTGGCTGGTCGAGCTGGCCCCGTTACGGGCGGGCGGCGACCTCGCCCAGGCCGCGCTCACCGCGATCGGCCTGCGTGACCAGGCGCTGCTCGGCGGGGCGCGGGCCGGGGAGCCGATGGACCGGCTCGTCGTCGCGCTGCGGGAGCGGGCGATGCTGCTCGTCCTGGACAACTGCGAGCACGTGATCGAGGCGGCCGCGGCGTTCGCGGACCGGCTGCTGGGCGAGTGCCGCGGGCTGCGGATCCTCGCCACGAGCAGGGAGCCGCTCGGCATCACCGGCGAGGTGCTGTGGCAGGTCGAGCCGCTGGCGCTGCCCGAGGACCCCGCCGGGGCCGGGGCCTCGCCCGCGGTGCGGCTGCTGCGGGACCGCGTCGAGCTGGTACGCCAGGACCTCGGCGGCGACCCGCGCACCCTGGCGGCGATGGCCAGGATCTGCCGCGCGCTCGACGGCATACCGCTGGCGATCGAGCTGGCGGCGGCGCGGCTGCGCACCATGTCCGTCGAGCAGCTCGCGCACCGGCTGGACGACCGGTTCCGGCTGCTGACCGGCGGCAGCCGTACGGCGCTGCCCCGGCACCGGACGCTGCGCGCGGTCGTGGACTGGAGCTGGGACCTGCTGAGCGAGGCCGAGCGCGGGGTGCTGCGGCGGCTCTCGGTGTTCGCGGGCGGGGCGAGCCTGGAGGCGGCCGAGGCCGTATGCGGCGACGGTCCCGACGGCGAGCCGGCACTGGACCTGCTCAGCGCGCTCGTGGAGAAGTCGCTGCTGCTCGCCGACGCGGACGCCGAGGGCACTCCGCGCTACCGGATGCTCGGCACCATCAGGGAGTACGCCGCCCACCGGCTCGCCGAGGCCGGCGAGGGAGAGCGGACGCTCCGGGCGCATCTCGCGTACTTCACCGAGCTGGCCGAGACCGCCGACCCGCACCTGCGCCGGGCCGGGCAGCTGGAGTGGCTGGCCCGGCTGGACGCCGAGCGCGACAACATCGGTACGGCCCTGCGCGGCGCGATCGCCGAGGGCTGGGCCGAGGAGGCGATGCGGCTGGTCGGGGCCGTGGGCTGGTACTGGTTCCTGCGCGGGCAGCGGATGGAGGCCATCGAGCTGAGCGTCGCGGCGGCCTCCCTGCCCGGTGAGGTGCCGGACGAGGTGCGGGCGATGGCGTACACGATCGTGGCGATCTTCGTGACCTCGGGGCCCGGCCGCGACCAGTTCCAGGCGGCGGAGTGGATCCAGGGGGCGCACCGGCTCGGCCGGCTCGGCCGGCGCCACCCCCTGGTCGGGTTCGTCGAGCCGCTGGAGCGGCTGGTACGGGAGCCGGCGGGGTTCCTGCCCGCGTTCGAGCCGCTGATCGCCGGCGACGACCCGTGGGTACGCGCGCAGGCCCGGCTCTCGCGCGGCCGGCTGCGGCTCACGCTCGGCGGCGACGAGACCGACGTGGACGCCGACATCGAGACCGCGCTCGCCGAGTTCCGCGCGCTGGGCGACCGGTGGGGGATCTCGCTGGCGCACAGCTATCTGGGCGACCGGCTCGGCATGCGCGGCGAGTTCGGCCGCGCGTGCGAGCACTACGAGGAGGCGAGCGCAGCCCTGGAGCAGGTGGGCGCGGCCGAGGACGTGATCGGCCTGCGGGCGCGGCAGGCGCAGCTCTACTGGCTGCTCGGCGACGAACGGTCCAGCGCGGCCGCGATGGCCGAGGCGGAGCGGCGCGCGGGCGGGATCGCCTGGCCGGACGTGCTCGCCGACCTGACGCTCGCCAAGGCGCACCTGGCCCGCTGGCGCGGCGAACCGGACCGGGCGCGCCGCCTTCTGGAGGCCACGGATCCGGAGCTCACCGTTTCGACCCGGGCCTCGGTCATGGACCTGTACGGCTATCTCGCCGAGGACCTCGAGGAGGCCCGCGCGTGCCGCCGTACGGCGTTGGACGCGGCCGTGGAGGCGGCGTACCCGCCGCTGATCGCCGGTGCGCTGGTCGGGATCGCGGATCTCGCGCTGCGCCGGGGACGCCACGAGCAGGCCGCGTGGCTGCTCGCGGCGAGCGAGGGCGTACGCGGCACGCAGGACCACTCGCGGCCGGACGCCTCCAGGATCGCCACGGCCGCGCGGGACCGGCTCGGGGAGGCGGCGTTCGCCGAGGCGTCCGGCGAGGGCCGGCGGCGGGACTGGCGGGAGCTGGCCGAGCTCGCCCTCGCTCCCTGAACGCCGGATGCCGGGTCGGGCTATATTCAGAAAGGGGGACAAAAGCCCCGAGGAGGGAGAATCCTCATGCCTGGCAACAAAGGAGTCAAGTACGAAGGCCCAGGCAAGGTCGAGGTCCACGACATCGACTATCCGGAATTCACGCTGCAGGACGGCCCCGGCGTGCACCCGGCCAACGTAGGCCGCAAACTGCCGCACGCCGCGATCATCAAGTCGGTCGCCACCAACATCTGCGGCAGCGACCAGCACATGGTCCGCGGGCGCACCACGGCGCCGCCCGGCCTCGTCCTCGGCCACGAGATCACCGGCGAGGTCGTCGAGACCGGCTCCGACGTGGAGTTCATCAAGAACGGCGACCTGGTGTCCGTGCCGTTCAACATCGCCTGCGGGCGCTGCCGCAACTGCAAGGAGCGCAAGACCGGCATCTGCGAGAACGTCAACCCCGACCGGCCCGGCTCGGCGTACGGCTATGTCGACATGGGCGGCTGGGTGGGCGGGCAGGCGCAGTACGTGCTCGTCCCGTACGCGGACTGGAACCTGCTGAAGTTCCCGGACAAGGACCGGGCGATGGAGAAGATCCTCGACCTGGCCATGCTCGCCGACATCTTCCCGACCGGCTTCCACGGCTGCGTGACCGCCGGGGTGGGGCCTGGCTCGACGGTCTACATCGCCGGCGCGGGCCCGGTCGGGCTGGCCGCCGCGGCGTCGGCGTTCCTGCTCGGGGCCGCCGTGGTCATCGTCGGCGACCTGAACGAGCAGCGCCTCGGCCAGGCCCGCAGCTTCGGCTGCGAGACCGTGGACGTCTCGAAGGGCGACCCGAAGGACCAGATCGAGCAGATACTCGGCGAGCCGGAGGTGGACTGCGGCGTGGACGCGGTCGGCTTCGAGGCGCGCGGCCACGGCCGCGAGGCGGAGAAGGAGCGCCCCGCCACCGTGCTCAACACGCTCATGGACGTCACCAGGGCGGGCGGCGAGCTCGGCATTCCCGGCCTGTACGTGACGGGCGACCCCGGCGCGGCCGACGAGGCGGCCAAGCAGGGGTCGTTGTCCATCCGTTTCGGCCTGGGCTGGGCCAAGTCGCACAGCTTCGCCACCGGCCAGTGCCCGGTCATGCGCTACAACCGGCAGCTCATGCAGGCGATCCTGCACGACCGGGTGCAGATCGCCAAGGCGGTCAACGCCACGCCGATCCCGCTGGAGGAGGCGCCGCGCGGGTACCACGAGTTCGACGAGGGCGCGGCACGCAAGTACGTCCTCGATCCGAACGGCATGCTGTCCACGGCGGCCTGACACCCGTATTGGACAGGTTTAGTCATGCTTTTCCCGACGAATCATCAATAACAGCCTCATTGCATTGCATTTCCGGCATTGCTTTGGGGGGATTCGTACCACTACAACCCCTTCAGAAGACTGGAGGGGTTGTATGGCGGGAATGACGGGCCGGCGCGTGATCCGGGTGCTGGCGGCGGCCGTGGGGGGCGCCGTCGTGGCCGGAGTCGTGGGCGGCGGAGCGGCGCGGCTGCTGATGAGCCTGATCACGATCGCGGCGGCCGAGGAGAGCACGTTCACGCTGGGCGGCACGCTGGGCGTCCTGATGGTGTTCGCCGTGCTCGCCGCGCCGGCGGCGCTGACCGCGACCGCCCCGGCGGTGGTGCGGGTGGGCGGCCGGTGGGTGACCGCGGCCCTGACCGGGTTCGGCGTGGCGAGCACCGGGTTCTCCGACGGCGCGGCCATCATCCTGGCGCCCGACTCGCGCATGACGCTCATCGCGGTCCTGGTCGTCGGCTTCGGCGTCGTCGTGGCAGCGCACGGCCAGATCGCCCAGTACGCCTCCCGCCGCCTCGCCGGCGACCCCACCCGCCCCGCCGCCACCGCACCGGAGCCCGCCCTGGCCTGACCGGGTCCCGCCGCCGCGCCGGAGCCCGCCCTGGCCTGACCGGGGCTCTCGCGATCTGTCGGTGGCGGTCGTTACCGTCGCGCCCATGATCGCTTCTTTGGCAGCGCGGCGCGGCGAGGTGGCCGCATGAATCCCTGGCAGGAGGCCCTCGACCGCATCGAGGCGGGCGATGACCGGGACCTCGCGACGTTCCTGGACGGCCTGAGCGACCTCGGCCGGCGGGCGATCGCCGTGCAGCTCCCCGGGCACATGACCGAGGAGCTGCGCGGCGGGTTCCCCGCCCGGGCCGACATCGAGGGCCTGGCGACCGGCTTCCGGCTGGCCGGAGCGGCCTGCCTCACCGGCGCCGAGCAGGTCGCGGCCTGGCTCGACCGCAGGGAGCTGCGCCGGCCGCGCGACCCCGAGCTGGACGCCGCCCTCCTCCTCCCCCTGCTGCGCCGCCGCCCCCTGGAGTGGCGGCGCGACCTCGCCGTACGGCTGGCCGCGCGGCTCCGGCCGGCGACCGGCCGGCGGCGGTGGCAGCGCGCGGAGGGCGTGCCCGGCTGGGACCTCGTCGCCGCGCTGGTCACCGACACCGGCCTGGAGCCGCCCGGCGGTGACGCCTTCGTCGTCGGGTGGGCCTGGCGGCTGGCCAGGCGGCGGCCCGGGGAGGACCTGGAGCTCGACCGCGATCCGCTGCTCGACGCCCTGCTGCCGCGCCTGTTCCAGGCGCAGGGCGTGGCCGAGCCGCTGGGGCGGAGCACGGCCATGACGGAGCTGGCCGCGCTGGCGCGTACGGGCCGGGTGCCGCGCGCGACGCTGGTCGACGGGTGCGCCTCCCGGTTCCTGGGCGGAGGCCCGGACGCGGAGATGATGCCGTTCGTGTGGCTCTGGCGGCTGCTCGCGCCGGAGCCGCCGGAGATCCCGGTGCTCGATCTCGTACGCCTGCTGCCGTCGGCCGGTCCGACGGTGACCGAGCTGGCGGTGGAGGAGCTGCGGCGGGCCGAGGAGGCGGGGCTGCTCGACGACGAGCTGTTCGCCGAGGCTGTGGGGGCGCTGGCGTACCGGCCGGAGAAGAAGCTGGTCGAGGAGGCGGTGCGGTGGGCGGCGCGGGCGTCCGGCCCCCGCGGCGGCGGGGCGGTGCCCGCGCTCGCCGCCGTGTTCGACCTGGACGATCCCGCCCTGCGGGGGCGGGCGGTGCGGCTGGCGGTCCGGCTGGCCCCCTACGCCGGCGAGGCGGGCCGGGACGCGGTCCGCGAGGCCGCCGCCCGGCTGCCCGCCGACCTGCGCGAGCGCGTCGCGGCCGGCTACGGCGAGGTCGCCGCGGCCGAGCCGGAGCGGCCGGTCGCCTCCGTGCTGCGCGCGCCCGCGCCGCCCGCTCTCGCGCCGCCGATCGCCTCGCCGGACGAGCTGGTCGCGGAGCTGCGGGCGCTCAACTGGCGGAGCGAGCCGGCGCGGTGCGAGCGGGTCCTGGGCGGGCTCGTCGAGCTGACCCATAGCGACCGGGCGGCGGTGGTGGCGGCGCTGCGGCCGTGGTTGGAGGAGACCCTGCCGGACGGGGAGCCCGCCCAGCACCACCTGTACGTGTTCGGAGGCAGCAGGATTCCCTTCCTGGTGCTCCGCTGCGCGCTGGCGATCATCGCCCCCAAGCGGAGCCGGCAGCTGAACCAGGTGCTGGAGGGCTACCACGACTCCTCGGAGTGGGTCGGCCAGCGGCTCGTCCGGCGGCGGCTGGCGGAGGTGATCGCGCTGTTCGAGGACGGGCGCACGGTGCCCGCGCTGCTCGCCACGCCGACCTCGGCCACCGGGCACGTCGACGCGGCGGTCCTGGTGGAGCGGATGGAGCGGCTGGAGGGCGGCGAGCCGCTGCCGGCCGACTTCGAGCAGGCGCTGCTGCGGCTGCCCCGGCGCTGCGATCCCGAGCTGGTCGTACGGGCGGAGAAGCTGCCGGGCGAGGCGGGGCGGACGCTGGCCGCCTGGCTGCGGGACGGCGGATGGCCGGATCCTGCCGTGCGCGTGACGCCGTACGAGGAGGAGCGGTCGCAGTACAGCTACAGCCCGCGGAGCTGGTCGCGCCGGGTGCGGGTGGAGATCGTGGCCCCCGAGGGCCTGCCGGCGTGGCTCGCCGCGTCATGGGGCGTCGACCATCGGGGCCCCGACTACCTGTCGTCTTCGGACGACCCTCTGTGGGGGCCGCTGGTGCTGCCGTCGCACCGCGAGCTCGTGGCCGCCGCCCTGCTGCGCTGCCGGCCCTGGGTGTCCGACGGCAATGACGCCAGGATGACCGCCCTCGCGGCCCTGGCCCACGGCGACGGGCCCGTGGGGGCCGCCACCGCGATGCTGATCGCGGGCGGGCTGGGGCACCGGCGGGACGCGCAGCGGGCGGCGGCGGCCGAGGCGGCGCTCACGCTCGCGGCGCGCGGGCAGCTTCCGGCCGCCGACCTCGGGCGGGCCGTCGCGCGGCTGATCGACGTCGAGTTCGTGGTGCTCAAGCGGATCACCGCCGCGCTCGACGGCCTGACGGCGGCGGGGGCGCACGCCGAGGTGTGGGCGGTGCTGGCCGAGGCTCTGCCCGCCCTGCTGCCCCGGTCCGGCGAGCGGCCCCGCGCGGGGCTGGGCGAGCTGCTGGCGGTCGCGGCGCGGGCCGCCGCGCTCGCGGGGGCGCGCGGCGAGGTCGCCGGGCTGGCCGACATGGCCGCGCGCAAGGGGTCGAGCCGCGTCCTGTACGAGGCCCGCCACCTGCACGAGACGCTGACGGCCCCCGGAACGGCACCCGGCCGAACGTGACGCCGACGGTGCCCGGGACGACACCCGGCCGCTGACGGCCCACGCGAAGACAGCCAGCCGTAGGTGACGCTGACGGCCTCCGGGAGGCCGTCAGTTCTCGTAGCGGGCCCGGCGGGCGACCGCCTCGAACCCGAGGCCGCGGAAGAGCGCGGCCGAGGCCGGGTTGTTCTCGTTGACGTCCAGGAAGACCTCCGTCGCGCCGGCCGCGCGCATCCGGCCGAGCGCGGCGACGGCGAGCGCCCGGGCCAGGCCGCGCCGGCGCCATCCGGGCACCGCGCCGACCTGGATGAGGAAGCCCTCCGCGCACGCGACGAAGCCGGCGGCGGCGCCGTCCGCCGTACGGGCGACCAGGGAGCAGCCGGGCAGGAAGTCGTCGTCCACCAGCCAGTCCACCCACTCCTGGCGGGACCAGCCGGGGAAGCCGGGCCGGTCGGCGAACGACGCGGAGTAGGCCGCGTGGAAGACCTCCTCGGTGGCGGGCGACCACTCCTCGGCGGCCAGCTCAGCCGGCAGCGGGACGTCCGGCAGCGGCAGGGCCAGGTCGCGGCGGAAGACGTCCTCGGCGAACGTCCGCCGGAAGCCGCGGGCGCGGAAGAGCGCGTCGGCCTCGGGCGTCAGCGACTCGACTTCCAGCCGTACGGGGCCCTCGGCCAGCCGGTCCAGCAGGCCGGAGCCGAGCCCCCGCCCCCGGTGGGCCGGGTCGACCAGGCCGGTCACGGCCGTCGCCGGGCCGGCGGGGCGGGCGGCGGCGCAGGCCACGAGCCGGCCGCCGTCGTACGCGCCCACCCCCGGTCCTGCGGCGTACCTGCGTTCCAGGAAGGACGGTGACGTGGTCGCCGGGAGCCCGCCGTCGTGGTCGAGGCAGCGCCGGGCGAGTTCGGCGATCGCCGGCAGGTCGGCGGCGGACAACGGGGCCCACTCGATGGTCACCTTCTGCTCCTTCTCCGGGGGATGGCGATCATTATGCCCGGCACGCGCAGGAGGACGGCGGCGACGAGCACGCCGAGCAGGACGAGGCCGGCGTTGGCCGCGACGGCGACGAGGACGCCGTGCCGGATCGCGCCGGCCGAGACCGCGCCGCCGGTCACCGCGGTGACGATCGCGGACATGATCGGCGTCCCCATGGTGATGCCGACCTGCTGTGACATCGACGCCAGCCCGGTGGCGAGGCCCTGCTGGTGGTCGGGCAGGCCCGCCGTGGCGGTGACCATGAAGCCGACGATGACCAGCATGTTGCCCACGCCGCCCAGGAACGTGGCGGGCAGCAGCAGCGCCAGGGCCGCCGCCGTGTCGCCGAGCAGCAGCAGGGCGGCGGTGCTGACGGCCTGCAGCAGCCCGCCCCCGACCAGTACGGCGATGGTGGAGGTGCGGGCGATGGCCTTCGGCGCGAGCAGGCCGCCGGCCACGGTGCCGAGCCCGAGCACCCCGAAGGAGAGCCCGGCGGCGAGGGCCGAGAAGCCGAGGGTCTTCTGCAGGTAGAGGGTGAGCAGGTACACCAGGGACGTCTCGGTGACGAAGGCGAGCAGCCCGATCAGGTTGCCCCAGGCCACGGTCGGCCTGGCCAGCACCTTCAGCGGGACCAGGGGCTGGGCGGCCCGGCGTTCGACGAGGAGGAAGACGGCGAGCAGGACCGCGCCGGCGAGCAGCCCCGCCACCGCCCGCGGGTGCGTCCAGCCGTGCTCGCCCGCCTGGGTGAGGCCGTAGACGACGCCGAGCAGGCCGAGGGTGACGCTGAGCGCGCCGGGCAGGTCGAGCCGGGGCCGGTCGGCGGGCCGGGACTCGGCGATGACGGCGGGCGCGACGACGAGCACGGCGAGCGCGACGGGCACGTTGACGAAGAACGCCCAGCGCCAGGAGAGCACGTCGGTGAGCACGCCGCCGAGCACCGCCCCCGCCGTGAACCCGGCGGACATGAGGGCGCCGTTGAGCCCGAGCGCCTTCTGCCGCAGCGGGCCTTCGGGGAAGGACGTGGTCAGCAGGGCCAGCCCGGAGGGGGTGGCGGCGGCGGTCGCGAGCCCCTGGGCGACCCGGGCGGCGATGAGAAGCTCGGGCGTCGGGGCGAGCCCGCCCACGAGGGAGGCCACGCCGAGGAGCGCGAGGCTGCCGAGGAAGATGCGCTTGCGGCCGAGCAGGTCGCCGATGCGGCCGAAGAAGAGGGTGAACCCGGCCGCGCACAGGGCGAAGGCGGTGGCGATCCACTGGAGGCCGCCCAGGGAGAAGCCCAGGTCGTCGCCGATGGCGGGGAGCGCCACGTTCAGGATCGAGAAGTCGACGGCCAGCATGAACTGGGCGACCAGGAGGACCGCGAGGGTGACCCGGTGGCGGCCGGTCAGGAGGCGGGCGGGCGCCGGGACGGCTTGGGTGATGGACATGAGAGAGCCCTCTAAATGGGTCTGGAGTTCCGTTAAGATGAGGGAACAGTAGCACCAGCTACCGCCTTAAGGGAACTCCAGTCCCGATAAGGGCTGAGGGGAAGGGAGAGTCCGGCATGTCGGACGATGTCCAGCCGGGTGCCGTCCGGCCTGGTGGGCGTACTGCTCGCGTGCGCGAGGCCGTGCTCCGGGCCGCCGGCGACGTCCTGGCCGAGCGCGGCTTCCACGGGCTCGACCTCGGCGAGGTCGCCCGCGTCGCGGGCGTCGGGAAGACCACCGTCTACCGCCGCTGGGGATCGCCCGGCGCGCTCGCCGCCGACCTGCTCCAGGACATGGCCGAGCACTCGCTCCCCCGCTCCCGCCACGGCGACGTCGGGCGGGACCTGCGCGACAACGCCCGCCTGGTCGTCAGGACCCTCACCGACACCCGCCAGGGGAGACTGTTCAAGGCGCTGATCGCCGCCGCGCTCTGCGACGAGCAGGCCGCGCGGGCGCTGCACCGCTTCTACGCCGTACGCGTCGAGGAGTGGGCCGGCTGCGTCACCGACGCCGTCGAGCGGGGTGAACTGCCGCCCGGCACCGACGCGCGCCGGGTGATCGCCGCCGTCTCCGCGCCCCTGTACTACGCGCTGCTCAACACCGGCGAACCCCTCGACGAGGCCGCCGCCGACCGGGCCGCGACGGCGGCCCTGGCCGCGGCCCGCGCCGGGGCGATGGCCTGATCAGGCGTCCATGGCGCGGGCGAGCCCGGCCGGGCGCATGTCCGTCCAGTGGGTCTCGACGTACTGGAGGCACAGGTCGCGGGCGCCGGGACCGTACACGTCCCGCCAGCCCTCGGGCAGCGGGATCCACGCGGGCCACAGCGCGTGCTGGGCCTCGTCGTTGACCACCACGAGGTAGTCGGTCTCGGGGTCCTCGAACGGGTTGGTCATCGCAGTCGCTCCTTCAGCATGCGGGCCACCTGGGCGAGCGGCCCAGGATCGGCCAGTTGGTAGTGCTCGCAGTCGATGACGTGCTCCTCGACGGCGCCGCCCACGTACGGACGCCAGCGGCCGGGTTCGAGCCCCGAGCCGGCCTTGTCCGCGCCCGCGGTGACGAACAGCAGGTCCCCGTCGTAGAACGGGTGCGGGTCGCCGGTGATGAGCCGCTCGGCGTTGACCGCGACGTCGATCATCGCGCCGATCGTGGTCTCCTCGATCTCGGCCAGCGCCCCTCCCCCCGCCCGCAGGTACCGCACCACGCGCCGCCGGTCGAGCGGCCCGCGGGCGTCGTGCCCGGCCAGGCGGAGCAGGAAGCGCAGGGCGTCCTGCTCGTCGTCGCCGGTCTCGGGCCGTTCGCCGGGCAGCAGCGGGTAGGAGTCGAGCAGCGCCAGCAGGGCCACCTCCTCGCCCTCGCGGCGCAGGCGGGCGGCCATCGCGTGCGCGACGACGCCGCCGAAGGACCAGCCGAGCAGCCGGTACGGCCCCGCCGGCGCCACCGCCCTGACGGCGGCCAGGTAGTCGGCGGCCATCTCGTCCAGGGTGCGTGGCAGCGGCTCAGGACCGGCCAGGCCGCGCGCCTGCAGCCCGTACACCGGCACGTCCAGCGCCCCCGCCAGGCCCGTGAAGCACCAGGCGAGCCCGAACAGCGGGTGCACGCAGAACAACGGCGGCCCCTCCCCGCCCGTCCTGATGGGCAGCAGCACGTCGAGGGCGTGTCCGGGGCGGTGCGGGGCGCGTACCCGCGCGGCGAGCGCGGCGGGCGTGGGCGCCTCGAACAGCGTCCTGACCGGCAGCCGCACCCCGAACTCGGCGGCGACGGCGGTCATCAGCCGGCCCGCCAGCAGCGAGTGGCCGCCCAGCTCGAAGAAGCCCTCGTCCGGGCCCGGGACGGGAACGCCGAGCACGTCAGCGAACAGCTCCGCCATCCGCCGCACGTCCACCGCCGGCCCTGTCGTCACCGCCGTGGCGGGCACCGGCGTCCAGTCCGCGCGCGTCACGGGCGGCACGTCCAGCTCGCTCAGGCGGGTGCCGGGGGCGCGGGCCACCGTGGCCAGCAACTCCGCCAGCCCGGCCGCGATCCGCTCCGCCGTGCCCCTGGTGAACAGGTCGGTACGGTACTCGACCGCCCCGTCGCCCTCCTCCGCCAGCGACACCGCGAGGTCGAACTTGGCCGTGCCCGTGGCCATCTCCTCGATCTCGGCCGCCGCCTCCCCCAGCGGCCCGAGCGACCGGCTGGCGGGATGGTAGGCCACCGCCACCTGGAACAGCGGGTGCCAGGCCGGCGACCGGGCCGGCGCGACCGCCTGGACCACCTGGTCGAACGGCACGTCGGCGTGCTCGAACGCGGCCAGGTCGGCGTCGCGGACCCGGGCCAGCAGCTCGGCGAAGTCGGGGTCGCCGCCGGTGTCCACCCGCAGCGCGACCGTGTTGACGAAGAAGCCCACCAGGGCGGCCAGCGCGTCGTCCGGCCGGTTCGCGACGGGCGTGCCCACCGCGACGTCGGTGCCCGCGCCGAGCCTGGTCAGCAGCGCCGCCACGGCGGCGTGCACCACCATGAACATGGTCGCGCCGCCGTCCGCCGCGAGCCGGGCCAGGCCCTCCCTCGTGCCGGGCGGCAGGCGGAACTCCACCACGTCGCCGTCGCCGGTCGCGGCGGCCGGACGGGGCAGGTCGTGCGGGAGCGTCGGGTGTTCGGGGAGCCCGGCGAGGGCCCGACGCCAGTACGCGAGCCGGCCCGGGTCGTGGTTCTCGCGTTCCCAGAGGGTGTGGTCGGCGTACTGGACGGGCAGCGGCGCCCAGTCCGGCGCCCGCCCGGCCGCCCGCGCCCGGTAGGCGGCGGCCAGGTCGTCCCACAGCGGGCCGACCGACCACTCGTCCGCCGCGATGTGGTGCAGCAGGACGAGCAGCAGGTGCTCGCCGGGGGCCGTGGCGTGCAGCCAGACCTTGACCGGCGGCTCGCCGTCGAGGCGGAACCGGTGGCCGGGATCCCCCGGCCCGTCCATGACCTGCACCGGCGCCGGGTCGAGGACGACCTGGTACGGCCCCAGCTCGTCCTCGGCGATGACCGTGCGGAGCGCTTCGTGCCTGGCCACGACGTCCCCGACGGCCTCGCGGAGGGCGTCGGCGGACAGCGGGCCGCGCAGCCGTACGGCGAGCGGCACGTTGTAGGCGGCCGACGGTCCGTCGAGCGTGTGCAGGAACCACAGCCGGCGCTGCGCCGACGACAGCGGCACCCGTTCGCCGCGCGCTCGCGGCCGGATCGCGGGGGCGGGGCCGGGGACGCGGGCGAGCCTGGCGGCCAGCCCGGCGACGGTGGGGGCGTCGAACACGTCCCTGACCGTGACCGCCGCGCCCAGCTCGGCCCTGATCCTGCTGATCAGCCGGACCGCGAGCAGCGAGTGGCCGCCGAGGTGGAAGAAGTCGTCGCCGGCCCCGACCCCGGCCACGCCCAGCACCTCCTCGAAGATCGCCGCCAGCCAGTGCTCGACGGGCCCTTCGAGCTCCCGCCGCGCGACCTCGCGACGGACGGCGGCGGGACGGGGGTCCCGGCCGCCGAGACCCACCGCCGGCAGATCGAGGGCGCCGATCGGCGCGGCGGGGGTCGCGGCGACCTGGTCCAGCAGGCGCAGGAGAGCGTCGGTGACGCGCTCGGCCACGTCAGGCGCGAGCCGGTGCTCGACGGCGACCTCCAGCCCGGCCGCCCCGCTCGTCTCGGTGAACGCGAAGGCGAGGTCGAACTTGGGAGCCGGCGGCCCGGGCTCCGGCAGCACCTCCAGCGCGGCCGGCCCGCTCCGCTGGTACGTCACCATGACCTGGAACAGCGGGTTCCCCGCGCCCGAACGGCCGGGGTTGACCGCCTCCACCACCCGCTCGAACGGCGCCCCGGCGTGCTCGAACGCGGCCAGGTCCACCTCGCGCACCCGCTCCAGCAGCTCGGCGAAGGCGGGGTCGCCGCCGGTGTCCAACCGCAGCACGAGGGTGTTGACGAAGCAGCCCACCAGATCGGCCGGCGCGTCGTCCGGCCGCCCGGCGACCGGCGTGCCCAGAGGAATGTCGGTGCCCGCGCCGAGCCTGGTCAGCAGCGCCGCCACGGCGGCGTGCAGCACCATGAACAGGCTCGTGCCCGCGCGGGCGGCGAGCGCGGCGAGCGCGTCCCGCACCCCGGCGGACGCCTGGCGGACGACCGCCCCGCCGGGCCCGGCCGGCGGCAGCGCGAGCCGTTCCGGCAGCGCGGCGAGGACCTTCGTCCAGTACGCCAGGTGCTCGGGCAGGGTCGCGTCGAGCCGGTCGCGCTCCCACAGGGCGTGGTCGGCCACCTGTACGGGCAGCGGCGCGAGGTCCGGCGCGCGTCCGGCGGCCCGCGCCCGCAGCGCGGTGTCCAGGTCCGCGAGCAGCGGCGTCACGGACCACTCGTCGCAGGCGATGTGGTGCAGCAGCAGCGTGAGCCGGTCACCGTCCAGCCACACCCGCAGCGGCGGCTCGGCGGCCAGGTCGAAGACGTGCCCGAGGTCCGGCGGCCCGTCCGCGACCTCGGGGTCCGCGGGATCGAGGACCACCTGGTACGGGACGCCGTCCTGCTCGCGGTAGACCGTGCGCAGGACCTCGTGCCGGCGTACCACGTCGCCGAGCGCCGCCCGGAACACGGACGGCTCCACCGGGCCGGGCAGCCGCACGGCCAGGGGCACGTTGTAGGTCGCCGACGGGCCTTCAAGCGCCCCCAGGAACCAGAGCCTGAGCTGCGCCGACGACAACGGGACCCGCTCCGGCCGCACGGCCGCCACGAGGCCGTCGGCGCGGGCCGGCGGCGAGGCGGCGAGCGCGCCCGCGAGGCCCGCGACCGTGGGCGTGTCGAACAGGGCGCGCAGCGGCAGGTCCGCGCCCAGCCCGCTCCGCACCCGCGCCAGCACCTTGACCGCGAGCAGCGAGTGCCCGCCCAGGTGGAAGAAGTTGTCGTCCACGCCGACACCCTCGGCGCCCAGCACGTCGGCGAAGATCGCGCACAGCGCCTGTTCCGCCGGGGTGCGCGGCCCCCGCGACCGCCCGGCGGCGGGGGCGCCGGGAGCGGGCAGCGCCTTCCTGTCCACCTTGCCGTTCACCATGAGCGGCAGCGCGTCGAGCGCCACGAACGCGGCGGGCACCATGTAGTCGGGCAGCCGCGCGGCGACGTGCGCCCGCAGGGTGGCGGGGTCGGTCTCGGCCCCGGTCACGTACGCCACGAGCCGGCGCTCACCCGGCCGGTCCTCGCGGGCGACCACCGCGACCTCGCGGACGCCGGGGCAGCCGGCCAGCACCGACTCCACCTCGCCCGGCTCGATGCGGAAGCCCCGGATCTTGACCTGGCCGTCGGCGCGGCCGGCGAACTCCACCGCGCCGTCGTCGCGCCACCGGGCCAGGTCGCCGGTGCGGTACATGGGGGTGCCGGGCGGCCCGTACGGGTCGGGCACGAAGCGCTCACTCGTCAGGGCGGGCCGGTCGAGGTAGCCGCGGGCGAGGCCCGCGCCCGCCACGTACAGCTCGCCGATGACGCCGGGCGGCGCGGGACGCAGCGCGCGGTCCAGGACGTAGACGCGTTTGCCCACGTCAGGGCGGCCGATGGGCACGGTCGTGAGGGCGTCGAGGTCGCCGTCGGCGGGCCAGAGGGTGGAGTTCACCATGGCCTCGGTCGGCCCGTAGGCGTCGACGACGCGGTGCCGGCCGGCCCAGCGGCGTACCAGCTCGGGCGTCACCGTCTCGGTGCCGACCAGCAGCGTCGATCCCTCCGGCAGCGTGCACTCGGCGGGCAGGGCCGACAGCAGCGCGGGCGGCAGCGCCAGGTGGGTGACGGCGTGGCGGGTGGCGTACTCGGTCAGCTCGGGGCCGGCGACCCGCCGCTCGGCGGGCACGACGACGAGCGTCGCGCCGGTGCACAGCGCCATGGTCAGCTCCCAGAACGCCACGTCGAAGGAGATCGAGGCGAACTGCAGGACCCGGCTGCCCGGGCCGACGCCGAACCGGCGCACGGCGGTGTCCACCAGCGCCCGCACCCCGGCGTGCTCCAGCACCACCCCCTTGGGGCGGCCGGTCGAGCCGGAGGTGTAGATCACGTAGACGGGGTGGCGGGGCAGCGGCCGGACCGGCGGCCCGGCGGGGGCGGGCGGGTCGTCCATGAGCAGGGGCGTCATGGGCACCCGCCCGGCGGTCTCGCGGGTGGCGAGCAGCAGGACGGGCCGCGCGTCGTCCAGCATGGCGGCGATCCGCCCGGCGGGCTGCGCCGGGTCGATCGGCAGGTACGCGGCCCCGGCCTTGGCCACCGCCAGCACGCCGACCACCATCCGCGGGTCGCGCGGCAGCGCCACGGCCACGAGGCGTTCGGGGCCCGCGCCGGCGGCGGCGAGCGAGGCGGCCAGGCGGTCCGCCCGCGCGTCGAGCTCCGCGTACGTCAGCGACTCCGACTCGCACCGGACCGCGACCGCGTCCGGCGTCGCCCTGACCTGGGCCTCGAACAGCTCGGGCAGGGTCAGGAACGGCTCGGCGGAGCCGGTGTCGTTCCAGGTGGTGAGCACGGTCTCCAGCTCGGCGGGGGCGAGGAGCGGGTATTCGCTCAGCCGTCTCCCCGGATCCGCGGTCACCGCGTCGAGCAGGCGGAGCAGGTGCGCGGCGTACCGTCCGGCCGCCCCGCCCCGGTGTTCGACCAGCACGTCCAGGTCGGTCGCGCCCGGTCGTTCGGTGAAGGTGACGGAGAGGTCGAACTTGGCCGGTCCGGGCGGCGCGGGCTCCTCCTCGGCGGCGAATCCGGGGAGCGACCCGGTGGCCGGGTGGTAGGCCACGGTCACCTGGAACAGCGGGTCGCCGTCGCCGCGTTCGGGGTTGACCGCCTCCACGACCTGGTCGAAGGGGACGTCAGCGTGCTCGAACGCGGCCAGGTCGGCGGCCCGCACCCGCGCCAGCAGCTCGGCGAACGTCGGATCGCCGCCGGTGTCCACGCGCAGCACGACGGTGTTGACGAAGAAACCGATCAGGCCGGTCAGCGCCTCGTCCGTACGGCCCGCGACGGCCGCGCCCACCGGGACGTCGGTGCCCGCGCCGAGCCTGGTCAGCAGGGCCGCCACGACCGCGTGGGCCGCCATGAACATGGTCGTCCCGGTACGGCGGGCCAGCTCCCGCAGGGGCGCGGCGGGGCGCGAGGCGGTGGCGGTGGCGTCCCCGCCGGTCCACGCGGGCAGCTCCAGGCGTCCGGGAAGGTCGGCGAGCGCGCCGGTCCAGTGGGCGAGCTGCCGGTCGGCGAGACCGCCGGCGAGCAGGTCGCGCTGCCACAGGGCGTAGTCGGCGTACTGGACGGGCAGCGGCGTCCAGTCCGGCGCGCGACCCTCGGCGCGGGCCCCGTAGGCGGTGGCGAGGTCGTCCCAGAGCGGGCCGACCGACCACTCGTCGGCGGCGAGGTGGTGGAGCAGCACCGTGAGCCGGTCGCCGTCCAGCCACACCCGCAGCGGCGGCTCGGCCGTCAGGTCGAAGACGTGCCCGAGGTCGGCGGGCCCGTCGGTGACGGGCGGGTCCACCCGGTCCAGCACGATCTGGTACGGCTCGCCGTCCTCCTCCCCGAACACGGTCCGCAGCGCCTCGTGCCGCTCCATCAGGTCGCCGACCGCCCGGCGGAGCACCGCCGGGTCCAGCGGCTCGCGCAGGCGCAGGACGAGCGGCACGGTGTAGGCGTCGGACGGTCCGTGCAGCCGGTCCAGGAACCACAACCGCCGCTGCGCCGCCGCCAACGGCACCCGCTCGGGCCGCTCCCGCACCACCAACGGCGGCGTCCCGCCTGCCGGCGAGGGCCGGGCGCGCCCGTCCGAGGCGGCGGAGCGGGCGGTCGGGAGGGCGAGGCGAGCAGCCAGGCCGGCCGGGGTCTGGGCGGCGAAGACGTCGGCGAGAGCCACCTCCGCACCCGTGACGGCCCTGATCCGCGCGGCCAGCCGCCCGGCGAGCAGCGAGTGCCCGCCCAGCAGGAAGAAGTCGTCGCCCGCGCCCACCTCGCGGACCCCGAGCACCTCGCCGAACAGCCGGCACAGCACACGCTCGGCCTCCGTACGCGGCTCCGCCCCGCCCGTCCCCATGGGCAGGCCGCGAATGGCGGGCGCCCGCATGGGGGCGACGGAAAGCTCGGCGACCGGCCGCTCGGGCCGGAGCGCCGCCTGCCGGACGATCTCCGCCAGCCGCGCCCCGAGCCCTTCGGCGGTGGCGGCGTCGAACAGGTCCGTGCGGTACTCCACCTGCCCCCCGCCCGGCCCGAGCACGAACGTCAGGTCGAACTTGGACACGCCAGGCCCGCCGACCTCCTCGACCGGCAGCCCCGAGTCGCGCTCGTACGCGATCATCACCTGGAACAGCGGATGCCTGCCGGGCACGCGCACCGGCCGCAGCTCCTCCACCAGCAGGTCGAAGGGCGTCTCCGCGTGGTCGAACGCGGCCAGGTCGACGGCCCGCACCCGATCGAGCAGCCCGGCGAACGTGACCTCGCCGCCGGTGTCCACCCGCAGCACGACGGTGTTGACGAAGAGCCCCACCAGGTCGTTCAGCGCCTCGTCCGCCCGCCCCGCGACCGGCGTGCCGAGCACGATGTCGGTGCCGGCGCCGAGCCGGGTCAGCAGCGCCGCCACCGCCGCGTGCAGCACCATGAACGGCGTGCACCCGTGCCGCCCCGCCAGCTCGTCGATCGCGTCGAGCGGCAGGTCGAAGGCGATCGTCGCGCCGCGTCTGCCGGGCTCGTCGGGAAAGGGCCGGTCCACGGGCAGCGGCAGCTCGGGCGGCAGGCCGTCGAGCGCGCCCCGCCAGTACGCCAGCTCCTTCGCGGGCCGCCCCGCCGGATCGTCCCGGTCGCCCAGCAGCTCGCGCTGCCACAGGGCGTAGTCGGCGTACTGGACGGGCAGCGGCGCCCAGTCCGGCGCGCGGCCCTCGACGCGGGCCCGGTAGGCGGCGGTCAGGTCGGCGACCAGCGGGCGCAGCGACAGCTCGTCCCCCGCGATGTGGTGCAGCAGCACGGTCAGCCGGTCGCCGTCCAGCCACGCCCGCAGCGGCGGCTCGGCGGCCAGGTCGAAGACGTGCCCGAGGTCGGCGGGCCCGGTCTCGACGCGGACGTCCGCCCGCTCCAGCACGATCTGGTACGGCTCGCCGTCCTCCTCCCCGAACACCGTCCGCAGCACCTCGTGCCGCTCCACCACGTCCGCCAGCGCGAGCTCCAGCGCAGCGACGTCGATTGGCACGTCGGGCGGGCCGTCCAGCCGCAGCGCGAAGGGCATGTTGTAGGTGGCCGAGCCGCCCTCCAGCCGGTGCTGGAGCCACAGGCCGCGCTGGGCGTGCGAGGCCGGCACCCGTTCCGGGCGCGGGCGCGCTACCAGCGGCGGGCGCGCGGCGGCCACGCCGAGCCGGCCGCTCAGCTCGGCGACGGTCGGCGCGTCGAACAGCGTGCGGACGCCGGCCGCCGCGCCGAGCTCGCTCCGGAGCCGGCTCACCAGCCGGGCGGCGAGCAGCGAGTGGCCGCCCAGCTCGAAGAAGTCGTCGTCGGCGCCGACCCGGTCCACGCCCAGCACCTCGGCGAACAGCGCGCACAGCCGCTCCTCCAGCGGGCCGCGCGGCGCACGTCCCGCCGCCCGCGTCCCGGCGGGTTCGGGGAGGGCGCGCCGGTCCACCTTGCCGTTGGGCAGCAGCGGCAGCTCGGCGAGCCGGACGACCGCCGAGGGCACCAGCGGCCGGGGCAGCACGCCCCGCAGGTACGCGCGCACCTCATCCTCGCTCGCCCGGCCGCGTACGTAGGCGACGAGCCGAGGCCCGCCCGCGCCGTCCGCGCGCACCGCGACGGCGGCCTCCTCGACGCCGGGGCAGCCGGTCAGCGCGGCCTCCACCTCGCCGGGCTCGATCCGGAACCCGCGGATCTTCACCTGGTCGTCGGCCCGCCCGGCGAGCTCCAGCCGGCCCTCCCGCCACCGCGCGAGGTCGCCGGTGCGGTACATGCGCGCGCCTGGAGGCCCGTACGGGCAGGGCACGAAGCGTTCGGCGGTCAGCCCGGGCCGCCCCAGGTAGCCGCGGGCCAGCCCGGCCCCCGCCAGGTACAGCTCGCCGGTCACGCCGGGCGGCGCCGGGCGCAGCATCGGGTCGAGCACCAGCGCGCGGACGCCGGGCACGGGGCCCGCGGTGCCGTCCTGCCTGCGCACGTAGGCGTCCACCGTGCATTCGGTCGGGCCGTACAGGTCCCTGGCGATCACCCCCGGCAGCGCGCCGAGCCGCCGCCAGAGCGGGCCGGGCACCGCCTCGCCGCCGACCGCGACCACGACGGGCCGGTGCGGGCCGTCCTCCAGGGCGGTGACGAGCGAGGCCAGGTACGACGGCGTCACGTCCACGTAGTCGATCCGGTGCTCGGCCAGGTAGCCGGCGAGCAGCTCGGGATCCTGGTACGTGGCGTCGTCCAGCACGTGCAGCTCGTGCCCGGCGAGCATCCACAGCAGCGGGTCCACCGAGGCGTCGAACGAGAACGACGCGCTGTGCGCGACCCGCAGCCGCCGCCCGCCGACGGCGGCGACCGCCGCCGCGACGGTGTCGGCCTCGTGCGCGGCCAGCAGGTTGGCGACGGCTCCGTGCGGCACCACGACGCCTTTGGGGCGGCCGGTGGAGCCGGAGGTGTAGATCACGTACGCGGGATTTTCCGGCCGGGCGGCTTCGCGGCGAGCGGTTCCCGGTGCCGGGTCGTCGGCCAGGACGATCCTGGCGTCCCCGGCGAGGGGCAGGCCGGGCGCGGTCGCGGAGTCGGTGACCACGACGGCGGCCCGCGCGTCGCCGAGCATGAGCGCGATCCGGTCCGCCGGATAGCCGGGGTCGACCGGCAGGTACGCCGCGCCGGACCGCCAGACCGCCAGGATGGCCGCGACCAGGTCGAGGCCGCGCGGCAACGCCAGGGCGACGACGTCCTCGGGGCCCGCTCCGATCGCCCCGGCCAGCCGGTCGGCCCGCGCGGCCAGCTCGGCGTAGGTGAGGGCGTTCCCTGCGGCGTCCACCACGGCGGTCACGTCCGGCGTGGCCGCGCAGCGCTCGGCGAAGGCGTCGGCCGGGGTCCGGGCGGGGTACGGGCCGGCCATGCCCGCCTGTGCGCCGAGCACCTGGGCGCGTTCGGTCTCGTCCAGCAGGTCGATCAGGCCGATCGGGCGTTCGGGTGCGGCGGCCAGCCGTTCCAGCGCGCGGACCGTCCGGTCCAGCGTCTGCCGGGCCTCGGCGGTGCTCACCCGGCCTTCCCGGTACGCCAGCTCCAGCCGCAGCCGCTCGCCCGGGCGGGCGCAGAGCGTGATCGGGTAGTGGGTGGCGTCGCGCTCCTCGACGCTCTCGACCAGCGGGCCGACGGGGCCTGCCGGATGGTTCTCGAACAGCACCAGCGTGTCGAACAGCTCGCCTCTCCCCGCGAGCCTCTGGATCTCGGCCAGCCCGAGGTGCTGGTGGTCGGCGAGCCGGGCGTGGGCGTCGCGGAGCCGGGCGAGGCAGGCGGTGACCGGCTCCTGCGGGCGCAGCCGGACCCGTACCGGCAGGGTGTTGATGAACAGGCCGATCATGCGGTCGGCGGCGGGCAGCTCGGGCGGCCGGCCGGAGACCGTGGTGCCGAACACCACGTCGTCCCGGCCGGTGAGCACGCCCAGCACGAGCGCCCACGCGGTCTGCACGACCATGCTCATGGTGACGCCCGATCCGCGGGCCAGCGCGGCGAGCCGCCCGGTCAGCTCGGCGCTCAGCTCGGTCACGACCTCGCGGGCCGCGCCGGGCGCGCCCGCTCGCGGGGCCACCAGAGTGCGCTCCCCGAGCCCCGCCAGGTGCTCCCGCCAGGCGTCACGCGCCGCCGCGACGTCCCGTCCGCCCAGCCAGGCCAGGTAGTCCTGGTACGGCGGCGCGGGCGGCGGCTCGGCCCCCGCGTACAGCTCGAACAGCTCGCGCAGCGCCAGGTTCAGCGACCAGCCGTCCAGCACCAGGTGGTGGTTGGCGACGAGCAGCAGGTGCCGGTCCGGGGCCTGCTTGACCAGCGTGAACCGCAGCAGCGGCGGCGACTGCAGGTCGAACGGCGTCCGCCGGTCCCGCTCCACGACCTCGGCCGCCGAGCCGCCGCCGGTCAGGTCCGCCTCCTGCCAGCGGAGCGCGGCGCGGGCCGCGATGACCTGCACCGGCCGGCCGTTCCGCCGGCTGCGGAAGGCCGCGCGCAGCGGGTCGTGGCGGGCCAGCAGGCGCTCGGCCGCGCCCCGCAGGGCCGCCGCGTCGAGCGGGCCGCGCAGTTCTACGGTGGTGTGGACGGTGTACGGGTCGTCCTCGCCGTGCAGGGCGTGGAAGAACAGGCCCTCCTGGAGAGGGGTGAGCGGCCAGACGTCCTTGATCTTCTTGGCCTCGGGGCCGGTCACGCCAGGGTCTCCTCGAACTCGTCAAGCTCGGCCTGGTCGAGCGCGACCAGGAAGGCGCCGGCCGGCGCGGTGGCGCGCAGCGCGTCGAGCCACCGCCCGGACAGCTCGCGGACGGCGGGCTCGGCCAGCACGCGGGACGCCCACGTCCAGGTGGACTCCAGTCGCGCGCCGTCCGGGCCCTCGGCCACGAACGCGTCCACGGTCAGGACGTGCGCGAGCGGCAGGCCGGGGTCTGCCAGGTCCAGGAAGCTCTCCGGCTCCAGGACCATCCCCCAGTCGCCCGGCTCCTCGGGGAAGCGGCCCAGGAAGTTGACGCAGACCGCCGGTCTGGTCAGGCGGGCCAGGCGCGGGCCGGCGTCCTGGTCGAGGTGGCGGAGCAGGCCGTAACCGACGCCCTTGCCGGGCACCTCGCGCAGCCGGGCGGAGACCCGGGCGAGCGCGTCGGCCCCGCCTGCCGGTCCGGGGTCCAGGCGGACCGGCCAGATGGCGGTGAACCAGCCCACGGTGCGCGACAGGTCCGCGCCGGGCACCAGGTCCTCGCGGCCGTGCGCCTCGACGTCGAACAGGACCTCGCGGCCGCCCGGCAGGCCGTGGCGGGCCCGGTGCCCGGCGACGGCCAGCGCGAGCGCGGCGAGCACCCGGTCGAGCGTGACGTCCAGCGGGGCGCTCACGGTGAGCCGGGCGGCGGTCGCGGCGGTGTCCCGCGCCGGGTCGAGCCGCCAGGGCTCCTCGGCGGTGAGGGTGTCCGTCCAGTACGGCAGCTCGGCGCGGCGGTCGAGGGCGGGCAGGGCGCGGGCCCACGTCCGGAAGGAGGTGGAGCGGGTGAGGGGCGTCGTGGCGGCGTACGCCTGCGCCAGGTCCTCGGCGAGGATCCGCCAGGAGACGCCGTCCACGACGAGGTGGTGCGCGACCAGGTGCAGCAGGTCTTCTTCGGGGGCGCGGTGCCGTACGGCGCGCAGCATCACGCCGTCGCGCGGGGCGAGGGCGGCGCGGGCCGCCGCGAGCGCCTGCGGCAGGAGGGCGTCGTCCGTCACCTCGCGCAGCAGGCCCTCGGCGGGCGCGGCGCCGGGCGGCGGCACGTGCAGGCCGGTGCCGGTGAGGCGGGCGCGGAGCAGGTCGTGGTGGTCCAGCAGGTCGCGCAGGGCCCGGATCAGGCGGTCACGGTCCACGTCGCGGGGCAGGCGCAGGGTGATCGACTGGGCGAAGTGCTCGGCGGTCGCGCCGTCGCCGCGCTCGCGCAGCCAGCCCATGATCGGGGTGGCGGGCACGTCGCCGAGCGCCGCCTCCGGAGGCTCGGCCGCGCCCTCCGGCGCTGCGGCGGCGGCCAGGGCGCGGGCGGTGCCGAGTTCGAGCACCTGGCGGGCGGTGATGGCCAGCCCGGCGCGACGGGCCCGGCCGACGAGGTGCAGCGCGAGAATGCTGTCGCCGCCGAGCGCGAAGAAGTCATCCGTGGGCCGCACATCGGGCAACCGCAGCACCTCCGCGACAAGCGCGGCCAGCAACCCCTCGGCGCTCTCCCCAGCGGCGCCTTCCCTCGCGGCCCCCTCTTCCCCGGCGCCCTCTCCTGCGGAGCTTTCCCTCTCTGCGCCCGCTCCCGCCACCACGTCCCCCGCCGGAGACGGGAGAGCGCGGCGGTCGAGCTTGCCGTTGGCCGTCAAGGGGACCGACGTCAGGGGGACGAAGAGGGCGGGCACCATGGGGCCGGGCAGACGGGCGGCGGCGTGGGCGCGCAGCGCGTCCGGGTCCACGGCCGCCCCCTCAACCGGCACCACGTGCCCGGTCAGCAGGGTGACGCCCGGACGCACCTCATGGGCGGTCACCACGGCCTGCCGCACGTCGGGATGGGCGTTCAGGACGGCCTCGACCTCGCCGGGCTCGACCCGGAAGCCGCGGATCTTGATCTGGTCGTCGGCGCGGCCCGCGTACTCGACGACCCCGTCAGGGCGGCGGCGGGCGAGGTCGCCGGTCCGGTACATCCGGCTGCCGGGCGGCCCGTACGGATCGGGCACGAACCTCCCGGCGGTCAGCCCCGGCCGCCCCAGGTAGCCGCGGGCCAGTTGCACGCCGGCGAGATAGAGCTCACCTGCGGCCGCCGGCCGCAGGTCGCGGTCCAGCACGTGGACGGCGGTGTTCCAGACCGGGCGGCCGATCGGCACCGGTCCGTCCTCCCCCGGCCGGCACGCCCAGTACGTGACGTCCACGGCCGCCTCGGTCGGTCCGTACAGGTTGTGCAGCCCGCACCCCGGCAGCGCCGCGTGGAACTCGGCGGCCAGCCCGGCGGGCAGCTCCTCGCCGCTGCAGATCACCCGCCGCAGCCCGGTGCAGCGCGCCGCGTCAGGATCGGCCAGGAACGCGCGCAGCATCGACGGCACGAAGTGCACGGTCGTGACCCGTTCCCGCCGGATCAGCCCGGCCAGGTACGCCGCGTCGCGGTGCCCGCCCGGCTCGGCCACCACGAGCGTGGCCCCGGCGATCAGCGGCCAGAAGAACTCCCACACCGACACGTCGAACCCGGCCGGGGTCTTCTGGAGCACCCGGTCCTCGGGGGTGAGTCCGTACTCGGCCTGCATCCAGCGCAGCCGGTTGACGATGGCCTCGTGGGCGATCACGACCCCCTTGGGCCGGCCGGTGGAGCCGGAGGTGTAGATCACGTACGCGGGGTTGCGCGGATCGACGGGCGTGGCCGGCTCGCGCCGCCCGCCCGGTTCGAGCTCCACCTCGCGCAGTGTGACCACGGGCGCGGCGTCTGCCAGCATGGACGCGGTCCGCCCGGCCGGCTGCTCGGGGTCCACCGGCAAGTACGCGGCCCCGGTCTTCAGCACCGCGACCAGCGCCACCACCAGCTCGGCCGAGCGCGGCAGCGCGACCGCGACCACGCGCTCGGGTCCCGCCCCCCGCTCCCGGAGCCGGGCGGCCAGCGCGGAGGCGGCCGCGTCCAGCTCGGCGTAGGTGAGCGTGCGGTCGCGGAAGCGCAGCGCGGGCCGCCCGGGGGTGGCGGCGGCCTGCTCGTCGATGAGCCCGGCCAGAGTGAGCGGGCGGGTCATCGAGCGGGCTCCAGGACCGGCGAGGCGAGCGAGTCGGCGATCTCGCCGGCCCGTACGGCCGTCGTGGACAGCAGCGTGGCGGTCAGCCCGTGGGTGTGCTCGGTCGCGCCCTGGAGGTAGATGCCGCAGGTCAGCTCGGGCGTGGTGCGTACCCGGTGGTCGCGGCCGACCAGCAGCGCGCCGTCGTCGTCGCGCAGGCAGTAGGGCCCGGCGGCGCCGAGCAGGTCGAGCGGGTCCACGGGCCGGTAGCCGGTGGCGTAGACGACCACGTCGGCGCGCAGCGCCTCGACCTCGCCGCTGACCAGCGACCTGACGTGCACGCTCACCTCGCCGGGGCGGGTCTCCAGGCCGACGGCGCGCGACAGGTTCATGATCCGCAGCCGCTCGACGCCGGCGACCTTCTCCCGGTACGTCCGCCCGAACAGCTCCTTCAGCAGGTCGAGGTCCACGACGGAGTAGTTGGTGTTGGCGTGGTAGTCCAGGATCATGCGCTTGACCTCGTGCGGCGCGTCGTAGAAGTGGTCCACGGCGGCGGGGTCGAAGACGCTGTTGGCGAAGGGGCTGTCGTCGGCGGGGCTGTAGCCGTACCGGGAGAAGACCGCGCAGATCTGGGCGGAGGGGAAGCGGCTGTGCAGGTGCTCGGTCACCTCGGCGGCGCTCTGGCCGGCCCCGACGACCACGAACCTGCGCGGCCGGTCGTCCGGCAGCTCCGCCAGCCGGTGCATCAGCTCCTGGCTGTGCCACACCCGCTCGCCGGCGACGACGCCGGGCGGCAGCACGGGCTGGAGGCCGGCGGCGAGCACGACGTTGCGCGCCCGGTAGGTGGTCAGCTCGCCATGCTGGGCCACGATGTCGAGGTGGGTGACCGTGCCGTCGTCCGTGACGGGCCGGATGGTGACGGCCTCGGCTCCGTAGACGACCTGGTGCTCGAAGCGGGCCGCGACCCATTCGAGGTAGTCGTGGAACTCCAGGCGGGTCGGGTACATCGTCTTCTGGTTGATGAAGTCGGCCAGCCGGCCCTTGGCGTGCAGGTAGCTGACGAAGCTGTGGGGGCTCGCCGGGTTCCGCATCGTGACCAGGTCCTTGAGGAAGGACACCTGCATGGTCGCGCCGTCGATCAGCATGCCGCGGTGCCAGCCGAACGACGGCTGCCGCTCCAGGAAGACGGCGGACGGCGCGGGCGTGCGCGACTCGGCGAGCGCGACGGCCAGGGCGAGGTTGGAGGGGCCGAAGCCGATTCCGACGAGGTCGTAGGCCGGGGTCACCACTGAGGAAGGTCCTCCTGAGCACGCGGGTACACCATCAGCGCCGCCGTCTTGTGCGGCATCGTCACCTCTCCCACGCGGACGAACCCGGCCGCGGTGAAGGCCCGGACGGAGGGCTCGTTGCGGACGTTCGGCTCGGCGACGACGCGGGTGCAGCGCTCGTCGGCCGCCAGCAGGCCCTCGGCGACCGCGCGCAGCAGCCGGCGGCCGACGCCGTGGCCGAGGTCGCGCTCGTCGCCGATCGCGACGTGCACGCCGAGGTCGTGCGGCCGGTACGGGTACAGCGGCGCCAGCCGGTCCCGCAGCACCCGGTACAGCTCCAGGTAGGCGACCGGTTCGCCGTCCCGGTAGGCCAGGCACGGCCGGGAGTGCCGCCCCGCCGCCTGGCGGGCGATCTCGTCGGCCCATCGCTCGTACGGCCAGGCCTGGTCCCAGGGGCCGGCCACGTGCGGCCGGTTCATCCAGTCGTGGACCACGGCGACGCCGTCGGCGCCGGGCTCGATCGGGGCCACCCGCCATCCGCCGGTCAGCGAGGGGATCGGCGGGGCGCCGACCTCCTCCTCCACATGCACGTCCACACACCCTCCAAGTTAGGTTTGCCTTACCTAAGCTCACGGCCACGCACAACACATCACGGATGAAGTGCGACCGTCAAGACGCGGCGAAGGTGGATTCCGTGTCGCTTCCCGGCCAGAGCCGACATCTCCCCTCTTCAGGCCACGAGTCGGACATGTTAGGTTAGGCTCGCCTTACTGTCGATCTTCGGGGAGCGCCGCTTGCACACCGGGCGGGACGTACTGCTGCGCACGGTCGCGAGCCAATGGCGCAGGCTGGCCGGGGGCTCGCTGCTCGGCGCCGGGCACCAGGCGGGCGAGGCCCTGGTGCCCGTCCTCATCGGGGTCGCCATCGACCAGGCCGTCGCGGGCGGCGACTGGGGGCGACTGCTCCTGTGGCTGGCGGTGCTCGCCGCCGTCTACGTCGGCCTGTCGTTCAGCTACCGCTTCGGCGCCCTCGTGGGCGAGCGCGCCGCCGAGGAGGCCGCGCACGAGCTGCGCATCGCCGTCGTCGCCCGGGTGCTGCACCCCGGCGGCGGCGCCGAGGACCGCCTGCCCGGCGCGCTGACCGGCATCGCCACCGAGGACGTACGGCGGGTCGGCGCGGTCCTGATGGCGGTGCTGGCCGGCTTCGCCGGGCTCACCGGCCTGGTCGTGGCCGGGGTGCTGCTGCTCAACACCTCGGTCCAGCTCGGACTGATCGTGCTGGCCGGCACGCCCGCGCTGCTGTGGCTCGGGCACCTGCTCGGCAAGCCCCTGGAACGCCGCAGCGCCGTCGAGCAGGAGCACGCCGCGCGCGCCTCGGGCATGGCCGCCGACCTGGTGACCGGGCTGCGGGTGCTCAAGGGGATCGGCGCCGAACGGGCCGGGATCGAACGCTACCGGCGGACCAGCCGCGAATCCCTCGCCGCCACGCTGCGCGCCTCCCGCGCCGAGGCCCTGCAGAACGGCGTGGTGCTCGCGCTCACCGGGGCCTTCATCGCGCTGATCGCGCTGGCCGGCGGCTACTTCGCCACCGCCGGCGACATCACGCTCGGGCAGCTCGTCTCCGCGGTCGGGCTGGCGCTCTTCCTCCAGGGTCCGCTGCAGCTCTTCGCCTGGGTGAACGCCGACTTCGCGCAGGCCAGGGCGTCGGCCGCGCGGGTCGCCGCGCTGCTGTCCGCGCCGCCCGCCGTGCCCGCCGGCGACCGCGAGCCGCCCGGGGACGTGGCGGGCGCGCTCCGGCTGCGCTCGGTCAGCTACGGGCCGCTGCGGGACCTCGACCTGGACATCGCGGCCGGCGAGCTGGTGGGGGTGGCCGCCACCGATCCCGCGGCGGCCACGTCCCTGGTGCGCTGCCTGGCGCGGCAGGCCGACCCCGAGGCGGGGACGGTGGAGCTCGACGGCGTGCCGCTGCGCGACCTCGACCCCGGACGGCTACGGGAGTCGGTGCTGGTGGCCGAGCACGACGCGGTCCTCTTCGAGGGCACCGTCGCCACCAACGTCGGCCAGGCCCCGGAAGCCGCCGTCGCCGAGGCCCTGGAGGCCGCGGGCGCGGGGGACATCCCGCCCGGCACCCCGGTCAGCGAACGCGGCGGCTCGCTCTCCGGCGGCCAGCGCCAGCGGGTGGCGCTGGCGCGGGCGCTCGCCGCGGCCCGCCCGGTGCTCGTCCTGCACGACCCCACCACCGCCGTGGACGCCGTCACCGAGACCAGGATCGCCGACGGCATCAGCCGCCTGCGCCGCGACCGCACCACCGTGCTGGTGACCACCAGCCCCGCCCTGCTCGCGGTGGCCGACCGGGTGCTGCTGCTGCACGAGGGCCGCGTCGCCGACGAGGCGCCCCACGCCGACCTGCTGCGCCGCAACCCCGGCTACCGGGCGGCGGTGCTCGCATGACCGCTCGCATGACCAGGGAGCTGCTGCCGACCGCGACGCCGGCCCGTACCCGGGCGGCCGTCCTGCGGATCGTGCGCCCGCACCGGCGGACCGCCGTGGCCGGGTTCGGCCTGCTGATCGTGGCCACCTCCGTGGGCCTGCTCATCCAGCCGCTGCTCGGCCACATCGTCGACCTGGTGGCCGGCCGCGAGCGGGCGGCGGCGCTGGCCGTGCCCGCCGCGCTGCTGGTGCTGGTCGGCCTGGTCCAGGGGGCGCTGACCGCCTGGGGCCTGACGCTGGTGGCCAGGCTGGGCGAGACCGCCCTCGCCGACCTGCGCGAACGTTTCGTCGAGCGGGCCCTCGCCCTGCCGCTCGACCGCGTGGAACGGGCCGGCTCCGGCGACCTCACCGCCCGCGTCACGGGCGACGTGGCGCGGGTCGCCGAGGCCGTGCGCTCGGCGCTGCCCGCGCTGGCCCAGTCGCTGCTGTCGATCGTCCTGACGCTGGCCGCCCTCGCGCTGCTCGACTGGCGGTTCCTGGTCGCGGCGCTGCTCGCCGTGCCGGTGCAGGCGCACACCGCCCGCTGGTACGTGCGCAACGCGGTGCCGCTCTACGCGGCCCAGCGGGTGGCGACCGGCGAGCAGCAGCAGCAACTGCTCGACACGATCGCGGGGGCGTCCACCGTACGGGCCTTCCGCACCGAGCCGGAGCACCTGGAGCGGGTCGCCGGCCGTTCGCGGGCCGCGGTGGAGCTGACGATGCGCGGGGTGCGGCTGATGCTGCGCTTCTACAGCCGCCTGCACGTCGCCGAGTACGTCGGCCTGGCCGCGGTGCTCGCGGCCGGGGTGCTGCTGGTCCGCGACGGCTCGGCCACGATCGGCACCGCGACGGCCGCCGCGCTGTACTTCCACAACCTCTTCGGCCCGATCAACACCGCCCTGGCCCTGCTGGACGATGCCCAGGCGGCCACCGCCAGCCTGGCCCGCGTCGTCGGCGTGGCCGCCGCCGCACCCGCCGGCCCCGTACCCGTCCGGGACCAGAACGGAGGCGGGGTGAGCGTGCGCGGCCTCGCCCACGCGTACGAGCCCGGCGACCCGGTGCTGCACGACGTTGACCTCGACATCCGCCCCGGCGAGCGGGTCGCGCTGGTCGGGGCGAGCGGCGCGGGCAAGACCACGCTGGCCAAGCTGGTCGCCGGAGTCCACGAGCCCACCGCCGGCACCGTCGAGACGCCGCCCGGCGTCGCCATGGTGACCCAGGAGGTGCACGTCTTCGCCGGCACGCTGGCCGACGACCTGCGCCTCGCCCGCCCGGACGCCACCGACGACGACCTGCGCGCGGCCCTCGCCACCGTGGACGCCCTCGCCTGGGCGGAGGCGCTGCCCGACGGCCTCGCGACGGTCGTCGGCGCGGGCGGGCACCGGCTGACCGGCGCCCAGCGGCAGCAGCTCGCGCTGGCCCGGCTGGTGCTGGCCGACCCGGCGGTGGCGGTGCTCGACGAGGCCACGGCCGAGGCGGGCAGCGTCGGCGCCCGCGTGCTGGAGCGGGCGGTCGAGCGGGCCGTGGACGGGCGTACCGCGCTCATCGTCGCCCACCGGCTCACCCAGGCCGCCACGGCGGACAGCGTGGTGGTGATGGAGGACGGCCGGGTCGTGGAACGCGGCTCGCATGACGACCTGCGCGCCGCGGGCGGCCGGTACGCCGCCCACTGGTCGGCCTGGACCGACCACCGCCCCCGTGAGGACGGCTGAGTTGCCGAACCGTTAGACGAGTGAGGCTCATGTTCGTCTTGCCGAGCCCGCGAGCGCGATGGATGCTGACGGCGACCCCGGTCACCCCGCCTGGGAGGTGGTCCCCGTGTTCCACCCGCTCAGGACGGCCGCGGCCGTCCTCCTCCTGGCCGGCGCGCTGGTCGCGCCGGCCTCCCCCGCTCCCGCCGCCGCCGCCCCCGCTCCGGTGAGCGGCTTCGTGGACGGCCACAGCCACCTGTTCTCGTACGAGACGTTCGGCGGCATGCTGATGTGCGGCAAGCCGTTCGATCCCGGCGGCATCGCGCGCGCCCTGGCCGACTGCCCCGACCACTACCCGGACGGCCGACTCGCCTGGTACGAGAACTTCACCCGCACCGGCTCCCCCACCGGCACCCACGACCCCGTCGGCTGGCCCACCTTCCGCGACTGGCCGGCACACGACTCGCTGACCCACCAGCAGGCGTACTACACCTGGGTCGAGCGCGCCTGGCGGGGCGGGCTGCGGGTGCTGGTCAACCACCTGGTGGCCAACCGGCAGCTCTGCGCCATCTATCCGCTGAAGAAGTACTCCTGCGACGAGATGACCTCCATCAGGCTCCAGGCGCAGCGCGCCCGCGAGCTGCAGGCCCACATCGACGCCGAGTCGGGCGGCCCCGGACGGGGCTGGTTCCGCATCGTCGCCGATCCGGCCGAGGCCAGGCAGGTGATCGGGGCCGGCAAGCTGGCCGTCGTGCTCGGCGTCGAGACCTCCGAGCCGTTCGGCTGCCGCCAGATCCTCGGCATCGCGCAGTGCACCAAGGCCCAGATCGACCAAGGTCTGGACGAGATGCGGGCGCTCGGCGTGCGCACCATGTTCGTCTGCCACAAGTACGACAACGCGCTGTGCGGCGTGCGCTTCGACTCCGGCACCCAGGGCGCGATCGTCAACGTCGGCAACCTGCTCGGCACCGGCTCGTTCTGGCAGGCCCGCACCTGCACCGGCCCCGAGCACGACAACACGATCGACCCGGCCGGCGTGCTCCCCGACCAGATCGTCCGGCTGCTCCCGCCCGGCGTGTCGCTGCCGCTCTATCCGCCGGCGCCGCACTGCAACACCCGCGGCCTGACCGCGCTCGGCGAGTACATGGTCCAGGGCATGATCAGGCGCGGCATGCTGATCGAGCTCGACCACATGAGCGTCAAGGCCGCCGGCCGCACGCTCGACCTGCTGGAGGCGGCCCGCTACCCCGGCGTCGTCTCCTCGCACAGCTGGGCCGACCCGAACTTCCTCCCCCGCATCTACGCCCTCGGCGGCATGGTCACCCAGTACGGCCACGACGCCACGGAGTTCGTCGCCGAGTGGCGGCGCACGGCACCACTGCGGCAGCGCTACCAGGTGCCGGGCTACGGCTACGGGCTCGACGTCAACGGCATGGGCCGGCTGCCCGGACCGCGCGCCGGCAACGCCGCGAACCCGGTGACGTACCCGTTCACCTCCTACGACGGGAGCGTGGTGCTGGACCGGCCGCGCACCGGCGAACGCGTCTGGGACGTCAACGTGGACGGGGTGGCCCACTACGGCCTGGTCCCCGACTGGATCGAGGACATGCGGCGCCTCGCCGGCCCAGACCTGGTCCGCGACCTCGCGGCGGGCGCGGAGTCGTACCTGCGGACGTGGGAGGCCGCCACGTCGTGAGCTCCTACCGCCGGCTCAGTAGGACGTCGGCGATGGCGACCTGGGCGGGTTCCAGCGTCGCCTTGCCGTCCTCGACGTCCCACAGGGCGTTCTGCAGCACCCGGCCGAGCGTCCAGCCGATCGCCCGGTCCCGGTCCAGGCCGAGGACCTCGGTCAGCAGGTCGAAGCGCCGCAGCACCGCGCGAGCCACGTCACCGGTGGCCTCCACCTCGTCCCACCGGTTGTCGAGCGCCGGCAGCAGCTCGAACCCCGGGTCGCCGGCCAGCGGCTCGGGGTCGATCGCCAGCCAGGGCTCCCGCTCCCCGGCGAGCACGTTGTCGTAGTGCAGATCCCAGTGCAGCAGGCGGTCGCCGGGCTCACCCGTCAGCTCGGCCACGGCGGACGCGCAGGTGCGCACCAGCCGCTGTTCGGCGGGGTCACGCAGGGCCCGCACCGCCTCCGGGACCTGGTCGAGCATGGCGGCGGCGATGTCCGACAGCCGCCGCAGCCCTAGTGGGGCGGGCACCGCGGTCAGCCGTGCCATCAGCTCGGCCAGGATCCGCAGCGCCCTGGCGTCGTCGGCGACCGAGGACAGCGGCCTGGCCGCGTCCAGCCGCTCCAGCAGCTGCGTGGCGCTGCTCTCGTCATGGTCGAGCAGGCGTACGATCCCGTCGCCGTCCCACGCCCGCAGCCCGGCTGCGGTGCCGGCGGTCTCCTCCCGCGGCTGCTGCAGCTTCAGCACGGCGGGCGTCCCGTCGGCCCGGAGCACGGGCAGGACCAGCGACGCCATGCCGTGAGCGGGCGGGCCGTCCGGCCGCAGCTCCCAGCGGTCCAGGAACTCGCCGCCCACCCGGGGCAGCTCGGCGAGCCACGCCCGCGCCTCGGCGCCCTGCGTGCCGTAGGAAGCGGCGAACGCCTCAGGAACATCGACGGAGATCAACTCGGCCACGGCTGCCAGCCTAGGTCAGACGGCCGGCTCCAGGAGGCCGCCCAGTGCGCCCGCGTACGCCAGGCCGCTGGTCGCCGCGATCTCGTCGAGGGTCTGCGCGGGCCGTACGGTGGCCAGGCGCACCTCACCGCCGTCCGCGACCGTGAAGCCGTGCACCCCCGGGTACGGCAGGCTGTTGTACGCCCACGGCGTCGAGAAGTAGTAGGCCCCGGTGTCGCGCAGCACGACGACGTCGCCCTCCGCCAGCTCCGGCAGCTCCCTGGCGTGCGCGACCACGTCCCCGGCGAAGCAGCACGGCCCGGCCACGTCCTGCGCCAGGAGCGGGCCGTCCTTCGGCAGCCCGTCGGCGTCGAACGCGGCCACCCGCAGCGGCCACGCCTCCGGCATGAACACCGTCCGGGTCGCGACCTGCGCGCCCGCGTGCGTGATCGCGATCCGCCGCCCGCCCGCGTCCTTGGTGTACTCGACCAGGGCGGCGATGAAGCCGTTCTTGGCCAGCAGGGAGCGGCCGAACTCGGTGACCAGCGCGTACCGGCCGTCGAGGATCCCGGGGACGGCGGCCTGGAGCGCGGCCACGTACTCGGCGAAGGTGGGGGTGGTCTCGTCGTCGGCGAAGTTCACCGGCAGGCCGCCGCCGATGTCAAGGCTGGTGATCCGGCGCTCGCCCAGGACGGCGTTGATCTCCTCGGCCAGCGCGTACGTCTCCGCGATGCCCGCCGCGATCAGCTCCAGCGGGCAGCCCTGGGAGCCGACGTGCGCGTGCAACCGGGTCAGCCAGGGACGCTCGGCGAAGGCGCGCACCACGCGCTCGCGGTTGCCGGGGTCGCGCAGCGTCACCCCGAACTTGGACGTGGCCGTCGCCGTGCTCATCGCGCCGATGGAGCCGCCGCCCACCTGCGGGTTCACCCGCAGCCCGACGACCGACGCGGACCCGGGCGCGCGCAGCTCGTCGATGCGGCGCAGCTCGTCGAGGTTGTCGGCGTTGACCGCGACCCCGAGCGCCAGCGCCTCGGCGAGCTCCGCACGCGTCTTGGCCGGCGAGTCGAGGACGATGTCGCCGGGCGCGAACCCGGCGTCGAGCGCGATACGCAGCTCGCCCGGGCTGGCGACCTCGCAGCCCATGCCCTGCTCGGCGAGCAGCCGCAGGACCGGAATCAGGGACGCGGCCTTGGCGGCGAACGTGTGCAGCACCCGGGGCGCGGGGGCGAACGCCTCGCGCAGGGCGGCGACCGAGTCGCGCACCCCCTCGACGTCGACGAACCCGGCCACCGGGTGGGCCGGGCCGACCGCGCCGGTCCTGACCGCGTGCCGGACGACATCGGCCACCCGGTCGGCGGTGGTGCGGGCGGGGGAGAGCGTGGAACTGCCGTGGATCACGGTACGGGGCTCCTGGACGGACACGGGGGGTGCGTGGCTTTCGGATGGGTACGAAAACAGATTCGGGCATGCGACCGTCGATCGTCTTCGTCCGGCAGGCCAAAGGTCACGGACCGTTCTGTCCGTTAGGCCAAAGGATCAGGTCAGCGCGGGCGGGTGGCCAGGCGGACCGCGAGGGTGAGCATGAGCCGGGTGTCGGGGTCGTCCAGGTCCACGCCGTACCGGTCGCGGACGCGGCGCAGGCGGTAGCGCAGGGTGTTGGGGTGCAGGACCAGCCGCTTGGCCGCGCGGCCGACGTCACAGGAGGCGTCCAGGTACGCGGCGAGCGAACGGACCAGCTCGCCACCCGCCGCGAGATCGCCCCGCACGAGGTCGTACACCGGCCCGCTCCCCCGCTCCCAGACCGGCCCCACCGCGTCCAACACCCGCTGCACGTCCAGAGCCGCCCCCAACTCAGCCGCCGACGCATGCCGCCGCACCCTCGGCCCCTCCCCAGCCGCCCGTTGCTCACCGGCGCCCCACCCGCTACCGGCCGACTCGCCACCGGCCCGTGCACCACCGGCCCGTCCACCACCGGCCCGTGCACCACCGGCCCGTGCACCACCGGCCGACCTGCCGCCTGCCGACCCACCACCGGCCGACCTGCCACCAGTCGGCCCGCCACCGGCCGCCGGGTCCTGCGCGGCGCTCGCCGCCCGCTCGCGCAGCACCCGGATGACCAGCTCGGCGTCCGCGCGGGAGTCGGCGGCCCGCAGTGGAGACGGCACGACCGGGCCCGCCCCCACGAACACCGGCCCCGCACCTCCCAGCGACGCCGCCAGGGTGTCCAGCTCACGAGCCAGGGCGAGCACATCCCGCTCAGCCCCCCGCCGTACCGGCACCAGCGCCATCACCCGCCCCCCGTCCCGCAACACCCGAATTCCGGCCCGATAGGAGGCGGCCTGCACGGCCAACAACCCCATCACCCGCTCCAACCCCGCCTCCCGCTGCCCGACCGCGCCGACGGACGGGTCGGCGGACGGCACCGCCGACGGGGCGACGGACCAACCGGTCGGCGGCGCACCCGCCGAGGCGGCAGGGGCGACGGCGGGTGCGGCGGTGAGTGGCGCGACCGGCGGCTCAGCGGGCATGGCAGCCGACGGCGCGGCAGACGACGACGGGGCAGCCGACGGCGCGACAGACGGGCCGACAGCCGGTGGGGCAGCTGGCGGGACAGCCGGCGGGGCGGCATCCGACGGGGTCCCGGGCGCGACGACGGGCGGCGCGAGGGGCGAGGCGACGGCCCAACCGGCCGGCGGCGCGGCAGTCATCGGCGGGGGCGGGGTGGGAGTTGCGGGGGCGGT
>NZ_JBGLOU010000007.1:0-495101 GCF_041402765.1 Nonomuraea sp. AD125B | reverse complement strand
GGGTGTGGGGGGCGGGGTGGGGTCGGGGGCGGTGGGGGTTCGCGGGGTGACGCGGGTGCCCGCGCCGACCCGCGACACCAGGAACCCCTCGGCGACGAGCTGCTCGTACGCCTCCACCACCACCCCTCTGGACACCTGGAGGTCGGCGGCGAGGTCGCGGGTGGCGGGCAGCCGGGTGCCGGGCGCGAGCCGCCCGCCCCGGATGGCGTCCCGCAACTCGGCGGCAATTTGCCCCGCTATTCCACCATTTTCCCGATTTATCTGGATATGCAGGTCGGCCACATTGGTCCTGTCTTCCGGCAAGGCATTGGACTGTTTCCGAGAACCAATGTCTTTCTAGCATCCATCGCATGAAACACGGCATCCCCGGCGCCTCGTCCGCCATGTTCCTGGTCGGCACGCTGGCCGGCGTCTCCGGCCTCGTCGCCGCGTACCCGCTGTACGGCGGCCAGGCGGTCCGGTACCTCGTCGCGGCCGCCATCCTGCTCCTCATCACCCGCCCGCTCGGCCTGCGGTTCGTCCGCCTGACCGGACGCGAGACGCTGTACCTCGGCCTGCTCACCCTGCTCGGCCTGGTCCTGTTCAACGTGTGCGTCATCGAGGCCACCCGCGCCGCGGGCCCCGCCCTGGTCGGCACCGTGCTCGGCACCGTGCCGCTGTGGCTGGCCCTGGCCGGGGGCCGTCCCTCGCCACGGCTGCTGGCCGGCGCGGCGGTCGTGGTGTCCGGCGCCACCCTCGCCACCGGGCTCGGCAGCGGCAACCTGCCCGGCCTCCTCTGGTCGCTCGGCGCCCTGGTCGGCGAGGTCGCCTTCTCCCTGCTGGCCATCCCGCTGCTGCCCAAGCTGGGGGCGATCCGGGTGTCGGCGTACTCGACGGCGCTGGCCGTCCCGATGCTGCTCGCCGTCGGGCTGGTGGCCGAGGGCACGGCGATGTTCCGGATGCCGACGGTGCCGGAGGCCCTGGGCTTCGCCTACATGTCGGTCGTCATCACGGTGCTCGCGTTCTTCCTCTGGTACAGCGCGCTCCCCCGGCTCGGCCCCGGGACGGCGGGGCTGTTCGCCGGGCTCATCCCGGTGGGGGCGATCGTGACGGGCGCGGTGCTCGGCGTCGCCATGCCCACCGCGTACGACCTCATGGGCGCCGCGCTGGTGATCGCCGGCATCCTCGTCGGGCTCACCGCCCCCGCTCCCGCCAGGGAGCCCGTACGGGCCGCCGGAGGAGGCGCGTAATCTACAGGGCGGACGAAAGGATGGACATGGGCGAGTTCGACTACACCGACCTGCTGCCGCTGGGAGCCGATGACACCGAATATCGGCTGATCACGACGGAGGGGGTGCGGAAGGTCGAGGCGGCCGGGCGGACGTTCCTCGAAGTCGAGCCGGAGGCCCTGCGGCTGCTCACCGAGACGGCCGTGCACGACATCTCCCACTATCTGCGGGCCTCCCACCTCGCCCAGCTCAGGAAGATCGTCGAAGACCCCGAGTCCAGCGGCAACGACCGCTTCGTGGCGCTCGACCTGCTGAAGAACGCCTCCATCTCGGCCGGCGGCGTCCTGCCGATGTGCCAGGACACCGGCACCGCCATCGTCATGGGCAAGCGCGGCCGGCACGTCCTCACCGACGGCCGCGACGCCGAGCACATCGCGCACGGCGTGTACGACGCCTACACCCGGCTCAACCTGCGCTACTCCCAGATGGCCCCGCTGACCATGTGGGAGGAGAAGAACACCGGCTCCAACCTGCCGGCCCAGATCGAGCTGTACGCCGAGGACCCGCACGGCCACCCCGACGAGTACAAGCTGCTGTTCATGGCCAAGGGCGGCGGCTCGGCGAACAAGTCGTTCCTGTACCAGGAGACGAAGGCCGTGCTCAACGAGAAGCGCATGATGGCCTTCCTGGAGGAGAAGATCCGCTCGCTCGGCACCGCGGCGTGTCCTCCGTACCACCTGGCGATCGTGGTCGGCGGCACCTCCGCCGAGTACGCCCTGAAGACCGCCAAGTACGCCAGCGCCCGCTACCTCGACTCCATCCCGACCGAGGGCTCGCCCTCCGGACACGGCTTCCGTGACCTGGAGATGGAGGCGAAGGTCTTCGAGCTGACGCAGAAGCTGGGCATCGGCGCGCAGTTCGGCGGCAAGTACTTCTGCCACGACGTCCGTGTCATCCGCCTGCCGCGGCACGGCGCTTCCTGCCCGGTGGCCATCGCGGTGTCGTGCTCGGCCGACCGTCAGGCCCTCGCCAAGATCACGCCGGAGGGCGTGTTCCTGGAGCAGCTGGAGACCGACCCGGCGCGGTTCCTGCCGGAGACGACCGACGAGCACCTGTCGGACGACGTCGTACGGATCGACCTCAACCGCCCGATGCCCGAGATCCTCGCCGAGCTGACGAAATATCCGGTCAAGACCCGGCTGTCGCTGACCGGCCCGCTCGTCGTGGCCCGCGACATCGCGCACGCCAAGATCGCCGAGCTGCTGGACGAGGGCGGCGAGATGCCGCAGTACCTGAAGGACCACGCGGTCTACTACGCGGGCCCGGCGAAGACGCCCGAGGGGTACGCCTCCGGCTCGTTCGGCCCGACGACGGCGGGCCGGATGGACTCCTACGTCGAACGCTTCCAGGCGGCCGGCGGTTCGATGGTGATGCTGGCCAAGGGCAACAGGTCGAAGCAGGTCACCGAGGCCTGCCAGAAGTACGGCGGCTTCTACCTGGGCTCCATCGGCGGCCCCGCGGCCCGGCTGGCCCAGGACTGCATCAAGAAGGTGGAGGTCCTGGAGTATCCGGAGCTGGGCATGGAGGCGGTGTGGAAGATCGAGGTGGTGGACTTCCCGGCCTTCATCGTCGTGGACGACAAGGGCGACGACTTCTTCACGGACCGCACGGGTCCCGTGCTGACGATCGGCCGCCGCTGAGGAACGCGCTGAGGAACGCGCCGAGGAACGCGGCGGGGGTGCCGGGTGGGGGGTTCTCGCCGCTCGGCACCGCCGTCAGGCGGCGAGTCGCACGGGCTCCCGGTGCGGCGGCACCACGGTGCCGTCGGGCAGCAGCAGACCGGTGTCGTCGAACAGGACGACGCCGTTGCAGAGCAGGCTCCATCCCTGGTCGGGGTGGGCCGAGATGACGTGCGACGCCTCACGGTCAGACGCGTCGGCACTGGGACAGACCGGATAATGACTGCACATCGCGCACCTCTCTGATTGCGCTCCGACGATGGTGTCGTGGGTGGTCATGAGTCGTAGGTGCTGGATCAGAACGGGAGCGGGCGGCCGGACGGCGTGCGAAGGTCGAGCGCCGGGGCGCTCGGCTTCCTCGGCCGGCGACGGATCTGGATCTGGCGCATTGTCATCACGTCCTTCGCGTGCCGGTCGGCGGTGCGGTACGGACTCGTCGCTCTGGTTCGACTCGGCGACGGCCCGCTGTTCTCGGCTTTACCATGCGCCCGCCCCCTTACGGCACCCTTACAACTCGCTGACCGACCCCTGTTTCCCCTGGTAGCCGGTCCACGGTTGAGCTGAACGTCCCCTCCATGCATCATGCCCGTTTTCTGGGCAGATGAGTGTGCCGACCGACACAGACCGTGGCCGCGCGGTCTCGACGCCAGGGGGACACTCGTACTACCTTCGGACAGAGGCCCGGCACAGGTTTGCTGACGTGACGAGTCAGGCAGGTTGACTTAAGTTCGCAACAATTTATCGGCCGCGCCTCTACTGGTCGGTTTACACAAATAGGTAAGCTGCCTGCCATGCGTGCGCCCTCCGGTTACCTTCTCGCCGCGCGCTATCGGCTTGTGGAGCCGGTCGGTCGCGGCGGCATGGGCACCGTCTGGCGGGCGCACGACGAGCTGCTCAACCGCTACGTCGCGGTCAAGGAGGTGCGGCTGCCCTCCGTGCTCGACGAGGAGCTGCGCGCCGAGCTGTGCGCGCGCACCGAGCGCGAGGGCCGGGCCACCGCGATGGTGGCGCACCCGTCCGTCATCACGGTCTTCGACGTCGTCACCGAGGACGACCGGCCCTGGATCGTCATGGAGCTGCTGCGCGCCAAGTCGCTGGAGCAGCTCATCCAGGAGGAGGGCCCGCTGGAGCCGCGCCGGGCCGCCGAGATCGGCCGGCAGATCCTCGGCGCACTGCGCGCCGTGCACGCCAAGGGCATCCTGCACCGCGACGTGAAGCCCAGCAACGTGCTCGTCACCGAGGACCGCGCGGTGCTGACCGACTTCGGGCTGGCCGCGCTCGAAGGTGACGTCTCCATCACCCAGGCGGGCATCGTTCTCGGGTCCGCGGGTTACATCGCTCCAGAGCGGGTGCTGGGCTCGAAGGCCAGCCCGGCCGCCGACCTGTGGTCGCTCGGCGCGACGCTCTACACCGCGGTCGAGGGCCGCGGCCTGCACGGTCGCCGTACGGCCGCGGCGGCGCTGGCCGCGCTGACGAGCGGCGAGCCGATCCCGATGACCAAGGCGGGCCCGCTCGCGCCGGTGCTCGACGCCCTGCTCAGGATCGATCCACACACCCGGCTCGACTCGGTGCGCGCCTCGCTCATGCTGGCCAGGGTCGCGGCCGGCGGCTCGGCCGAGGAGCCGCTGGCCCCGCGCCGGCCGCCGCGCGCCGCCCAGGGACGGTCCGCGCAGGGACGGTCGGGGCAGGGCATCGCGCCGCCCGCCTTCGCCCGCCGGCCCGCCCACCGGGGGATGCACCGGGCCGACGTCACGAACTCCGCCCCGGTGAGCGTCCCCAGGCAGGAACGCCGGCCCGGCGAGGGCGTTCACCGCAAGCGTGTGGAGCAGGGCGAAACTCCCTCTGCATATGCCCGTCTGAAAGCCACGGTGATAAAGTTGTGCCTTCCTCGGCGGTTCTGGCCAAGAGAACTTCGCAAGCGAGGGTAAAGCACTTCCCAAGCGAGAATCGATATCTTCTTCGTATGCCGGAACAGCAGACACGCCTGCTCGCGGAGCGTTACGAGCTCATCGCCCCGCTGGGCCGGGGCACCATGGGCACGGTGTGGCGCGCACGCGACCGCGCGCTCGGGCGCGAGGTGGCGGTCAAGGAGATCCGCCATGACCCGGGGCTCACCGAAGAACAGCGGACCGAGCTGCGCGAACGCATGGTCCGCGAAGGCCGCCTCGCCTCGCGCATCAACCATCCCGCCGTGGCCTCGATCCACGACGTCCTGATCGACGACGGCAGTCCCTGGATCATCATGGAGCTCGTCGAGGGCCGCTCGCTGGAGCAGGTCATCGACGAGGAGGGGCCGCTGCCCCCGCGCCTGGTGGCCGAGATCGGCGTCGACCTGCTCGGCGCGCTGCGGGCCGCGCACAGCCAGGGCATCACGCACCGCGACGTCAAGCCGGGCAACGTGCTCATCACCGAGAACGGCCGGGTGGTGCTGACCGACTTCGGCATCGCCAAGGCCGAGGGCGACTCGCGGCTCACCAAGACGGGCATGGTGATCGGCTCCCCGGGCTACACCGCCCCGGAACGTGCCAGGGGCGAGTACACCGGGCCCGAGTCCGACATCTGGTCGCTCGGGGCCACGCTCTACTTCGCGGTCGAGGGGCGGCCGGCCTACGAGCGCTCCACGATCGCCGAGACGCTGGCGGCGCTGCTCACCGAGAGCGCCGACCCGCCCACGCAGGCGGGGCAGCTGCGTCCCGTGCTGAACGGCCTGCTCAACAAGGACTACCGGCAGCGGCTCAACGCCGCCAAGGCGGAGACCCTGCTCCGCATGGTCGCCGACACCCCCACGAGCGAGATGCCGGTGATCACGGCCGAGGCTCTGATGGCTCAGGAGGTCGCGTTGCCCGACCCGTTCGCCAAGAACCCCCCGCCGGGGCCGGCCGGGCAGCCGCAGGCGCCCGGCGCGCGGCCGCCCGGCGCGCGGCCACAGGCACCGGCCGCACGGGGCCAGGAGCCGGGCATGCGGGGCCAGGAGCCCGGCGTGCGAGGCCAGGAGCCACGGGGCCGGGAGCCGCGGCCGCAGCCGTTCTCCGGTCCTCAGAGCCCCGCCGCGACGCCTCCCGGCTCGCGCGGCTCAGCGGGATCGGTCCCCGGCCCCAAAGCGCCCACGGTGCCGCAGAACGCCTCCCAGGGCCACCCGCAGGGCCCGCCCCAGAGTCCACAGAGCCACCAGCAGGGCCGTCCCCAAGGTGCTCCCCCGCAAGGCCCTAGGACAGGACCCCCGACCGGCCCGCAACGGCCGCCGGGCGCGGACGGCCAGGGGCCGGGCAACGCCTTCGACTCCGCCGGCGAGGGCTTCGACCCCGACCGCACGGTCAGCGTGGCCCGCCCCAAGGGCCCGTTCCCCGCGCCGCCGCCCCAGCAGCCGGCCGACGAGGGCTCGATCAACACGATGCGCATCCAGTCGCCGATCGGCTCCCCCGGCCAGCAGGTCTATCCCCCGGCCAACCCCCCGGCGGGCCGGCAGCCCGACACCGCCCCCAACCCGGCTCCCCCGCAGCAGCAGCCCCCGCACTTCGGCCCCCAGCAGGGCGGTCCGCAGGTCCCCTTCGAGGGCCAGGGTCTCGGCACGGACCTGTTCTCCATCGCCGGCCCCGCGGAGCAGAAGCCGACGGGCAACCGCAACGGGATGCTCGTGCTCATGGCGGTGGCCGCCGCGGCCGCCGTCGTCATCGCCGTCCTCATCGTGGCCCTCTTCAGCAGCTGACCCCGGCCCTCGCGGGTAAGACTGGGAGTCATGAGCGAGTTCCGTATCGAACATGACTCCATGGGCGAGGTCCGCGTGCCGGCGGGGGCCAGGTGGCGTGCGCAGACCCAGCGGGCGGTGGAGAACTTCCCGGTGTCGGGACGGCCTCTGGAGTCGTCCCACATCGCCGCGCTGGGCCTGGTCAAGGCGGTGGCCGCCGAGGTCAACGGCGAGCTGGGCGTGATCGACGAGGACCTGGCCGAGGCGATCGCGCAGGCGGCGGCCGACGTGGCCGACAACGAGCACGACGCCCACTTCCCGATCGACGTCTTCCAGACCGGCTCCGGCACCTCGTCCAACATGAACGCCAACGAGGTGATCGCCACCCTGGCCGAGGAGCGGCTGGGCCGCCCGGTCCATCCGAACGACCACGTGAACGCCTCCCAGTCGTCCAACGACGTCTTCCCGACCTCGATCCACGTGGCGGCGGCCACCGAGGTGACCTTCCACCTGATCCCGTCGCTGCGTCACCTGGCGGAGGCGTTGCGGGCGAAGGAGGCCGAGTTCGCGGGCGTGGTGAAGTCGGGGCGCACCCACCTGATGGACGCCACGCCGGTGACGCTGGGCCAGGAGTTCGGCGGCTACGCCACCCAGGTCGAGCACGGCGTCGTACGGGTGACCGCCGCGATGGACCGCGTGCTGGAGCTGCCCCTGGGCGGCACCGCCGTGGGCACGGGCATCAACACGCCGCCGGGGTTCGCGAAGGCGGCCATCGCCAAGCTGCGCGAGGCGACCGGCATCCCGTTCACCGAGGCGGCCGACCACTTCGAGGCGCAGAGCGCGCAGGACTCCATCGTGGAGCTGTCCGGGCAGCTCAAGGTGGTGGCGGTGTCCCTCAACAAGATCGCCAACGATCTCCGCTGGATGGGCTCGGGCCCCCGCGCGGGGCTGGGCGAGATCAACCTGCCCGACCTGCAGCCCGGCTCGTCGATCATGCCGGGCAAGGTCAACCCGGTGATCCCCGAGGCCACGGCCATGGTCGCGGCCCAGGTGATCGGCAACGACGCGGCGATCACGTTCGCCGGGGCGTCCGGGAGCTTCGAGCTGAACGTGCAGCTCCCGGTGATCGCCCGCAACGTCCTGGAGTCGATCCGGCTGCTGGCGAACGTCTCCCGCCTGCTCGCCGACCGCTGCGTCACCGGCATCACGGCGAACGAAGAGCGCCTGCGCGAGTACGCCGAGTCGTCCCCGTCGATCGTCACCCCGCTCAACAGGTACGTCGGCTACGAGGAGGCCGCGAAGATCGCCAAGCAGGCCCTCGCGGAGCGCAAGACCATCCGCGAGGTGGTCGTCGAGCGCGGCCACGTGGCCGACGGCACCCTGACCGAGGAGCAGCTCGACGCCGCGCTCGACGTGCTGTCGATGACCCGGCCGGATTAGGCCGTACGGGTCGCGTGGCCCCAGCGGGTGAGCAGGGAGAGCGCGGCGCCGGAGTCCACGGCGTCGGCGGCCCGCTTGTAGGCGCCGGCGAGTGCGGGCACGAGCTCGTTCGCGCGCGGCGCGCCCTCGGCGGCCACCACGGCGGCGGCGGCGTTCAGCAGGACGATGTCGCGCACCGGGCCGCGCTCGCCCGCGAGGACGGCGCGGGCGACGGCGGCGTTGTGCCGGGCGTCGCCGCCCCGCAGGTCGTCGGGACGGGCGCGGCGGATGCCCAGCTCGGCGGGGTCGAAGGCGGTGCGGGTGACCGTGCCGAGCCGGACCACCCAGATGGTCGAGGGGCCGCAGGTGGTGAGCTCGTCGAGCCCGTCGTGGCCGCGGAAGACGAGCGCGGAGCCGCCCCGCTCGGCCAGCACGCCGGCGATGACGGGCGCCATCCGCTGGTGGTAGACCCCGACCGCCTGCGCGGGCGGCAGCGCGGGGTTGGTGAGCGGGCCCAGGAAGTTGAACACCGTGGGCACGCCCAGCTCGCGGCGGGGCCCGGAGGTGCGCTTCAGCGCCGGGTTGAACACGGGCGCGAAGCAGAACGTGATGCCGAGCTCCTCGGCGACGTGCACGACGGCGGCGGGTGGCAGGTCGATGACCACGCCCAGCTCCTCCAGCACGTCGGCGGCGCCGGACTTGGAGCTCGCGGCCCTGCCGCCGTGCTTGACGACCTTGACGCCCGCGGCGGCGGCCACGATGGCGGCCATGGTGGAGACGTTGACGGTGTTGGCCCGGTCGCCGCCGGTGCCGACCAGGTCGACGGGATCACCGGAGACGCGGATCGCCGCCGAACGGGTCAGCATGCCGTCGGCCAGCCCGGAGACCTCTTCGACGCTCTCGCCCTTGGCCCGCAGCGCGACCGCGAACGCGGCGATCTGCGCGTCCGTGGCCTGGCCCGACATGATCTGCTCCATCGCCCAGGCGGCCTGGCGCGAGGTGAGCGAGACCCCGTCGAGGAGCAGGGACAGCAGCTCGGCCCAGATCTTCGTGACCTCTTTGACGGAGGCGGGAGTGGTGCCGGGTGCGACGTTGGCTGCGGTGCTGGTCACGGGAAAGCGCCCCTTTCGTGAAGTGCTCGACGGGGGCGCGTGCATGATGCCGGTGGCCGCCTCGTCGAGGCGGCCGGTGCGTGTGCGCTCGGAGGTCCGCCTAGGAGGCGGGCCACCACTGCTGCACAGACGCGATCATGCGGCCCAACATATCAGACGGGGTGATCCACATAGCGCAGCGCGCATCTATGTCGTCCGCCCCCATGCTGGCCGATCCGGGGAGCGCCTAGGGTGCGGAGTATGGCGAAGGAGCTGACTGGGCGGACCGCGCTGGTGACGGGGGCGGGCAGCGGCATCGGGGCGGCCTGCGCCCGCCGGCTGGCCGCCGCCGGCGCCCGGGTGCTGGTCGCGGACCTGCGGGCCGAGCCCGCCGAGAAGGTGGCCGCCGAGGTGGGCGGCGTGGCCGTGGTGGCCGATCTGGCCGATCCCGGGTTCGTCGCGGCGCTGCCGGACGAGCCGGTCGACATCGTGGTGAACAACGCCGGGTTCCAGCACGTGGCGCCGATCGAGGAGTTCCCGCCCGAGGTCTTCTCGGCCATGCTGCGGGTCATGGTGGAGGCGCCGTTCCTCATCGCGCGGCGGGTGCTGCCCGGCATGTACGAGCGCGGCTGGGGCAGGTTCGTCAACATCTCGTCCGTGCACGGGCTGCGGGCCTCGCCGTACAAGTCGGCGTACACCACGGCCAAGCACGCGATGGAGGGCTTCTCCAAGGTCGTGGCCCTGGAGGGGGCGGCCCACGGGGTGACCTCGACCTGCGTGTGCCCGGCGTACGTGCGCACGCCGCTGGTGGAGGCGCAGATCGCCGACCAGGCACGGGTGCACGGGATCGCGCCCGAGGAGGTGGTGGAGACGATCATGCTGGCGCCCGCGGCCGTCAAGCGCCTGATCGAGCCGGAGGAGGTGGCCGAGCTGGTCGCCTACCTGTGCGGCCCCAACGGCTCCTTCATCACCGGCGTCTCCCTTCCCATGGACGGGGGGTGGACCGCCCACTGATGTCCCGCCGCTATCTGGAGCTGCTGGCCCGCGAGGCGTCGGCGGTGGAGTTCGAGGGCCCGATCGTCGAGGCGCGGGCCCGGGGGGCGGACGCGGCCGAGATCGAGGAGCTGGAGCAGGCCAAGATCGAGGCGCTGCGGGTGCGCGCGCTGCTCAGGCGGCGGGCCCGGCGCGAGGCCGAGCTGTCGGCCCTGTACGACACCGCCGGCGACCTCGCCGCCCTGCGCGACCTGGACGCCGTCCTGGAGGCGATCGTCCATCGGGCCAGGCAGCTCCTCGCGACCGACATCGCGTACATGACCCTGCACGACCCCGAGCGGGGCGACACGTACATGCGGGTCACCGACGGGTCGATCTCGGCCAAGTTCCGTGCGCTGCGCCTGGCGATGGGCGCGGGACTCGGCGGGCTGGTGGCGCAGACGGCGACGCCGTACGCGACCGCCGACTACTTCGCCGACCCGCGCTTCCGCCACGAGGGCCACATCGACGAGGCCGTCAAGGAGGAGGGCCTGGTCGCGATCCTCGGCGTGCCGCTGCGGCTGGGGCAGCGGGTGATCGGCGTGCTGATGGCGGCCAACCGCAGCGCGCGGCCGTTCCACCAGGAGGAGGTGGCGCTGCTGGCGAGCCTCGCCGCGCACGCGGCGGTGGCGATCGACAACGCGCGGCTGCTCCAGGAGACCAGGAACGCGCTGGAGGAGCTGTCGCGGGCCCACCGCACCGCGCGGGCGCGCGGCGAGGCGGTGGAGCGGGCGGCGCTGGCCCACGACCGGATGACCTCGCTGGTGCTGCGCGGCGGCGGCATCGAGGACGTCGCGGCCGTGGTCACGGAGGTGCTGGGCGGGAGGCTCGCGGTCCTCGACGACCTGGGGCGCCCGCTCACGGGCGACGTGGGCGAGCTGGACGCGGGGGTGTTCGAGGCCGCGCAGGCGTCGCGGGCGCTCGGCCGCACGGTGCGGCGCGGCGAGCTGCTGGTGGCGTCCGTGGACGTCGGCGGCGAGCCGCTGTGCACGCTCGTGCTGCGCAGCGACGACGCCGACGAGCGCATCCTGGAGCGGGCGGCGCTGGTGTGCGCGCTGCTGCTGCTGTTCCGGCGGAGCGTGGCCGAGGCGGAGGGCCGGGTACGCGGCGAGCTGCTGGACGACCTGATCGCCCGGCCGGACTCCCCCGGCCTCGCCGACCGGGCCAGACGGCTCGGCGTGGACCTGGGGGCGCCGCACGTCGTCGTGGTGGTCAAACACGGCGGTCAGCGGGAGCGGGCGGCGTTCTGGGCGTCCTCGCAGGCGGCCATCCGGCACGGGCTCGCGGCGGGGCGGGGCGACGAGGTCGTGCTGCTGCTGCCGGGCGAGCGGCCGGGAGCGCTGGCCACGCGGGTGGCCGCCGAGCTGAGCGCGTCCCTCGGCGCGCCCGCGACGGCCGGCGCGGCCCTCGCGGCCCTCGCGCCGCCGGAGGAGGCCGCCCCCTACGCGACCGCCTACCAGGAGGCGCGGCGGTGCGCCGAGGCGCTGATCGCGCTCGGCCGGGCCGGTGACGGCGCGAGCGCGGCCGAGCTGGGCTTCGTCGGGCTGCTCGTCGGCGACGGCCGCGACGTGCGCGGCTTCGTGGACCGGGTGCTGGGCGCGGTGATCGGCTACGACGCCCGGCGCGGCACCGCGCTGGCCGACACGCTGGCCGCCTACTTCGGCACGGGCTGCTCGCCGTCGCGTACGGCCGAGGCCCTGCACATCCACGTCAACACGGTGACGCAGCGGCTCGACCGGGTCGGCCGGCTGCTCGGCGACGGCTGGCAGGAGCCCGAGCGGGCGCTCGAACTCCAGCTCGCCCTCCGCCTGCACCGGCTCGGCCACACATCCACCGGCCAGAGTGTGGGCCCTGACTCCATATGAGTGACGCCGGTCACTCCCTACCGTGACCGGCATGGCCACTTCCATCAAGAAGATCGTCGCCGCCAGCCTGATCGGCACGACCATCGAGTGGTACGACTTCTTCCTCTACGGCTCCGCCGCCGCCCTCGTGTTCAACAAGCTCTTCTTCCCCGAGTCCGATCCCCTGACCGGCACGCTGCTGTCGTTCCTCACCTACGCCGTCGGGTTCGTCGCCCGGCCGCTCGGCGGCCTGGTCTTCGGACACTTCGGCGACCGGGTGGGCCGCAAGACCCTGCTGGTCGTCAGCCTGCTGATGATGGGGACGGCGACGTTCCTCATCGGCTGCCTGCCGACGTACGAGACCCTCGGCCCGGCCGCCGCGCTGGTGCTGACCGGCCTCCGCCTGGTGCAGGGCTTCGCGCTCGGCGGCGAGTGGGGCGGCGCGGTGCTCATCGTCTCCGAGCACGGCGACGACGCCCGCCGCGGCTTCTGGGCCTCCTGGCCGCAGGCCGGCGCGCCGGGCGGCAACCTGCTGGCCACCGGCGTGCTGGCGGCGCTGGCCGCCTGGCAGTCGGAGGAGACGTTCCTGGCGTGGGGGTGGCGGGTGCCGTTCCTGCTGTCGGGAGTGCTCGTGCTGATCGGCCTGTGGATCCGGCTGTCGATCACCGAGTCGCCCGTCTTCCAGAAGTCGGCGCCGGAGGAGCGGGCGCCCATCGTGGGCGTGCTGCGCCACCACTGGAAGGACGTGCTCGTCGCCATCGGCGCCCGCCTGGCCGAGAACATCTCCTTCTACCTGCTCACCGTCTTCGTCATCACCTACGCCAAGACCGCCGGCGTCGAGAACTCGACCGTGCTGAGCGCGGTGCTCGTCGCCTCGGCGGTGCACTTCGTGACGATCCCGATGTGGGGCGCGCTGTCGGACCGGGTCGGCCGCCGCCCGATCTACCTGGCCGGAGCGGCCGGCATCGGGCTGTGGATCTTCGCGTTCTTCCCACTGGTGGACACCGGCAACTTCCTGGCGATCACCCTCGCGGTCATCGTCGGCCTGCTGTTCCACGGCATGATGTACGGCCCCCAGGCGGCCTTCTTCTCCGAGCTGTTCGGCACCCGGATGCGCTACACCGGCGTGTCGATCGGCGCCCAGCTCTCGGCCATCGTGGCGGGCGCGCTCGCGCCCATCATCGCGGTGGCCCTGCTGCGCGCGTACTCCAGTAGCCTTCCCATCTCTCTCTACCTCGGGCTGGCCGCGGTCCTCACGCTGGGCGCGGTCTACGCCGCCCGGGAGACCCAGGGCCGCGACCTGGCCGAAAGGACCCACGTACGTTGACATCCTCCCCCTCGTGAACCGAGGGGGATTCCGACCGTCGCCGGTCAGCCTTCCTGCTTCATCGCCGGTCGCCCGCCCGAGAGGAGGACTCCCGTTGAGGTCTTACACCAGCTCCACAGGCGTTTCAGCTCTCCGCCAGCCCGGCGGCGAGCAGCATGTTCTGGGCCGCGTTCACCTCCCGGTCATGCACCGCGCCACACGCACAGACCCACTCACGGACGCTCAACGGCATCTTCTCTTGCAGGGTCCCGCAGACCGAGCACAACTTGGAGGAAGGAAAGAAACGGTCCACGACCGCCAGCGTGCGGCCGTACCAGTCCGTCTTGTACTCCAGCATGCTGCGCAGCTCCCGCCAGCCGGCGTCAGAGATGGCGCGGGCCAGTGCGTGGTTCTTGAGCAGGTTGCGGACAGCCAGGTCTTCCACGGCGATCGTTTGATTTTCGCGTACCAGCCGTGTGGTGACCTTGTGCAGGTAGTCGCGCCTGCGGTCGGCGATCCGGGCGTGCACCCGTGCCACCTTCAGCCGGGCCTTGGCCCGGTTCTTCGACCCCTTCTCCTTACGGGCCAGCGCCCGCTGCGCCTTGGCCAGCCGACGCCGCTCACGCCGCTCATGACGCGGATTGGCGATCTTCTCGCCGCACGCCAGCGTGAGCAGCGCCGTGAGACCCGCGTCCACGCCCGTCGACCGCTCGACCGGCGGCAAAGGCGCGATCTTCTCCTCCACCAGCAGGGACACGAACCACCGCCCGGCCGCGTCCCTGGACACGGTGACCGTGGACGGCTCGGCCCTCTCGGGCAGCGGACGCGACCACACGATGTCCAGCGGCGCCCCCATCTTGGCCAGGGTGAGCCGGCCATCGCGCCAGCGGAACGCCGAACGGGTGTATTCGGCCGACGCCCGCGACCGCTTCTTGCTCTTGAACGTCGGATACTTCGCGCGGCGGGCGAAGAAGTTCGCGAACGCCGCCTGCAGATGCCGCAGCGCCTGCTGCAACGGCACCGACGACACCTCAGACAAGAACGCCAGCTCCGGCGTCTTCTTCCAGGCCGTCAGCGCGGCCGACGACTCGGCGTAGGAGACGCCGCGGCCTTCCAGCTTGTAGGCGCGGGTCCGCTCCTCCAGCGCCTTGTTGTAGATCAAGCGCACGCAGCCGAACGTCCGGACAAGCTCTTCGGCCTGCTCGGGGGTCGGATAGAAGCGGTACTTGTAGGCCCGCTTCACAAGCTGCGCCACGTCCCGCACTTTACTTGCGAGATCGGTTCAGCACCGGCCGATCCTCAAAGACGGCGGACCGTCTGTCAGCGCATCGCCTGCCCTTGCCTCGCTTCGCTGGAGTCCGATTCCTTTCCCGCCTGAAGACGGGAGAGTTTCCTAGGAGGTATTTGATGAAGGTCACCACTCCCCGGCTCACCCAGAACGTCCTGACCGTCGAGGGCAGGGACGGCGGCGAGCCCGTGCTGTTCGTCCACGGCAACGTCTCCTCGGCCGCGTTCTGGCGTGACCAGATGGCGGCGCTGCCCGGCCGCTACCGCCCGCTCGCCGTGGACCTGCGTGGCTTCGGCGACACCGAGCCGGCCCCGGTGGACGCCACACGCGGCCTGCGCGACTACTCCGACGACGTGCTCGACCTGGTCGAGACGATGGATCTGGCGCCGGTCCACCTGGTCGGCTGGAGCATGGGCGGCGGCGTCGTGATGCAGGCCCTGCGTGACCGTCCCGGCGTGGTGCGGAGCGTCACGCTGGTCAACCCGGTCTCGCCGTACGGCTTCGGCGGCACCGAGGGCGTGGACGGCCGGCTCACGCACCCCGACGGCGCGGGCGCGGGCGCCGGCGGCGCGAACCCCGACTTCGTGGCCCGACTCCAGTCCGGTGACCTGTCGGACGAGTCGCCCACCTCGCCGCGCAGCGTCTTCCGCTCCTCCTACGTCAAGCACCCGGTCCCCGACGAGGACTTCTACGTCCGCGCCATGCTGACCACCCGCGTGGGCGAGGCCCACTACCCGGGCGACCTGGTCACCTCCGACGCCTGGCCGAACGTGGCCCCCGGCAAGACCGGCGTGCTCAACACCATGTCCCCGACCTACTTCCGGCTGGACGACCTGCCGGAGATCGACCCCAAGCCGCCCATCCTGTGGATCAGGGGCGCCGACGACGTCATCGTCTCCGACACGTCCCTGTTCGACCTGGCCCACCTCGGCGCGCTCGGCGTCGTGCCCGGCTCCCCCGGCACGCCCGCCCAGCCGATGGTGACGCAGACGCGGGCGGTGCTGGAGCGCTACGGCGCCTACCGCGAGGCGGTCATCGCCGAGTGCGGCCACAGCCCGCACCTGGAGCACCCCGCCGAGTTCGGCCGCCTCCTGGCCGCCCACCTGGGCGAGGCGTGATGCTGGTCGCCCTCACTCTCGTCGCGAGCCTGCTGACGCCCGTACAGCAGCAGCACCCGCAGCAGCTCGCGGTGCCGGGCGCGGAGAAGCAGGTGGTCGCCCGCCTGGCCGACCTCACCACCGCCGGCACCGTGGCCAGCGGCCACACCGACCCGGCCGACTGGGCCGGGCTGCACTCGGCCGCCACCGTCAACCCGACCGGCGTGCCGGGCACGCAGATCGACGGCTACTTCCCCGACACCTCCACCGGCAACGCGACGCACGGCTGGAACCACGACGCCCAGTTCGTGATCAGGCTGCCCGACCGCTGGAACGGCGGCCTGGTCGTCAGCGGCACCCCGGGCAACCGGGAGCAGTACGCCAACGACTACACGATCTCCGACTGGGTGCTGTCCAAGGGCTACGCCTTCGCCGCCACCGACAAGGGCAACGTCGGCACCGCCTTCCACGAGGACGGGCGCGCGCCCGGCGACGCCATCGCCGAGTGGAACCACCGCGTCACCCAGCTCGCGGTGGCCGCCAAGGCCGTGGTCCGCCAGCGGTACGGCCGGCAGCCGGCCCGTACGTTCGCGGCCGGCATCTCCAACGGCGGCTACCTCGTCCGCTGGCAGCTGGAGAACCGCGGCCACCTCTACGACGGCGGCGTGGACTGGGAGGGCACGCTCTGGCGGCTCAAGGGCGACAACCTGCTGAACGTCCTGCCTCCGGCGCTGAAGGCGTACCCGGACGAGGCCGGGGTGCGGGCGGCCGGGTTCGCGGCCGGGTCGGAGTTCCTGTGGCCGTTCCACCGGCAGTACTACTGGGAGCTCACCCAGGAGCTCTACCAGAAGGAGCTGGACCCGTCCTACCAGGGCGCGCCCGCGGACTACGACTACGACGCGCGCAAGCCGTACGGGGCCGTCGCCAAGATCGCGCTGACCGGCCGGATCACCAAGCCGCTCATCACGGTCCACGGGACGCTCGACACGCTGCTGCCGATCTCCCGCAGCTCCGACGTCTACGCCCGGATGGTCGGGCCGCACCGGCCGTTCCGCTATCACCGGGTCGAGGGCGGCAACCACCTGGACAGCCTGGTGGATCTCTACCCCGACCGGCTCAAGCCGCTGCTGCCCGTCTTCAGGAGCGCGTTCGAGGAGCTGGAGGGGTGGGTCAGGTGAGATAGCGGTGCCGGCCCGCGCGCGCCAGGCGCACCACGTGCCGGACGCCGGGCAGGCGCCGGCCGAGCCGGTGCAGCGGGGTGTCCCTGCCGAGCGGTGAGGGCCGGCTCGGGTCCACGGCGGCGGCCGGGCGCACCTGCACCCGTCCCCGCCGTACGCTGAGCGCGAAGCGCAGCCCTATCTCCTCCTCGGCCGAGCGCAGCGACGCCATCCAGTCGCCGCGGCAGAGGTGGTCGGGGGCCGGCCACATGCGCCGCACCGGCAGCTTGGCCACGAGCTGTCCGGCGATCTTGCCGGGCAGCCCGGCCTCGGCGAGGGCGGGGGCGCTCACCTCGCGCTCGCGGCCGTGGCCGGTGCTGTGCAGCACCAGCTCCAGCGGCGGGCCGCCGCTCGGCGGCACGTACGGCACCGGCAGCACCACGTAGGCGTGCCCGTCGAGCTGCTTGACCTCGGCCCCCGGTGACACCAGCGCGATCGACTCGGCGAACGAGCGCGGCTCGACGGCGAGCCCCAGCTCCCCCTGATCGGTCCAGCAGGGCACGACGAGCCGCATGCGGGGCCGCTGGGCGAGCACGCCGAGGCAGTTGAGCGGGCCCTCTCCCCTGCGCACCCGGCTTCTCGCCTGGTTGGCGCCGCCGTACATGCGTACGTGCAGCTCCCACTGGCCGGGCAGCAGCGGCTCGCCGAACGCGGCGCTGCTCACGTCGATCCTGGCCTCGGCCTTGATCTGCACGCGGGCCCTGCGGCGGCCCTCCTGGACCACCTCGACGCGCTGGGCGAGCGGCAGGAAGTAGATGTCGCCGGTCTCGGCGTGGCGTACGTAGACCTCGATGCGGGCCCGCTCGACGGCGTCGCTCACGTTGGTGACGGTGGGGTGCAGCAGCTTGGGATCGATGGCGCGCGGCGGCACCCAGTGCAGGCGGGGGCCGTCCACGCGGTAGCGGTCGGGCCGGCCGTCGCCGTCCTTGACCTCGACGGTGAGCCCGAGCACCAGGACGTGGGCGTCCCAGCGCACCTCCGTCAGCTCCGAGAGCAGGCCGCCGCGGCGGGTCGAGGTGGACAGCAGCACGATCTGGTCCAGGCGGCCCGTCCTGACGAACGCGGCCACCGCCCGGAGCTGGACGGGCAGGTGGCGGTCCAGCTTCTCGGGGAAGCGCTCCTTCACGAGCTGCTGCACGAGGCGGAAGTGCCGGCCCCGGTCCACGGAGGAGTCGGCGAACCTGCTGGTCAACAGGGGCCGCAGGACGGCGTAGCGGTACCAGTAGGCGTACATGCGGTCGCGCTGGCGGCCCTCGCCGACGTAGGCGTCGATGTCGTTGAGCAGTGACCGCAGCTCCTGCGCCATGGCGTGCGGCTCCTCCTCCAGCCGGGGCCGTTCGCCGAGGTGGCAGCAGACGTGCTCGGCGAGCACCGCGATCACCTTGGCGCGCACGTACGCCCGCATGACGAACGCCTGCTCGGCCAGCCGCCCGCCGGTCAAGGAGAAGCCGAGGTCGTGCTCCTCCAGGAAGGCCCGGCGGTAGAGCTGCTGCGGGCCGAGCACGCTGAGCAGCCGGTCGCGCAGGATGTCGGCGCGGCCGGTGCTGCGGTTGAAGGCGATCATCGGCGGGCCCGAGTCGCGCACCAGGCGGCCGATCAGCACGTCCGCGCCGGTGTCCAGGGCCCGCTCGTGCATGCGGGCGAGGGCGTCGCGTTCCAGGCGGTCGCGCTGGTCGAGGAAGAAGACGTACTCGCCACGGGCGGCGGCCAGCCCGACGTTGCGGCCCCGTGCGGGCGAGCCGGTGCAGGGCAGGTGGAGCGCCCGGACGTTCGGGCGGGTGGCGGCGATGGCGTCCAGGCGCTCGGCGGTGCCGTCCGTGGATCCGTCGTCCACGAGGAGCACTTCGACGTCGCCCGCGGGCATCGACTGCTCCAAGGCGGAGCGGATGCACGCGTCCGCGGTGTCACCCGGATTGTGGACATTGACGATCACACTGACCTTCACACCCATGCGGCCAGCCTGTGCCCCGCCCCGCCGTCAGGGCGCGGTGGCTTGCCGATTGCAGAAGGAAAGTTGACCTGGCCGGGTGTCCCTCTGGGAGGTTCAGTACCAACCCACGCGCTGCGAGTGACCCCAGGCGCCGCAGGGCGTGCCGTAGCGGCCCTTGATGTAGCCGAGGCCCCACTTGATCTGGGTGGCGGCGTTGGTCTGCCAGTCGGCGCCCGCGCTCGCCATCTTGCTGCCGGGCAGCGACTGCGGGATGCCGTACGCGCCGGAGTAGCGGTTCATGGCCCGCTCGTTCCAGCCGCTCTCCTTGGTCCAGAGCGACTCCAGGCAGCCCCACTGGTCGGCGCCGAAGCCGAACGAGGCGAGCATGGCCTTGGCGACGGCCTTGTTGCTGCCGGGCGAGGGGTTGGTGCCGGGCGGGAAGTTCTGGGCGGGGAAGCCGTCGCCGCCGGGGGCCTGCTTGGGCACCACCCAGGACAGCTCCTCCTTGTGGTCGGCGGCGCCGTCGCGGTTCTTCTTGAGCTGCTCGGCGCGGAAGGCCTGCTCGGCCGCGGCCTTGAGCGCGTCGGTCTCGGGGTCGGGCGCCGAGAGGTTGCCGCTGGCCAGCTTGCCCATGTCCTCCATCGTGAACACGGGGGCGGCCGGCTTGCTCGCGTTGTCGATCGCGCGCATGGCGACGAAGGTGCCGCCACCGCCGACGACCGCCAGCGAGACGACGGTGATGACGATGGCCTTGGGCTTGACGCGGCGCGACGACCGGCGTGCCGAGGGGACATCGGTTGTCGGGGGGCGCTCACTCAAACGCGGACCGGGGCTCACGATCCATGAGCTTGCCCTGTCCTGGGGGGTGCCGCGCAACCGAAACGCGGTAATCGCTTGATGTTCCCTTGGCTAACCAGCACGTTAGCGTGCTATTTCAGGATACTGTGAGATTTGTCACACTATGATGACTCCCCTTCGTGCCCCCGTTGACCGAAGGGAAGCCGCTTTCAGGGTTTCTGTCCTTCTTCCCGATGTCTTCAACACGACGTCACAGTTTGGTGACACAACCCGGCTATACAGGACATGGAACGATAATGTGCGCGTGGCAGGCATTCTCCTCGTCGAAGACGACCCCTCGGTCCGCACCGCACTTGAGCTGGCGCTGACCCGTCAGGGGCACTCGGTGACGTCGTACGCGACCGGCGAGGAGGCACTCGACCACATCCGGGCCCGCCGCCCCGAGATCGCCATCCTCGACGTCATGCTCCCCGGCATCGACGGCATCGAGGTCTGCCGCCGGGTGCGCAAGCTCGACCAGCTCCCCGTCATCCTGCTCACCGCCCGCGGCGACGACCTGGACATCGTGGTCGGCCTGGAGGCCGGCGCCGACGACTACGTGGTCAAGCCGGTCGAGCCCCGCGTGCTGGACGCGCGCATCAGGGCCATCCTGCGCCGCGCCGAGTCCGCCGCCTCCGACCGCATCACCTTCGGCGAGCTCGTCATCGACCGGGGCGCGCTCAAGGTCACGCTGGCCGGCAAGGAGATCCACCTGACGCCCACCGAGCTGCGGCTGCTGCTGGAGCTCGTCCGCCACCCCGGGCAGGTGCTCAACCGCCGCTACCTGCTGAGGGCGGTCTGGGACCACACGCACATCGCCGACTCCCGCCTGGTGGACGCCTGCGTGCAGCGCATCCGGGCCAAGATCGAGCCGAAGCCCGCCGAGCCGGTGTTCATCCACACCGTGCGCGGCTTCGGCTACCGCTTCAGCCCTCCGTGACCAGTGATGTCCCAGTGATCCCTCTTCCCACCGGACTGCGCGCCCGGCTCGTCATCACGTTCACGCTGGTCGCCGTCACCGCGTCCATGCTCGTGGCCACGATCGGCTTCGAGCTGGCCAAGACCGCCCTGGTGACCAGGACCGAGCGGACCTCCATGGACCTCGTCGTACGGGAGCTGAACGGGGTCGACTTCCCCGTCGGCCGGCCGCGGCCGGGCGAGGCCGAGCCCACGAGCAGGGAGCTGAACCGCCTGGCCCAGACCATGAGCGCCCCCGGCAGGAGCGTCGTGGTCGAGTACGGCGACCTGGTCTCCGTCACCGGCCCGATGAGCCTCCGCGACGTCCCCAACGAGCTCTACGGCCGCGCCAAGCAGAGCGTCGTCACCCAGCGCCGGGTGATCAGGGGCGAGCTGTGGCTCATCGTCGGCACCGAGGTCCACCGCGCCACGAACGGCGTGCCCGAGGCCACCGGCCTGCGCGCGTTCGTCTTCTTCCCCATGCGCGCCGACGTCAGCCAGCTCGACACCCTGCGCGCCAGGCTGTTCCAGGGCGGCATCGCGATCGTGCTCATCGCCCTGGTCGTGGCGCTGTTCTCGGCCCGCCAGGTGCTGCTGCCGGTGCGCCGGCTGAGCGCCGCCGCCCAGGCGCTCGGCGAGGGCCGGCTGGACACCCGCCTGCCGGTCCACGGCCAGGACGAGTTGGCCGGGCTGACCGCCAGGTTCAACGACGCCGCCGCGGCGCTGGAGCTGAGCGTGTCCGAGCTGCGCTCGCTGGAGGCCATGTCCCGCCGGTTCGTGGCCGACGTCTCGCACGAGCTGCGCACGCCGCTGACCGCCATGACGGCCGTGGCCGACGTGCTGTCGGAGGAGGCCAACCGGCTGCCCGAGGCGCCCGCGGAGGCCGTCCGGCTGGTGCTCGGGGAGATCGAGCGCCTGCGCGAGCTGGTCGAGCACCTCATCGAGATCAGCCGCTTCGACGCCGGCACCGCCACGCTCAACCTGGAGCCGGTCAACGTGGCCGACGCTATCGACGACTGCCTGGGGACCCGCGGCTGGACCGAGCAGGTCAAGGTGAACGCCTCCCAGGGGCTGACCGCCAACCTCGACCCGAGGAGGTTCGACGTGATCGTGGCCAACCTCGTCGGCAACGCGCTCAAGCACGGCGGCCCGCCGGTGGTGGTCAGCGCCCGCAGCACCGAGAACGGGCTGGAGATCAGGGTGCGCGACCACGGCAAGGGCATCCCGCGCGAGGCGCTGCCGCACGTCTTCGACCGCTTCTTCAAGGCCGGCGCGGGCCGGGCGCGCAGCCAGGGCAGCGGCCTCGGCCTTGCCATCGCCCGCGCGAACGTGCACCTGCACGGCGGCACCATCTCGGTACGCGCCCAGGAGCCCGGCACCCTCTTCACCGTCTGGCTGCCCCACACATGAGAGCCAGGGCCGTCCTCGCGCTGCTCGCCTGCGTCCTGCCGGCCGCCTGCGGCATCTCGCCCACCGACGTGCAGGAACGCGGCAACGCGCCCACCATCAGCATCCCGCCGCCGTCCAAGACGATCTTCCTCATCAGGGACGGCAAGCTCACGCTGGAGCCCGCCGACGTCGGGGACGACACGGTGGAGAGCCTGCTCGGCGCGCTGTTCGCGGCGTCCGGGCAGCCGCTCGGCAACAGGGAGACGGCGCTGCGCGGGTTCACGTACCTGCGGACCAAGGACTCGCTCAACCCCGTGCAGCGCGACGAGATGCAGCTCCCGCGCACGCTGACGCTGACCGTCTACATCAGGGGCGCGGGCGCGCTGAGCGACCTCGGCAAGGCGCAGATCGTCTGCACGGCGCAGCAGGACGCGGCGTACGAGCAGGTCAAGATCGTCCGTGACAACGAGAACCGCCCCCCGAAGGACGAGGGGCGGTACACCTGCGGCGATCTCCGCAGCGCTACATCGTGATGTCCTCCAGCATCTCGGTGACCAGCGCGGCGATCGGCGAGCGCTCGGAGCGGGTCAGCGTGACGTGGGCGAACAGCGGATGCCCCTTGAGCTTCTCCACCACCGCCACCACGCCGTCGTGCCGCCCGACCCGCAGATTGTCGCGCTGGGCGATGTCGTGGGTGAGCACCACGCGGGAGTTGGCGCCGATCCGGCTCAGCACCGTGAGCAGCACCCCGCGCTCCAGCGACTGGGCCTCGTCCACGATGACGAACGCGTCGTGCAGCGATCGGCCGCGGATGTGCGTGAGCGGGAGCACCTCCAGCATGCCCCGGTCCAGCACCTCGTCGATCACCTCGGGCGTGGTGACCGCGCCCAGCGTGTCGTAGACCGCCTGCGCCCACGGGCCCATCTTCTCGCCCTCGGTGCCCGGCAGGTAGCCGAGCTCCTGGCCGCCGACCGCGTAGAGCGGACGGAAGACGACCACCTTGCGGTGCTGGCGGCGCTCCAGCACGGCCTCCAGGCCCGCGCACAGCGCCAGCGCCGACTTGCCGGTGCCGGCCCGGCCGCCCAGCGAGATGATGCCGATCTCCGGGTCCATCAGCAGGTCGAGCGCGATGCGCTGCTCGGCGGAGCGGCCGTGCAGGCCGAACACCTCTCGGTCGCCGCGCACCAGGCGTACGGACTTGTCGGGCAGCACCCGGCCGAGCGCCGAGCCCTTGGCCGACAGCAGCCGCAGCCCGGTGTGGGTCGGCAGCTCCCTGGCCTCCTCCACCTCGGCCGTGCCGTGCTCGAAGAGCGTCTCGACGTCCTCGGCGGTGACCTGGATCTCGGCCATCCCGGTCCAGCCCGACTCGTGCACCAGCTCGGCGCGGTATTCCTCCGCGGTCAGGCCGATCGAGGCCGCCTTGACCCGCATGGGCAGGTCCTTGGAGACCAGCACGACGTCGCAGCCCTCGGCGGCCAGGTGACGGGCCACCGTGAGGATGCGCGTGTCGTTGTCGCCGAGGCGGAATCCGACCGGCAAGATGGACGGGTCGCTGTGATTGAGCTCAACCCTGAGTGTGCCGTCCCCAGTCGGCGTCGGCATGGGCTCGTCGAGCCTGCCGTGCCTGATCCGCAGATCGTCGAGGTAGCGCAGGGCCTGCCTCGCGAAATAGCCGAGCTCTGGGTGATGCCGCTTGCCTTCCAGCTCGGTGATCACGACGATCGGCAGGACCACGTCGTGCTCGGCGAAGCGGGTCAGGGCCGCCGGGTCGGCCAGCAGCACCGAGGTGTCGAGCACGTAGGTGCGCTTGGCCGGCTGGGTCGTAGGGTTGCTCGAGGACACTGCCACACGTTCTCCCCCGGGCGCCCCACGTGCGGGCGCCCTGCAGACGAGGCGGGAATCGGACCGGACCCGCGTTCCCCGACCGCGAGACGCCGTCGGCGCCGGGTTCCGGCCCCCCTCGGCGGATCGTGGTGCAAAGGCGGGACCTCTCCGGAGTGTTCGACCTGTGGTCGGACACTTTCAACGTTACGTCCTCGATACCCGAATGTCGTGTCAAGAACCGTAACGTCGATGTCTCGCAGCGTAATCGCGCAGCGCCCGCAGGAAGTCAACCCTGCGGAAGTCGGGCCAGTAGGCCTCGTGGAAGTAGAACTCGGAGTGAGCGCTCTGCCAGAGCATGAAGCCCGACAGGCGCTGCTCGCCCGAGGTCCGGATGAGGAGATCCGGATCGGGTTGGCCGCGAGTGTAGAGATGCTCCGCGATGTGCTCCACATCGAGCACCTCGACGAGGTCCTCGATGCTCGCTCCCTTGCTCGCTTGCTCCTGGAGCAGTGAGCGCACCGCATCGGCAATCTCACGTCTTCCTCCATACCCAACTGCAACGTTCACAATCAGGCCCGGACGGTGTGATGACGCTTCTTTCGCGTTTTTGAGGACATTCGCCGTTCGGTCCGGCAGCAGGTCCAGCGCGCCGACGGGGATGATCCGCCAGCCCTGGTCCACCAGCTCCCGCGTCACGTCCTCGATGATGCGGAGAAGCGGCTCCAGCTCCTCCCTCGGCCGGTTGAGGTTGTCGTTGGAGAGCATCCAGACGGTGACGACCTCGACGCCGGTCTCGCGGCACCAGCAGAGCAGCTCGGAGATCTTGTCGGCGCCCTTGCGGTGGCCCGTGGAGACGTCGCTGATCCCCATGGAGCGCGCCCAGCGGCGGTTGCCGTCGATGATGACCCCGACGTGCCGGGGGATGCCGTCCTTGGACAGCTTGGCCTCCAGCCGGCGTTCGTACAGCCGGTAGACCAGGTCGCGCAGGCCCACGGAGTGTCCTCCCCAGCGGTTGCCCTCGGTCAATGACCCAACAGGCAATTATCACCGCGAATCATCTGTGCCCGCTCCTTCTCCGGCATTCCTTGCCATATCTCTGCCTTCCAGACATCCCTCGGCCTCCTCCAGGAGACCCCGGACGAACGACGACAGCTCCGCCGACGTCAGCACCGCCCGCATGCCGACTCCCGCGGCGCCCCACGCCTCGACGTACGCCCGCCGCGTCACCCGCCAGCGGCTGCCCTCCCACAGCGGGATCGTGCGCAGGCGGCAGCTCAGCTCGCCGCCCGCCGGTCCCGACCTGCTGCGGTAGCGGAAGGAGAACAGCTCGCCGTCCGGCTCGCCGCCGGGGAACCTGTCGTCGGGATCGGCCCACCGCCAGTCCGCGTCGCGGCCCCTGCGGGCCTCGTCCACGCCGTGCGCCAGCCGGCTCAGCAGCCAGCCGCAGCGCTCGCCCACGCTGCCGTACGGGGCGCCGTCGCGGTGCAGCTCAAGGGTGACCTCGTACGGGGTGCCGACGCTGTCACGGCACGCCACGGGCGTGACCCGCAAATAAGATCCGTCGACACAGCGCAGTCCCCCCATGCACCCCTGCGTTTCCCGGCGGGTGACCACTAAACCCAGACGTGCGAGCGCCACAGCGGCGGCTGGTGCCACTCCGTCCAGCCGTGGCCGGAGCGCCCGTCCTCGGCCTCGAAACGGCACATCGCCCGGGGGAACACCGCCGTCTCCCCCTCGGGCGAGGTCAGCGTCACCGGCGCGAACGCGACCGGCCGCGCGGTCACCGCCAGCCCCGGCAGCCGCAGCACCGTCGCGGCGGGGCGGTCGCCGTCGAAGGAGGTCGCCGCCGTGAAGCCCGCCGCGTGCGCGGGCTCGCCGCCCGGCGGCACGGTGAACGCCGGCCAGGGCAGGTCGAGGCCCACGTTGGCGCGCATGCCGTGCACGTACGTGCCGTCCGTCAGCCGGCCGCTGCTCCACATCCAGGAGATCGTCCACCAGTCGCGCACGCCCCAGCTGTGGTCGCGTTCGCCGTGGCCGTGGAAGGGCCGGCCGTCGATCGTGCCGGTCACCTCGCAGGGGACCTCGTAGCGCGGGGTGATGGCGTAGCCGTACGCGCCGCCCTCCGTGCGCCACTCCAGGTCCAGCGAGAGCGCGTCGGAGGCCAGCCGGACCGCGGCGGCGCGGAACGGGTCGGCGATCCGCTGGGACGCCTCGTAGCCCGCGCCGCGCACGGTCAGGCCCGGGTCCTCGGGCAGCGGCGCGTCGTGGTCGATCACGGACGCGGCCAGGCCGTCGGGGGTGACCAGGCAGGCCCAGTACCAGGCGCGCTTCCAGTTGGGGTAGAGGCCGAGCCGCACGTAGCCGCCCAGCTCGCCGTCGTCCGCCACGAAGTCGAAGTAGTAGGACTCGTTCCACAGCTGCTCGCCGCCGGGCTCGTGGAGCCGCTCGTCCCGCTCGTCCAGGGGCCACTGGCCCATGTTGACCACGCGCATACCGCCTCCCAAGCGCATGCTACGGCAGCAGCCGCCGCCACCAAGGGGCCCGGCGGCGGGGCGGGTCCGGCAGCCGGCCGCGCTCGCGCAGCCAGGCGGCGAAGTCGTCGGCGTCGGCGCGGTAGTTCGGGGGCGGCTCCTCGCGGGCCCGCGCGTACGCGGCGAACTCGGCGGCGAGGCCGGGCCCGGCGGCCACGGCCGCGTCGGGGCGCAGGCGCGCCACGACGGAGCGCCGCTTGGCGACCAGGCTCTCGGCCTGGGCGCGCAGGCGGGCCGGGTCGAAGCCGTCGGGAGCCTCGCCGCCCGCGACCAGCGCCCGCACCACCCGCCCCTGCGCCTCCGCCAGCCGTCCCCGCGCCGCCGCCAGGTCCTCCTCCTCGGGCGCGGCCCGGTCCGTCACCCGGACTCCCCCGCGGCCATCGCGGCCCGGATCCTGTCCAGCTCCCCGGCCAGCACGGCGTCGCTCGGGAAGCGGTCGTCCCACTCCAGCAGCACCCCGGGCGGACGGGTACGGGCGCACAGCTCGGTGAGCAGGTCCAGCACCTGCTCCGGCGCGGCCGTGGTGTGGGTGTCGTGCCAGATGCCCTGGTGCTCGTGGCCGCCGGCGACGTGCACGTACGCCAGGTGCTCCAGCGGCAGGGCGTCGAGCGCGGCCACCGCCGGCAGGCCCAGGTTGACCTGGTTGGTGTAGAGGTTGGCCACGTCGACGAGCAGCCGCACCCCGGTCCGCTCCACCAGCTCGGCGAGGAACTGACCCTCGGTCAGCTCGTCGTCCGGCCAGCCGAAGATCGCGGCCACGTTCTCCAGCGCCAGCGGGACGGGCAGCGCGTCCTGCGCCCGTCGTACGTTGTCGGTGACGACGCGCAGCGACTCCCGGGTGCGCGGGATCGGCAGCAGGTGCCCCGCCTCCACGCCGTCGCCGCGTACGAACGCCAGATGCTCGCTGACCAGCGGCGCGTCCAGCGCCTCGGCGCACGCGGCCAGGTGCGCGAGCCGCCCGGCGGAGGGCGGCTCGGCCCCGCCGACGCCGAGCGACACGCCGTGCGGGATCACCGGCACTTCCCTGGCCCGGAGCAGACGCAGCGACTCCGGCAGCGCGCCGGGCCGGATGTTCTCGGCGATCGCCTCGACGAAGCCGACGCCCTCCATGCGCTCGATGGTGAGATCCAGCTCGGCCCGCCAGCCGATCCCCACGCCCAGCTCAGCCGCCGCCACCGCCGCACCCTCCACCGCCGCCGCAGCCCGACCCGCCCCCGCAGCCCGACCCGCCGCCGCAGCTCGACCCGCCCCCGTCGCCACCACCGGAGGAGCCGAACTCGGAGCCGCCGAACGCGCCGCCGGAATCGCCGCCTGAATCGCCGTACGTCACGCCGTCCCCGCCGCCGTACGCCCCGCAGGACCCGGCCACGTCACCGCCGGGGTGGCCGGCCATCAGCTCCTTGGACAACGCCGGATCCCCTGCCTCCCCCAGCCCGTAGAGCGCCACCAGCACCCCCACGGCCGCCGCCGCCGGCCCCTGGTCGCGTACGCCCCTCGGATGGTGCGCCCGCGCCGAGAGCAGCACCTCGCGCCCTTCACGGGTGACGACGTTCCTGAGCCGCCTGCCGTGCCTGACGCAGTCCACGAGCCCGATCACGACAGCGGCCACTCCCACGAGGAACGTGGGGAGGAAGACGGCGTCGGGGCCGAGCGCGTCCGTGGCGTCCAGCACGCTCAACGCCACCACGAAGACCGCCGCCGCCCAGGTGACGGCCACCAGCCGCTTCCTGCGCCGCCGCGCCTCCTTGAACGCCTCCGGCGGCACGAGGAGCCCGCGCGCCTCCAGCCCGGCGGCGAGCGCGGCCAGCGCGGGATGCGCCGCCAGCTCCCACCGCAGCTCGGCGGCGTGGTGACCGCCCGGCCTGGAGGCGAGCGCGTCGAGCACGGCCTGCTCGATCGGCACCGGCGAGGGCGCGGCGCCGTCCACGGCGGTGACCTGCGAGCCCCTGGACACGCGGACGGCGCCGGCCGTCGCGAGGACGGCCAGCGCCGTGTTCACGGCTCTGCGTGGCCCGCCCGTCAGGTAGGCCAGCTCGTACGGCTCCAGAGGATGCCCCCGGCCGCCGGGCTCGGCCCCGGCGACCCGCCGGATCTCGGCCTCGACCCAGGCGCCGACCGCCCGGACCGTGATCAGCATGCCGGCAGCGGCGACGAGCAGGACGTAGCCCACGGTGCCCCCCTGTGATCGGTGCGGCGGCGCCATCAACGTACGACGGCGCCGCCGCACCGGACAAGGGCGCTACCCGAGCCGGTCGAGCAGGGCGTTGTACTCCTTCCACAGCTCCTTCGGCAGGTGGTCGCCGAACTTCTCGAAGTGCGCGGGGATGAGCGCCGCCTCCTCGCGCCAGATCTCGCGGTCCACGCTGAGCAGCGTGCGCAGGTCGTCCTCGGAGAGGTCGAGTCCCTCGGTGTCGAGCTCGGCGGGCAGCAGGCCGATCGGCGTGGAGACGGCGTCGGCCTCGTCGTTGAGGCGGTCGACGATCCACTTGAGCACGCGGCTGTTCTCGCCGTAGCCGGGCCAGATGAAGTTGCCGTCGGCGTCCTTGCGGAACCAGTTGACGTAGTAGATGCGCGGGAGCACGGCACCCTCGCGCCGGCCGATGCTCAGCCAGTGGGCGAAGTAGTCGCCCATGTTGTAGCCGCAGAACGGCAGCATGGCGAACGGGTCGTGACGCAGCTCGCCGACCTTGCCCTCGGCCGCGGCGGTCTTCTCGGAGGCGACGTTGGCTCCGAGGAAGACGCCGTGCTCCCAGCTCAGCGACTCCGTGACCAGGGGCACGGCGGTGGCGCGGCGACCGCCGAACAGGATCGCGGAGATGGGCACGCCCTTCGGGTCCTGCCACTCGGGTGCGATGGTCGGGCACTGGGCGGCGGGCGTGGTGAAGCGGGCGTTCGGGTGGGCGGCCGGCTCGTCGCTGTCGGGCGTCCAGTCGCGGCCCTTCCAGTCGGTGAGGTGCGCGGGCGGCTCGTCGGTCAGGCCCTCCCACCACACGTCGCCGTCGTCGGTGAGGGCGACGTTGGTGAAGATGCTGTTGCCCCAGAGCGTCTTGACCGCGTTGGCGTTGGTGACCTGGCCGGTGCCGGGCGCGACGCCGAAGAAGCCGGCCTCCGGGTTGATGGCGTACAGGCGGCCGTCCTCGCCGAAGCGCATCCAGGCGATGTCGTCGCCGACCGTCTCGACCTTCCAGCCGGGAATGGTGGGCTGGAGCATGGCGAGGTTGGTCTTGCCGCACGCGCTCGGGAAGGCGGCGGCGATGTAGCGGGTCTCGCCGGAGGGCGGAGTGAGCTTGAGAATGAGCATGTGCTCGGCCAGCCAGCCCTCGTCGCGGGCCATGACGCTGGCGATGCGCAGCGCGTAGCACTTCTTGCCGAGCAGCGCGTTGCCGCCGTAGCCGGAGCCGTACGACCAGATCTCGCGGGTCTCGGGGAAGTGGCTGATGTACTTGGTGGAGCTGCACGGCCACGGCACGTCGGCCTGGCCGGGCTCCAGCGGCGCGCCCACGGAGTGGACGCACTTGACGAAGTCGCCGCGCTCCTCGATGAGGCGCAGCGCGCGCTCGCCCATGCGGGTCATGATCCGCATGGAGACGGCGACGTACGGCGAGTCCGTGATCTCGACGCCGACCTGAGAGATCTCGCCGCCGAGCGGGCCCATGCAGAACGGGACGACGTACATCGTCCGGCCGCGCATGCAGCCCTTGAAGAGCTTGCCGAAGGTCTGCCGCATCTCCGCGGGCGGGATCCAGTTGTTCGTCGGCCCGGCGTCCTCGGGGCGCTCCGAGCAGATGAAGGTACGGTCCTCGACCCTGGCGACGTCGCTGGGGTCGGACTTGGCGTAGAAGCTGTTGGGACGGGCGGCGAGCCGGACGAGCGTGCCCTGCTCCACGAGCAGGTTGGTGAGACGGGTCCACTCCTCCTCGGAGCCGTCGCACCACTCGATCCGATCGGGCTCGGTAAGGACTGCTATCTCTTTCACCCACGCGGCCAATTCGCGATTGCTCGTCGGCGTGGGCACTTCCACGGTCACGGACACGACTGCGCTCCTCCACTCTCTCAGGGCCCAGTCATCATCAACGACGGAACGGCCGGAAGGCCAATTGGCATAGACCTGTTTGGCGGGGCCGTCGTCGCAGGCAGGGGCCCTGGCGATTGGGGGAGCCTACCCAACCGAAGCGGATTTAAAAGAGAATTAACATTGAGTGGTCCAGTCCAATCGCGATGGTCTAAACCAATTTCCGCAGTGGTTTAGTCCATTCATCGCGCCGTTTCCCCTGTACCGCTTCATGAATCGACGTCCGGGCCCGCGGCGCGAACGCGGTCGACATGCTGAAGGGCGTCGCGAAGATCGGTGAGCCAGGTGTCGGCGTTCCTGCCGACCAGGCGTACGCACCAGGCGAGCGCGTCGCTGCGGCTGCGGGCCACGCCGGCGGCCACCAGCGTGTCGAGCACCTGCCGCTCCGACTGGCGCAGCCGGGTCATGACCGGCACGGACAGTGTGGTGAACATCACGGTGAACCCGCCGCAGGACACCCCCCAGGAGACCTTCTGGCGGAACCTCAGCTCGGCCTCGCGGGCGATCTCGATGCGCCGCTCCCTGGTCTCCTCCCTGAACCTGCGGGCCAGGCCCTCGACCAGGGCCGCGCGTTCGGCCTCCGGGGTGTCCTCGGGCGGGTCGGGGAGCGTGCCGACGACCGCGATCTCCTCGCGGTCCCTGACGATCTCGGGGGCGCCGGTGAACCAGCCTTCGGGGAGCCGCCCGGTGAACCAGCCCCGGACCTCCGCCGTCATGTCTTCTGCAGTCATGTAATCACCATTACACATTTACAGACCGCAGGCACGTCAGGGAAGGAGGGTGTCGCCTTCGAGAGGGGTCAGCGGACCTTGGCGGCGGCGACCGGGCTGACCCGTACGACGCCGGCGAGGTTCCTGGTGTAGACCTTCGAGATCTTGACCACGTCGCCGGTGCGCGGCGCCTGGATCATCTGCCCGTTGCCCCAATAGATCGCCACATGGGAGATGTAGTCGGGGTTCGTCGGGTCGGACCGCCAGAAGATGAGGTCGCCCGGCTGCGCCTGCGACAGCGGCACCTGCGGCCCGGTCACCCACTGCTGGTGCGTCACGCGCGGCATCCGCACGCCCGCCTGGGCGAAGGCCCACTGCACCAGCCCCGAGCAGTCGAAGGTGTTCGGGCCCTCCGCGCCCCACACGTACGGCCGCCCCAGCTTGGACGCCGCGGCCCTGAGCGCCACCTGCACCTGCTCGCCCGTCATGAACGAGCCCGCCGGCCAGTTGCGCGCGGTCTGCTGCTGCGGCTGCGACAGCACCGGGTTGACGCTGGCGACCTGGGTGCCCTTGGGCAGCGCCTTGAGAATCCGGCTCCGCAGGGCGGCGGTGTCGGCGGCGGGCGCGCTGACGATGAGCGCGTTGTCGCGCGGCAGGCCGAGCGTCCGGCCGACCTCCTTGGAGACCACCGCGTCGACCGCGCCGAAGCCGGTGGTCGCGTACGCGCCGATGCGCATCGTCCCGGCCGGCCCGCGCACCTGCCGGTGCAGCGAGAGCCCGCCGTCGTTGCCGAGCACGAACGACACCGCGACGTCGCCCGCCGCGACGTTCTGCCAGAGCGCGTCGGAGGAGGCGGTCACCTTGGGGGTGTAGGCCCGGAACGTGGACGGATCGACCGCGAGGGTCTGCACCCGCTTGCCGTCGAGCGTGATCGAGGCGGCGTCGGCCAGCTCCAGCGCCCGCACCCCGCGCAGCCGGCTCACCTTGCGTAACTGCGCCTCGGTGAACGGCTTGCGGGTCAGCACGAACAGGTTGGGCTTGTGCAGCTTGCGCAGCGGCGCCACCGGCCGGACGGTGCGGACCGGCGTCTGCTTCTGCGGCCGGCGCTCGGCCAGCAGCGTCTGCCGGGGAGTGGGGTGGGCGGCCACGGGGCCGTCCGGCTCGCCCTGCGGCGGCTGGGCCAGCAGCAGCACGTCGGCCGTCAGCACCGCGACCAGCGCCACCACGATGAACGGCACCAGCTTGACCGGATCGCGGCGCTTACGGGACTGGACGAGAAAGGTGAGATCCTGCCGGATCCCCCCTGGCCCATGCCCGGGATGCCCTGGCCCCTGCCCGGGATGGCCGTACACGGGATGCCCGTGCGGGGCGTGGGGGTGCATGACGGGTCCATGCACGAAAGCCGCCGGACCAGCGGGGGCCCGGCGGTTCGTCTCCTCCGGCGTCAGTTGCCGACGTACGGCACTGCCTCCAGGATCTCGACGGTGTTCTGGCGCCCGTTGGGCATGGAGTACGTCGCCTTCTCACCGATCTTCTTGCCGTTGATCGCCGCTCCGAGGGGGGACTTCGGCGAATAGACGTCGATCGGCGCACCGCTCTCCTCGCGCGAGGCGAGCAGGAAGGTGACCTCGTCGTCGTCACCGACGAACCGGATGGTCACCGTCATGCCGGGCCCGACCACGCCTTCGGCCTTGGGGGCCTCGCCCACCTGGGCGTTGTCGAGGATCTGACGGAGGTGGAAGATCCGGGCCTCCATCTTGCCCTGCTCGTCCTTGGCGGCGTGGTAGCCGCCGTTCTCGCGCAGGTCGCCCTCCTCACGGGCGGCCTCGATCTTCTTGGCGATGTCGACGCGCCCGGGGCCGGAGAGATATTCGTACTCCGCCTTCAGGCGGTCGTACGCCTCCTGCGTCAGCCATGTGACGTTCTCATCGCGAGAGTCGGCCACGGGTTCTCCTTGCTTGCCTAGGGGGCCCTGAGATCACTTGAGGTTTCCAACGGTTGAATTGCGAAAGGCTAACAAGTCAACCGTCGGTTCGCTTCCCCAAATGTCTCACTATACGAGATTGCAGTACTGGACGTGGACGGAAGTCGCCTGGGCACTGGTGTCCAGGCTTTCCTTGAGCTGCTTACTACCCTCACCAGCCGGGATTCTTACTTCCTTGCTGCCGACTTCCCCGTGGTTGACGTCCAGCGCCCTGATCCGGCAGACGGCCGCCCTGTCATCCGGTTTGTAGACCTGGAAGGTGATCTCGGCCTGCGTCGGGCCGACCACGTCGAACATGATCACCTGCGCCGGCGCCTCCGACCCGCCCGCGGTCATGGACCACATCACGTAGCCCCACCCGCCCGCGATGATGGCCACCAGGACGCCGATGACGACGTGGACGACCAGCCTGCCCCGGCGCCTCGGGCCGTCGGGCAGCTCGTCGGGGGTGCCGAGAACGGGTCCGTTCCCGACATCTCTGGTGACCATGGTGGAATCTCCCTGCACTCCCTGAGCGTTATCCGAGACAATTGTCGCCCGCGGGGGTCCCGGTACACGACCTGACCCTCACGACCGCCTGCAGACAAACTAAGTGACCGGTCCGACTGAGGAGACATCGAGCCCGTGAGTGCACCGCTGAGGCTGATGGCCGTCCACGCCCACCCCGATGACGAGTCGAGCAAGGGCGCCGCGACGATGGCGCGCTATGTGCGCGAAGGTGTGGAAGTCCTGGTGTGCACCCTGACGGGCGGTGAACGAGGGTCCGTGCTCAACCCCAAGATGGACCGCCCCGAGATCGTGGCCAACATCGCCGAGGTGCGCAGGGCCGAGATGGAGCGCGCCCGCGAGATCCTGGGCGTGCAGCAGCGCTTCATGGGCTTCGTCGACTCCGGGCTGCCGGAGAGCGAGGAGGAGCAGCTGCCCGACGGCTGCTTCGCCGTGCAGAAGCTGGAGGACGCCTCCCGCCCGCTGGTGGCCGCGGTGCGCGACTTCCGGCCGCACGTGATCCTCACGTACGACGACGACGGCGGCTACCCGCACCCCGACCACATCATGACCAACCGCGTGTCGGTCGAGGCGTTCGAGGCGGCCGGCGACCCCGACCGCTACCCGGGCACCGGCGACCCGTGGCAGCCGCTCAAGCTCTACTACCAGATGGGCTTCACCAAGGAGCGCTTCGAGGCGCTGCACGAGGCCATGACCTCGCGCGGGCTCGGCTCCCCCTACTCCGACTGGATCTCCCGCTGGGAGGACCGCCCCGCCAAGTGGCCGGTCACCACCCGGGTGCCGTGCGGCGACTACTTCGACATCCGCGACGAGGCGCTGCTGGCCCACGCCACGCAGGTCGACCCCGAGGGCTTCTGGTTCGGCTGCCCGCGCGAGCTGCAGCAGGAGATCTGGCCCACCGAGGACTACCACCTGGCGCGCTCGCTGGTCGACACCGAGCTGCCCGAGGACGACCTGTTCGCCGGCATCCACGCCGACGACGTCTCGCCCGCCTGCCACTGAGTCTGCCGCTGGGGCTGCCGGGGGCCGGACCACGAGGTCGCGGCGGCATACTGGAAGTGTGACCTATCTAGCAGCAGGTGATGTGAGTCCGGGTCTGCTCGGCTTCGTCGTCGTGGCCCTCATCGGCTTCGCCCTCTACTTCCTGATCAAGTCCATGAACAGGCAGATGGCGAAGATCGAGGTGCCGCGGGCGGGCGACGTGCGCGACACGGACGACAAGAAGGCCGAGTAGATGCCGATCGAGATCGTCGACAACTCGTCGGAGAGCCGTTTCGAGATCCTGGTGGACGGCAAGGTCGCCGGGTTCGCCGACTACCGCCTGCTGCCCACCAAGGTCGTCTTCACGCACACCGAGGTCTCCCCGTTGTACGAAGGCCAGGGCCTGGCCGGCCGGCTGGTCGACCACGCCCTGCGCGTCAGCGCCGACACCGGGCTGCGGGTCGTGCCGCTGTGCCCCTACGTCGCCAAGTACATCGAGCGCCACCCGGAGTTCGCGAACCTCGTGGACGCCAAGGACTGAGCCGATCACTCGGCGGGCGTCCAGGCCCGTTCCAGCGCCTCCGGCAGCCCCCACCAGCCGAGCGGCGTGAGCACGCCGCCGGCGTCGACGATGCCGAGGCACGCCCACAGCGGCACCACGGACGCGAAGAAGCCCTCGGTGGCCTCCAGCTCCTCCTCGTCCTGCTCCTCGCTCTCGATGTCCTCCGACTCGGCGATGAGGCGGGCGATCCGCTCCGGCGAGGCGAGCACCCCCGGCCCCAGCCTGGCCAGCGCGGTCACGGCCGCCAGCCAGTCGGCGTGCTGGATGGCGCACAGGTTGGCGAGGGTGAGGTCCTCCTCGCTGAGCCGCCGCTCGAGGTCGGCGAACTCCACCAGCTCGTCCCCGCTCTCCGGCAGGTCCGCGACCGGGCCGGCGACACCCGCCGCCACCATCAGCCACAGCTCGCGGTCGTCGCGGGGCATCGGCCGGTCGTCGAGCCCCGCGCAGGCGCGCAGCACGTTCGCCGGGTAGCCGGGCTCGGCCAGCAGCTCGCGCAGGCGCGCCCCGGCCGCGTCCAGCTCGGCGGCGGGCGGCTCGGGCCGGCGCGGCAGGTCGCCGAGTATGCGGCGCAGCTCCGCCAGCGCGAACGCCTCCTCCTCGTCCCAGGCGGCGAACAGCTCCTCGTCCTGCTCGTCGTTGACCGCCTGCTCGGGCGTCCGGCCGTCGGGCAGCGGGGTGGCCAGCCAGCGCTCCTGCAGTTCCTCGTACGCAGCCCGCGCCTCGGGATCGCCCCCGGCCAGCGCGTCGGGGTCGATCTCGCCGGCCGCCACCCGCTCCTCCAGGTGGGCGACCAGCCGCCGGTGCATCTCGGCGGCCACCGGCCCGCGTTCGTCCTCCTCGGGCCAGACGAAGTAGCCGGGCGTCATCAGGATCGGCTCGGTGCCCGTGGACTCCAGCCAGCGCTGGACGTCACCGACCGTGGCGACGCCCGCCTCGATCGAGCCGAGCGTCGCCTTGGCGGAGTCCCAGAACGCCCGTGACAGCGGGTTGCCGGCCGCGAGCAGCGCCCGCCGCAGGTCGGACAGCGCCACCAGCGCCACGCCCGAGGGCACGGCGAGCAGCGCCCTGGCCACGTCCCTGCGCGTCAGACGGCCCGGCGGCCGGTCGGCGAACGCGCAGACGAAATCCACATCCACCCTCCGTAACCTACGCCGCCCGGGGCCACGGCGCTGGCGGTCACCGGAGTCGGCGGGCCCGCGGTTTAGGGTGGGCCGAGGAGGTCGTGATGAACCACTTGGCAGGCTCCACCAGCCCCTATCTGCTCCAGCACGCCGACAACCCGGTCGACTGGTGGCCGTGGGGCGAGGAGGCGTTCGCGGAGGCCCGGCGGCGGGACGTGCCGCTGCTCATCAGCGTCGGCTACTCGGCCTGCCACTGGTGCCACGTGATGGCCCATGAGAGCTTCGAGGACGCGGGCACCGCCCGGCTCATGAACGAGCACTTCGTCAACGTCAAGGTCGACCGCGAGGAGCGGCCGGACGTCGACGCCGTCTACATGGGCGCCACACAGGCCATGACCCGCCAGGGCGGCTGGCCGATGACGGTGTTCGCGACGCCGGACGGCCATCCGTTCTACTGCGGCACCTACTTCCCGCGCCCCCACTTCCAGCGCCTGCTGCAGGAGGTCCACAGGGTGTGGACGGGCGACCGGGAGTCGGTGCTCAGCCAGGGGGCGAAGGTCGTCGAGGCGCTCAACGACAACACCGCCCTGCCCTCGGGCCCGCTGCCCGGCGCGGAGACGCTCGCGCGGGCGATGGACAACCTGCGCGAGTCGTTCGACCCGGTCCGGGGTGGTTTCGGCGGCGCGCCGAAGTTCCCGCCGTCCATGGTGCTGGAGTTCCTGCTGCGCTCGGGCGAGCGCGAGATGAGCGCGCGGACGCTGGAGGCCATGGCCCGCGGCGGCATCTACGACCAGCTCGGCGGCGGCTTCGCCCGCTACAGCGTGGACGCCGGCTGGGTCGTCCCCCACTTCGAGAAGATGCTGTACGACAACGCGCTCCTGCTGCGCGTCTACACCCACTGGTGGAAGGCGGGCGGCGGCGACCTCGCCCGGCGCGTGGCACTGGAGACGGCCGACTGGCTGCTGCGCGAGATGACCACCCCCGAGGGCGGCTTCGCCTCGGCGCTCGACGCCGACAGCGAGGGCGTCGAGGGCAAGTTCTACGTCTGGACGCCCGACCAGCTCGACGAGGTCCTGGGCGCGGACGACGGGCGGTGGGCGACCGGGCTGTTCGAGGTCACCGGCACCTTCGAGCACGGCACGTCGGTCCTGCAGCTGCTGAGCGACCCCGACGACCCCGCGCGCCACGGGCGCGTACGCGAGCGGCTGCTGGCCGCCAGGGAGCGCCGCGTGCGCCCCGGACGCGACGACAAGGTCGTGGCCTCATGGAACGGCCTGGCCATCGCGGCGCTCGCCGAGACGGGCGTGGTGTTCGAGCGGCCCGACCTGGTGGCCGCCGCCGAACGCGCGGCGGAGCTGCTGGCCCGCGTCCACGTGGTGGACGGCCGGCTGCTGCGCACGTCCAGGGACGGCCGCGCGGGGGCGAACGCCGGCGTGCTGGAGGACCACGCCAACCTGGCCGAGGGCCTGATCTCCCTCTACGGCGTCACCGGCGAGGCCCGGTGGCTGCGGCTGGCGGGCACGCTGCTCGACATCGTGCTCGACCGCTTCTCCGACGGCAAGGGCGGCTTCTACGACACGGCGGACGACGCCGAGCGGCTGTTCCAGCGGCCCCAGGACCCGACGGACAACGCCACCCCGTCCGGCCAGTTCGCGGCGGCGGGCGCCCTGCTGTCGTACGCGGCGCTGACCGGCTCGGCCCGGCACCGCGAGGCCGCCGAGGCGGCGCTCGGCACGGTGTCGGTGCTGGCGCCGGGGCACGCGCGCTTCGCCGGCTGGGGCCTCGCCGTGGCGCGGGCGGCCCTGGACGGGCCGGTGGAGGTGGCGATCGTGGGCGCCCCCGACGATCCCCGGCGCGCGGCGCTGCACCGGGCGGCGCTGCTGGCCGACGTACCGGGGCTGGTGGTCGCCCTCGGCGACGGCGACGCCGCCACGCGCGGCGGCACCGGCGAGGCGCTCGCCCCCGCCGAGGAGGTGTTCCCCGCCCTGCTGGAGGGCCGAGGCCCGATCGACGAGGCCCCCGCGGCCTACGTCTGCCGCGGCTTCACCTGCCGCCTCCCGGTGACCACCGTGGACGCCCTACGCACCCAACTGGCAGCCGACTGACCCCGCGCATCGCCGCGGACGGTAGCAGCGGCCCAGCCACCAGGGCCGCTCAACCGGCGTCCCACCCTGCCGACAGGGCCGCTCGGCCGCGCAACCGGCGTCCCCACCCTGCCGACAGGGCCGCTCGGCCGCGCAACCGGCGTCCCCGCCCTGCCGACAGGGCCGCTCGGCCGCTCAGCCCGCCCAACCGCCTGGGGCGGTCAGTCGTTCGGGGTGGTGCGGTCGGGGCCGTTGCCGGGGGGCTGGTCGGTGCGGGTGAAGGGCTGGTCGGCCTCCTGGGAGGACGGCGGGTCCGACTGCTCGGACTGGTCGCCGCGCCTGCCGAAGTCGTTCTGGCCGTTCTGGTCGTTGCGGCCGCCGTCCTGGACGCTGTCGCCGGGGCCCTCGCTGGTCGGCCAGCCGTCGGAGGACGGCTCGTCGGGCTCGGTCGACGGGGTGCTCCAGCCGTCGTCGGACGGCGGCGAGTAGTCCTGCTGCGGCTCGTCCCCCCGGTCGTCGCGGAAGGGGGAGTAGTCGTCCCAGCCGTAGTCGGACGGCTCGGGGAACTCCTCGACCGGCTTGCCCGCCATGGCCTCGGTCATGAACGCCCGCCAGATCTGCGCCGGAAGCTGCCCGCCGAACTGGGTGCCGTAGCCGGGGACCGTCACGGTCTTGTTGTCGTCGCGGAACATGTTGACCGCGACCGCGAGCTGCGGCGTGAACCCGTTGAACCAGACCGACCTGGAGTCGTCGGTGGTGCCGGTCTTGCCGGCCACCGGCCGGTCGTAGAGCCGGGCCGCGGTGCCGGTGCCGTATTTGACGACCTGCTGCATCGCGTACGTCGTGTCGGCCGCGGCCTGCTCGCCGATCACCTTCGTCGAGACCGGCTCGACGACCTCCTTGTGCCCCTCGCCGTCGGTGACCGACTTGAGCACGTGCGCCTCCACGTGCACGCCCTTGTTGGCGAACGTGGAGAAGCCGGAGGCGTTCTGCACGGCGCTGACCGAGGAGACGCCGAGCGGGAAGGAGGCCGCGTCCTTCTGGGTGAGCTGGGCGGCCGGGATGCCGGCCTTCTCGGCGGTCTCGGCCACCTTGTCCAGCCCGACCTTCTGCCCGAGGTCCACGAACGCGGTGTTGACCGAGTTCTGGGTGGCCTGGACCAGGTCGATGCGCCCGTAGGAGCGTCCGCTGTCGTTGGGGATGGGCTTGTCGGCCGAGGCCACCCGCAGCGGCGAGTTGCCGTCGACCTGGGTGGACAGGTCGAAGCCGTTGTCGAGCGCGGCGGCCAGGGTGTACGGCTTGAACGTCGAGCCCGCCATGACCTTGGCCGAGAAGGCGTTGTCGTAGGAGTAGCGCTCGGGGTCGCCGCCGTAGAAGGCGACCACCTCGCCGGTCGCGGGATCGACGGCGGCCAGCCCGGTGCGCACCTTCTGCGAGGTGCCGTCCGGGATCGTCGCCTTGACCGCCCGCTCGGCCGCCGTCATGAGCTTCTTGTCGAAGGTCGAGACGATCTTCAGCCCGCCGCTGTTGATCTCCTCGTCGGTGTAGCCGCGCCGGTTGAGCTCGTCGGTGACCTGCTGGAGCATGTAGCGGGCCTGGCCCTTGAGCTCGAACGGCTTCTTCGGCGCGACCAGCTCGGGGAACTTCTGGGCGGACGCCTCGGCCGCGCTCAGCGCGCCGGTCTCGCGCATGGCGTCGATCACCGACTTCCAGCGGTAACGCGCCGCCTGCAGGTCGGCGCCCTCGGGGTCGGCGAAGCGGCTGGGCTGCTGGATCACGGCGGCCAGGTAGGCGCCCTCGGCCACGTCGAGGTCCTCGACGTCCTTGCCGAAGTAGGCGCGGGCGGCCGACTGCACGCCGTTGGCGCCCCGGCCGAAGTAGATCGTGTTGAGATACTGCTCCAGCACCCAGTCCTTCGGCTTGGACTGGTCGACCTTCATGGCGATCAGGATCTCTTTGAACTTGCGGGTGACCGAGCGCTCCTGGCTGAGGCCGCTGTAGTAGTTGCGGACGAGCTGCTGGGTGATGGTCGAGCCGCCCTGGAGCTGCTGCCCGGTCACGGTGGACCACAGGGCGCGCGCGGTGCCCTTGGCCGAGACGCCGGCGTCCTCGTAGAACGAGCGGTTCTCGGCCGCGATGACGGCCTCGCGCACGTGCTCCGGCACCTTGTCCAGCTCGACCACCTTGCGGTCGACGCCCTGCCGGGCGAGGACGGTCTTGCCGTCGCGGTAATAGATCACCGAGCCCTGCGCGGTGGCCTGTTTCTGGGTGGTGTCGGGAATAGGAGTCATGGCCCACGCGACGGCGAAAAGGCCGACGAGTACGAGGATTCCCGCTCCCGAACAAATCAGCAGAAGCCGAAGTATCCGCTTTTTCGGCATTCCGCCCCCTCCACCGCTCCGCACCTTCGACCCCCCTGTCGCAAGCCTGCAAGCTGGGCGAATGCCAAGGGTAAACGATCGATATCGGTGCCCCGTCCCATGGCGATACTACGTCGAACGGCTCTCGCGACGCGGAACATCGGCGACCAAGGGCAGCACTCGGTAAGGAACCGGGGTGTCCAGGGCAATGATCGAATTAGTCCGCAACACGCCTTGGACATCCACAATTTGATCGATAACTCGCTGCAGATCCGCATTCGTCCGTGCGACCACCCGGCAGAGCAGATCGCTGGCCCCGGTGATCGTGTGCACCTCCAGCACCTCGGGGATGCGCGCCAGCCGGTCGGCGACCGGATCGTGCCCGGAGACCTGGCGGATCTCCATCGTGACGAAGGCGGTGACGCCGTAGCCGAGCGCGGCGGGCGACACGTCGGGGCCGAAACCGGTGATCACGCCGCGGGCGGCCAGCCGGTCGAGCCGGGCCTGTACGGTGCCGCGGGCCACCCCGAGGCGGCGCGAGCACTCCAGCACGCCGAGGCGCGGCTCGGCGGTCAGCAGCGCGATGAGCCGGGCGTCGAGGTCGTCGATCGTCGTCATGCTGTACAGAAGTAGCGGACAACTCCGCTCAACGCTAGGCAGATTGTCCACTCTTTCAAGTAACTCTTGCGCAACTCGTCCAGACATATCGAGAGTTGGGGGCATGAGCGATGTTTTTCCGGTCAACGGCATGGACGCCGTCGTGTTCGCGGTCGGCAACGCCCGCCAGGCGGCCCACTACTACTCCACCGCGTTCGGGATGAAGCTGGTGGCCTATCGGGGGCCGGAGAACGGCAGCCCCGAGACGGCCGCGTACGTGCTCACCTCGGGCAGCGCCATCTTCGAGTTCCGCGCCTCGATCCGGCCCGGCACCGACCTGGCGCGGCACGTGGCCGAGCACGGCGACGGGGTGATCGACCTGGCCATCCAGGTGCCTGACGTGGAGGCCGCCTACCGGCACGCCGTCGAGCAGGGGGCGAAGGGGCTGGAGGAGCCGTACACGCTGGAGGACGAGCACGGCAAGGTGGTGCTCGCGGCCATCGCGACGTACGGCGAGACGCGGCACACCCTCGTCGACCGCGCCAACTACAGCGGCCCCTACCTGCCCGGCTATGTCCCCGCCGAGCCGCTGGTCGCCCCGCCCGCGACCAGGACCGGCCGGCTCTTCCAGGCGGTCGACCACTGCGTCGGCAACGTCGAGCTGGGCAAGATGGACGAGTGGGTGGAGTTCTACCGCAAGGTGATGGGCTTCACCAACATGGCCGAGTTCATCGGCGACGACATCGCGACCGAGTACTCCGCGCTCATGTCGAAGGTCGTGGCCGACGGCACCCGCAAGGTCAAGTTCCCGCTCAACGAGCCGGCCGTCAGCCGCAAGAAGTCGCAGATCGACGAGTACCTGGAGTTCTACGGCGGCCCCGGCGTGCAGCACATCGCGCTCGCCACCAACGACATCATCACCACGGTCGACCACATGAGGGCGGCCGGGGTGCGCTTCCTCGACACGCCGGACTCGTACTACGACGACCCCGAGCTGCGCGAGCGCATCGGGCAGGTGCGAGCGCCGATCGAGGAGCTGAAGAAGCGCCGCATCCTGGTGGACCGCGACGAGGACGGCTACCTGCTGCAGATCTTCACGCAGCCCGTGCAGGACCGGCCCACCGTGTTCTTCGAGCTGATCGAGCGGCACGGCTCGCTCGGGTTCGGCAAGGGCAACTTCAAGGCCCTCTTCGAGGCCATCGAGCGCGAGCAGGAACGCAGGGGCAACCTTTAGTTTGTCCCGACTTGTCCCGGGTGATCACAGCATCATGGGACCGTCGCCACCGTTAGGGCCCGAGGACGCCGCCGCATGTCCGTGCGCCGGCGTCCTCGTCGCGCACCCCGTCCAACCCTCCCGTACGAGAACCCGCAGACCAGGCCGTGTCGCAGCCGGTGCCTGACCGAGAGTAATATTCTGGTCACGGATCGAAGGGGGCTGATTTCGGGGATGCGTTACGAAAGACGCTCAGTCGCGATCTTGATGGCGCTGGCCGGCGCGCTCGCCTGCACGCCGGCCGACCAGCCGCCTCCGTCCACCGATCCCACGGCCGCCGCGATCGCCGACGCCCGCGCGGGCGCGCCCGGCATCGGCGACCCCGCCTTCCCCCTGGACGGCAACGGCGGCTACGACGTCGCCCACTACGCCATCGCCATCGACTACACGCCCGCCGACAGGCAGCTGCGCGGCGTCACCACCATCACCGCCGCCGCCACCCAGGACCTGTCCAGCTTCGACCTCGACCTGACCGGCTACGACGTCAGCGGCGTCACCGTCGACGACGAGGCCGCCACCTTCAGCAGGCAGGGCCAGGAGCTCAAGATCCGGCCGGCGCGCCCGATCGAGGACGACGACCGCTTCACCGTCCGGGTGTCCTACGCCGGCACCCCCCAGCCGGTCGTCAACTCCGCCAACCTCGGCACCTACGGCTTCATCCCGACCCGCGACGGCGCGTTCGTCACCGCCGAGCCCGACGGCGCCAAGACCTGGTTCCCGGCCAACGACCACCCCTCCGACAAGGCGTCCTTCGACTTCGCGATCACCGTGCCCGCCGGGCTCACCGCCCTGGCCAACGGCGAGCTGACCGGCCGGCCCACCACCGTGGGAGGCAGGACCACGTGGCGCTGGCACGAGAGGCAGCCGATGGCCACCTATCTCGCCACGGCCACGCTCGGCACGTTCGACCTGCGCGAGGGCCGCACCGCCGCAGGCATCCCGCTGCTGGCCGCCGTCGATCCGGCGTTCAAGAGCTCGCTCGACAAGCTCTACACCGTCTCCGGCGAGGTCACCGACTACTGGTCCACCGTCTTCGGCCCCTATCCGTTCGGCTCGACCGGCGGCGTCGTCGACGACTTCGCCACCGGCTACGCCCTGGAGAACCAGACCAAGCCGATGTACGGCGGCTTCGCGCCCGACGAGGCCATCATCGCCCACGAGCTGGCCCACCAGTGGTTCGGCGACAGCCTCAGCATCCGGCGCTGGAAGGACATCTGGCTCAACGAGGGCTTCGCCACCTACGCCGAGTGGCTGTGGGCTGAGCACAAGGGCACGGGCACCGCCGAGGCCATCTTCCAGCGCAATCTCGCCCGCCCGGCCGGCGACCCGATCTGGGCCTACCCGCCGGGCAACGCCAAGGCCGACGACCTGTTCAACCAGTCCGTCTACACGCGCGGCGCGATGACCCTGCACGCCCTGCGCAAGGCCGTCGGCGACGAGACGTTCTTCAAGCTGCTGCGCGCCTGGACCGCCGAGCACCGCTACGGCAACGTCACGACCGAGCAGTTCATCGCGTTCGCCGAGAAACTGTCGGGCAAGGACCTCGGCCCGCTCTTCGACGCCTGGCTCTTCCAGCCCCGCCGCCCCACCTGACCAGGGCGGCAACGCTTTCCGTCGCCCGGCCCAAGTAGAGGTGTAAGGCGAACGACGGAAAAGGAAGTGGCGGGCCATGCGCCTCAACGAGGACCCCGCGGCCTTCGAGGCCTTCTACCGCCGCCACGTGGACGCGGTGCTGAGGTTCGTGACCAGACGGGTGAGCGACCCGCACCTGGCCGCCGACCTCACGGCCGACATCTTCGTGGCGGTGCTGGACTCCGCGCACACCTACGTTCCCGGCCGCGGCAGCGAGGCCGCCTGGCTGTACGGCATCGCGCGCAACGTCGTGTCGGCCCAGCACCGGCGGGCGGCCCGGGAGTCCCGGGCCGGCAGCCGGCTGGCCGGCCGGCGGCTGATGGACGACGACGACCTCACCCGGATGGAGGAGCGGATCGACGCCGGGCGCCGGATGCGCCACGCCTGGGAGGCCCTGGCCGGGCTGCCCGAGGGCGAGCGCGCGGTGCTGGAGCTCGTCGCGATCGACCAGCTCAGCCTCAAGGAGGCCGCCGCGGCCCTCGGGATCCGTCAGGTGACCGCCCGGGTCAGGTTGCACCGGGCCAGACGAGCCCTGCGAGACGTCGCTTCGCCGGCATCCGTGTACCTGGAAGGACAGGCATGAGCAGCTTCGAGGAGCGCCTTCTCAGTGCACTCAAGTCGGAGATCACGATGAGAACGGCGGACGACATGATGACGACGACGAGCACTTCCCCGGCCCTGAGCGGGCGGCGCGGACGGCGGCTGGCGGTGGCCGTCGCGGGCATTGGGGCGGCCGCCGCCGCGGCCGCGGCGCTGATGGTCCAAGCGCCCGCGTACGCGGTCACCGAGGCGCCGGACGGGACGGTCAGCGTCCGGATCAGCGCCTTCACCGACCCCGGCGGGCTGGAGGCCGAGCTGGCCCGCCACGGCGTCAAGGCGGTCGTGGACTACCTGCCCGAGGGGCGGACGTGCCGGCCGGAGCGCGGCCGGCCGGGCGGCCCGCACGGCCGCTTCGGCAGCGCCATCAGGAGGGACGGGGACGGGATCTCCTTCTCCATCACGGAAGGGCAGGTGCCGGCCGGGTCGACGCTCGTCCTGGCCGTGACCAAGGGGCCGGACGGCGACCGTGACCTGCCGTCGGCGACGTCGCTCCAGGTGGTGGAGGGTGAGGTCGCGCCCTGCGCGGCCACTTCCTTGCCGCTGCCGTCATCCGGCTCCGGCGGCACGGAGGAAGGAAAGAAGGACGACGGCCCCGGCTTCACGACACGCGAGGACGGCGGCCCCGGCCCCACCACGCGCGACGACGGCGGCCCTGGCCCCACGACGCGCGAGGACGGCGGCCCTGGCCTCACGACGCGCGAGGACGGCGGCCCCGGCCTGGTCACGCGCGAGAACGACGGCTCCGGCCCGGCCCAAGGCACCGGCTGACACCCTCACCGCCGCTCCGGCCCCGCCCCTGCATCCCGGCGCGGGCCGGGGCGGCGGTCACGCCGGGGACGTGCTGGAGAAGACCAGGACGGAGGCGGTGAAGCCGTGGACGTGGTTGTGCCCGGCGACCGGCCCGACCTCCCCGGCGGCGAAGAACCCCGCCACCCCGATCGGCCCGAGCGTGTCGCGCAGCGCGACGGGGTCGTGGTCGGCGGTGCCGAACATGGCCGAGCCGCGCCCGTTGCAGGAGAACAGCAGCGCCCCGTCGACCCGGCCGAGCTGTTCGCGGTGGGCGTCCAGGACGTCGTACAGGTCCTCGTCGGCGGTGGCGGCGTCGCGCACCTGGAAGCGTACGGTCCGGCCGACCTCCACGATGTCGCCGATGGCGACGGCCTCGCGTTCGGGGTCGATGCCGATCACGCCGCGGATGAGGAAGTCGCCGCGTTCGTGGCGCTCGGCGTACTCGTCCATGGCGATGCCGATCTGCAGCCCGGCGGCGACGAGCTCGCGGTCGTCCTCGTCGAGGTCGCTGACGATGTCCTCGAGCCGGGCCAGCGCGGGCTGCCCGGCCAGCTCAAGTAGCAGGTTCTCCTCGGACGCGGTCACCACCATGCTGGGGCCGATCGGCCGGCAGCCCTGGCTGACCACGGTGCTGACCTGCAGCGGCCCGCCGAGCAGGACGCCGATCGCGCCTTCCAGATAGACCTTGCCGTCCGCGAACAACCTGACCGAGCCCCGCCCCTGGAGGCCGTTGGCCAGCCCGCCGATGAGCGGGAGGTCGCCGAGCACGTCCACCGAGCGTTCGACGAAGGCGTCGGTCGGAAAGGTGTACGGGTCGGCCAGCAGGATCGCCACATGGTCGTCAGTGGCGCGCTCGGGCACCCCGACGACCACGAACTTGTCCTCGGCCGCCAGCGTGTCCAGCGCGAACGTGGTGAGTCTGGCCCCTTCCAAGGTCGCCGCCCAGGCGCTCACGGCGGGCGTCAGTTCCACCCCCTGCCCGTCGCCGATCACCCCCGTGGCGCTGCAACCGATCACGTGCGCACCGGGCGCGAGCTCCATCGCGGCCTGTCCGGCCCTCGCGACGTCGTCAGGGTCGTCGCCGCAGATGAAGAAGCAGACCAGGTCGGCTTGGCCGCTGAGCCTCGACAGGGCCCGGCCGACGGCGTTCTGCGCGGCCACCACCAGGTCGGAACCCACGGCGAGGCCGTCGGCGAAGCGACTCGTCATCAAGGCCACACGTCTCGCCTCCCTCAACATGTCCAAGTTCCCTAGGTCCGGATTCTCCCCACTAAAGGGACAAGCACGCACACGAACCGTCACTCAATAGTCGAGATCCGAAATCTCCCCTGGTTGTGGAAGGCCCTGCCACATTCCCCTCAGGGGACGTAGTCTCGAACCCGTGCATCAGCCACAGCCACGAACTCTCCGCGAGCTGCGGGAGAGCGGACACGTCCACCGCACCGTGAAAGCCGAGGTCAGGGCGAACCTGCTGGCCAAGCTGCGGGCGGGCGAGCCGCGCTTCCCCGGCATCGTCGGCTTCGACGAAACGGTCCTGCCGCATCTGGAGCGGGCCCTTCTCGCCGGGCACGACCTGGTCCTCCTGGGCGAGCGCGGCCAGGGCAAGACCCGGCTCATCCGCACCGTCACCGGGCTGCTCGACGAGTGGACGCCGGTGGTCGAAGGGTGCGAGATCAACGACCATCCGTACGCGCCGGTCTGCACGCGCTGCCGGACGCTGGCGCGGGAGCTGGGCGAGGAGCTGCCGGTCGCCTGGAAGCACCGCGACGAGCGCTACGGCGAGAAGCTGGCCACGCCCGACACCAGCGTGGGCGACCTGATCGGCGACATCGACCCCATCAAGATCGCCGAAGGCCGCACGCTCGGCGACCCCGAGACCGTCCACTACGGGCTCGTGCCGCGCACCAACCGGGGCGTCTTCTCCGTCAACGAGCTGCCCGACCTGGCGGAACGCATCCAGGTGTCGCTGCTCAACGTGCTGGAGGAGCGCGACATCCAGGTCCGCGGCTACAACCTGCGCCTGCCGCTCGACATCCTGCTCATCGCCAGCGCCAACCCCGAGGACTACACCAACCGCGGCCGGATCATCACTCCGCTGAAGGACCGCTTCGGCGCCGAGATCCGCACCCACTACCCGCTCACCGTCGAGGACGAGCTCACGCTCATCCGCCAGGAGTCCGTCCCCGACATCGGGGCCGACATCCCCGAGCACCTGGTCGAGGTGATCGCCCGCTTCACCCGCCTCGTCCGCGAGTCCACCGCCGTGGACGCCCGTTCCGGCGTCTCCGCGCGCTTCTCGATCGCCGCCGCCGAGACGGCCGCCGCCTCCGCGGTGCGCCGCTCCGCCATCGCGGGCGAGGAGCAGGCCGTCACCCGCGTGGTCGACCTGGCCTGCGTGGTCCACAGCCTGCGCGGGAAGGTGGAGTTCGAGGTCAGCGAGGAGGGCAGGGAGACCGAGATCCTGGCCCACCTGCTGCGCCGGGCGACGGCGGAGACGTTCCGCAACCGGCTGGGCGGCGCGGACCTGTCGGCGGTGACCGACAAGTTCGCCGAGGGCGGCCAGGTGGAGTCCGGCGAGCTGGTCCCGGCCGGCGAGCTGCTGACCCGCATGGGCCCGGTGACCGGCCTCGCCAAGATCATGTCGCGGCTGGGCATGGGCGCGGGCGAGGAGTCCCCCGGGCACGCGGCGGCGGCGCTGGAGTTCGCGCTGGAAGGGCTCTACCTCATGCGGCGCCTGTCGAAGGAGGACCTCGACGGAACGGCCGTCTATCGCACGTGAACGCGGGCGCGTTTTCCCGCGTCAAAGGGGGTGACTGATCGTTCCTGACGGGGGAGCCACCCATGCGCCGTTCGCTTGCCTGCGCCACCGCCGCCGTACTCACCGCGGGCGCCTTCGCCGTGCCCGCGCGGGCCACCACTCCCAGCGCCTCGCCCCAGGTCGCGTACGGCTACGCCTGGCCCGACGGCAAGGGTCACCTCCGGATCGTGCCGAAGTCGGCCACGCTCGTGAAGCAGCAGGGCTTCCTCGGCTACCGGCTCAAGACGCTCGCCGGGGCCAAGGAGGTCCGGCTCGACTACACGAGGGCCGCCGTCGGCCGGGTGACCGTGGCCTGCGACCTGAAGGAGACCGAGGGGCAGGTCGCGCTCGACGCGAAGGGGCTCGGCCGCACCCGGTGCAAGCCCGGCGACCTGGCCGCCGCGCTGGGGCGCGGGGCGACGCCGATGCGCGTGGAGTACCAGGACGGGCGGGCCGTGCGGGTCAACGAGATCCTGATCTCCAACTGGCCGAACTCGCGCACCGCCCGGGGGACGATCGAGCGGGTGGACGACCGTACGGTGCTGTTCGCGACGGGCGGGAAGACGTACAAACTGGGCTACTCCTACCTGACGTACTTCTACCGGACCACGGCCCGCTGCAAGGACGGCTGGCTGGCGGGACGGCCGGTCAACGCCGGCCGCGACGGCCTGGGCAAGCGGGCGTGCGGCCCCGACGACCTGGCGAGGGCCCTGCGCTCGGTCGAGCACCCGGTGCTCGCGAAGCTGCGCTTCTCGCCCGAGGTCGGCGGGATCGACGAGGTCTGGGAGGTCTACGGGGACGCGTAGGACCGGCCCCGCAGCGAAATCGGGCATTCCGGGTTAGCGTGGTGGGGTGATGGCCTACCGCTATGGCGAGTACCACGACGGCCCCGACCCTCTCGCTCCCCCCTACGACGTACGGGCGGCGCTGGACGAGATGGGCGACGCGATCCTGTCGGGCTCGACGCCGGTCCACGCCCTGCGCGACCTGCTCAAGCGCGGCCTGCCCGGCGCGCAGGACCGCCGCGGTCTCGACGACATGCTCAGGGAGGTCCGGCGGCGCCGCCGCGACCTGCGCGAGCGCGGGCGGCTCGACGGCACCCTGGAGAAGGCGCGGGCGCTGCTCGACAAGGCCATCGGGCAGGAGCGGGCCGAGCTGTTCCCCGACCCGTCCGACGACGCGCGGATGCGGGAGGCGGGGCTCGACGCGCTCCCCGACGACACCGCGAGCGCCATCCAGGAGCTGAGCACGTACGAGTGGCGCTCCGGCGCCGCCCGCCAGACCTTCGAGGAGCTGCGCGGCCTGCTGCGCCGCGAGGTCCTGGACGCGCAGTTCCGCGGGCTCCGCGACGCCCTGGCCAACCCCGACCCGGAGGCCATGGAGCGCGTCCGCCAGATGATGGCAGACCTCAACGACATGCTGGACAGGGACGCCCGCGGCCAGCACACCCAGGCCGACTTCGCCGCGTTCATGGACAAGTACGGCGACCTGTTCCCCGAGAAGCCCCGCAACCTCGAAGAGCTGGTCGACATCCTGGCCCGCCGCGCCGCCGCCACGCAGCGCATGCTGGCCTCGATGACGCCGCGCCAGCGCGAGGAGCTGAGCAACCTCATCAACCAGACGCTGGAGCAGGCCGGGCTGTCGGACCAGATGCGCCGCCTCGGCGAGGCCCTCTACTCCCGCCGCCCCGACCTGGCCTGGAACGCCCCCGAACGCCTCACCGGCGAGGAACCGCTCGGCATGGGCGACGCGGTGACCGCGCTGGAGGAGCTGGCCGACCTGACCCAGCTCGAAACGGCGCTGCGCCAGGACTACCCGGGCGCGCGGCTCGACGACGTGGACGAGGCCGCCGTACGCCGCGCGCTCGGCCGCTCCGCCGTGGACGACCTGGAGGCGCTCAAGCGCATCGAGCGCGAGCTGGAGGAGCAGGGCTACCTGCTGCGCCGCCGCGGCAAGCTGGAGCTGACCCCGAAGGCGGTGCGCCGGCTCGGCGAGACCGCGCTGCGCCGGGTGTTCTCCTCGCTGGACGCGGGCCGGCGCGGCGACCACGACCAGCACGACGCCGGCTCGGCGGGCGAGCTCACGGGCTCGTCGCGGCCGTGGCGGTTCGGCGACGAGCAGCCGCTCGACGTGGTCCGCACCCTGGTCAACGGCGTGCGCCGGGGCGGGGTGACATCAGGGGGCGGCGCGGCGGTGCGCCTGTCCGTGGACGACTTCGAGGTGGCCGAGACCGAACGCCGCACGGCCGCGGCGGTGTGCCTGCTGGTGGACCTGTCGTACTCGATGGCCCTGCGCGGCACCTGGGCCGCCGCCAAGCAGACCGCCCTCGCCCTGCAGGCGCTGGTGGCCTCGAAGTTCCCGCAGGACGCCGTGCAGATCATCGGCTTCTCCAACTACGCGCGGGTGCTGCAGCCGGACGAGCTGGCCGGGCTCGACTGGGACATGGTCCAGGGCACGAACCTGCACCACGCCCTGCTGATCGCCGGCCGCCATCTCGACCGCCATCCCGACTTCGAGCCGGTGGTGCTGGTCGTCACCGACGGCGAGCCGACCGCGCACCTCATGCGCAACGGCCACTCGGCCTTCGAGTGGCCGCCGTCGCACGAGACGCTGGAGCTCACCCTGGCCGAGATCGACAAGATGACCCGGCGGCGGGCCACGCTCAACGTCTTCATGCTGGCCGCCGACGACCGGCTGAAGGAGTTCGTGGACGAGGTGGCGCGGCGCAACGGCGGCCGGGTGTTCTCGCCGAGCGCCGAGCGGCTGGGCGAGTACGTCGTCAGCGACTTCCTCCGCCTGCGCCGCTCCCGCTGACTTTTCTGTCGGTCCCGGCTGCCAGACTCCCGGTCATGACGGACGTACGGCTCAGAGACGTGGTGGAGGACGACCTGGAGGTGTTCCTGGCGCAGGAGCACGATCCGGAGGCCGTCCGGCGCTCCCGGTTCCCCGCCCGGCCCCGGGAGCGCTTCCTCACCCACTGGCGCACCCGGGTCCTCGGCGACCCGGCCAACCGGGTGCGCGCGATCGAGGCCGACGGCCGGCTCGCCGGCAACCTGGTGGCCTGGTGGGAGGAGGACCGCCGCTTCATCGGCTACTGGATGGGGCGCGAGTTCTGGGGGCGCGGCATCGGCACCCGCGCGCTCGGCCTCTTCCTCGCCGAGGAGCCGGTCCGCCCGCTCCACGCCGACCCGCACATGGGCAACACCGCGTCGGTGCGCCTGCTCGAACGGCACGGCTTCCAGCGGGAGGGCACGGTCCGGCACGGCGACGACGAGCACGTCATGCTCGTGCTGCGCTCGGGGTGACCGCGGCGGGCTGCTCGCCCGCCCACTCGGCGTCGGTCATGCGGATCAGCTGCACGCCGGCGTACCCGAAGGTCGCCAGCAGGATGACCGGCCCGCCGAGGCCGAGCACCATGTTCCACTGGCTGGCGCCCACCAGCCAGATCACGATGCCCGCGAGCACCGCGACGGGGAACCACCATCCGGCCCGCCCGCCCCAGGCGTAGGCGACCGCGACCAGCACCAGGCCGAGGAACGTGCCGATCATGCCGGGCATCTGCCAGGCGGCGATCATCGCGGGCTGCGCGGCGTCCTGCATGAGCTTCTCGGCCTGCTCCACCGGCAGGGCCTGGAAGAGCACGATGTCGAAGAAGTCGGAGATCATCAGGGACGAGAAGTTGATCAGCCCGAGGACGGTCACCGCGCCCGCGAGGTTGGCCAGCACCACGCCCTTGCGCCGGACGAGGTGCACCAGCCCGATCACGCCCGGCACGAACAGCACCCAGCAGTAGTGCAGCAGCGTGGCGCTGACGCCGACGGCCTCGGGGTTGTTGGCGTAGACGAGGGGGTCGGTGACGCCCGGCTCGCTGGGGTCGGTGACCATACCGAGGAGCAGGCAGAGGGGGGCGAGCAGGAGGCTCACCCCGGCCGCGGTGCGGCGGAAGGCGTTCGCGTTGGTAAGCATGGGGTGGACCGTACGGAGCGGCCACCAGGCCCGTCGTCAAAGCAGCCTTTGACCGGGGGTCCCCCGCGCGACGGATTCCCCGCCATCACCCGTCCCCGCACCCGCCGCGCCGCCGGGGACGGGTGGTGGCACCGCGCCCGCGAGGCGGTGACCGGAGGGCGTGATGCCGGAGGGCGTGATGCCGGTGGCCGGAGGCCCTGCTGGAACGGTGCAATCGGGGCGGCGGCTACCCTCGCCTCATGCTCCGCCGGCACTTCCGTCCCCCCGCCGCCGCCCCCGACTCCCCCACCACCCCCGCCGACTCCGCCGCCGCCGACTCCCCCACCCCCTCCGCCGGCTCCGCCATGGGCAGCCGCACTTCCCCCGCCGACGCCGCATCCTCCTCGGCAGGGCGGGTCCCGGCGTTCCTTCCCTCCTCGCCCGTTGACTGGCTCGTCGCCGTGGTGGTGGCGTTGTTCTCGGTCGCCGAGGAGCTGAGCGAGCGCGGCATGGCGCCCCAGCGCGAGCAGGCCACCTGGTGGGCGGTGGCGGGGGTGGTGGCGGCGGCCGGGGTGCTGTACCGGCGGCAGGCGCCGTTCGCCGTCCTGGTCGGCTACTCCGCCGCGAACGTCGCCGTGTTCACCGTCTCGGCCTCCCCCGCCGCGGCCTGGCAGTTCTACACGCAGCTCGTGCTGCTGTTCACCCTCCTGTCGGAGGTGCCGCTGCGCAGCCCCAAGGTCGCCGTCGGCGCGGTCGCGACCGGCGCGTACGTCGCCGGCATGCTGCTCCACAGCATCACCCCGCCCGGCCCCGGCGACGTCGCCGTGGCGCTGGCGATGACCGCCATCGCGGCCGGCGCCGGCCTCGCCGTACGCCGCCACCGGGTGCTCGCCGTCCAGGCCGCCGAGCGCGGCGAGCTGCTGGCCCGCGAGGCCGTCGCCGAGGAACGCGCCCGCCTGGCCCGTGAGCTGCACGACATCGTCGCCCACAGCGTCAGCGTGATGACCATGCAGACCGGCGCGGTACGCCTGATGCTCGCCCCCGGCCAGGACCGCGAGCGCGAGACGCTGACCACGGTGGAGGAGACCGGCCGCGCCGCCCTCATCGAGCTGCGCCGCATGGTCGGCCTGCTCCGCACCGCCGACGACGACCGCCTGAGCCCGCGCGCCGGTCTCGGCCGCCTCGACGACCTCCTCGACCAGGTGCGCGCGGCCGGCCTGGACGTGACCCTGGACGTCCGCGGCGAGCCGGTGCCGCTGGCCGCCGGCCTCGATCTGTCCGCGTACCGCATTGTCCAGGAGGCCCTGACCAACGCGCTCAAGCACGCCGGCCCGACGAGGGCCGCGGTGACGATCGACTACCGTCCCGGCGAGCTGCGCCTGTCCGTCGCCAACGAGGCTCCTGCCCGCAGGCCGTCCGGCACACCCGGCGGCGGCCACGGCCTGATCGGCATGCGTGAGCGGGCCGCCCTGTTCGACGGCACCCTCACCGCCGCCCCGCTGCCCTCGGGCGGCTTCGAGGTACTGGCGGTGCTCCCCCTGTGAGTGAGCATGTGAGCGAGCCGACCGAGCCGCGACCGATCGGCGTCCTGATCGCCGACGACCAGGCGATGATCCGGGCCGGGCTCCGGCTGATGCTGGAGACCCAGCCCGACCTCGCCGTGGTGGCCGAGGCCGCCGACGGCCGCCAGGCGGTGGAGCTGGCCCGCGCCCACCGCCCGGACGTCGCGCTCCTCGACATCGCCATGCCCCACGTGAACGGCCTGGAGGCCGCCCGCCGCATCCTGGCCGCGAGCCCGGCGCCCCGCGTGATCATGCTCACCATGTACGACACGGACGACAACCTCGACCGTTCACTCCACGCGGGCGTCAGCGGCTTCCTGCTGAAGGGCTCGCCGCCGGAGCACCTGTTCGCCGCCGTGCGCAGCGCCGCCAGGGGCGAGATCCTGCTCGACCCGGCGGTGACCGGCCGCGTCGTGGACGCCTACCGCCGTACGTCGCCGCCCCCGCAACCCCCGCCCGAGCCGGCGCTGACCGCCCGTGAGCAGCAGGTGCTGCGGCTGATCGCGCAGGGCCTGTCCAACGCCGAGATCGCCGCCGCCCTCGCCATCGCCGAGGCCACGGTGAGCACCCACCTCAACCGGCTGCTGGCCAAGCTCGGCCTCCGTGACCGCGCCCAGGTGGTGCGCCACGCCTACGAGACGGGCCTCGTCCGGCCCGGTGAGCCGCCGCCCTGAAACGAGGAAGCGTCTCGTCCGCGTTCGGAGTAAGGCTGGGAGGCATGAGCGATGCGATTCACCCGTTCCGGGTCGACATTCCGCAGGCCGACCTCGACGAGCTCGCCGCCCGCCTGGCGAGCACCCGGTGGCCCGGCGAGCTGCCCGGCGTCGGCTGGTCGTACGGCGTGGCCCAGGGCCACCTCGAAGAGCTGGTGCGCTACTGGCGCACCGAGTACGACTGGCGCCGCCACGAGGCCCGGCTCAACTCCTTCCCCCAGTTCACCACCACGATCGACAACCAGAACATCCACTTCCTGCACGTACGCTCCCCCGAGCCGGACGCGATCCCGCTGATCATCACGCACGGCTGGCCCAGCACCGTGTACGAGTTCCTCGACCTCATCGGCCCGCTGACCGACCCGCGCGCGCACAATGCGGACCAGGCTCCCGCCTTCCACGTCGTCATCCCGTCGGTGCCCGGTTTCGCGTTCTCCGGCCCGACCAGGGAGACCGGCTGGGGCGTGAACCGGGTCGCGCGGGCGTGGGCGGAGCTGATGCGCCGCCTCGGCTACGAGCGCTACGGCGCCCAGGGCGGCGACTTCGGCAGCATGGTCTCGCCCGAGCTCGGCCGGCACGCCCCGGACAAGGTCATCGGGGTGCACGTGAACGCGCTGGCCAACGCCTCGACGCCGACCGACCCCGACGACCTGGACCGGCTGTCGGAGGCCGAGCGGGAGCTCGCCCAGGAGCAGGAGGCGTGGTGGTACACCCACTCCGGCTACGCCACCCAGATGTCGACCAGGCCGCAGACGCTGGCGTACGCGCTCAACGACTCCCCCGCCGGGCAGCTCGCCTGGAACCTGGAGTGGTACGTGGACTGGGACCCGGCGAACAAGGTGCAGGCCCCGGTGGACCGCGACGTCCTGCTCACGGACCTGACGATCTTCTGGCTGACGCAGACCACGGGCTCGGCGGCCCGGCTCTACTACGAGGGCGGCGACGAGGGTTGGGGCAAGCGCCCGGCCCCGTCAGGGGTGCCGACGGGAGTGGCCAACTTCCCCGGCGACAAGGCGCTGCGGGGTCTGGCCGAGCTGTCGCACTCGATCGTGCACTGGTCCACGCCGCCGCGCGGCGGCCACTTCGCCTCGGTGCAGGCCCCCGACCTGCTGGTCGAGGACATCCGTACGTTCTTCGCGCTGGTGAACAGCCGGCGCTAGGTCAGGCGTCCACGAGGCGCGTGTAGAAGGCCAGGGCGAGGTCGAAGCCGTCACGGCAGTTGCGGTGGGAGCGGTAGCAGGGGCGCCAGGCCGTGCTGGCGCCCACCCCGGCCCGCGCGTCGGCCAGCGCCCCGGGCACCCGCTCGGGGCGCGGCAGCAGGCCGTTGCCGAGATAACGCACGCCCGCCAGCTCGGTGTGGGAGCCGCGGCCGCCGGCCACGAAGGCGCCGAGACGCCAGCCGCTCTCCTCGTCCCACACCAGCGCGTTGCCGTCGGCCAGCCTGAGCGTGGCGTCACGCGGATCGCAGGGGCCCTCCCACCAGTCCGCCACCTCGGCTCCGAGCTGATCGACGACCTGGCGCACGTAACTGACCGGCTGCTCCAGCCACTCGTCGCTGTACGGCTCGACATGCCTGATGGCCACGGACGGCACCCCCTTGTGCCCAAACGGTAAGGAAAAAGGAACGGTTACCAACCCTACCCGTGCCCAACTTATTCCGTTGCACGGCCGTCTAGTCATTCCGGACGATATTTACGGCGTACACGGGGAAGGAGGCGAGCCCATGATTGCCATGATTCTTCTCATCGTCATGATGGCCGTGACGGTAGCGGCCATGGAGCTCATCACGCGTTGTCCGGTCAGCGGCAAAGAGAGTGTCGAGTCACCCGCCGAGATCGCCGGCGACTAGTCTCTCCGGCATGTCCACCCTGCTTCTCTGGCTCCACGTCGGGTTCGCGATCTTCACCGTCGGCCCGGTGACCGCCGCGACGATGGCCGCGCCCCGCCTCATCCGCACCAAGAACGTGCCCGCGCTGCAGAACATCCAGCGCCTGACGCGGGTCTACAGCATCGGCACGCTCGGCGTGTTCGTGTTCGGGCTGGTGCTCGGCATCGTGATGGGCGGAGGTGTGCTCGGCAAGTGGTACATGACGGCCTCGATGACGCTGTTCATCGTGGCGGCGGTGCTGCTGGTGCTGATCGACCGTGACCTCCGCGCCGCCGTGCACGCTCTCTCGAGCGAGAACCCCGCCGACGACGCGAAGGTGCAGAACGGACGGATCGCCGCGATCAGCGGAATCGTGTCCGTGATCTGGCTGGTGATCCTCTTCCTGATGATCGTCCCCACCTGACGGGACGCGCCGCTCAGCCGGCGAGCGCCTGCGTGAGGTCGGCGAGCAGGTCGTCGATCGTCTCGATGCCGACCGACAGCCGCACCAGGTCGGCGGGCACCTCCAGCGGCGAGCCGGCCGCCGACGCGTGCGTCATCCGCCCCGGGTGCTCGATCAGCGACTCGACGCCGCCGAGCGACTCCCCCAGCGTGAACAGCTTGGCCCGGTCGCACACCGCCACGGCCTCCGCCTCGCCCCCGGCCACCCGGAACGACACCATGCCGCCGAAGCGCCGCATCTGCTTGGCCGCGACCTCGTGCCCCGGGTGATCGGGGAGCCCCGGGTAGAGGACCTCGGTCACGCGCGGGTGCGCGAGCAGCAGGTCGACCACGCGCTCGGCGTTGTCGCAGTGGCGGTCCATGCGTACGCCGAGGGTCTTGAGCCCGCGCAGCGTCAGCCAGGCGTCGAACGGCCCGGCCACCCCGCCCATGGCGTTCTGGTGGTAGGCGAGCTCCTCGCCGAGCCCGGCGTTGGCGGCGATCAGCGCGCCGCCGACCACGTCGGAGTGGCCGCCGACGTATTTGGTGGTGGAGTGCACGACGACGTCGGCGCCGAGGGCGAGCGGCTGCTGCAGGTAGGGCGAGGCGAAGGTGTTGTCCACCACCAGCAGCGCCCCGTTGTCGTGGGCGAGCCGCGCGAGCGCGGCGATGTCGGCGACGCCGAGCAGCGGGTTGGTCGGCGTCTCGACCCAGACGACCCGCGTCTTCTGCGTCATGGCGGCGGCCACCGCGTCGAGGTCGTGCAGCGGGACCGGGTCGTAGTGGAGGTCCCAGCGCTCGTGGACCTTCGCGAAGAGCCGGTAGGTGCCGCCGTAGGCGTCGTTGGGGATGATCACGTGGTCCTGCGGCCTGCAGACCGTACGCAGGAGGGTGTCCTCCGCGGCCAGCCCCGACGCGAACGCGAGCCCGCGCGCGCCGCCCTCCACAGCCGCCAGCGCCTCCTCCAGCGCGGTGCGGGTGGGGTTGGCCGAGCGGCTGTACTCGTATCCGGAACGCAGGCCGCCCACGCCGTCCTGCTTGTAGGTGGACGTGGCATATATCGGCGGCACGACCGCGCCGGTCAGCGGGTCGGGCTCCTGACCTGCGTGGATGGCCAGGGTCTCAAAACCGTTGCTCATACGCCAACGGTAACGGACGTTCGGACAGCTCCAGGATGGCCGGCGGGACAGCGCCCCCGGAGGTCAGGCGGCGTCGTCGGGCTCCCCCTCAAGCCGGGAGATCAGCAAGGGATCGGCCAGCGCGAGCAGCAGCGCGACGACCAGCCCGACCCCCAGCAACCCGAACCCGATGGCAATCATGTCCGTCTCCTTTCGACCTCTCCAGCATCCGCTCAGGCCCCGCCCCTCCGCCTCCGCTGAAGGGCCGGTCCATGCCCCCGCGCTCGGCCGAACGGTTGATACGAGAGGTCCGACCTGAGACCTAGGCTCGAAGCGTGGGTGAGACGAAACGCCTCCTGTACTGGGTGCGGCGGCTGAGCGAGTTCGCGATGCTCGGCTGGCTCGGCCTGATGCTCCTGTTCGACCTGGCGATCGCCGCCTCCGTCGGGGGGCTGCAGTGGCTGGTGCCGGCGTGCGGGGTGGCGGGCATCGTGGCCGTGGCGCTGCGGCGGCGGCACCGCGCCGACGGCTTCGCCGTCATGCTGGGCCTGTCGTTCGCCGCGTCCATGGCGATCGGAGGCACGAGCCTCGCCGGCGTGCCCGGCATGACGGAGACCGGGGCGCTGCTCATCCTGGTCATCGGCGTGCTGCGGCACGTCGAGCCGGTACGCCTGGCGGCCACCCTCGCCTGCGCCGGGCTGATCGTGCTCATGGCCGAGGCCGTGGGCCGCGACTACCACGGGGCGGGGCTCGCGTTCTCGTTCCTGCTGTTCGCCAGTTGGTCGATGGCCGCCGGAGCGGGCGGCTACCTGCGTTTCCAGCAGGAACGGCGGGCGGAGGCCGTCCACTCCGTGCGCCGGGCCGAGCGCCTGGAGCTGGCCAGGGAGCTGCACGACCTGGTCGCCCACCACATCACCGGGATCGTGGTCCAGGCGCAGGCCGCCCGTACGGTCGCCGAGGCCAGCCCGCAGGCGGTGCTGCCCGCGCTGGACGCGATCGCCACGGCCGGGTCGGACGCGCTGACCTCGATGCGGCGCATGGTGACGGTGCTGCGCGCCGAGGAGGAGGCGGGCCGCAGGCCCGGCACGACCCTGGCCGACCTGCGGATGCTGACCGACCGGTTCTCGGCGGACGGCCCGAAGGTGGCCTTCGAGATCGGCCCCGGCCTGGACGACCGTACGCTGCAGCCCGAGGTCATGACGACCCTGCACCGGGTGCTCCAGGAGTCGCTGACCAACGTGCGCAAGCACGCCGCGCGGGCCGCCTGGGTGGAGGCGGACCTGCGCCGTCACGAGCGGTCCGTGGTGCTGCGGGTGCGCAACTTCGGCTCGGCGTCGGACCCGCGGGTGTCCCGTCTGGGCGGCGGCTTCGGCCTGGTCGGGATGGCCGAACGGGTGGAGGCCCTGGGCGGCCGGCTCTACGCGGGCCCGTCGAGGGAGGGCGCCTGGGAGGTCGTCGCCGAGTTCCCCCTGACCTGACCGGTCCCCCTCCCTGGGCCGCCCGGTGGCGGGCCCAGGGCGGGGACGGGCTCAGTGGTTGGCGAGGAAGGCGAGCAGGTCCTGCCGCGTGATCAGCCCGGACGGCTTGCCGTCCTCGAGCACGACCGCCGCATCCGCCTTCTCCAGCGCTTCCACCGCACGCGCCACAGGTTCACCACTGCCGATCGTGGGTAGCGGCGCGGACATATGATCAGCAATCGGGTCTTCGGAGGAGAGCCTGCCGTGGTAGAGGGCTTCGAGGAGGTCGCGCTCCACGATGGAGCCGACGACCTCGGCCGCCATGACCGGCGGCTCCTCCTTCATCACCGGGAGCTGGGACACGCTGTACTCGCGCATGATCGAGATGGCCGTGCCGACCGTCTCGTGCGGGTGGGCGTGCACGAACTCCGGCAGGCCCGGCCCCTTGCGCGCCAGCACGTCGGCGACCAGGCCCTCGTCGGAGCTGGTCGTGAGGAAGCCGTAGTCGGCCATCCAGTCGTCGTTGAAGATCTTCGACAGGTAGCCGCGGCCGCCGTCGGGCAGCAGCACCACGACGGTGTCGCCCTCGTTCGCCCGCGCCGCCACCTGGAGCGCCGCGACGACGGCCATGCCGCACGAGCCGCCGACCAGCAGCCCCTCCTCGCGGGCGAGGCGGCGGGTCATGGTGAAGGAGTCCTTGTCGGAGACCGCGATGATCTCGTCGCAGATCGTGGTGTCGTACGTGCTCGGCCAGATGTCCTCGCCGACGCCCTCGACCAGGTAGGGCCGCCCGCTGCCGCCGGAGTAGACCGAGCCCTCGGGGTCGGCCCCGACGACGCGCACCCGGCCGCCGGAGACCTCCTTGAGGTAGCGGCCGGTGCCGCTGATCGTGCCGCCGGTGCCGATGCCGGCGACGAAGTGGGTGATGCCGCCCTCGGTGTCGGCCCAGATCTCGGGCCCCGTGGAGTGGAAGTGGGACTCCGGGTTGTCGGGGTTGGAGTACTGGTCGGGCTTCCAGGCGTTGGGCACCTCGCGGGCCAGCCGGTCGGAGACCGAGTAGTAGGAGTCGGGGTGGTCGGGCGAGACGGCGGTCGGGCAGACCACGACCTCGGCGCCGTAGGCCCGCAGCACCGCGATCTTGTCCTGGGCGACCTTGTCCGGCACCACGAACAGGCACCGGTAGCCCTTCTGCTGGGCCACGATGGCGAGCCCCACCCCGGTGTTGCCGGAGGTCGGCTCGACGATGACGCCGCCGGGGCGCAGCGCGCCCGACTTCTCCGCGGCCTCGATCATGCGGACCGCGATGCGGTCCTTCACGGATCCGCCCGGGTTGAAGTATTCGACCTTGGCGAGCACCTGGGCCGGCAGGCCGGCGCTCACTTTGTGCAGCCGGACGAGCGGGGTGTTCCCCATGAGGTCGACCAGGGAATCGTAAACGCGCACCGAGGTGTTCACCTTCTTTACCAAAGCTTGATCAGCTATCCGAAGGCCGAGACCCGGTCGGGGTGGCAGGCCCTCGGCTAGTTTCCTAGCAAACGCTACCGCCGAGTTCGACCAGGGAGGGACGTACGTGGTCTGGGCAGCTGGCATGGCGCGCGCCGCACGCAGGATCGCCACCGCGGCGGCGCTCGGAGGAGGCGGGCTGACGGCACTGGGAGCCACCGCGTACGGGCTGCTGGTCGCCGAGGGACTGCTGGCGCGCAAGGCCATCGGCCGCCCGCACGGCATGGACGGACCCCCTTCCGACGGCACGTACGGCATGTTCCCCGGCAGGGCGATCAAGCTGGCGATGCTGGGCGACTCCACGTCGGTGGGCCTCGGCATGACCGACCCGGCCGAGACGCCCGGCGTGCTGCTCGCCAACGGCCTGGCCGCGGTGTCCGAGCGCCCGGTGCGGCTGCTCGTGGCCGGCCGGTCGGGCGCGTCCTCGGCGGAGCTGGGCGAGCAGGTGGACCGGGCGCTGGCCATGGAGCCGGACGTGGCGGTGATCTTCGTGGGCGCCAACGACATCATCACCCAGACGCCGCCCGCGATCGCCGTGCGCCACCTGACCAAGTCGGTGCGCAGGCTGCGGGACGCGGGCGTCGAGGTGATCGTCGGCACCTGCCCCGACCTCGGCACGGTGCGTCCCATCGCCCAGCCGCTGCGATGGGTGACCCGGCGGTGGAGCCGGCAGCTCGCCGCGGCCCAGACGGTGGCGGTGGTGGACGCGGGCGGCCGTACGGTGGCCTTCGCCGACACGCTCGGCCCGGAGTTCGCGACAAATCCGTCAGAGATGTTCGGACCCGATCGTTTCCATCCATCTGCCCGAGGTTACGCGCAGGCCGCTTACGCGGTGCTACCGTCAGTGTGCGCTGCGTTGGGGTTGTGGCCTGAGCCGCGCCCCGAACGCGGCGAAGAACTGCAACCGATCTACCTCGCGGCGGCCACGGCCGCGGAGGAGCCCGGCACCGAGGTCACCGCGACCCGGGTCGACGGGCGGGCGACGGGGCTGCACGGCAAGTGGGCCGCGTTGTTCCGCCGACGGCTCGGCGAGCAGCTCAACGACGCCTGACATCCCCGGTTCAGGCCCGGCGAGCGGCTCGGCGCGGCCGGGGCCCGCCCCCGTCCCGGCGTGGCGGGCCCTCGACCGCGCCCCGCACCGGTCACCTTCCGCGGCCGAGCCGTCACTCGTCGTCCCCTTGGAAGGTATCGCCCGTGCTCCGGCCCCTCTGGAAGCCGTCCGTCGCCCTAGCCGCAACCCTCGCCGTCGCCGGGTGCGCCGGCAGCGACGCGGCCACCACCCCCGCCTTCCCCACCTGGCACAACACGCAGGTCAACGTCGTCAGCCGGCTGGCCGAGGCGGCCGGGGTGGTGACCACGACCTCGATGAAGCCCGACGGCTCTTTGGAGACGGTGGCCGTCCGGCTGCGCGACGGCCGGCGGCTGTGGGCCTACCCGGCCACGATGGCCGGCCGGCTGCCCGGCATGGGCGTCTCCGCTCCCGCGATCGTCGAGACCGGCGGCGGCGAGGGCGTGGTCGTGGCGCTCGACCCAGCGCGCAAGGGCCGGTGGAAGGCCACGCTGGTGGCCCGCGACGCGCACTCCGGCGTGCAGAAGTGGACCCGGCCGGTCCACTCCACGTTCGGGCCGCAGCGCTGCGGGCCCTACGTCTGCCTGTCGGAGCACACCGCGCTGGCCAAGGCCCGCACGGTGGTGCTCGACCCGGCCAGCGGCAAACCGGTGTGGAAGCTGCCAGGCATCTCCGAGGTCGAGTGGTCCGACCAGGCGCGGGTGCTGCTGCTGCGGCTGTCGGACGATCCGATGGTGGAGTCGTACGAGCTCAAGACCGGCAAGCTGCAGTGGCAGCAGCCGATCGAGCAGGCGCTCGGGCCGGGCGTCGACCTGTCGGGCGGCTGGGCGTTCGGCGCGGCGGGCGACGACCTGGTCGGCTACGTCGCCCCCTACACCGACCCGACCACGAGGCGGCTGTCCACGTTCGGCCTGTTCTCCCTGCGCAGGGCCGACGGCACGATCAACTGGATCCGGCCGTCGGTCGTACGCGTCTACCCCAGCGGCAACCCCGGCTACGCCCCCGTGGTGCGGCCGGTGGACCGCCAGGGCGCCTACGGCGGATTCGCCCGGCTCGACTCGCTGTCGGGGCGGGTGATGGGGCAGGTCGGCGCGGCCGACGTGCCCGGCTCCGGCTGGTGGCTGGCCTTCCCCGAGCGCATGGACAAACTGGGCTTCCTGTCCCACGGCGCCAAGGGCTCGGTCTACGACCTGGCCTCGGGCCGGCCGGCGCCGGTGGAGGAGGAGCGGAGCTGGTCCTTCTGCGTCACCGACCCCAAGCCGCTGCCGCTGAAGGACCAGCCGCCCGGCTTCTACTCGACGGCGGCCCTCTGCGAGTACGACCTCGCCACCGGCGAGCGGGTCACCACGGCGGGCCCGCCCCCGGCGTGGTTCACCGGCAGCCTGGCGGGCTGGCGGCTGTGGCGCGACGAGAAGGGCGCCCTGCACGCGGTGAACGACCACACCGAGAGCGCGCCGGGCATGTACGGGTAATTCCTTCCGGGGGGCGGCGAGGCGCGCGAGAAGAACTGGAATATAGTTCTACTATTAGCCGCCGACAGAGGAGGGGCCATGCCCGAGGCAGTCATCGTCGCAACCGCGCGTTCGCCCATCGGACGAGCCTTCAAGGGGTCGCTCAAGGACATCAGGCCCGACGACCTGACCGTGCAGATGATCCAGGCGGCCCTGGCCAAGGTGCCCCAGCTCGATCCGCACACGATCGACGACATCATGCTGGGGTGCGGCCTGCCCGGCGGCGAGCAGGGCTTCAACATGGCCCGGGTGGTGGCGGTGCTGCTCGGGCTCGACGACGTGCCCGGCACCACCGTGACCCGCTACTGCTCCTCCTCGCTCCAGACCACCCGGATGGCCTTCCACGCCATCAAGGCGGGCGAGGGCGACGTGTTCGTCTCCGCGGGCGTGGAGACCGTCTCGCGCTTCACCAAGGGCAACTCCGACTCGCTGCCCGACACGCACAACCCGCTCTTCCTGGACGCCCTCGCGCGCACCAAGTCGTACACCGAGGGCGGCAAGACCTGGCACGACCCGCGCGAGGACGGCGACGTCCCCGACGTCTACATCGCGATGGGCCAGACCGCCGAGAACGTCGCCCAGCTGCGCGGCGTCAGCCGCCAGGAGCAGGACGAGTTCGGCGTGCGCTCCCAGAACCTCGCCGAGAAGGCGCTGGCCGACGGCTTCTGGGCCAAGGACATCACGCCCGTCACGCTGCCCGACGGCACCGTGGTGAGCGCCGACGACGGGCCGCGGCCGGGCACCACGTACGAGAAGGTCGCCGGCCTCCAGCCGGTCTTCCGCCCGGACGGCACGGTCACGGCCGGCAACTGCTGCCCGCTCAACGACGGCGCCGCCGCCGTGGTGATCATGAGTGACGTCAAGGCGGCCGAGCTGGGCATCACGCCGCTGGCCCGGATCATCTCCACCGGCGTCTCCGGCCTGTCGCCGGAGATCATGGGCCTCGGCCCCGTGGACGCTTCCCGGCAGGCGCTGGCGCGGGCCGGGATGGCCATCGAGGACGTCGACCTGGTCGAGATCAACGAGGCGTTCGCGGCCCAGGTCATCCCGTCCTACCAGGAGCTGGGCATCGAGCTCGACCGGCTCAACGTCAACGGCGGCGCCATCGCGGTGGGCCACCCGTTCGGCATGACCGGCGCCCGGATCACCTCCACGCTCATCAACGGCCTCCAGCACCACGACAAGACCATCGGCCTGGAGACGATGTGCGTGGGCGGCGGCCAGGGCATGGCCATGCTCCTGGAGCGCCTGAGCTGACCCGCGCGCTCCGGCGCCCGGCCCGCGGGCCGGGCGCCGGACCGCTTCAGCCGGGCCGCTTCAGCCGGGCCGCTTCAGCCGGACCGGTCGGGGCCGGCGGAGACCGGCGTGATGCGCAGCAGGACGCGCCGCTCGCGGACCATCGCGGCGCGGTAGTCGTCCCAGTCGGGGTGCTCGCCCGAGATGTCGCGGTAGTACGTGATCAGCGGCTCCATGGCCTCGGGCAGCGAGAGGACCTCGGCGGTGCCGTCGACCTGGATCCATTGGCCGTAGAAGGCGCTGGTGAAGACGCACAGCGACACGTGGGGGTCGCGCCGCACGTTGCGGGTCTTGAACGCCGTCTCGCGCGTGCTGACGACGATGTGCGGCCCCTGCACGCCGACCGTCACCGGGGACATCTGCGGGCGCCCATCGCGATGTCGGGTGAGCAGGACGGCGTTGTGGTTGTCGCGGAGGAAGGCCACTGCCTTGTCGAGGTCCATGACCTCATGGTGACGCATGACGACGCGCCCGCGCTTACGGCACGGGCGCGGGTCGGTGACGGGCTTAGATGAAGCCCATCCGGTTACGGCGGTGCCGCTCGTGCTCGTGAACGATGGCGGCGGCGTAGCCGTGGGTCAGCCCGTGCTCGTCGGCGAGCCAGTTGGCCCGCTCGGCGCACCTGAGGAATGACGGGCCGTTGTCGATGGCTTGGAACCACTCGGGGAGTTCGCGTCCCGTTATCATGGGGACCCTTGCGATCAGCTTCGTCTGCGTCTCCGGTGAGTGGTTCAACGACATGGGCACCTCCGCGGATTAAGGTCCTTTGCTTGACACTGCAACACCATCCACCGAAAGGCAAGCCCCTGGCTGCCTGGAATCCGTGACGGCACGTAGATTTTCGGTCGCACAAAGAGAGGGCCCCGCGTGAACGCGGAGCCCTCGGAGGTGACGACGATGTCTACGCTCAGTCACCGTCGCTGAAATAGCTGACGAAGCGCAGAACCTCCAGGTAGATCCAGACGAGGCTCAGCGTCAGGCCGAACGCGCACTGCCAGGCGAACTTCTCCGGCGCGCCCTGGCGGACGCCCTGCTCGACCGAGTCGAAGTCGAGCAGCAGGAAGAAGCAGCCGATCAGGATCATGACGATGCTGAACACCCAGCCGATGGGGCTGTCGGTGCGCAGTCCGAGGCCGTCGCCGCCGTTGAAGATGCCGACCAGCAGGTTGACCAGCACGAGGCCCAGGGCCGCCATGGCCGCCGCGACCGTGAACTTCACCAGCTTGGGCGTCACCCGCACGATCCGCAGCGCGTAGACGGTCAGCACGGCGCCGAAGGCGAAGGCCGTGCCGAGCACCGCTTGCAGCACGATGCCGCTGATGGCGCCCTCGAAGAGCTGGCTGATCTTGCCGAGGAAGATGCCCTCGAAGAAGGCGTAACCCAGGATGAGCGCCGGGTTGGTGCTCTGGGTGAACGAGGCGATCAGGCCCAGGACCAGCGCCACGACCGCGCCGACGATCGCGAACATGGGCGGCACGTCGAGCACCCAGGCCGCCGCGGCGGCGAGGACCAGCGTGCCGAGGGTCAGGAAGCCGCGCACGACCACGTCGTCGAGGGTCATGGTGCGGAACGCGGGCCGGCTCGGGGGTGCGTACGACGGGGAGTCGTACATGTTCTGCAGCATGTCAGGAGACGGGGCCGGGCCTGACCATGCTCCCGCCTGACGGCGGGTCTTGCTGAAAACGGGGTTCTTGCTCTCCATCGCTGCCTCCTGTGTCGCCGAGCCTACGGGGCCTGGCGGCACCTTGGTCAACTCGCGCTCAGATCGGGTTCGTGGGGGACTTCGGCAGCGAGGACAACGAACGTGGCCGTCGCGGAGTTCCCAAGGTCATCCACCGTGTCGAAAAACGTATTTCCAATGGTAGAAGCAGGTGCCCCCGGCGGGATTCGAACCCGCACGTCAACCCTTTTAAGGGGTTTGCCTCTGCCATTGGGCTACGGGGGCGCCGCAATCATACGAAACGGACCATGCTTCCGAGGAGCACAACTTCGCATCAAGAGTCACAACTGTGAAGTTCGATGTGAAGTGATAGGGCTCCCGACACTCTGCCCAAGAAGAGTAGACCGTCCAGATGGTCCGGTTGGTGGTGAATGCAGCGGGCTGCGAAGGTATCGGCTTCGATGTGACGGCCTCCCCGGTGTCTGGCAATTGCACATGTACGCGCCCATGATCCCAAGGGGAGGCCCCGCCGAGGCGCGGATCGGCCAGAACGCACTCTCCGGCGTACGGACGGCCCGGGGGTGCCGTCCGGTGCCTAAGGCGATCGAACGGCCGCTGAGGCCGATCTGAGGGGCCGCGAGCCCCGTCGTGGCCGGCAGGCAGGCCGTTGCACGGGAGCCGGGATCGGGGCCGGGATAGGGATCGGGGCCGGGATAGACGTCGGGGGCCGGGCCCGTCACGGCAGGTCCGGTTCCACGGGGCGGAAGGTTATCTCGGCGTCGAGGCCGGCCCCGACGGCCGCGAGCCTGCGCATGAGGGCCGCCACGTCCACCTCCTTCGGCAGCTCGACGTCGGCGATGAGCACGTAGAGCCGCCCGGTGAGCCGCGTGCTCATGCCGGTGATGTTGCCGCCGTCGGCGGCGAGCACGGCGCTGACGGCCGAGACGATCCCGGTCCGGTCGGGGCCGTGGACGGTGAGGACGTAGCCGAGGCCGTCGCCCTCCTCGCAGAAGTGCCTGCGGGCCTCGATGGCGGAGGCGGTCACCACGAGGTCGGAGGTCCGCAGCCGCTTGAGCACCTCGTCGCAGTCGAGGTCGCCGGAGACCAGGAGCATCATGGCCACGTGCCCGCCGAGCAGCGTCATGGTCGAGTCCTGGATGTTCGCCCCGCAGTCGGCGAGCGAACCGGTGACGGCGGCGATCACGCCGGGCCTGTCCACGCCGAGCACGGTCACCGCTGAAAGCCCCACCGGTGCTACCCCTTCCGCTTGCGCCAGGGGTGCCGAAAGCGCCCCGGCCGTCGCGGCCGGGGCGCTTGCCGTACCCGGGCTAGCGGCGCATCGTCGCGACGGCCGCCCTGAAGCCCTCGCGCGGGTGCTCCATCTCACCGAGGGAGATCGTCTCGCGCTTGAAGAACAGGGCCAGGGTCCAGTCGACGACGACGCGGACCTTGCGGTTCAGCGTAGGCACCCGCGACAGATGGTAGGTGCGGTGCATGAACCATGCAGGGAATCCGCGAAGCTTGACGCCATAGACATTGGCGACACCCTGGTGCAGGCCGAGACCGGCAACCGATCCGACATACTTGTGGCGGTATTCCTGCAATTCCTGGCCGCGCAGGTGACGGACGATGTTGTCGGCCAGCACCTTGGCCTGGCGCACCGCGTGCTGGGCGTTGGGCGCGCAGTACTGCCCGGGGTTGGTGACGTCGGGCACGCCCGCCGCGTCGCCGGCCGCGAAGGCGCCCGGGCTCGCGTGCACGGTCAGCAGCGCCGTGGTCTTGATCCGGCCGCGCTCGTCGAGCGGCAGGTCGCTGTCGTTGACGACCGGGCTGGGCTTGACGCCCGCCGTCCACACCAGGGTCTCGGCGTCGAACTCCTCGCCGTCGGAGAGCACCACGTGCCCGCCCTCGCAGGACTCCAGCCGGGTCTCCAGCCTGACGTCGATGCCGCGCTCGCGGAGCTGCTCCAGCGTCCACTTGCCCATCTCGGGGCCCACCTCGGGCAGCACCCTGCTGGTCGCCTCGACGAGCACCCAGCGGATGTCGGAGGGCTTGATGTTGCGGTAGTAGCGCACGGAGTCCTTGGCCATGTCCTCCAGCTCGGCCAGCGCCTCCACGCCCGCGAAGCCCGCGCCGACCACCACGAACGTCAGCGCCCTGCGCCGCACCTCGGGGTCCTCGGTCGACTCGGCCACGTCCAGCAGGTGCAGCACGCGGTTGCGCAGCGCGATGGCCTCGCCGACGGTCTTGAAGCCGATGCCGATGTCGGTCAGGCCGGGGATGGGCAGCGTGCGGGAGATGGACCCGGCCGCCATGACGAGCACGTCGTAGGCGATCTGGCGCGGCTCGCCCTCGGCCGGCTGGAAGGTCACCACGCGGTCGCCGTGCTTGACGGTGGTGACGGTGCCGTTCAGGATGCGCACCTTCGGCAGGACCCGCCGCAGCGGCGCCACCAGGTGCCGGGGGGAGAGGTTGCCGGCCGCCGCCTCCGGGAGGAACGGCTGGTACGTCATGTAGGACTGGGGATCGATGATCGTGATGCGCGCCTCGCCGCCGCGCAGCTCGCGAGAGAGCTTGCGCTGCAGCCGGAGCGCCGTGTAGAGGCCGACGTATCCACCGCCGACGATGAGAATGTGCTTGTTCATCCTGAGGCCCCATCCCTCGTCATGCTTGTGAAAGCATTCACAAGGCTATGTCAGGAGGAGCAGCAGAAGCCAATCCCGGCATGATGGGATGCGTCACAGTGCCATTGACCTGGCCCTTTCGAAGATCGAGTCCAGCATCTGGGCGGTGACGCGGCCGGTGAAGGTGTTCTGCTGGCTCGGGTGGTAGCAGCCGAGCAGGGTGACCGGCGCGTCACCGTGCCGGACCTCCACCTTGGCCCCGTGCCCGAACGGCGGGCGGCTGCGCGGCAGCTCGTACCCCGCCTCCTTGAGCGCCGGCCACATGGCCTGCCAGGCGTAGCCGCCGAGCGCCACCACCACCCGCACGTACGGCGCGACCAGCTCCAGCTCCCGCGCCATCCACGGGTAGCAGGCGGCCTTCTCCTCGACCGTGGGCTTGTTCGCGGGAGGCGCGCAGCGGACGGGGGCCACCACCCGCGTGCCGATGAGCCGCTGGCCGTCGCCCGCGTACGTGCTGGTCTCCCGCTCCGCCAGCCCCGCTCGGTACAGCGAGGCGAACAGCCAGTCGCCGCTGCGGTCGCCGGTGAAGATCCGGCCGGTGCGGTTGCCGCCGTGCGCGGCCGGGGCCAGCCCGACCAGCAGGATGCGCGGCCGCTCCGCGCCCCAGCCGGGGACGGGACGGCCCCAGTACGTCTCGTCCGCGAACGCGCGCCGCTTCACCGTGGCCACTTCCTCCCGCCACTCCACGAGGCGCGGGCAGGCCCGGCAGACCGACTGCCTCGCGGTGAGCTCCGCGAGGTCGTCGCTGCCTGCGGCGAGGCGGCGCACGTCGGCGGGGTCGTGGGCGACGGGGGTGTCAGCGGTGGCGGGATCGCCCGGCCAGCCGGTGCCCGGTGGTACGAAGCTCATGACACCGATGGTGCCCGATCATTTCGTGCGGTCCGGACTCGTGGTGGCCGGACTCGGTGTGGGGCAGGCGGTCGGCGTGGGCGAGGGCTCCGGGTCGAAGCTCTGCTTCTTGAGCGGCAGCGGGTAGCGGTTGAGCACCGGCTCCCCGCACGAGCGGTCGACGGTGTAGCCCCGGCTCCCCGGGTCGGTGATGACGGGGTTGCCGTCCTGGTCGTAGAGGTAGACGTCGGTGAGCGGGGTGCCGTCCTTGGCGTACGGCCGGATGTTCGCCACGCCGATGGAGCTCGACGAGCCACCCACCATGAGCATGTTGACGCGCGTGGCGGCGTGGGCGACGGGCGCGGGATCGGCGTCGAGCGGCTTGACCGCGGTCAGGCCGGCGAGCAGGGCGAGCGCGGCGAGCGCGTTGAGCCCCGCGGCGAACAGGGCGGCCGGGCGGCCACCGCGCCGCCGGCCGAACCACACCGACGCCACCACCAGGGCCGCCACCACGGCCCAGTCGGCCGGGTTCTCGGGGACGGCGCGGCCGTGGCCGTAGAGCGAGACCAGCAGCATGGCCAGCAGGTAGCCGCGCAGCACCCACCAGCCGGGCCGCAGCTCGGGCAGGAAGGCCGCGAAACCCCGGTAGGGCCCGTGGCGCAGCAGGGCCGCGTGCGCCCGGGTCGCCCAGGCGCGCGGGCGGAACCCGCGGGCGCGGCGGCCCTGCGCGCGGCCACCGTAGGCGGCCATGAGCTCCTCGGCGTAGGCGGCCGGCGGGCCCAGCCGGTCCTCCAGCGGCAGGTCCGGCGACTCTGCCGCGATCTCGGCCAGATGGTCGTCCAGGTCCTCCAGCAGTTCCTCGCGGTCGGGGTGGTCGCCCACGACCTCGCGTACGGCCCGGGCGTACTGGGCGGGGGTCATCCTCGTCCCTCCTTCAGCAGGGATGCCATGGTGGCCACGAACGAGTCCCAGGTCCTGGCCTGGGCGGCGTACATGCTTCTGCCGGTCTCGTTGAGCCCGTAGTACTTGCGGTGCGGCCCCTCGTCGGAGGCCATCACGTAGGAGGTCAGGGCGCCCGCCTTGAACAGGCGGCGCAGGGTGCCGTACACGGAGGCGTCGCCGACCTCCACGAGGCCCGCCTCCCTGAGCCTGCGCACGACGTCGTAGCCGTAGCCGTCGCGCTCGGCGAGCACGGCCAGGACGGCCAGGTCGAGCACGCCCTTGAGGAGCTGGCTGCTGTCCACGCCATGCACACTACTGTGCAATGCGCGGTAGTGGCAAACGAGAAACCGGGTGGCGCACAAGGCGGCCACCCGGTTCTTCGAACCAGATCGAACCCGTCGCTCAGGCGGCGGAGGACGGAGCCGGAGCGTCCGTCGCGGGCGCCTGCGTGGCGGGCGCCTGCGTCGTCACGACCTTGCAGGCCGCGTACGACTGGAAGCTCGACTCGGTGTTGTTCGGGCCGCTCACCGTCAGGCTGACCCTGCCGCCCTTGGTGGCCTCACCGACCAGCGCGCTCTCGGGCAGCGTCACGGTCTTCGAGTCGGAGCCGCGGAAGAACGACTCGCCCGAGGACACGGAGACACCGTTCACCCGCCAGGTCCAGGAGACCTTGGCCGAGCCGGTGGTGCTCACGGTGGCGTGCGCGCCCACCTTGCAACCGTCGTGGTTGGTGGCGGTCACCAGACCGGACACCGCGACCTTGGTCACGGGAGCGGGGGCCGGGTCCTTGCACCACACCGAGTACGAGGCCCGGTTGGAGTAGGCGCGGTCCGGGCCGAGGATCTGCAGCTGAGCCCAGCCACGGTGGCTCTCGCGCGGCGAGAAGCCGAAGCCGACCTTGGTGGCGTGGCGGACCTTCACCTTGCCGTAGTCGACGGCGTCACCGTTGAGCACCCAGCGGTACTTGACCCAGGTCGGCCGGTCGGCCTTGATCAGGCCGGTGAAGCCGATCTTGTTGCCGGGGCTGCAGACGCCGACGTAGGAGTCGGGGTTCGCCCAGGCGCTCGCCGACACCGAAGCGTGGCCGGGGAGGTGGATGTCGACCTTCGGCTCCCTCTCCTGCTCCGCCTCGGCGCAGGATACGGAGAAGTAGCCCTTCTTGGTGACGAACTTCTTCGGGGAGAGGACCTGGACGGCCTCCCAGCCCTTCACGTCCTCCTTGAAGGTGATCGACTGCCGGACGGTCACCGACTTGGTGCCCTTGCCCTTGAGCTTGATCACGTTGACCTTGCCCTTGGACCCGTCACCGTGCAGCCAGCGGTAGGCCAGCTCGGTCTTGCCCTTGAGCGAAACCTTGATCTTCGCCGAGAAGTTGACCTTGACGGGACAGTCGCCCTCGAACTTGCCCGGCTTGGCCTTGGGCGTGGTCGCCGAGACCTTGACACCGGTCTTGCCGGCCGTGGCCGCCTGCGCGGGCCCGGCGACGAGCCCGGCGGTCAGGGTGGCGAGCACCGCGGCCGAGGCGCCGAACGCAGCCGCCCTGCGAGCGGTTAACCCAGAGAACTTCATGGTGAGAGTGCTCCATTCCGTATGAGGGAAAAGGACGCAGCTCGGGAACGGTCGCCACGCCGACACTTTCCGTGCACGGCAATATGGCAAAGCCCCCGTAATGCTCCTTCACCTAAGCACGAATATGATGGCACACTCAACACGGACGAAGATCCGTAATGTCCGTATTTGGCGACATTTATCGGGCGAGCGACCAGGCAATACCGTCCAGGATGTCGTGTTCACTGACAATGACCTGCGAAAACGCAAAACGGCGGACGATGCGGTCCAAAATGAGCGCGCCCGCCCCGATGACGTCGACCCGGCCCGGATGCATCACCGGAAGCGCGGCCCGCTCACCATGCGTCATCTCCAGCAGCCGCCGCGTCACCTCGTGCACCTGCTCGGCCGACAGACGCGCGTGATGGATGCGCTCCGGCTCGTACGCGGGCAGGGCGAGCGCGATGCCCGCGACCGTCGTCACGGAGCCGGCCAGGCCCACGAGCGTGTGGGCACGGCGTACCGGCACCTCCGCCTCCACCCGGTCCAGCGCCGCCTCGATGTCGGCCACCACGGCCTCCAGCGCCCGCGCGGACGGCGGGTCGCCGGCGTCCTTCAGGTGCCGCTCGGTCAGCCGCACGCAGCCGATGTCCACCGACAGCGCCGCCTCGGCGTGCTGCTCGCCCACCACGAACTCGGTGGACCCGCCGCCGATGTCCACCACCAGGTAAGGGGGCAGCGGGCCCTCGGGCACCTCGGTCTCGGGCGACAGCCGCACCAGGCCCCTCGTCGCCCCGGTGAACGACAGCTCGGCCTCCTCGGCCCCCGACACGACCTCGGGCTCGACGCCGAAGATCTCGCGCACCCCGGCCACGAAGTCCTCGCGGTTGCCGGCGTCCCTGGTCGCGCTCGTCGCCACGACGCGGGTCGCGCCCGCGTCGTGCCGCTCGATCAGCTCCTGGTAGCCGCGCATGGCCTTGAACGTGCGCTCCAGGGCGTCGGGCGCCAGCCGGCCGGTCCGGTCGACGCCCTGCCCGAGGCGGACGATCTCCATCCGCCGCTCGACGTCGTCGATCTGGTCGTCGCCGACGTCCGCGATGAGCAGACGTACGGAGTTGGTGCCGCAGTCGACGGCGGCTACACGCATGGTCCGTCACTCCACCACTCGGGGAGTGCGTCCAGCGCCTCCCTGCCGATCGGGTTGACACCGGGCGCCGCCAACTCGTGCGCGACGAGCGCGTGCAGGCACTTGACCCGCTTCGGCATGCCTCCGGTGCTCTGCATGTCGCGCGGGAGCGGCTCCAGGCCCTCCTCCTCGGCCGCCGCGTCCCGCCTGGCCACGTACGCGTCGTGCGCGGCCTGGTAGGCGGCGGCCAGCTCCGGGTCCGTGGCGAGCCGCGCCTGCATCTCGCGCATCAGGCCGGAGCCCTCCAGCGTGCCGATGGCCGAGGCCGCCTTCGGGCAGGTCAGGTAGTAGAGGGTCGGGAACGGCGAGCCGTCGGGCAGCCGCGGCGCGGTCTCCACCACGTCGGGATTGCCGCACGGGCAGCGGTGCGCCACCCCGCGCAGCCCTCGGGGCGGCCGGCCGAGCTGCTGCCTGACGACCTCGACGTCTTTACTGTCCAACGCTTTCCTTCTTCGTCGGCCCAGGAGTGGGCTCAGCGGTCACCTTCGTGCTGGGCTTGATGCTCGGCTGCGGAGCCCGGCTGTCCGTGACGGCCCGGCGGCCGGTGCCCGCGTCGGCGGCCTCCACGGACTCCCACAGCGTCTGGTACCACGGCGGCGCCGTCGCCGGCTGCTTGACCGTCGTCCGCCGCTCGTCCTCGCCGGGCTCCATCACGACGAAGCACTTCTCACCCGGCCCGCAGTAGTGCAGCCGCTCCTTGGCCGTCTTCTTGATCCAGTTGGGGTCGTTGGCCTGCTGGTCCCTGGCCAGCAGCGCCTGCTTCTCCGCCTCGACCCTGGCCTTCTCCGCGCGCAGCTCGGAGATGCTGCGGCGCAGGCTGATGTACTCGCGCACAGGGTAGGCGAGGCTCATCGCGATCGCGCACACCACGACGGCCAGGATGGCGGCCCGCCCGGTGAGCTGCGGCCTCTTCGCCACTGCTGCCACACCCCCCTTTCGGAACGACTCGCGGGAGTACCCGCGAGCCGTCACTCGAAACTAGCGCCGGAAACGCGGGAACGCCGAACGACCCGCGTAGCGGGCGGCGTCGTCGAGGAGCTCCTCGATGCGCAGCAGCTGGTTGTACTTGGCGACCCGGTCGGAACGGGCGGGCGCGCCGGTCTTGATCTGACCGCAGTTGACCGCCACCGCGAGGTCGGCGATCGTCGTGTCCTCGGTCTCGCCGGAGCGGTGGCTCATCATGCACCGGTAGCCGCTGCGGTGGGCGAGGTCCACGGCGTCGAGCGTCTCCGACAGCGTGCCGATCTGGTTGACCTTGACCAGCAGGGCGTTGGCCGCGCCCGCGACGATGCCGCGCTCCAGCCGCTCGGGGTTGGTGACGAACAGGTCGTCGCCGACGAGCTGCACCTTGTCGCCGAGCGAGGCGGTGATGGCCTTCCAGCCCTCCCAGTCCTCCTCGTCGAGCGGGTCCTCGATGGACACCAGCGGGTAGTTGGCGACCAGGTCCTCGTAGAAGGCGATGAGCTCCTGCGCCGACAGGCCCTTGCCGTCGATCGTGTAGACGCCGTCCTTGTGGAACTCGGTGGCGGCCACGTCGAGGGCGAGCGCGACGTCCTCGCCCGGCGTGTAGCCGGCCCGCTCGATGGCGACGAGGATCAGGTCGAGCGCGTCGCGGTTGGAGGGCAGGTTGGGGGCGAAGCCGCCCTCGTCGCCCAGGCCGGTGGCGTAGCCCTTCTCCTTGAGCACGCTCTTCAGCGCCTGGTAGACCTCGGTGCCCATCCGCACGGCCTCGCGGAAGGTCTCCGCGCCGATCGGCGCGATCATGAACTCCTGGATGTCCACGTTGGTGTCGGCGTGCGCGCCGCCGTTGAGGATGTTCATCATCGGCACCGGCAGCACGTGTGCGTTGGGGCCGCCCAGGTAGCGGAAGAGCGGCAGCTCGGCGCTGTCGGCGGCGGCCTTGGCCACGGCCAGCGACACGCCGAGGATGGCGTTGGCGCCCAGCTTGGACTTGTTGGGCGTGCCGTCCAGGTCGATCATGATCTGGTCGATGATGCGCTGGTCCTCGGCCTCGATGCCGCCGATCTCCTCGAAGATCTCGTCGGTGACGGCGAGAACGGCCTTCTCCACGCCCTTGCCGCCGTAACGCTTGCCGCCGTCACGCAGCTCGACCGCCTCGAACTGGCCGGTGGACGCCCCGCTCGGCACGGCCGCGCGGCCGGTGCTGCCGTCGTCGAGCACCACCTCGACCTCGACCGTGGGGTTGCCCCGGGAGTCGAGGATCTCGCGAGCGTATACGACCTCGATGGTAGCCACGGGATGCGCTCCTAAATCGGAAGACGATATGCCTTCAGAGCCTATCGGTCCGGCCCGCCGAGACAGGTCGCCGGTCAGGCGCGCGGCGGGTCAGCCGGTCAGGCGCGGCGGATCAGCCGGTCAGGCGCGCGGCGGGTCAGCCGGTCAGGCGCGCGGCGGGTCAGCGGCGTTCCCACGCGTGGACGCGGTCGCGGTAGGCGCGGGCCGCGGCACGCAGCTCCGCCTCGGCGTCGAGCCCGGCCTCCCCGGCCCGGCGGACCAGGTCGAACAGCTCGCGGGCCACGCCCTGGCCGATCCCCGCCGCCAGCGACTCGGGCGCGCCGGACCGCTCGGCCCTGCGGATGAGCTGGGCGGCCAGCGACAGCGCGGGCTGACCCATCGGGACGCCGTCGAGCGCGGACTCGCGTCCCTTCGCCGCCCGCTCGGCCGCCTTGATGGCCTCCCAGTTGTCGTTGACCTGGTCGGCACTCTCGGCCCGCACCGAGCCGAACACGTGCGGGTGGCGGCGTACGAGCTTGTCGACGATGCCGGCCGCCACGTCGTCGATGTCGAAGTCCTCGGCGACCCTGGCGTGGAAGACGACCTGCAACAGCAGGTCGCCCAGCTCCTCGCGGAGCGCCCGGTGGTCGCCCTGCTCGATGGTCTCCAGAACTTCGTACGCCTCTTCGAGCAGGTAGGGCACCAGCGACTCGTGCGTCTGCCCGCGGTCCCACGGGCACTCGGTGCGCAGCCGGTCCATCACCGCGACGAGGTCGAGCACCCGCGCGCCCGGCAGGTCGTACGAGCCGGGCACGACCTCGATGAGCGGCGGGTCGGCCATCGCCACGGCGGCGTGCCCGACCGCCCGCATGAACTCCTCGTCGCCGCTCTCCGAGCCCGACCCGGCCAGCCACACCACGGTCTCGGCGACCGCCCGCGCGGCCAGCGCCCGCGGGTCGGGCTCGACGACCTCGACCTCGACGCCGGCCTCGGCGAGGTAGGGGAGCTGCGGGTGCGCCGCGTTCCCCGTCAGGACGGGACCGGAACGCAGCGCCTCCCACGCCTGGTGGCTGAGCAGCCCCGGGGCGACCCTGGGCGAGGTGGTGACGACGACGAGCGGCACGGACTAACCCTGCGGGGTCTGCGCGGCGGTGTCCGCCTGCTTGCCGAAGCGGCCCGCGTCCACGAACGGCCCGGGGTTGGCCTGCGAGCGCTGCGGGTTGAGCGTGCCGTAGCGCGGGTTGACCACCGTCTTGACCGCGTTGAACTCCTGGGCCAGCCGCTGCTGCCCGCTCTCGCCGCCGAACTGCTGCTGCAGCTTGGCCAGCCCGACCATCGCCCGCCCGTAGTCGCGCGCGTCGGACGGCACCACGCCCTGCGACAGCAGGTTGATCTCGGCCGACTGGAACTGGCCGGGATCCTTGATCGCCGAGTCGACCTCGGTCTCGCTGACCTGCACGTTGTAGCGGGTCAGCAGCTGCTCGGTGACGGCCACGTTGACCAGGCGCTGGAGCACGACATGGCTGACCGGGACCCCGCCGAGGTCCGCCTCGCTGAGGTTGTTGCGCTGAAGCGCCGCCTTGTACGCCTGCGCGTCCTCGTTGACCTCGCTCACCGTGATGCGGTCGTCGCCGACCACGGCCGCGGCCCCGACAGGGGAGGGGGAAGAGCAGGCGGTCAGGGCCAGGCCCGCCGCGGCGGCGGCCATCGCCACTCGTATCGACTTCACATGCGTCCCTTTCCGACCGAAAAACCGCCGCTAGCTTACCCGTGCGGGCTCGAGGAACAGCGCCTCGACCAGGTCCCCGCACCATTTGAGCAGGTCGAGGTCGCGCAGAGGCTGCCCGCCGAGCGGCTTGGTCTTCGGGATCGGCACCAGCAGCGTCTCCGCGGCCTGCTTGTAGACCGCCTTCTTGTAGAGCCGGTCGAGCCGGACCTGCTGCGACTCGCGCAGCCGCGCCGGGCCGAACTTGATGTTCTGGCCCTGCAGCGTGACGTCGGTGAGCCCCGCCCTGCGCGCCTTGATCCGGAACGCGGCCACCTCCAGGAGGTTGTCCACCTCCACCGGTGGCTTGCCGTAGCGGTCGGTCAGCTCCTCGCGCACCTCGGCGATGTGGCTCTCCTCGGCGATGCCGGCGATCCGTTTGTACGCCTCCAGCCGCAGCCGCTCCGAGGTGACGTAGTCGTGCGGGATGTGGGCGTTGATCGGCAGCTCGACCTTGACGTCCGGCGTCTCCTCGCGCGCCTCGCCGCCGTCGAGCTTGGCCTTCTGCTCCTGCACGGCCTCGGCCATCAGGCGGACGTAGAGGTCGAAGCCGACGCCGGCGATGAAACCGGACTGCTCGGCGCCGAGCACGTTGCCCGCGCCGCGGATCTCCAGGTCCTTCATCGCGACGTACATGCCGGCGCCCATCTCCGTGTGCTGCGAGATGGTGGCCAGGCGCTCGTGCGCGGTCTCGGTGAGCGGCTTCTCCGGCGGATAGAGGAAGTAGGCGTAGCCGCGCTCGCGGCCCCGCCCGACCCGGCCGCGGAGCTGGTGGAGCTGGGACAGGCCGTAGTTGTCCGCCCGGTCGACGATGAGGGTGTTGGCGTTGGGCACGTCGAGCCCGGACTCGACGATCGTGGTGGAGACGAGCACGTCGTACTCGCGTTCCCAGAAGCCCACCATGATCTTTTCGAGCTGGTTCTCGTTCATCTGGCCGTGGGCGACCGCGATGCGCGCCTCGGGCACCAGCTCGCGCAGCCGGGTCGCCACCCGGTTGATCGAGGCGACCCGGTTGTGGACGAAGAACACCTGGCCGTCGCGCATCAGCTCGCGCCGCACGGCCGCGGCGATCTGCTTCTCCTCGTACGGCCCCACGAACGTGAGGATCGGGTGCCGCTCCTCCGGCGGCGTGAGGATGGTCGACATCTCGCGGATGCCGGTGAGGCCCATCTCCAGCGTGCGCGGGATCGGCGTGGCCGACATGGCGAGCACGTCCACCTGCGTGCGCAGGTGCTTCATGGCCTCCTTGTGCTCGACGCCGAAGCGCTGCTCCTCGTCGATGATGATCAGGCCCAGGTCCTTGAAGCGCACCTCGGGGCTGAGCAGCCGGTGGGTGCCGATCACGACGTCGACCGCGCCCGTGCGCAGGCCGTCGAGGGTGGCCTTGACCTCGCCGTCGGTCTGGAAGCGGGAGATCGGCTTGACCGTGACGGGGAAGCTGGAGAACCGCTCGGCGAAGGTGGACATGTGCTGCTGCACCAGCAGCGTGGTCGGCACCAGCACCGCGACCTGCTTGCCGTCCTGGACCGCCTTGAACGCCGCCCGCACCGCGATCTCGGTCTTGCCGTAGCCGACGTCGCCGCAGATCAGCCGGTCCATCGGGACGCCGCGCTCCATGTCGCGCTTGACCTCGTCGATGGCGGCGAGCTGGTCGCCGGTCTCGGCGTAGGGGAAGGCGTCCTCCATCTCGCGCTGCCAGGGCGTGTCGGTGCCGAAGGCGTGGCCGGGCGAGGCCATGCGGGCGGAGTAGAGCCTGATCAGCTCGCCGGCGATCTCCTTGACCGCCTTCTTCGCCCGCGACTTGGCCTTGGCCCAGTCGGCGCCGCCCATGCGGTTGAGCGTGGGCGCCTCGCCGCCGACGTAGCGGGTGACCTCGTCGAGCTGGTCGGTGGGGACGTAGAGGCGGTCGCCCTTGGCGTACTCGATGACGAGGTATTCGCGGGTCGCGCCCTGCACCGTGCGCTGCACCATCTCGACGTAGCGGCCGACGCCGTGCTGCTCGTGCACGACGTGGTCGCCCAGCTTGAGCTGCAGCGGGTCGACCATGTTGCGGCGGCGCGAGGGCAGCCTGCGCATGTCCTTGGTGGACGCCTTCTGGCCCACGAGGTCGAGATGGGTGAGCACGGCCAGCGACGGCGTGACGAAGCCGTGCTCGATCAGGCCGGTGCTGACGTGCACGACCTTGGGCTCGGGCGCCTTGTCGAGGTAGGGGCGCAGCCGGGCGGGCACGTCCACGCCCTTGAGCAGCTCGACCATGCGCTCGGCCGGGCCGTGGCCCTCGCTGAGCAGCACGACCGCCTTCTCCTCCGCCAGCCAGCCCTTGATGTCGGCCAGCGCCTTGGCGGTGTCGCCGCGGTAGGCCTCGCTGTCGTGGGCGTCGAGCTCGACGCCGTTGCCGAACGGCGCCATCGTCCACCACGGCTGCCCGAGCACGTCGGCGTGCTGACGGATCTCCTCCAGCGTGCGGAACGCGGCCGCGTCGAGGTCGATGGGCGCCTCACCGCCGGCCGCCGCGTTGATCCAGGACGCCTCCAGGAACTCCTGCGAGGTGCGTACGAGCTCCTCGGCCCGCCCCCTGATCCGCTCGGGGTCGCAGACGAACACCGCGGAACGCACCGGCAGGTGGTCGAGCAGCAGGTCCATCTCCCCCGCCAGGGCCGGCGCGAACGCCTCCATGCCCTCCACCGGGGTGCCCTCGGCGAGCTGGTCGAGCACCTCGGCCAGCGCGGGGTGCTCCTCGGCCAGCTCGCGGGCGCGGCGGCGTACGTCGTCGGTCAGCAGCAGCTCACGGCAGGGCGGCGCGAACAGGCCGTCCTCGGCCGCCTCCAGCGAGCGCTGGTCGGCCACCTTGAACCAGCGGATCTCCTCGACGGTGTCGCCCCAGAACTCCAGCCGCAGCGGGTGCTCCTCGGTGGGCGGGAAGACGTCGAGCAGGCCGCCGCGTACGGCCACCTCGCCGCGCCGCTCCACCATGTCGACCCGGTGGTAGCCGTTGCCGACGAGCTGGGCCACGACCTCGTCGAGGTCGGCATCGTCGCCGGCGCGCAGCCGGATCGGCTCCAGGTCGCCGAGACCCTTGACGATGGGCTGCAGCAGCGCGCGGACCGGGGTGACGATCACGCTGAGCGGCCCGGCGGCGGTGTCGCCCTTGACCGGGTGGGCGAGCCTGCGCAGCACGGCCAGCCGCTGCCCCACGGTGTCGCTGCGTGGCGACAGGCGCTCGTGCGGCAGGGTCTCCCAGGCGGGGAAGACCGCCACGGAGGCGGGCTCGACGAGGCTGGTCAGCGCCGCGGCGAGGTCCTCGGCCTCGCGGCCGGTCGCCGTGACCGCGAGCACCGTGCGCTGGTCGTGCGCGGCCAGCGCGGCCACCCCGAACGGCCTGAGCGCGGACGGCGCGATCAGCGCGACGTCGCCGCCCTCCTCAAGGGCGGCGGTCAGCCTCGGGTCGGCGCGAACAAGGTCAAGCAGTCCGGAAAGACTCATCAGATACGCCCACAGCCCCACGACGGCATCACGATCACCCCCGGCCATGCCAGGTCCCGGGGGTGTGCTTCCCAGACTACTCGCCGCCAGACCTCTCCACTCGCCGCCGGACCTCCCCGCTCCGGCCGGACCTCAGCCGACGCGGTAACCGGCCACCGAGGGCCAGCGCACGGTGAGCACGGTGGACAGCTCCTCGGCCCGCCAGGAGTGGTCGACGCCCCTCCCCCACACCACGTAGTCGCCCGGCTCGGCCAGCAGCACGCTGCGGCCGGGCAGCTCCACCCGGAAGCGCCCGCTGACGAGCACGAGCAGCGCGGTGCGCGTCTCGCCGCGCACCCACCGCGCCCGGACCTCGCCCGGCCGGTGGACGCCCCACTTGATCTCGACCTCGTCGCTGTGCCGCGGGTCGCCGGGCGGTTTGAAGTGGCCGAGCAGCCAGCCGCCGTCGGCCGCGCCGTCCGCGACCGCGTTGCCGACGTAGATTTGGTCGCTCATGGGCCAGGACGCTAGCAGCGATATGCGTTACCAATACCGATCGGATGACTACTGTAGGTCACATGTCTGAGGTGCGATCGGTCGTCCAGCGGGGCGATCTCTTCGATCAGCGGGTCCGCGAGCACTGGACCGGCCAGCTCGGCAGACGGCTCGACGTGCTGGTCGCAGGGTGCGTCCACGACGAGCCGCTGGCGCCCGAGCGGGTCGAGACCAGGTGCACGGGGGTCGACGAGGACCATCCGGCGATCCGCAGGGTGCTGGACGAGCGGGCCGACCTGGTGGCCTGGTCGCTCGGCGACCTGCGCGGCGTGCCGCTGCCGCCCAGGTCCTACGATCTGATCCAGCTCTCGTTCCTGCTGGAGCGGGTCAGGCACGCCGAGCTGGTGCTCGACCGGCTGCTGCAGGCGCTGCGGCCGGGCGGGCTGGTGCTGCTGCGCATGCGTGACCGCGGGTCGGCATACGGGCTGCTGGACCGCCTCACGCCGGGGTGGCTGCGCCGGGCGCTGTGGCGGGCGGTGACGCGGCCGGGCACGCCGGGGCCGCTGCCCGCCGTGTACGAACCGCTGACCTCCGCCGACGGCATGCACACGTTCTGCCTCAGCCGCGGGCTCATGATCATCGACGAGGAGCGGCGGGCGAGCGGCCCCGCCAGGTCGGGCCGGCTGGGCCGGGCCGCGATCGCCGCGGTCTCTCGGCTGACCAGCGGCCGCTACCCCGCCGGGCACGACGAGATCACCATGGTCATCAGGAAGCCTCAGCATCACTTCGCCAGGGTGCTCTAGCGGCCTGCTTGAATGAGTCGGTACACTCCTTTCCTACCAAGTCAGTCGGATTAGTTGGGATGTAGGAACCGTGGAGTGGACCCCCGAGCCGCACGAGCTGGCCGACCTCGAGCTGCTGCTCTCCGGCGCGTTCGCGCCGCTGACGGGGTTCCTGGGCCACGACGACCTGCACGCGGTCCACGAGCGCGGCACGCTCGCCGACGGCACCCCGTGGCCCGCGCCGGTCACCCTCCACCTGCCCGCCGAGGTCTCCCCCGGCGACGAGGTGACCCTGCTGGACCCCGAGGGCCTGCCGCTCGCGGCCCTGACCGTGACGGAGCGGGAGGCCGACGGCCTGGTCGCGGGCCCGGTCAAGGGCCTCGGGGCGCCGGAGCACGGGCCCTTCGCCCGCCTGCGCCGCACCCCTGCCCAGGTCAGGGAGGAGCTCGGCGGGCGCCCGGCGCTCGCCGTCACCATGCGCGGGCCGCTCGACGACCTCTCCGAGATCGTCGCCACCGCCAAGGAGCTGGACGCGCTGATCATGCTGCTCCCCCTCGCGTACGGCGAGGGCGGCCCGGCCGTCGTCCGCGCCGCGCTGCGCGCCAAGGAGCAGCTTCCCCCCGGCACGCTCGTGGTCTCCGTGCCGCTGGCCCCGCGCGCCGAGCCGGAGATCGACCTGGAGCTGCGCGAGCGCGTCGCGGCGGCGTACGGCGCCGTCGAGCACTTCCCCGGCCCCGACCCGGTCACCATCCCGGGCCCGCCGCACCGGCGCGGCCTCGTCGTCTTCTTCACCGGCCTGTCGGGCTCGGGCAAGTCGACCATCGCCCGCGGCCTCCGCGACGAGCTGCTGGAGCTGGGCGGCCGCGCGCTCACCTATCTCGACGGCGACGTGGTGCGCCACCTGCTGTCGAAGGGCCTGACCTTCTCCAAGGCCGACCGCGACCTCAACATCCGCCGCATCGGCTTCGTGGCCGCCGAGGTCGCCAGGCACGGCGGCCTGGCCATCTGCGCGCCCATCGCCCCCTACGCCGCCACGCGCGCCGAGGTGCGGGCCATGGTCGAGGCGGTCGGCGCGGACTTCCTGCTGGTGCACGTGGCCACGCCGCTGGAGGAGTGCGAGCGGCGCGACCGCAAGGGCCTGTACGCCAAGGCCCGCGCCGGGCTCATCCCCGAGTTCACCGGCATCTCCGATCCCTACGAGGAGCCGGACGACGCCGAGCTGGTCATCGACACCACACATCTGTCGATCGAGGCGGCGGTCTCCCGTGTGCTGGAGACGCTGCGGTCCGGAGGCTGGGTACGTTGATCGATCTCGCCCTCGTCGGCGGTTCCTTTCTCGTCGCCATCGTGGTCGGGCTGACCGGCATGGGCGGCGGGGCCCTCATGACGCCGATGATGATGTTGTTCTTCAACGTGCCGCCGCTCGCCGCGGTCTCCAGCGACCTCGTGGCCTCGGCCGTGATGAAGCCGGTCGGCGGCTTCGTGCACCTGCGCCGGGGCACGGTCAACCTGCGTCTGGTGGGCTGGCTGTGCGCGGGGTCGGTGCCGGCGGCGTTCTGCGGGGTGTTCCTGGCCCGCGCGTTCGCCGTCAGCGACGCGGTGACGTACGCGCTGGGCGTCGCGCTGCTGCTGGCCGTGGCGGGCATGGCGGTCAAGACCCTGCTCGGCGGGCGGGGCGGCACGGCGAGCGCCCACGACATCGTCGTGCGCCCGATCCCTACCCTACTGGTCGGTATGGTAGGCGGTCTGGTCGTCGGGATCTCCTCCGTCGGCTCCGGATCGCTGATCATCGTGGCGCTGCTCGCGCTCTATCCGGCGCTCAAGGCCAACCAGCTCGTCGGCACCGACCTGGTGCAGGCCGTGCCGCTGGTCGCCGCCGCCGCGCTCGGCCACCTGCTGTTCGGCGACTTCCAGCTGCACCTCACGCTCTCGCTGCTCATCGGCTCGCTCCCCGGCGTCTACCTCGGCGCCAGGATCTCCTCTCGCGCCCCGGGCGGCCTGATCCGCGCCCTGCTGGCCATCGTGCTGCTGGCCTCGGCGCTCAAGCTGCTGGACGCGAGCAACGTCGTCACCGTCGCGGCCCTGGCCGCCGCCACCGCGGTCATCGTCGTCGGGTGGCGGCTGCGGCGGCGCAGGGCGGACGCGCCCGCCGAGCCGGACGCGGCCATGAGCCCGGCCGCCCGCTAGGGACGCGGCACCGGCGTCGAGCGGAAGTAGGGGTCGCGCGCGAGCCGGGTGAAGGCCCGCCCGGCCCCAGGGTCGGAGTCGAAGGTCGTGTCACCGCGCGGCGCCTGCGGCGAGTCGAAGTACAGCAGCGCCTTGATCTGCGGGTAACGCTTGATCTCCCGCCCCACCGACTCGAAGAACCGGCGCTTGAACGAGGGGTCGCGCGGCCGTCCGAACACCCCCCACTCGGCCACCATCACCGGCTTGCCAGGGAAACGGAGCTGCATCCACCGGTAGAAGCCCGGCCACTGCGCGAACTCCTCCTCCTCGCGGGTCTTGTTGACCAGCCTGTCGAAGTCCTTCACCCGGTCGTCGGCGTAGGGGTCCATGGCGACCCAGTCGACCACGTCGTCACCGGGGTAGAGCTGCTCGAACCACGGCTGGGCCGCCCAGTTGGGCGCCCCCATGTACGTCATCACGAAGACCGCGTTCCTGACGCCCCTCTCGCGCAGCCGCAGCACGACGTGCCGGTACATCGCCGCGTAGTCGGCGGCCCGCATCCCCGAGCCCGGCGACTCGTCCACGTCGTTCTCCGGCTCGTGGTGCAGCGTGAGGAAGAACCGCTCGGGGAAGGCGCTGCGCAGGTGGGCGGCCAGCCGGTCGATGCGGCGGTCTATCTCGCCGCGGGCGACCTCGGCCCAGGTGTGGTCGAGCGCGGGCTTCCAGTTGACCATGAGCAGCCGCGGCCTGGCCGGGTCGCGGGCCAGCCCGATCTCGGCCCGGGTCGGGAACAGCTCGCCGCCCCGGTGGTAGACGTGCACCACGTCGGCGGCCGCCCCCATGCGGGTCTCGGCCCCGCGCAGTGCCTGCTCGACCGGCGCGCCGGTGAAGATCTCGGGCGCCAGCCCCCACCAGGCGCCGCAGGACGGGATGAGCCGGGCGGTGGCGGTACAGGCCGGCGCTCCGGTCACCTGTCTGGCGGGGCCGGCCGCGTCGCCGGACTCCGCCGCCGAGGCCGCCGTGGAGCCGGCCACCGAGCCGCCCGAAGAACCGGCCGACCCGGCCGACCCGGCGGCGCCCGCCGTGCCGGTCGCGCCGGAGCAGGAGCTGAGCGTCACGATCGCGGCGAACGCCGTGACCGTTCTGGAGGTAATTCCCCGTAGTTGCAAAATTGTCCACCCTCCTGGTCGAAGGACCCCCGTCCTGTCACACCTGAACCTTGCCATGTCATTCCACGAACTTCAGCCGGAGTGGCGAGTATCCGCTGGTCGTCCCGGGTAAAGCGCCGCCCGAATTTTCCGGGAATATCGCTTTATGGAGGCCCTTCTTTGCCGCCGTAACGGAAAAATCTCTGCGGATTCAGGTCCGGTGCTGATCGTCCGCCCTATAGTGGGCGCACGCCTCGGCCCGTGACGCTGCGTCGCCGGGCGGCGACGACGCGCACACCCCTCCAGGAGGCCGCTCCCATGACCCAGCCGCCGGACGTCCATGCCCGCCGCGGCGAGTTGGCGGACCACCTCGCGCTGCTGCGCCGGCAGTGGCTGGTCCTCGTGGGCTGCGTCGTGGTCGGCGGCACCGCCGGGCTCGGGCTCATGCGGCTCACGCCGTCCGCCTACACCGCCGTCACCCAGGTGCAGGTCATGCCCATCGGCGCCCAGGAGCCCGGCAACCAGGTCACCGCCCGCCAGCGCGAGTCGCTCAACCTCGACACCGAGGCCCAGGTCGCCGCGTCGGCCGTGGTCACCGGCCGGGCCGCCAAGGCACTCGGCCTCACCACGGCGGAGCCCGCCGAGGTCACCGTGCCGCCCAACTCCTCGGTCCTCGCCATCGCGGTCACCGCCGCCGACCCGCAGACCGCCGCCGTCCGGTCCACCGCGTACGCCGACGCCTACCTCGCCCACCGCCGTGACAGCGCGCTCACCGCGCTCGCCGAGCAGCAGCAGGCCGTGCTGGGCAAGCTCAGGCAGGTCAACGCCGGGCTCGACGCGACCATCCGCCGGCTCGCCCTGCTCGTCAGAGGCACGCCCGACCACACCATCGCGCTCCAGCGGCAGAGCGTGCTCAACAGGCAGGCCGCGAGCCTCGCGCTCAAGTACGACGCACTCCGCACGGTCGCGGTCACCCCCGGCGCGGTCATCAGCCCCGCCGTGCCGCCGTCCGAGCCCAGCTCGCCCAGCCTGCCGCTCTACCTCGGCACCGGCCTGATGGCGGGGCTGCTGACCGGCGCCGCCGCCGCCCTGATCCGCGACCGGCTCGACATCCGGCTGCGCCAGGCCGCCGACATCGAGCGGCTGACCGGCCTGCCGGTGCTGGCCGACCTGTCCTGCGTCACCGAGCCCGGCCTCCTGCACGAGCGGTCCTACGCCGCCGAACCCGGCGTCCTGCACGAGCGGTCCTACGCCGTCGAGCCCGGCGTCCTGCACGAGCTGGCCTGCGCCGTCGTCGCCGCCTGCCCGGGCAAGCGGCTGCTGGTCTGCGCCCTGCCCGCCGACCTCCGCTCCTCCTCGCCCGTCGAGCCGCTCGCCGTCAGCGCCCCGCTCACCGTGCTCGACGGCACCGACGTACGCGACCTCGCGCGGGCCGACGCCGCCCTGCTGCTCGTCGGCCTCGGCCGCGTCACCGCCCCCGAGGTCACCGCCGCCGCCCGCCGGCTCGGCCGGCACGACGTCCCGATCATCGGCGTGGTCGCCGTCACGGACGTGGTGCCCACGTTCGTGCCGCTGCTGGAGCCGCGCCCGCACACGCCGCTCGGCAAGCTGGTGGCCACCGGCGAGTTCCCCACGGCGACCTCCGCCGAGCTGGGCATCAGCACGTCCGCCGAGACGACCCCCCTGCCGCACATGCCGCCGCTGCGCAGGTCCAGGCCGGGACCGCCGTGAGCCGCGCCGCCTGGCCGATCGCGGCGCTGCTGGTCGGCTACCCGCTCTGGTGGGCGCTCGGGTTCGGCGGCCTGTCGGTGATCGTCCTGGCCTGGCCCATGGCGGTGCTGCTCTGGCGGCGCAGGCCGATCCAGGTGCCGCCGGGGTTCTGGCTGTGGATGCTGCTGCTGGCCGGCTACCTCGTGAGCGCGCTGATGCTGGCCGAGTCGCCGCCCGGCACCTACGGCGAGCTCGGCCCCGGCCGGCTCATCGGCTGGACGATGCGGCTCGCGCTCTACGTCAGTGTCCTGATCATGGTGCTCTACCTGGGCAACCTGACCGAGCGGGAGCTGCCGCAGCTCCGGCTCGTACGCATGCTGGGGGTGCTGTTCGCCACGACGGTGGCCGGCGGGCTGCTCGGCGTGCTGGTGCCGGGCTTCGCGTTCACCTCGCCCGTGGAGCTGCTGCTGCCCGACTGGCTGAGCGGCAACGCCTTCGTCCAGAACCTCATCCACCCGACCGCCGCGCAGACCCAGAAGGTGCTCGGCTACGCCATGCCGCGCCCCGAGGCGCCCTTCGAGTGGGCCAACGCCTGGGGCAGCAACGTGTCGGTGCTGCTGGTCTGGGCGGTGGTCGGCTGGTGGGCGCACGGGAGCCGGCGGCAGCGGGTCCTGCTCGCCGTACTGGCCGCCCTGGCCGCGGTCCCCGTCGTCTACTCGCTCAACCGGGGCCTGTGGATCGGGCTCGGTCTGGCCGTCGTCTACCTGATCGTCCGGGTCGGCGGGCGCACCAGGCTCGCGCTGTGCGGGGCGGTGGCCGCGGCGGCGCTGGCGTTCGCGCTCAGCCCGCTGGCCCCGCTCGTCGCGCAGCGGCTCGACCGGCCGCACTCCAACGACATCAGGGCCTTCACCGTCACCGCCACGCTCGCCGCCGCCGCCCACTCGCCGGTGATCGGCTACGGCAACACCCGCAACGCCACGGGCAACGGCCGTACCGTCACCACCGGCCGCACCGGGTGGTGCCCGGGCTGCGGGCATCCGCCGCTCGGCAGCGACGGCCAGCTCTGGCTGCTGCTGATGACGCAGGGGCTCACCGGCGCCGCGCTCTACGTGGCCTTCTTCGTGGGCGCGATCCGCCACTACTGGGCCGACCGCAGCCCCGTCGGGCTGGGCGGGGTGCTGGTGATGGGCCTCGTGCTGCTCTACATGTTCGTCTACGACGGCCTGGTCACCCCGCTCATCCTCTACCTCATCTCCTTCGCCCTCCTGTGGCGCAACACCCGCCGAGGTCCCGCATGAACGACGCCGCCGTCCGTCTCGGCTACCTGGCCGACACCGTCCGGCTGCTCTATCCAGGGCCGGGGTCGCCGCGGGCCTACACCCTGCTGCCGCACGCCGCCGTGCCCCGCCGGCTGGCGCCGCGGCGCTGGTGGCACGTCGGGTCGCCGGTCATGGTGCCCGGCGAGGGGTCGATCGCGGCCCATCTGGGCGAGGTCTTCGGGCGGCCGGTCGAGACCGTCCTGCACGTCCGGCCGGCCCGGCGGGCCAACCGCAAGCCGGTGCTGGAGGTCCGTTCGGGCGGGCGGCTGCTGGCGTACGTGAAGGTGGGCGACACCGCGCGCACCCGCGCGCTGGTCGCCGCCGAGGCGGCGGCCCTGCGCCGGGTCGCCGGGCTCGGCCTGCGCACGGTCGTCGCGCCCGAGGTGCTGCACCTCGGCGACTGGCGCGGCCTCACGGTGCTGGCGGTGTCGCCGCTGCCCGTACGCCGCCGTCGCCGCGCGCCCCGCCCGCTGCTGCTGGCCGCGATCGCGGAGATCGCCGCCACCGGCCACGACGCCGGTCATGGCTCCGGTCGCGACGCCCGCCACGACGCCGGTCATGCCACCGGGGCCGCCTGGCACGGGGACTTCGTGCCCTGGAACGTCTGCCCCGCCCCCGGCGGCCGGCTGCTCGTCTGGGACTGGGAGCGCTACGCGACCGGCGTCCCCTACGGCTTCGACGCCCTCCACCACTTCTTCCACCGCGCCCTGCGCCGGCTGCCGCCCCCCGACGCCGCCCGCGCCTGCGTGGCGCGGGCGGCGCGCGAGCTCGCCCCGCTCGGCGTGCCGGCGGCCACGGCCCGGCAGAGCGCCCTGCGTTACCTCATCGCCCTGGCCGACCGGCACGCCGCCGACGGCCACGAACCGCTCGGCCCGCCGCACGCCTGGCTCAACCCGGCCGTCGACCACGAGGAGTCGTTCCTATGAGGACCGTGAAGCGGTCGGTCCTGTCGTTGTCGCGGGCGGCGGGCCGGTTGACCGCCGGGGCGCGGCTGCTGCCCGCGTTCATGATCACGGGCGGCCAGCGGTGCGGCACGACGTCGCTCTACCGGGCGCTGGCACAGCACCCGCTGCTGCTCAAGCCGGTGCTGCACAAGGGCGTGCACTACTTCGACGTGGCCTACTGGCGCGGGCCCGCCTGGTACCAGGCGCACTTCCCGCTGCGGGCGGGGGCGGCGCTGCTCACCCACCGCTACGGCGGCCGGGCGCTGGCCTTCGAGTCGTCCCCCTACTACCTGTTCCACCCGCTGGCCGGGGAGCGGATCGCCGCCGACCTTCCCGGGGTCAAGCTCGTCGTGCTCGTCCGCGACCCGGTCGAGCGCGCCTGCTCGGCCCACGCGCACGAGCTGGCCAGGGGGTACGAGACGGAGCCGCGGTTCGAGCGCGCCGTCGAGCTGGAGACCACCCGGCTCGACGGGGCCGAGGAGCTGCTGCGCGCCTCGCCGCACGCCCGGCACCACTCCCACCGCCACCACGCCTACCTCGCCCGCGGCCGGTACGCCGACCAGCTCGACCGGCTGGAGCCGCTGTTCGGCCAGGACCGCATCCTCGTGCTGGACAGCCACCTGTTCTTCGAGCAGCCCGAGCACGTCTACGACCGGGTGCTGGAGTTCCTGGGGGCGCCGCACCTGGGTTATCCGGAGTTCGAGCGCCACAACGGGCGTCCCCGGCCGCACCCGCTGCCCGGCGGGCTGGGGCGGGCGCTGCGCGACCACTTCGAGCCGTACGACGCCCGGCTGACGCGCTGGCTGGGCGCGGAGCCGTCGTGGCGGCGGTGACCCCGGCCCGCCTGGTCGCGGGGCTGCGGCGGCGCGGCGGCGTGGCGCGCGGAGGGGCGGCGGGGCTGGCGGCGGCCGGGGTGTCGGCGGCGGCGCAGTTCGCGCTGGTCGTGGTGGTGACCCGGGCGGTGAACGCGGCCGAGGCCGGGGCGTTCTTCGCGGCCACCGCCGTGGTGCTCATGGCGGCCGGCGTCGCGAAGCTGGACGCGGGGAACGGGCTGGTGTTCTTCATCGCCCGCGCGAAGGCGGCCGGACATCACGACATTTCCGGATTTATCCGGGCGGCGATCGTTCCGTGCGCGGTGGCGGCCGCCGTGGCCGCCGCGCTGCTGTGGCCGCGCGTGGGGCCGGTGGCGGCGATCGTGCCGGTCGTCGTGCTCGGCGACGTGCTCCTGGCCGCCACCCGCGGCTCCGGCTCGCTGCGGCCCACCGTGCTCCTGGACGGCATGGCACTGCCCGCCGCGCAGCTCACGCTGGTCGCCGCCGTGGCCCTCGCCGGGCGGCCGGAGTGGCTGCCGCTCGCGTGGGCGCTCCCGTACGTGCCGGTGCTGGTCCTCGCGGCCGTCGCGGTGCGGAGGCGGACGCCGAACGGCCCCGGCCTGCCCGGGGCGGGGCGTGAGCTGTGGCGCTACACCGCTCCCCGGTCCTTCGCGGGCGCGATCCAGGCCGTCTTCCAGCGGCTGGACGTCGTGGTCGTCGCGCTGCTCGCCGGGCCCGCGCAGGCCGCCGTCTACACCGCCGCCACCCGGTTCAAGGTCGTGGGCCAGCTCGCGAACCAGGGGCTGACCCAGGCCGTGCAGGCCCGGCTGGTGAGCGCGCTGGCGCGGGGCGAGCTGGCACGGGCCAGGGAGCTCTACCAGACGGCGACCGTCTGGCTGGTGCTGCTGACCTGGCCGGTGTGGCTGGCGTACGCGGCGCTGGCCCCGTGGCTGCTCTCGGTGTTCGGGCCCGCGTACGGCACGGCGGCCCCGGTCGCGCTGGTGCTCGCGGGCACCATGATGGTGGCCACGGCCTGCGGGATGGTGGACGTCGTGCTCACCGCCGCCGGGCACACCGGCATGAGCCTGCTCAACCTGCTGGCGGCCGTCGCCTGCACGCTGGTCCTGGACCTGGCGCTGGTGCCCGCGCACGGGGCGCTCGGCGCCGTGGCCGGATGGTCGGGCGGGGTGCTGGTGAAGAACCTGCTGCCGCTGTGGCAGCTCCACCGGCGTTACGGGCTGCGCCCATTCGGCCGGCACACGCCGGCGGCGCTGCGCCTGCGTACCTGGGCCGCCGCATGAGCGCCGCGCCCGTGCTGGTCACCGGTCTGCCCAGGAGCGGCACGAGCTGGGCGGGCAAGATGCTGGCGGCCGGCGGCGGGCTGGTCTACGTCAACGAGCCGCTCAACCCCCAGCACCCGCCCGGCCGCTGCCCCGGCGTGCTGGCCGCCGAGGTCACCCACCGGTTCCAGTACATCTGCGACGACAACGACCAGGTGTGGCTGCCCGCCTTCCGCGACACGGTCGCGCTGCGCTACCGCTGGGGGGCCGAGCTGCGCGCGAACCACCGCCCGTACGACCTGGCCCGCCTGCTCCGCTACGGCACCGCCTTCGCCTGCGGCCGGCTGACCGGACGCCGCGCGCTGCTCGACGACCCGTTCGCGGTGCTGAGCGCGGGCTGGTTCGCCCGGCGGCTGGGCTGCCGGGTGATCGCGCTGGTGCGTGAGCCGGTGTCGTTCGTGGCGAGCTGGCAGCGGCTCGGCTGGCGCGCCGACCTCCGCGACCTGCTGGACCAGCCGCTGCTCGTCCGCGACCACCCCGAGCTCGCCGCCCTCGACCCCGCGACCGACCGCCTCGCCGCGATCGCCGCCCTCTGGCGGGTCACCCGGACAATCCTGGCCGGCACGCCCGGCATCCTCGTCGTCCCCTACGAGTCCCTGGCCGCCGACCCCCTCACGGGCTTCCGCGAGCTGTACGACCACGCCGGCCTGCCCTGGACGCCGGCCGCCGCCCGCCGCATCCACCGCGCCTGCACCGGCCCGTCGTCGGCGGGCGGCGCGTTCCGCTGGTCCGGCCTGTCGCGTACGGCCTACCGCCGCATGGACTCCCGCCAGGCGCTCGCCACCGCCACCCGTGGCCTCAGCCAGGAGGACGCCGCCCGAGTCCGCGCACTCACCGCCTGATCAGGCGTGCGGCCAGACTGCGGCCGAGCAGCCGGGCCGCGAACGGCAGGTCGTCGATGAGATAACGGCGGGCCAGCCGGCCCGGCTCGGTGGCGAGGCGGAACGCCCACTCCAGGCCCGCCCGCCGCATCCACCACGGCGCCCTCGGCACCATGCCGGCCGCGAACGCGAGCGCCGCCCCGCATCCCAGGAACCACGCCTGCGGCAGGTCGCGCCGCAGCTCGGCGATGAGGAGGTCCTGCCGGGGGAAACCGAGGCCGACGAAGACCAGCCGGGGACGGGCCGTCGCGACCCTGCGCCGCACGGCGGCCCGCTGCTCACGGCAGGAGTCGAAGCCGTGCGCGGGCGCGTGCGCGCCGCAGATCCGCAGCCCGGGGAAGGCCCTGACGAGCTCACGGGCGGCCCGCTCGGGAGCGCCGTGCGGGCCGCCGAGCAGGTAGACCGGCCATCCGTGGCGGGCGGCCCGCGCGCTGAGCGCGCGCAGCAGGTCGGCGCCCGCGACCCGCTCCGGCAGCGGCGTGCCCAGCAGCCGCGCCGTCCAGACCAGCGGCATCCCGTCGGCCACCACGAGGTCGGCCGAGGCCACGAGCCGCCCGAGCTCGGGATCGGCGGCGGCGAGGCGGCAGATGTCCACGTTGGGGGTGACGATCCGGCCGCCCCGCCCGGCGGCCAGTCCGGCCGCCACCCGCTCGACGACGTCGTCCTCGCGCACCGGGTCCAGCCCCAGCCCGCCGACCCGGACGCGCTCGGCGGTCACGAGCAGCGTCATATGCCGTGCCCCCGGTCGTGCAGCCGGGACAGCACCGCCGGCGCGGAGACCAGCCCGGCCGCCACCGCGAGCGCGATCGGCGCGCGCGGCTCGGCGGGACGGGAGGCGAGGGCGCGGGCGGCCCAGCGCAGGGCCGCGCGCCGGTGGCCCAGCGCGGCGTGCCCGAAGGCGAGTTGCCCGTAGACCCGGGCCGCGCCGCGCGGGTCCACGGCCAGCTCGGGGTGCCGGGCGAGCATCCAGTCGAGGCCGGCGATGCGGTCCGCCCAGCGGGCGGAGTAGTGGGAGGAGCCCCAGCGGACCCGGACGAGCGGCCGGTCGACGTAGGCGATCGGGTGGCGTTTGGCGGCGCGCAGGGCGAGGTCCCAGTCTTCGTTCTGGCCACCGGGCGCGCTCTCATCGGGGCGCGGGGCGCCGCGCTCGAACAGGAACGTCGAGGAGTGGACCATGACCATGCGGGAGCGTACGAGGTCGGCGGCGCGCACGGTGGACGTGCCCGCGAGCCGCGGCACCCGGTGGGAGCCGTGCTCGACCTCGATGCCGCAGCTGGCGAACTCGCCCCCGCCGCGGCGCAGCGCGCGGAGCTGGGCGGCGAGCTTGCCCGGCAGCCACAGGTCGTCGTCGTCGCAGAAGGCGGCCAGGTCGGCGTCGAGGGCGTCGAGGCCGGTGTTGCGGGCGCCGGGCAGGCCGGGCGTGCGCGTGTTGGGGATCACCAGGACCCGCCGCCGCGCGCCGTCGCCCAGCCCGGCGAGCCCCGCGGCGACCTCGGCCGCGGAGGCATCGCCGTCCACCACGACGGCCACCGTGAGCGTGCCCCAGTGCGCCTGGCCCAGCACGCTCTCGACGGCCTGGCGCAGCAGGACGGGCCGGTCGCCGCGGGTGGGCACGACCACGCCGACGGACCTCACGCGGCCCCCCGGTAGCCGTAGCGCAGGCGGAGCGGCCAGGTGAGCAGGCTGACCACGCGCCGGTCGCCCCCGGCCATGGCGGTCGCCCACGAGTCGTCGCGCCGCAGCTCGACGCGCCCGACCTGGAAGCGCATGGGGTTGCCCGAGACGGTGTGGGACAGCCCGAGCCAGGCGGTGCGCCCGTCGATGAACGACGGCTCGACGGCTCCGAGCCCCAGCTCGTGCCCGAGCGCGCCGAGCGCGGGCCCGGGGGCGGCCAGGAAGTCCTCGTAGCGGACGGTGGTGACCGGGACGCCGCGCCGTGCGAGCAGCTCCAGCGCGGCGTTCTGGGCCGTCCAGTGCAGAGCGGTGCGGGCGGGCCCCCACCGGGTCATCGGCAGGCCGTCCTCGGGCCGCTCGACCGTGCGGCCCCAGGAGTGGGCGACGGCGCGCGGATCGCGCACCACGTGGACGATCCGGACGTCGACGCCGCCGCTCACCAGGCAGCAGGCCAGGGAGGCGTGCTTGCTGGAGTCGACGACCACCCGGGCTCCGGTGGCGGCGTAGAGACTGCGGTAGATCTCGACGTAGTCGCCGAGGTCGGGATGGGCGATGCGCGGGACGCGACGGGTGCGATCGACCCGCCGGCGCAGCGTGAGCACCCGCTCCGCCAGCCGGGCCGACCATCCTCCGAAGGCGCGCTCCCCCACCTGCCGCCAGAAGGGACAGGCGGGAAAGGGCGCCCCGCACCCGCAGGGCTGGCCCGCGAGCACTCCCCTTTCCCACAGATGCACGACCTCGCCGAGGGCGATCACGCCGGGCAGCTCCCCGAGGAGCCGTTCGAGCAGCGTGGTGCCGCTGCGTCCCAGACCACCGAGGTAGATCACCTGGGTGGCGTGCTCATGATCGGTCAACGGAGTGGCCTCGCATCAGAACATCGCGCTCAGCGTGGACTCTGAGCGCGGCCTGCGGCGACCCTATCGCTACGGGTAATCGACCGGTCACGGAACGCCAGAAAGATCTACCTTCAGCGCGCGTCGAGCACCATCCCCGCGCCGACCGTGCCGTTGGTGGCCTCGTCGATGAGGATGAAGCCGCCGGTGAGCCGGTTGCGCGCGTAGTCGTCGACGAACAGCGGCTGCGTGACCCGCAGCGACACCCGGCCGATCTCGTTGAGGCCGAGCGAAGTGGCCTCCTCGTCGCGGTGCAGGGTGTTGACGTCGAGCCGGTAGTGCAGGTCGCGGACGAGCGCCCGCGCCGTACGGGTGGTGTGCTTGATCGTCAGCTTGGACCGCGGGGTCAGCTTGACGCCGTCGGCCATCCAGCAGACCATCGCCTCCAGCTCCTGCGCGGCGGCCGGCTGGTTGTTGGGCCGGGCGATCATGTCGCCGCGCGAGATGTCGAGGTCGTCCTCGAAGCGCAGCGTGACCGACATGGGCGGGAACGCCTCCTCCACCGGACCGTCGAAGGTGTCGATGGAGGCGATGCGGGTGCTCAGCCCGGAGGGCAGGTGCACGACCTCGTCGCCGGGCTTGAGCACGCCGCCCGCGACCTGCCCGGCGTAGCCCCGGTAGTCGTGGAAGGCGTGGTCGGTGGCCCGCTGGGGGCGGATGACGTACTGGACGGGGAAGCGCACGTCGGTCAGGTTGCGGTCGGAGGCGATGTGCACGTTCTCCAGGTGGTGCAGCAGCGAGGTGCCGAGGTACCAGGGCATGTTCTCGCTGCGTGAGACGACGTTGTCGCCGTTGAGCGCGGAGATCGGGATGAAGGTCAGGTCGGAGACGTTGAGCTTGGAGGCGAACGCCGTGAACTCCTCCCTGATCTCCTCGAAGCGCTCCTGCGCGTAGTCGACGAGGTCCATCTTGTTGACCGCCAGCACCAGGTGGGGCACCCGCAGCAGCGAGGTCAGGAACGCGTGCCGCCGCGACTGCTCCAGCACGCCCTTGCGGGCGTCGATGAGGATGATCGCCAGGTCGGCGGTGGAGGCGCCGGTGACCATGTTGCGGGTGTACTGGATGTGGCCTGGGGTGTCGGCGATGATGAACTTGCGGCGCGGCGTGGCGAAGTAGCGGTAGGCGACGTCGATGGTGATGCCCTGCTCGCGCTCGGCGCGCAGGCCGTCGGTGAGCAGCGACAGGTCGGTGTACTCGGTGCCGCGGTCGCGGGAGGTGCGTTCGACGGCTTCGAGCTGGTCCTCGAAGATCGCCTTGGAGTCGAACAGCAGGCGTCCGATGAGGGTGGACTTGCCGTCGTCGACGCTTCCCGCCGTGGCAAAGCGCAGAATGTCCATTTAGAAGTAGCCCTCTCGCTTGCGGTCCTCCATCGCGGCCTCGGACGCGCGGTCGTCGGCCCTGGTGGCCCCGCGCTCGGTGATCCGGGTCGCCGCGATCTCCTCGATGATCTCCTCGACCGTGGCGGCCTGGGACTGCACGGCCCCGGTGCAGGTCATGTCACCCACGGTGCGGTAGCGCACCACCGCCTCGAACAGGGGCTCGTCCTCGCCGCGCTGGACCACCTCGGAGTCGGGCAGCAGCATGCCGTCGCGCTCGAACACCTTGCGCGTGTGGGCGAAGTAGATGGAGGGGATTTCGATGCCCTCGCGCCGGATGTAGTCCCAGACGTCCAGCTCGGTCCAGTTGGACAGCGGGAAGACGCGGATGTGCTCGCCCTTGCGGATGCGCGCGTTGTAGAGGTTCCACAGCTCGGGGCGCTGGTTCTTCGGGTCCCACTGGCCGAAGTCGTCGCGGAAGGAGAACACCCGCTCCTTGGCGCGGGCCTTCTCCTCGTCGCGGCGGGCGCCGCCGAAGACCGCGTCGAACTCGTGCTTCTCGATCGCGTCGAGCAGCGTGGTGGTCTGCAGGCGGTTGCGCGAGGCGCGCCGCCCGGTGTCCTCCACGACCCTGCCCTGGTCGATCGAGTCCTGGACGCTGGCCACGATGAGCCGCGCGCCGAGCTCGCCGGCGCGGCGGTCGCGGAAGTCGATGACCTCGTCGAAGTTGTGGCCCGTGTCGACGTGCATGAGCGGGAACGGGATGGCCGCGGGCCAGAACGCCTTCTCCGCGATGCGGAGCATGACGATGGAGTCCTTGCCGCCGGAGAAGAGCAGACAGGGGCGCTCGAACTCGGCCGCCACCTCGCGCATGATGTGGATCGCTTCGGCTTCGAGCACGTCGAGCTGCGACGTTGTGTAGTCGCGCTGCAGCATGGGAGCTTCCTCCGGCGGTTTAGCGGTGCAGGTCCCGAATCCCGGCGAGCAGGGATGCCGCCAGCTCCGGTAGGGAAACCAGAATATCTGGTAGTGAGGGGTCGGCTTGGTTGTAGGCCAGCTCGGCGCCGTCCACGCGGCTCGTGTGGGCCCCGGCGGCCTGCGCCACGGCGACCGGCGCGGCGGAGTCCCATTCGTACTGGCCGCCGGCGTGCACGTACGCCTCCACCTCGCCGGTCAGCACGGCGGAGATCTTGGCCCCGGCCGAGCCGATCGGCACCAGGTCGGCGCCGACGAGGTAGGCGAGCTTCTGGACGAACTCCGGCGGGCGGGTGCGGCTGACCGCGATGCGGAAGCGCCCGCCGCCGGACGACGGCAGCTTGGGCGGCTCTGCGGTGGTGAGCGTACGGCCCTGCGCGGGCAGCGCCACGGCGCCCGCGGTGAGCCGGCCGCGCTCCCAGAGCGCCACGTGCACGGCCCAGTCGGCGCGCCCCTCCTCGGAGAACTCGCGGGTGCCGTCGAGCGGGTCGACGATCCACACCCGCTCGGCGGACAGGCGGCGCGGGTCGAGCCGCTCCTCGCGGGTGGCCTCTTCCGACAGGACGCTGTCGCTCGGCCGCAGCCGGGCCAGCGCCTCCATGAGGAAGACGTGGGAGCTCCGGTCGCCCTCGGCCTTCAGCGCGGCCGCGTCGTCGAAGCCCATGCGCCGGCGAACCTGCAGCAGTCTCTCGCCTGCTTCGTTCGCCAGGTCGGCGGCGACGGCGTGGTCGTCGCGAATCGTCATCAATATGCTCCTTGCCCGCGGGCGACGGCCGACCAGGTTTTCCACAGGATCTGCAGGTCCAGGGTGAGGGACCAGTTCTCCACGTAACGCAGGTCCAGCCGGACCGATTCCTCCCACGATAGGTCAGATCTACCACTTACCTGCCACAGCCCCGTCAGGCCGGGCCTGACGAGTAGCCGCCGTCGTACGTCGTCACCATAACGCGCCACCTCCTCGGGCAGCGGAGGGCGCGGCCCGACGAGCGACATGTGGCCGAGCACGACGTTGATGAGCTGCGGCAGCTCGTCGAGCGAGTGGCGGCGCATGCGGACGCCGAACGGCGTCACCCGCGGATCGTTGCGGACCTTGAACAGCAGTCCCTCGCGGTCGCTCACCAGCGTGATCTTCTGCTGCTCGGCCCCCCGCCGCATGGTGCGGAACTTCAGGATCGTGAACAGCCGCCCGCCGCGGCCCACCCGGGTCTGCCGGAACAGCGCGGGACCCGGGCTGGTGGCCCGGACCGCGATCGCGAGACCGGCCATCAGCGGGGCCAGCAGCACCAGCAGGGCCGCGGCCACCACGCGGTCGAAGACGTTCTTGAGCAGTTGCCGCAACCCCGCCAGCTCGGGATGCTCGACGTGCAGCAGGGGCAGGCCGGCGGCCGGGCGGATCGTGGTGCGCGGCCCGGCGACGTCCATGAGCGCGGGGGCGACGACCAGCTCGGTGCGGGTGCGCTCCAGCCGCCAGGCCAGCCTGCGCAGCGCCTCGCCGTCCATCTCGGGGCAGGCCAGCACGGCCACGGTGTCGGCGTCGAACTGGTCGACCGCGATCGGCACGTCGCTGAGGTCGCCGGCCACCGGCACCTCGGCCACCTGCTCGCCCGGCACGCCCTCGGGCAGGCAGGCGGCCACCACGTGGAGGCCGTGGTAGGACTCGGCGCGGAACAGCGCGACCAGCTCGGCGACGGACGCGGCGTGCCCGACGGCGACCACCTTGCGCATGCAGCCGCCGCTCGCGCGGGACCGGTGCAGGCCGCGGCGCAGGGCGTACCTGAAGACGAGGGAGAACAGGGTGACCAGGGGCAGCGCGAGCACCACGTAACCGCGGGCGACGTCGGTCTTGGTCGCGTAGGAGCCGATGGCGGTGCCGGCGGTGAGGGTGAGGCCGGACTGCAGGACGCGGCGGAACTCCTCGGAGCCGACGCCGACCATGCGCGGCTCGTACGCCCGGTGCAGCGCAACCGCGAGCGTCCAGACGACCGGCAGCGCGAGGCTCACCAGCACGTACGGCAACACATAGGGCGTGAACCCGCCGAACCGCACCCCGAACGCCACCCCGGCCCCGATGCCCGCGCCGCACAGATCGGCGACCACGGCCTTGATCCGATAGGCGTGCACCCAGGTCGGCTCGCGCGGGCCGCCCCGCCGCGAGACGACGTGAGCGGAGCCGACGGTCATGAGGCTCTCATCATGGCCGCGCAACGCACTGTCCTCCGGGTGACCATTCTGCAACGGACAGTCACAGATGGTAGCGGTGCGGAGGACGCCGGACCGGCGAACGACCCTATGCGGGGATCAGCGAGGAGGGCCGGAAATGTGCAGATCAGCCCGATGGAACTCGTTCTGGGTGGCCTCCAGGCCGTGGGTCATGAGCGACTCCACGACGTCGGCCGCCCGGTCCACCAGGAAGGGCAGGTCCTTGCGCTCGGCGGTGGCGAAGTCCTTCAGCACGAAGGCGGCGGGGTCCATGCGGCCGGGCGGGCGCCCGATGCCGAAGCGCACCCGCAGGTAGTCGCGGGTGCCGAGCACCTTCGTGATCGACTTCAGGCCGTTGTGGCCGTTGTCGCCACCGCCCAGCTTGGCGCGCAGCGCGCCGTAGGGGACGTCCAGCTCGTCGTGGACGACGATCAGCCGCTCGGGGCCGATCTTGTAGAAGTCGGACAGCGCCTTGACCGGCCCGCCGGACAGGTTCATGTACGTCAGCGGCTTGGCCAGGATGGCGGCGCGGGTCTCGCACACCTCGGACCGGCTCTTGTGCGCCTTGAACCGCGCGCCCGCCCGGGCGGCCAGCTCGTCGAGCACCATGAAGCCGGCGTTGTGCCGGTTGCCCGCGTATTCGGGCCCCGGGTTGCCCAGGCCGGCGATCAGCCAGCGGTCCATTTGCACCCCTTCGCGCGCGGAAACGGGGCGGCTCGAAGGAAGCCGCCCCGTTCACGACGGAAACCGTTACTCGGCGGCGGTGGCCTCGGCGCTCTCGCCCTCGGCGGCGGCCTCGGCCGTCTCGCCCTCGGCAGCCTCGCCCTCGGCCTCCTCGGCGGCCTCGGTCGGCTTGGCGATGACCTGGACGACGACCGTCTCGGCGTCGGTGGCGAGGGAGGAGCCCTCCGGCAGCTTGAGCTCGCCGGCGGTGACGGAGGCGCCGACCTCCAGGCCCTCGACGTCGACCTCGACGCCGGTCGGGATGTTGGTGGCCTCGGCCTCGACCGGGACGGCGGTGAGCTGCAGGTCGAGCAGGCCCTCGCTGTTGACGTCGCCGACGGTGGTGACCGGGATCTCGACGGTCACCTTCTCGCCGCGCTTGACCAGCAGCAGGTCGACGTGCTCGACGAAGCCCTTGATCGGGTCACGCTGGACGCCCTTGGGCAGCGCGAGCTCGTCGACGCCGTCGCCCTTGAGCCGGATGAGCACGTTGGGCGTGCGGAGCGCGAGCAGGACCTCGTGGCCCGGCAGGGTGAGGTGCTTGGGCTCGATGCCGTGCCCGTAGAGAACGGCGGGCACCTTGTCGGAGCGGCGGATCTTGCGGGCAGCGCCCTTGCCGAACGTGGTGCGGGGCTCTGCGGCGATACGTACTTCGGACACGACATCTCCTAGGGATGCGGTGGGGAATCGGTCGTCGGCGCTCTCCCTCACCCGCCCTAGCGGAAGGCGTTACGAGCGCAACCGGTTCAGTTTATAGGGCTCAGGTGTCACCCTCGAACAGGCTCGTGACCGAGCCGTCCTTGAAGACCTCCGTGATGGCCCTCGCGATCAGCGGGGCGATGGACAGCACCGTCAGCTTGTCGAACCTGGCGGCCTGCGACAACGGCAGCGTGTTGGTGACGATGACCTCGCTGATGCGGGAGTTCTTCAGCCGGTCGACGGCGGGGTCGGAGAAGACCGCGTGGGTGGCCGCGACGATCACGTTGGTGGCGCCCTGCTCGTAGAGCGCGTCGGCGGCCTTGCAGATGGTGCCCGCGGTGTCGATCATGTCGTCGATGAGCACGCAGGTGCGCCCGCGTACGCGGCCGACGACCTCGCTGACCTTGACCTGGTTGGCCACGTCGAGGTCGCGGCGCTTGTGGATGAACGCGAGCGGCGTGCCGAGCGTGTCGGCCCAGCGCTCCGACAGCCGCACCCGGCCGGTGTCGGGCGAGACGATGGTGGTGTTGTCGAGGTCGAGCTTGTTCTTGAGGTAGTTCTCCAGGACCGGCATGGCGAACAGGTGGTCCACCGGGCCGTCGAAGAAGCCCTGGATCTGCGAGGTGTGCAGGTCGATCGACATGAGCCGGTCGGCGCCCGCGGTCTTGAACATGTCGGCGATGAGACGGGCGGTGATCGGCTCGCGACCGCGGCCCTTCTTGTCCTGGCGGGCGTAGCCGTAGAAGGGCATGACCACGGTGATGCGCTTGGCGGAGGCGCGCTTGAGCGCGTCCACCATGATCAGCTGCTCCATGATCCACTGGTTGATCGGGACGGTGTGGCTCTGGATCACGAAGGCGTCGCAGCCGCGCACCGACTCCAGGTAGCGGGCGTAGATCTCGCCGTTGGCGAAGTCGATGAGTTTGGTGGGGGTGAGGGAGACGCCCACGTGCCGGGCGATCTCCTCGGCCAGCTCCGGGTGTGCCCGGCCGGAGAAGAGCATGAGGTTCTTCTCGCCGGGCGATTTGATGCTGGTCACTGCTGATTCTCCTGCTGCTCTCGCTCCGCCAGCGCACGCTCGGCGGCCGCGGCCGACTTGGTGCCCGCGCGCCTGCGCAAGACCCATTTCTCGATGTTGCGCTGACGCGCTCGCGCCACCCCGATGGCACCGGGGGGAACGTCGTCGATGATCACCGAGCCCGCCGCGGTGTAGGCGCCGTCGCCGACGGTCACCGGGGCGACGAGCATGGTGTCGCAGCCGACGAAGGCGCCGTCGCGCACGGTGGTGTGGCTCTTGTTGACCCCGTCGTAGTTGACGAAGACGGTGGACGCGCCGATGTTGGCGTCGTCGCCGATCGTGGCGTCGCCGGCATAGGTGAGGTGCGGCACCTTGGAACGTTCGCCGACGGTGGCGTTCTTCATCTCGACGAAGGTGCCGGCCTTGGCCTTGTGCTTGAGCACGGTGCCGGGCCGCAGATAGGCGTAGGGGCCGACGCTGGCCTCGGGGCCGATGTCGGCGTGGTCGCAGACGGCGTTGCGGACGACCGCCCGCTCGCCGACGCGGGTGCCGGTGAGCGTGGTGGCGGGGCCGACCTCGGCGCCGGCCTCGATGACGGTCTCGCCGTGGAGCTGGGTGCCGGGGTGGATGACGGCGTCGGGCGCGATCCGCACGCCGACGTCGATCCAGGTGCTGTCGGGGTCGATGATGGTGACCCCGGCGCGCATGTGGTCCTCGAGCAGGCGCCGGTTGAGCACCTTGCGGGCGGCGGAGAGCTGCACCCGGTCGTTGACGCCCTCGACCTCGACGTGGTCGCCGGCGGCGCAGGCGCCGACCCGGTGGCCGTCGCCGCGCAGGATGGCGAGGACGTCGGTGAGGTATTCCTCGCCCTGGGCGTTGTCGGTGGACACGCGCTTGACGGCGTCGGCGAGCAGCTCGCCGTCGAAGGCGTAGATGCCGGAGTTCATTTCCCTGATCGCCCGCTGCTCGGGCGTGGCGTCCTTCTCCTCGACGATCTCCAGGACCGCCCCGGACCCGTCGCGGATGATCCGGCCGTAGCCGGTCGGGTCGGGCACCTCGGCGGTGAGCACGGTGACCGCGTTGCCGTCGGCGGCGTGCCGTTCGAGCAGCGCGGCGAGGGTCTGGGTGCGCAGGAGGGGCACGTCGCCGTAGGTGACGAGGACCGTGCCGGGGATGGTGCCCAGCTCCTCCAGCACGGTGCGTACGGCGTGGCCGGTGCCCCGCTGCTCACGCTGGACGACGGCGCGGGCGTCGGGGCTGTGGGCCGCCAGATGGCCGCCGACCTGCTCCAGCGCGTGGCCGATGACGACGACGAGCCGCTCGGGATCGAGCTCGCGGGCGGCGGAGAGCATGTGGTCGACCAACGCGCGGCCGCACAGCTCGTGCAGGACTTTCGGGGTCTGGCTCTTCATCCGGGTGCCCTCGCCGGCGGCGAGGACGATCACGGCTGCCGGGCGCGGCACACTCACGGACTGAGGCTCCCTGTGACTGGACGATCAGGGCCATTGGTACGGCTCCTCTATGACTACCGCACCGCTACCCTCCCGACACCGTGAGGATACCTGCCCGACCCCCGGACAATCGCGCCGGGTCTGGCCTCAAAGCTCCCGGAAGAGGACTCGAACCCCTACAAAGTGGACCAAAACCACTTGTCCTGCCGATTAGACGATCCGGGACAGATCGGACACGTGGCGTCCGACACATCCATACGATACCGAGCCCTGGCCCGGTCCCGCGCCGGGATTGACCATCCGCGCAGGTGCCAGGGTCGCTTCTTATAACAGAACGCGCCAACCGCCACAAGCGATGATTCCCACCCACCTTACGGGGAAGAGCGTCACATCTCCGCAATCCGCGGCACAGGACTTCCTAACCTACGATGGCGTAGGTTACGGTTGCGTAGCCCGGACAATCATCCTCATACGTGCTGTTGGAGGTCGCCCATGACCGTTCTCGCCGAACGTTCCCCCGCACCCAAGCCGGACTTCGAACCCGAGCCGAAATCCCGCGCCGAACTCGTCACCTTCGGCCTGGTCGTCGGGCTCCCCCTCGTCGCGGTCGCCGCGGCCGTTCCGTTCGCCTGGGGATGGGGTCTCGGCTGGACGGACATCGCCATCGCCTTCGTCTTCTACGTCGTCTCCGGCCTCGGCGTCACCGTGGGCCTGCACCGCTACTTCACGCACGGCTCGTTCAAGGCCAAGCGGCCGCTGAAGATCGCCCTCGGCATCGCCGGCAGCCTGTCGCTGGAGATGTCCGTGCTCGACTGGGTGGCCACCCACCGCAAGCACCACAAGTTCTCCGACAAGGAGGGCGACCCGCACTCGCCGTGGCGCTTCGGCCCCGGCTTCAAGAACATGGCCAAGGGACTGCTCTACGCCCACATGGGCTGGCTGTTCGAGAGCGAGCGCACCAACCGCGAGAAGTACGCCCCGGACCTGTGCAAGGACCCGGACGTGATGAAGCTGCACAAGTGGTTCGGCCCGATCGCCCTCACCTCGATCCTGCTGCCCGCGGTGCTGGGCGGCCTCTTCACCTGGTCCTGGCAGGGCGCGGTGACCGCGTTCTTCTGGGGCTCCCTGATCCGCATCGGCCTGCTGCACCACGTGACCTGGTCCATCAACTCCATCTGCCACGTCTTCGGCGAGGAGGACTTCCAGACGCGCGACAAGTCCCGCAACGTGTGGTGGCTGGCCATCCCGTCCTTCGGCGAGTCCTGGCACAACCTGCACCACTCCGACCCGACCTGCGCCCGCCACGGCGCGCTCAAGGGCCAGATCGACCTGAGCGCCGGCCTGATCCGGATCTTCGAGCGGTTCGGCTGGGTCCACGACGTGCGCTGGCCGACCCCCGAGCGCCTGGCGGCGAAGCGGGTTGCCTGACGAGAAAGATCCGATGAGCGGCCACGGGAGCGTGGCCGTCATTATGGAACCTGTGACCGAACCCCGATCTCGCAGGCGCATGTCCGGTAGCGAGCGACGAGAGCAGCTGATCCGCATCAGCCGCACGCTCTTCGCCGAGAAGGGGTTCGACGGGACCTCTATCGAGGAGATCGCGGCCACCGCGCAGGTGTCCAAGCCCGTCGTGTACGAGCACTTCGGCGGCAAGGAAGGCGTCTACGCGGTGGTCGTCGACCGTGAGATGCAGAAGCTGCTCACGATGATCACCGAGGCGCTGGCCGCCTCCCACTCCCTGATCAAGGTGGAACGGGCCGCGCTCGCGCTGCTCCAGTACATCGAGGAGAGCAGCGAGGGCTTCCGCATCCTGGTCCGCGACTCGCACGCCGCCTCGGGCACCGGCACCTTCGCGAGCCTGATCAGCGAGATCGCGAGCCAGGTCGAGGACGTGCTCGCCGACGAGTTCGCGGCGAGGGGCTACGACCCCAAGTCCGCGCCCATGTACGCCCAGATGCTGGTCGGCATGGTCGCGCTGACCGGGCAGTGGTGGCTGGACGTGCGCAAGCCGGGCCGCGAGGAGGTCGCGGCCCACCTGGTCAACCTGGCATGGAACGGTCTGAGGGGCCTCAACCCCCACCCGGCCATCAGCGCCGTCACCCAGGCCCGCGCCGCCGCCGCCCCGCCCAAGCCCCGCCCGAGCAGCGAGAAAGAGCTGCGCGAGCTGGAGAAGGCCCGCGAGCGGGAGCTGAAGGAGGCCGAGAAGGTCCGCCAGCGCGAGCTGAAAGAGGCCGAGAAGGCCCGGGTCCGCGAGTTGAAGGAGCGCGAGCGGCTGCTCAAGGAGGCGGAGAAGGCGCGCGAGCGCGAGGAGAAGATCCGCCAGCGGGAGGCCAAGCTCGCCGAGCGGGCCGCGCGCCTCGAACAGGTGGATCAGTCCGAGTGACGGGTTGAACATGACGGCGGCCCTGCGTGACCATAGAAGGAAGAGGGGCGCTGATCAGCGAGAACGAGCGTTGCGGTGCCGTTAACGTGATGTTCAACCAAACGGGGCAATATACGCCATATGTCCGCAGAACCGGTGTCTCCTGCCAACGATCTGCCGCTGCCGCAGGAGCGCTTCCTCAACCGGGAGGAGAGCTGGCTCCAGTTCAATGAGCGCGTGCTCGAACTGGCCGAGGACTCCACTCTCCCCCTGCTGGAGCGGGTGCGCTTCCTCGCCATCTTCGCCAGCAACCTGGACGAGTTCTTCCGGGTCCGGATCGCCGGGCTCAAACGGCGCATGGCCACCGGACTGCTGCTGCGGACCAAGAGCGGGCTCAAACCACGCGACGAGCTGGTCCGCCTCGCCGGCGTCGCCGACGCGCTGGCCCGGCGGCACGCGGCCGTCTTCCACGACAAGATCTGCCCGCAGCTCGCCGGCGAGGGCATCGAGATCGTCCGCTGGGACGACCTCGACCGCGAGGAGCGCACCGAGCTGCGCAAGCTGTTCAGGGAACGCATCCGGCCGGTGCTGACGCCGCTGGCGGTGGACCCGGCGCACCCGTTCCCGTACATCTCGGGCCTCAGCCTCAACCTGGCCGTCCTGGTCCGCAACCCGGCCACCGACCACACGGTCTTCGCCCGGGTCAAGGTGCCCTCGCAGCTCCCCCGGTTCATCCTGGCGTCGAAGGACCGTTTCGTCCCGCTGGAAGACGTCATCGCGGCCCACCTGGGCCAGCTCTTCAAGGGCATGGAGATCCTCCAGCACCACGTCTTCCGCGTCACCAGGAACGAGGACCTCGACGTCGACGAGGACGTCACCGAGAACCTCATGCAGGCCCTGGAGAAGGAGCTGCTCAAGCGGCGCTTCGGCCCGCCGGTGCGGCTGGAGGTCGAGGAGACGATCACGCCGGAGGTGCTCGCGCCGCTCGTGGAGGAGCTGGAGCTGGCTCCGCACGAGATCTACCGGCTGCCGGGGCCGCTCGACCTGTCGGGCCTGCACGCCATCGCCGACCTGGAGCGCGGCGAGCTCAGCTACCGCCCGTTCGTGCCGGCCGAGGCCATCAGCGCCGAGGACGACATCTTCACCACGCTGCGCGAGCGCGACGTGCTGCTGCACCACCCGTACGACTCCTTCGCCACGAGCGTCCAGCGCTTCATCGAGGTGGCCGCCGCCGACCCGCGCGTCCTGGCGATCAAGCAGACCCTCTACCGCACCAGCGGCGAGTCCCCCATCGTCGACGCGCTCATCGACGCGGCCGAGGCGGGCAAGCAGGTCGTCGTGGTCGTGGAGATCAAGGCCAGGTTCGACGAGCACGCCAACATCTCCTGGGCGCGCAAGCTGGAGCGGGCCGGCTGCCACGTCGTCTACGGCGTGGTCGGCCTGAAGACCCACTGCAAGCTGGCCCTCGTCGTCCGCCAGGAGCCCTCGGGCGAGCTGCGCCGCTACTGCCACATCGGCACCGGCAACTACAACCCCAAGACCGCCCGCCAGTACGAGGACTTCGGCCTGCTCACCGCGGACCCGCTGGTCGGCGAGGACGTCACCGACCTGTTCATCCACCTGACCGGCTACTCCAACCACTCCGCCTACCGCCGCCTGCTCGTCGCCCCCCACTCGATGCGCAGCGGCCTGGTGGCCAGGATCGAGCGGGAGATCGCCCACCAGCAGGCCGGGCGGCCCGCCCGCGTCCGGATCAAGACCAACTCGCTGGTCGACGAGCCGATCATCGACGCCCTCTACCGGGCCTCGCGGGCCGGCGTGCCGGTCGACCTGTGGGTACGCGGCATCTGCGCACTCCGCCCGGGAATCCCCGGCCTGTCGGAGAACATCCGCGTCCGGTCGGTCCTGGGGCGGTTCCTGGAGCACTCCCGCGTCTACGAGTTCGGCCTCGGGCGGCGGCCGGAGATCTGGATCGGCAGCGCCGACCTCATGCGCCGCAACCTCGACCGCCGCGTCGAGGCCCTGGTCAAGGTGACCTCGCAGCAGCACAAGGCGTACCTCGTCGAGCTGATGGACCTCGCCATGGCCGAGACGACGAGCACGTGGTGGCTGGGCTCCGACGGCTCCTGGACCCGCCATCCCGGCGAGGACCTCCAGACCCATCTCATCAGCACCCGGCGATGGAGGACCGTTGACGACGACTGACCTGCTCCGGGCCGCCGGAGCCGTGGTCTGGCGGGGGCCGGCGAGCCGTCCCGAGGTGGCCGTCATCCACCGCCCCGCCTACGACGACTGGACCCTCCCCAAGGGCAAGCTCGAACCCGGCGAGCACGTCGTCGCCGCCGCGCTGCGCGAGGTGCGCGAGGAGACCGGCCTCACGGTCGCGCTCGGCCGCACCCTGCCGCCCGTCCACTACCTCGTACGCGGCCGGCTCAAGCGGGTCGACTACTGGGTCGCGCGGGTGGTCGCCGACGACGGCTTCACGCCCGGCGAGGAGGTCGACGAGCTGCGCTGGCTGCCGCCGGAGCGGGCCGCGGCGCTGCTGACGTTCGGGTGGGACGCCGGGCTGGTGCGCCGTCTGGCCGGCGCGCCGCTGGAGACCGTGCCGCTCGTGCTCGTCCGGCACGCCACGGCCGGCTCCCGCGCCGAGTGGGACGGCGACGACGAGCGCCGCCCGCTCGACGCCGGCGGGCGGGCCCAGGCCGCCGTCCTGGCCACCGCGCTGCCCGCCTACCGGCCCGAGCTGCTGATGAGCTCGCCGAGCGCGCGCTGCGTGCAGACGCTTGAGCCGTACGGCGGCGAGATCCTGCTGGACCCGCTGCTCAGCGAGGAGGGCCAGGACCCGCGCAAGACGCCCGTCCTGGTCCGCGAGATCACCGTCCCCGCGGTCGTGTGCAGCCACGGCAAGGTGCTGCCCGGGCTGCTCCACGCCCTCACCGGCAAGGAGATCAACCTGCGCAAGGGCGCGTTCGCCGTGCTGCACCGGGCGGGCGACCAGGTCGTCGGCGTCGAGCGCCACCGGGTCACAGCAGCTTCGCCACCGCCTTGACCGTCTCCGCCCACACCCCGGGGAAGTCGGCGTGCGCCCGCGCGGCGAGGTCGCGCTCGATCCCGACGAGCAGCCCGTAGGTGAAGGTGTCCTCGCCCGCCCGCCTGGCGCGCTCCGCCTCCTCGGTCAGCGTCTCCTGCGCGACCACGCCGTCCTGGTGCGCCCCCAGCACCTCCTGGATGTCCTCGGCCCGCTCGGCGAGCTTGGCCATGCCCTTGCCGAGGGTGGGCCGGAGCGCTTCGGCGGTGTAACGGGCGCGTTTGGCCGCCTTGCGCACGTCGTGCATGGCGATCTCGCGGCGCTCCGGGTCCTCGACGGCCTGGGCCCTGTCGTACGCCTTGGTCACCCGGCTCCAGTTGTCCGCCGCGATGACGGCGAGCCGCTCCTTCGCGGGCTTGGGCGCGGCCTTGCCGAGACTCGGGCCGGCGAGCAGCGCGTCGAGGGCGTTCAGCAGCGCGTAGTAGCGCTCGCCGCTGAGGGCGTCCTTGATCCGCTCGTACGCGTCCCGCTCGCGGGCGAGCAGGTCGGCGCCGAGGCGCTCCCGGACGGGGCCGACGATCAGCCCGGACGGCAGGCCGGCCAGCCGCTCGCCGAACCTGGCCCTCATGACCTCCAGGTCGCGGGCCTCGCCGAGCACGGTGCCCAGCCATCGCAGCTCGTCCTGGACCTGCTCGGTGCCGGTCACCACGGTCTTGAACGCCTTCAGCGCGCTGCGCAGCCGCCGGGAGGCCACGCGCATCTGGTGGACGGCGTCATCCTCGGCGCGGCGTACGCGGGGGTCCTGGGAGAGGAGGGCGTTCACCTGACCGGCGAGGTAGGCGAGCACGACCTCGCCCGCCGAGCCGGGCTCGCAGCCGGCCAGGGGCGGCGGGGCCGGCTGGAGCACTTTCGCGAGCTTGCTGGCGGCCCCGGACGGCTCGGCGCCGGCCTTCCTCAGCCGCTTGCCGACCTTGGCCAGCAGCGCCCGCCGGCTCTCGTCGATCAGCTCGGCCTCGACCTCGCGCCAGCGTACGACCCGGCCGCCCTCGCGGCGGTCGGTGGCCTTGACGCGGTCGTCGGCGACCTCCAGCAGCCTGGTCCCACCGTCGTGCAGGACGGTGACGCTCCTGCGGGTGTCCAGCTCGGCGACCACCTCCAGTTCGGCGCCGCGGGTGTAGGCGCGGACCAGCTCGGCCAGCTCCGGGGGGACCGTCCTGGTGCTCCGGGTGAGCGGCACGGCGATCTCCTGCCGGACGCCCTTGGCCTTGGGCAGCTTGAGATGCCAACCGGCGTCGTCGCCGCCCCTTCGCCGCCGGAGCGTCACGCCTCTGGCGGCCAGTCGCAGGTCGGGTGTGTCGTAGTAGAGCGCGACGAGCTGGTAGCTCTTCGGCCCGGTGACGCCGGTGGCGAGGTCGCCCAGGTCGGGAAGCGCGTAGTCGTACGGAACGTCGAACTTGTCCTCGATCTCGATGCCCACTACACCTCACAAAGTCCGATTTCGGACGATTCTGCCACCCCAAGGTGAACTCACCGGGGTTGCAGCAGCTCGATCCTGTTCCCGACCGGATCGGTGACGTAGACCCGGCGGTGGCCGGGCAGGAGGTCGTCGGGCACGGCCCCGGGGATCGCGGCGGCCAGGGCATCCACGTCGTCCACCAGGAAGGCGGGATGCGCCTTGCGTGCCGGCCGGAAGTCCCGCTCGACGCCCAGGTGCACCTCCACGCCCTCGTCCCTGAACCAGACACCGCCACGGGCGGCCAGCTCCGGCGGCTTGGGCACCTCGCGCAGGCCGAGCACCCCCGCGTAGAACTCCCTGAGCAGCGGCTCGCTGCCGGCCGGCGCGGCCAGCTGGACGTGGTGCAGCCCGATGATCATTTCTGCGCCACCACGAAGACGCGGCGGAACGGGAACGGCGTGCCGTACCTCCTCGCCGGATAGGCCTGCGCCAGCAGCTCGCCGAGGTCGGCCTTGAAGCGCCGCTGGTCGCCGTGGTCCAGCCGGTCGAGGATCGGGCGCAGGGCCGTGCCCGACACCCAGTCCAGCACGGGGTTCTCGCCCTTCAGCACGTGCACGTACGTCGTCTCCCAGGCGTCCACCTGCGTGCCGCCCTGGTTGAGCAGGTCGCAGTAGCCGAGGGCGTCGTCCACCTCGGCGAGCCGCTGGTAGCCGCCGAGCTTGTCCGACCAGGTGCGGGAGGCGCACAGCTCCCGGATGGCGACGTGGCTCGGTGCGTCGTGGTTGCCCGGCACCTGGAACGCCAGCCAGCCGCCCGCTGCCAGCGACTCCATCCAGTGTTCGAGCACCGAGCGGTGGTCGGGCACCCACTGGAGGAGGGCGTTCGAGACGATCACGTCCACGGGCCGGTCGGGCCGCCAGGTCTCGGCGTCGGCGACGGCGAAGTGCACGGACGTGCCGAGGCCGCGCGCCTTGGTGATCATGGCGGGCGAGGAGTCGAACCCTTCGACGGTCGCCCTCGGCCAGCGGGTGGCCAGGTCTGCGGTGAGTTCGCCGCTGCCGCAGCCGGCGTCCACGACATAATCGGGGTCGACCGCCCCCACCCTGGAGATGAGCTCGATGAACGGCCGGGAACGCTCGTCGGCGTACACCGCGTAGGTCACCGGGTCCCAGATATCTCTCGACATGAAGATAATTGATATCGAGAGAGATATCTCGATGTCAAGACAGTACACTTGTGTGTCATGACGGAGGAAGCTAGAGACGAGGTCGATCGCCTCGTCGCCGCTTGGCGGACGGAGCGCCCCGACCTCGACGTCGAGCCGCTCCAGGTGCTCTCCAGAGTGTCACGTCTCGCCAAGCATCTCGATCGGGCGCGGCGGGCGGCCTTCGCCGAGCACGACCTCGAACCGTGGGAGTTCGACGTGCTCACCGCACTGCGCAGGGCCGGCAAGCCGTACGAGCTGAGCCCCGGCACCCTGCTCCGGGCCACCCTGGTCACCTCTGGGACCATGACCAACCGCATCGACCGGCTCGCCCAGGCGGGTCTCGTACGACGCCGGCCCGACCCCGAGGACCGGCGCGGCGTCCTCGTGTCGCTGACGGACACGGGGCTCTCCCGGGTGGACGCGGCCTTCGCCGACCTGCTGCGGCGGGAGCACGAGCTGCTGTCGGGGCTGGGGGCGGCCGATCAGCGGACGCTCGCCTCGCTGCTGCGCACCCTGCTGGCCCCGTTCGACTCCCCCAGCTGACCCCGCCCACCCGGCACCTCGCTCGACCCGTGCTCACGTCGGGCGCGGCGGCACCGCTCGCGCCGGGCGGCCCCTCCCCGGGGGCCCGCTCACGCCGAGCGCCCTTCCCCGGGGGCCCGCTCACGCCGGGCGCCCCTCCCGAGAGCCCGCTGACGCCGGGCGCCCCTCACCGGGGAGCCCGCTCACCCCACGTCCCAGCCGCTCTTTACCCGGACCGCGCGCCCGACATCCCTCACAGAAACGTCCGTTGACCTGGGCAGACCCTTGGCACGACCGCGCCTTGGGGCGGGCGGACCAGGGTCGGTCGCGTCAGTCGCCGAGGCGGTCGGCGAGTTCGAGCCACTCCGACTCGATCGCGTCCTTCTGCGCCGTGATCTCCCGCAGCTCGCCGTCCAGAGCGCCGAGCCGGGCGTAGTCGCTGGCCGCCTCCGCCATGGCCGCGTGCAGCCGCTCCTCCTGCCCGGCCAGCTTGTCGAGCTGGCGTTCCAGGCGGTTGAGCTCCTTGCGCAGCTCGCGCTCCTCCTTGGCCGACAGCTCGCCGGTCGCCGTGGCGCTCTCCTGGGACGCCGAGGCGGTGACCGCCGCGCCGGCGCCGCCCGCCACCCTGGCGGTCAGCGCGGTGCCCGCGGCCCGCCGTTCGAGGTATTCGTCCACGCCGCCGGGCAGCAGCGACAGCCGCCCGTCGCCCAGCAGCGCCACGCACCGGTCGGTGACCCGCTCCAGGAAGTAGCGGTCGTGGCTCACCAGGACGAGCGTGCCGGGCCAGCCGTCGAGCAGGTCTTCCAGCTCGTTGAGCGTCTCGATGTCGAGGTCGTTGGTGGGCTCGTCGAGCAGCAGGACGTTGGGGTCGTCCATGAGCAGCCTGAGGAGCTGCAGCCGCCGCCGCTCGCCGCCGGACAGGTCGCCGATCACCTTCCACTGCGCGTCGCCCTTGAAGCCGAGGCGTTCGAGCAGCTGGGAGGCCGACCACTCCTTCTTTCCGAGCTGGAGGTACTTGCGCACCTCCTCGACCGACTCCAGCACCCGTCGCGTCGGGTCCAGCTCCGTGAGCTCCTGCGAAAGGTGCGCGAGGCGTACGGTGCGGCCCCGGACCACGCGGCCCGAGTCGGGCTTGACCGTGTCGGCGAGCAGGCGCAGCACCGACGACTTGCCGGAGCCGTTGACCCCGATCAGCCCGATGCGGTCGCCGGGCCCGAACTGCCAGGTGCACCGGTCGAGCACCAGCGGCCCGTTCTCCGGGCCGCCGGCGTGCAGGGTGACGTCCTCCAGGTCGTACACCGTCTTGCCGAGCCGGGCCGCGGCGAAGCGCATCAGCTCGACGGTCTCGCGCGCCGGGGGCTCGTTCGCGATGAGGGCCTGGGCGGCCTCGATGCGGAACTTCGGCTTGGACGTACGGGCGGGCGGGCCGCGCCGCAGCCAGGCGATCTCCTTGCGCATGAGGTTCTGGCGGCGTTCCTCGGCGGCCTGGGCGATGCGCGCCCGCTCGGCCTTGGCGAGGACGTAGGCGGCGTATCCGCCCTCGTAGCGCTCGACGCGCCCGTCCACGACCTCCCACGTGCGGGTGGAGACCGCGTCGAGGAACCACCGGTCGTGCGTCACCACGAGCAGGGCGCTCTTGCGGCCCGACAGGTGTGCGGCGAGCCAGGCGATGGCCTCGATGTCGAGGTGGTTGGTGGGCTCGTCCAGCATGATCAGGTCGTGGTCGTCGATGAGCAGCTTGGCCAGCGCGGTGCGCCGGCGCTCGCCGCCCGACAGGTCCGCGGCCCTGGAGCCGAGGTCGAGGTCGCCGATCAGGTTGGCGAGGATCTCGCGGATCGCCTGGTCGCCCGCCCACTCGTGCTCGGCCAGCCCGCCCAGCACGATCTCGCCGATGGTGGCGGCCGGGTCGAGCGCGTCGTGCTGCGACAGGAACCCGATCCGGAGGTTGCGGGTGTGCGTGACCCGTCCGCTGTCGGGCCGCACCTCCCCCGCGATCACCGACATCAGGGTCGTCTTGCCGCCTCCGTTGCGTCCGACGACGCCGATGCGCTCCCCGGCCTCGATGCCCAGGGAGACGTCACTGAGGAGCGGCTTGGGCCCGTAGGCGTGGGAGACCGACTCAAGATTGACCAGATTCATGACCTACTCAGGGTATCGGCTCCCCGCCCAGCACCTCGCCGTCTCCTCCCTCTCCCTTCATTACTCAAAGTTGCCTTACGACTGCTGACCGTTACCATGATGAGTGGCCGGTGTGACCCTCCCCGGCCGTTCCCCCCGACCACGGAGTGCCGCAATGGAGCGAACGGTTCTGGCCGCCGTCACCGAACGTCCCGACGCCGATTCGGCGCTCGCCGAGCAGATCCGCCGCGTCTGCGCCGCGATGGACGAGCTCGGGCTCCACGTGCGCTGGACCCACCGGGCCCACGACGCCCTGGCGGTGGTCGGCTCGGACGCGTCGCTCACGGCGGTGCTGGCGTCGTGGGACGCGCCGGGAGCCGAGGAGCTGCTGGGCGCGGTCGCCAAACGGTTCCGCGGGCTGCCCGTCTTCCTGATGACGCAGGAGCAGGAGCTCCCGCTGTGGGTCTACGAGGTCATCCAGGGCTACGTCTACCCGCTGGAGGACACCCCGCAGTTCATCGCCGGGCGCATCGCCCACGCCGCCGACCAGTACGCCGAGAAGATCCTCCCGCCCTTCTTCGGCGCCCTGCGCCGTCTGCAGGACCACCATCACTACTCCTGGCACACCCCGGCGCACGCGGGCGGCGTGGCGTTCCTCAAGTCGCCGGTGGGCCGGGCGTTCTTCGACTTCTACGGCGAGCGGCTGCTGCGCACCGACCTGTCCATCTCGGTCACGGAGCTGGGGTCGCCGCTCGACCACACCGGCCCCATCGGCGAGGCCGAGCGCAACGCCGCCCGCGTCTTCGGCGCCGACCGTACGTTCTTCGTGGTCAACGGCAACTCCACCGCCAACCGCATCGTCGGACACCACGCCATCGCCCGCGACGACACCGTCCTCGTCGACCGCAACTGCCACAAGTCGGTCCAGCACGCGCTGGCCATCAGCGGCGCCCGCCCGGTCTACCTGGTGCCCGAGCGCAACGGGCTCGGGCTGGCCGGGCCGATCCAGCCCGCCGCGCTGGAGGCCGCAGCGATCCAGGCCCGGGTGGCCGCCCATCCTCTCGCCGCCGGCGACCCGACCTACGCCGTGATCACCAACTCCACCTATGACGGGGTGTGCTACGACGCGGTGCGGGTCGGCGAGCTGCTGGGCGCCAGCGTGCCGCGCCTGCACTTCGACGAGGCGTGGTTCGCCTACGCCCGGTTCAACCCGCTCTACGCCGGCCGCTACGGCATGGCCGTCGACCAGCGCACACTGCCGGGGCCTGGCCGCCCCACCGTGTTCGCCACCCAGTCGACGCACAAACTGCTGGCGGCGCTGTCGCAGGCCGCGATGCTGCACGTCCGCCCCTCGGAGCGGGCGCCGGTCGACTACGACGCCTTCAACGAGACCTACCTCATGCACGCCTCCACGTCGCCGCTCTACCCGATGATCGCCTCCCTGGACGTCGCGGCGGCGATGATGGACGGCCCGTCGGGGCCGTTCCTCACCGGGGAGGCGATCGTCGAGGCCGTCCGGTTCCGGCAGGCGATGACGCGTCTGGCCGCCCGCATCCGCGAGGACGGCACCCGGCCCGGCTGGTTCTTCGGCGTGTGGCAGCCGCCCTCCGTCACCGATCCGCGCACCGGCAGGACCGTCCCGTTCGCCGACGCCGACCCGGCGCTGCTGTGCTCCGACCCCCGCTGCTGGACCCTGGAGGCGGGCGCCGGCTGGCACGGGTTCGACGGCATGTCCGAGGGCTACTGCCTGCTCGACCCGGTCAAGGTGACGATCACCTGTCCGGGCGCCGACGCCGCCACGGGCACGCTCGACTGGGGCATCCCGGCCCGCGTCGTGGCCGCCTACCTGCAGCGACGCGGCATCGTGGTGGAGAAGACCGGCGACCACACGTTGCTGGTGTTGTTCTCGATGGGCATCACCAAGGGCAAGTGGGGCACCCTGATCGACGCCCTCACCGACTTCAAGAACGCCTACGACGCCGACCTGCCCCTGGCGGAGGTGCTGCCCGGCTTCGGCCCGCCCGCGATCTCGCTGCAGAAGCTCTGCACCCTGGTCCACGAGAAGCTGCGCGACTCCGGGGTCGGCAACCTCCTCGACCAGGTCTTCACCTACCTGCCGGAGCCCGTGGTCACGCCCGCCGACTGCTATCAGGCCATGATCCGATCCCGCACCGAACGCGTCCCGCTGAGCCACCTGCCGGGCCGGGTCGCCGCGGCGACGGTGGTCGTCACGCCGCCCGGCATCCCCATGCTGATGCCCGGCGAGGCGACCGGCCCCGCCGACGGTCCGCTGATGACCTACCTACGCGTCCTGGAGGACTTCGACCGCGCCTTCCCCGACCTCGCCACCGACATCCACGGCGCCCACCGCGACACCGACGGCCGCTACTGGGTCGAGGTCCTCAAGAACTGACCACGCACTCCCGTCACAACCTCGTCCGTCTCGTCCGCGAGCCCCCGACCGTCCCTGTCGGGGGGCTGCGACGCCCGAACCCTCACCATCCTTACGCGCGGCGAAGCACGGCAGGAACGGCGAATGCCTGCGAGCCAGCAGCACGGCAAGCTCGCCGTCCGCGTTTGACTGCATGGGCAGTCGAAACCACGCCGCCAGGACGCCCGTGTCCATCGTCGCCTCAAGGCCGCGCCTCTATCTGTACGGGCTGCGTCTCCTCAGCTCCTCTACGAACTGCGCCTTCTCAGCTCAAGGAAGCCTGGGATCTCGCGCGGGAGGAGGCGGACAGCCGATAGCAGGGTCACGGTCGACCTGCGCACCGGCTCCCGACCCTGAGTGCGGGAGGAAGCGGACAGCCGATAGCAAGATCATGGGGCTACCCGCGCACCGGCCTGATCGCCGCTCCCGACCCCGACTACTGCAAGCCAGGACGACTTCCGGCACGGCGCTCAAGGCCGCTTCGCCTGACGCCGACCTGGCGCATCACGTACAACGCGACTTCCGGCGGAGTGGGTGGAGACAGCCGGGCCTGCTCGGCGGGAGAGGTAGAGGCAACCGTCGCCCCCCGCCCGAGGCGGCACGTGCGGAGGGCGACCAAGCCGATCAGCCGTGATAGCCAGACCGGACACACCGAGCTAGTAGCTGGCTGGCTGGCTATCTCCGGCAGGTGGGCACCGCCTACCCCAGGTGTGCACCGTCCCTGGGCGTGCACCGCCATCTCCGGGCGTGCACCCCATTCCTGGTTTGCACTGCCTTCCCTGGAACACGGACACCGGAGCCTCGCAGACACGGACACGGCGATGTGCCCCAGCTTGCATGAGACCCATCTTGCAGTGGACGCCGAGCGACCCTGCGTTCACCCCACCGAACCGCGGCGGCACATTGACCGTTCCAACGCCGGGAGGCGGGGCGGCGGGATCGCGGGATCAGACCAGGGTCGCGCCGTGGACGGGGCCGTGGGCCGGGACGGCGGTGTGCGCGGCGCCCGTGGCCGTGAGGCTGCCGGCCAGGTCTCGGGCGTGGAGGGCGTCGATGGCGAGGAACGCGCAGGTGGGGCCGGAGCCGGAGACGATGGCGCCCAGCGCGCCGTGCTGGCGACCGGCCTCCAGCGTAGGAGCGAGCTCCGGACGCAGGTTGAGCGCGGCGGCCTGAAGGTCGTTGCTGAGGTGGGAGCCGAGGGCATAGGCGTCGCCGGTGCCCAGGGCCTCCAGGAGGGAGTCGTTGAGCTGCGGCCAGGGCACCTCCGCCGCCTCGGCTGCCCGGAGCCGGTCGCATTCGGCGTACACGCTGGCGGTGGAGAGCCCGCCGTCGGCGAGCGCGAACACCCAGTGGAACGTGCCGCCTGTCGGCAGCTCGCTCAACTGCTCGCCCCGGCCGGTGCCGACGGCGGTGCCGCCGAGCAGGGAGAACGGGACGTCGCTGCCGAGGTCCCCGGCGATCTCCATCAGATCGTCGAACGGCAGGCCGAGCCCCCAGAGCTCGTTACAGGCCACCAGGGCGCCGGCGGCGTCGGCGCTGCCGCCCGCCATGCCACCCGCCACCGGAATGTCCTTGTTGATGATCAGGTCAGCGCCGTAGGTGCGTCCCGCATGCTTGGCGAGGGCGCGGGCAGCGCGGATCGCGAGGTTGCTGTCGTCCACGGGCACCTGGTCGGCCCACTTGCCGTTGACCGACACGGTGATGGACTCGGACTCCTTGGCCACCACCTCGTCGAAGATCGACACGGCATGGAAGACGTTGACCAGGTCGTGGTAGCCATCATCCCTGAGCGGGCCGACAGAAAGCTGCACGTTGACCTTCGCGGGCACACGTACGGTCACCGAACTCATCGATCTTCTGCCACTCTCATCGCTTGCCGGGGTCAAGGACACTCGATGTTATCGGTGCCCGGAGCCCTGACATGCGGTTCTCGAAAGATGAGCCCCGGAACGGCCGGATCCTCGGCATGTCGGGTCGAGTTGGTGACCATTTGCCCCCATGCTGTGCAGTTACGACGGGTGATGGCAGACCCGGGGTATCGCGAGGCTAAAGGCGGTTTGTAGCGATGTTGCGAAAAGTTGCAGTTGTCGAAGTGCCGCAGTGGCGGGGGTCTGGGTCGCGTACGGCGAAGCGGCTGCGCGAAGGGGCGCGGATCGTCGCCGACCTGGTCGACGCGGCAACGGTGCGTGTGGCGGGCGAGGCCGCGCACAGGGTGCGGGTGGCGGTCGAGGACGAGATCTCGGGCGTCTCGGCGGCTCCGCAGCAGCCGACAACCGAGGACAACGGTCCCGCCACTACAGCGACACGGGCACAGGCAACGGTAGAAGACGACGGTCCTGCCGCGGCGGCGCTGGCGCAGGCAGATGTCGAGGACAGCGGTCCTGCTGCGACAGCGGTACAGGTGCGGGCAGCGGTCGAGGACGGCGATCCTGCTGCGACAGCGGTACAGGTGCGGGCAGCGGTCGAGGACGGCGATCCTGCCGCGACTGCGGGATGGGTGCGGGAAGCGGTTGAGGACGGGAGTTTGGGGGTTGCGGCGGCTCGGGTGCGGGCTGCGGTTGAGGGGGTCGGTGATGGGGTGTTGGTCGTCGCCGTTGGTGGGGACTGCGGGGTGGAGTTGGAGCCTGTGTCGGCGGCGCGCAGGCGGTACGGCGATCGGCTGGTGGTGGTGTGGTTCGACGCCCACGGCGATCTGAACACGCCGGAGTCTTCGCTGTCGGGCGCCTATCACGGGATGGTGCTGCGGGCGCTCACGGGCGAGGGGCCCCAAGGGCTGGTGGCCGAGGAGCCGCTGGACCCGCGGCGGATCGTGCTGGCCGGGGTGCGGGATCTCGATCCGCCGGAGGCGGCCTTCGTGACGCGTGCCGGAATCCGGTGGGTGACGATGGCGGAGACGGGGACGCCAGAGGCTCTTCTCGCGACGATCGAGGCGGCGGGCGGCCCAGATGCCGCCGTGTACGTGCACATCGACCTCGACGTGCTCGAGCCGGAGGTCTTCCGGAGCGTGGGGTGTCCTACGCCTGGTGGCATGCATCCTGAGCGGCTGCTTTCGTTGGTGACGGCGATCGGTGGTCGGTTCGAGGTGGCCGGGCTCGGGCTCATGGAGTATGAGGCCGGCGACTCCGAGGGCGAGGCGGACGGGGATCGGGAAGTGCTGGCGGAGCTGGTCGGCGGGCTGGTGGCTGCCGTCGCCGGTCATCCCGGGCGTACGGCGCCTCGGTAGACGGCGCGGTAGTAGGAGGACTTGGCGAAGCTCGTCGTGCGGACCACGTCACCGGTCTTGGGGGCGTGGACCATCAGGTCGCCGCCCAGGTAGAGGGCCACGTGCGTGGGGTCGGCTCGGCCGCCGCCGAAGAAGAGGAGGTCGCCGGCGCGGCGGGCGGTGCGGCTGATCCTGCGGCCCTGGCGGAACTGGGCCCCGGTGTAATGGCCCAACCGCACGCCGGCTCTGGACCAGGCGTAGAGGGTGAGGCCGCTGCAGTCGAAGCCGCGGGTCGCCGCGCCTCTGCCGATGCCGAGAGTGGGACCCTTCGGGGAGCCCCCGCCCCAGGAGAAGGAGACGCCGAGTTGGGCCAGGGCCGCGGAGGCGGCGATCTGGCCTCTCGTGAGTTTCCTCTTGATGGATTTCTTTCTGGTGAGGCGTTTCTTGGTGGGGCGGGTGGCTTCGGCCACCGCTGTCGCCGCGGCCATGGTCGTGGTCGCGGTGGCTTCGGTGGTGGTGGCCAGGGCGGCGGTGGCGGCGAGGAGGGCGCAGGCCAGGGCGGCGGTGCAGGCCAGAGGGCGGGGAGCGGCCGTGCGGGCATCAGGGGCGGTGGGCGAGGTGGCGGCGGGCGAGCTGGCGGTGGGAGACGCTGCGGTGCTGGTGCGGGGCATTCGAGCCTCCTTGGTCGTGAACGCGAACGAGGACGAGGACGAGCTTGGGCCAGGGTCCTGCGGAACGGCGGGTGGCCGAGGGGCCGAACGGGATTCTGTGGATAAGAGCGCGGGTCGGGTGAATGCCTGTGGATAGGGAGTGGCAGGCGGCGGAGGCCTGGCGGTCTCGGCAGGTGGGGCCTAGCGACCACCACCGGCGGGGGCCTAGCGACCTCACCTGACGGAGGCATGGCGACCTCACCGGGCGGGGGCCCAGCGACCTCACCGGACGGAGGCATGGCGACCTCACCGATTGGAGGCCTGGTGACCTCGCTGGTTGGTCGATGCGCAGGTCGGCGCTCGGCGGCTTCGGGTCAGCAAGTAGGCGCTTGTCATGTCTGAGCGAGCAGGCCGACGCCATCGGTCGGCCGATGTAAGGGCGGATGCCCCGACGGCTTGGTGCGACCAGGCTGGCCCCGGCCCCATGCGCAGGGATCCTGGCCGCACGTGCAGGATCCCCCCGGCACGGGACCAACAGCGCGAGGCCAACGCCACGAGGTCCAATGGCCCGGGGGTTCGAACCGCGCAGGAGCCCATGACGCGGGGCCCAACCGCCCGGGGGCCCAACCGCCCGGGGGCCCAACCGCCCGGGGGCCCAACCGCCCGGGGGCCCAACCGCCCGGGGGCCCAATGGCGCGGGGCCCAATCGCGGGGGTCGATGACCCGGGATGCCGATGGCGTGAGGTCTAACCGCGCGGGGGCCAGGCGCTCGAGGCCAAGCGCTCGCAGACCACCGGCCTGGGAGCCGATGGCGTGAGGTTCAACCGCGCGGAAGCCAACCACGCATAGGCCAAGCGCTCGCGAGCCAACGACCCAGGAGCCGATGGCGTGAGGTCCAACCGCGCGGGATTCAACCGCGCGGGGGCGTCGGAGCAGAGTCTGACGGCACCGGTGGCGTCGGAGCGAGGTCCAACCGCGCGAGGTCCAGCCGTGCGGCAGCCAGCGCTTCGCGTGGCGTACGGGGTGGTGGTTTGGACGAGGTGGGGGGTGTTGGGGGTTGGGGTTAGGGCTTGAGTTCGGCTATGCGGGCGAAAGCGGTGATGTCGAGTTGTTCGCCGCGGGCGGACGGGTCCACGCCGGCACCGCGCAGGATGTTTTCCGCCTCGGGGGCGCTGCCGGCCCAGGAGGCCAGGGCGGCGCGCAGGGTTTTGCGGCGCTGGGCGAAGGCGGCGTCCACGACGGCGAAGACCTGTTCGCGGGTGGCCTTCGTGGCCGGCGGGTCGCGGCGGACCAGGGAGACCAGGCCGCTGTCGACGTTGGGGACCGGCCAGAAGACGGTGCGGCCGACCGGGCCGGCTCGCCGTACGTCCGCGTACCAGGCGGCCTTGACCGACGGCACCCCGTACACCTTGGAGCCGGGACCGGCCGCGAGGCGGTCGGCGACCTCGGACTGCACCATGACCAGCCCCTTGCGCAGGGACGGGAGGGCCTCCAGGAGGTGGAGGACGACGGGGACGGCCACGTTGTACGGCAGGTTCGCCACCAGAGCCGTAGGTACGTGTCCGCCGAGGTCGGCGGGCGTGATCTTCATGGCGTCGGCGTTGACGACCGTGAGGCGGTCGGCCAGGCCGCGTTCGGCGACCGTGACGGGGAGCTGGGTCGCGAGCACCGGGTCGATCTCGACGGCCACCACGTGCGCGGCCGACGGCAGCAGGGCCAGGGTGAGCGAGCCGAGCCCGGGGCCGACCTCTATGACCACGTCGTCGGCCGAGAGCTCGGCCACCCGGACGATCCGGCGGACGGTTCCCGCGTCGATCACGAAGTTCTGGCCGAGCTTTTTTGTCGGACGAAGATTTAGCTTGTCCGCCAAAATACGTATTTCTGCAGGGCCCAACAGGCTCATCATCCAACCAGTCTCCCGCATCGAAGAACTGGAGATGGCGGATGGGGAGACCAAAGGAGAGGATGGCGTGGAACAGGAAGGGACGTCCCTCATGGAGCCAACGGGCGCCGCGCCGCTCCGTCCGACAGACCTGCGGGAGATCGGCCCGTACCGCCTGCTGGGGCGACTCGGCGAAGGCGGCATGGGGACCGTCTTCCTCGCCCGTGCGCCCACCGGCCGCTTCGTCGCGCTCAAGGTCGTGAAGGCGGAGTTCGCCAACCAGGAGGGGTTCGCGGCCCGGTTCCACGCGGAGGTGGAGAACGCGCGGCGCGTGGCGTCGTTCTGCACCGCTCAGGTGCTGGACAACGGCAACACCGGCGACGGCCGTCCCTTCATGGTGACCGAGTACATCGCGGGCACCCCGCTCTCCGACCAGATCGCCAGGTTCGGGGCGCTGGACCCCGGGCCGTTGCACGGCGTCGGCCTCGGCGTGGCGGCGGCGCTGGCCGCGATCCACGTGGCCGGGCTGGTGCACCGCGACCTCAAGCCGGCCAACGTCATCCTCTCCCTGTCCGGGCCTCGCGTGATCGACTTCGGGATCGCGCGGGCGCTCGATCGGGAGACCGGGTTCACGATGTCGGGCGAGCTGCTGGGCAGCCCCGGGTGGTGGGCGCCCGAGCAGGTGCGCGGGGAGGCGATCAGCCCGGCCGTGGACATCTTCGCCTGGGGCTGTCTCATCGCGTACGCGGGCAACGGACGGCACCCGTTCGGGCGTGGCGACCCCATCACGATGGCCCACCGCGTGCTCAACACGCCGCCCGACCTGGGCGCGCTGCCCGCTCCGCTCAACGAGCTGGTACGCCTGGCCACCTCGATGGAGCCGGCCGCACGACCCACCGCGCAGGACCTGCTGATCGCCCTGGTGGGCGGGAACACGCCGGCGCCGTCGATCAACCCGCCGACGCTGGTCGCCACCGAGATGCTCAATGACTGGCAGCCGCCGAGGAACGTGGTGGACGAGCCGGACATCACGGCCACCTTCACGGCGGCCCCGCCGCCGTCGGGGGACGCGGCACAACGGGGGCCGGCCGGTACGGGGACAGGCGGATTATCCGACGCCGGGCGGTCGCCGTCCGGCGCGTCCCCTGGGTCCTTAGCCGGGTCCTCGGGGCAGGGGCAGGGGCAGGCGGCGTTCGAGGAGTTGGCGCGGAGGGAGGAGCTGGCGGCCAAGGAAGAGCTGGCCCGCTGGCCCACCCCCCAGGGCGACGGGCAGCAGGACGGTGGCGCCGGTCCCGGACGCGTACGCGGCCTGTTCAAGCGCAAGAGCGGCGAGCAGGGGCCCGAAGGGGACAGTGGCGAGGGCGAGGGGCCGGGGATTCCGCCCACCGGCACGGCGGCCACGATCTCGGCCCCCGAGGCCACCAGAGCCACCAAGGCCCCCGAGCCCACCAGAGCCACCGAGGCCACGAAGTCCCCCGGCCCCACTCCCACTCCCACCCGCCACGAACCCTTGGGCCGGACGCGACAGGACACGCCCGGGCGGGCAGGCGAGGCGTGGGGCCTCGGCGGGGTGCCCGCGCGGGAGCAGTTGCACCGGATGGCGCATTCCGAGCAGCGCGCCGCCGACACCCAGCCGGGCGACCGGCGCACCGCCGTCTCCCCCGAGCCGCTGCCGAACGAGCCCGACACCCTCGGCGGCGACCGCACCGCGGGCACCCGCTGGCTGATCGCCGCCGCGGCGGCCGTGCTGGCCATCGTGGTCACGGCGGGGGTCCTGATCGTGACGTCCGGCCGCGGCCCCGGCACCTCGGCCGCGGGCGGCGGCCCGTCGCGGGCCGCGACCGCCGGCGCCCAACCGAACGACGTGGGCCGCAGGTTCCCGCTGGGCGGCGAGCTCGACGACCCCATCGCGATCATCTCGTCCGCGCCGCGCTGCGGGCTGAAGGAGTACGAGGGCAAGGTCGCCACCCAGGGCCAGCTCTGCGTGATCCGGTGGACGATGCTCAACCCGGGCGGCGAGCGCAGGCCGCTGGTCCAGCCGGTGGTCACGCTGGTGGACGACCGCGGCGGCGAGCACGATCCGGCCGCCGTCACGCTGCCCCCGGCGATCCTGCCGGGCGCGCGGGTGGACAGCGCGTTCGTGTTCGACCTGGCGACGTACCGCAGGCCGGTCAAGCTGACGGCGACGATGCTGGAGAACGGCAAGCAGATCGAGGTGTCGTTGTGAGACTCGGGGGCATGCCCGCGGCGCTGCTGCTGGTCGTGGTTACGACGGTGATGCCGGCGGCGGCGCGGGCGGCGGCCTGCGCCACGCCCGCCGACTTCGACGGCGACGGCGTGGACGACGTGGCGGTGGGCGATCCGTTCGGCGACGACGACAAGGGCGCGGTGCAGGTGGTGTCCGGCGGCAAGGTGGTGCCGGTGCGCGTTCCCGGCCTGGCGACGGGCGACGGTTTCGGCTGGTCGGTACGGCTGGCGAACGTGGACGGCGACTCCTGCGCCGATCTGGTCGTCGGGGCCCCGTACGCGGACGTGGGCGGCGAGCAGGACGCGGGCGCGGTGTACGTGGTCTACGGCGGCGGCACCCGCGCGCCGGTCCGCCTGACGGCGGCGCAGCCGCAGCGGTCGGCGCACTTCGGCTGGTCGCTGGCGGCGCGGGGCGACCTGCTGGCGGTCGGCGCGCCGTACGAGGACGACAAGCAGTTCACCGACGCCGGCGCCGTCTATGTCCGCAAGGGCGAGGGCGAGCTGCGCAGGATCAGCCAGGAGACCGTGGACGTACGCGGCAACAGCGAGCTCGGCGACCAGTTCGGCTGGTCGATGGCGTGGGGGCCGAAGAACGCGCTGCTCGTCGGCGTGCCGTACGAGAACGACGACGGCGCGGGCCGCCAGGTCGAGGCCGGGAAGATCAACTCGGGTTCGGCGGTGTTCCTCGACGACGTGTTCGCGGCGAAGCTCACTAGTCTCAAGCTCGACTCCCCCACCGCCCGCAGCGGCGACCGCTACGGCTACGCGGTCGCCTACTCCGAGGGCTCCGGGTACGCGGTCAGCTCGCCGGGCGCCGGCAGCGTGCAGCTGCTCGACCCGGCCAAGAAGGTCATCAGAACGGTCAAGCAGGGCGGCAAGGAGGGGTTCGGCTTCGCGCTGGCGGCCTCGGCCGACGGCAGGCTGGCCGTCGGCGCGCCGTACGGGGGCGGCGTACGCGTCCTCTCGTGGCGGGACGCCGCCGAGGACCGCAGGCTGGCGGAGGCCGAGGGGCTGTTCGGCTGGTCGGTGACGTTCAGCGGCAACAAGCTGTTCGTGGGGCAGCCCGACGCGCGGCCGGCCGGGCAGGTGGCGGTGGCCGGGCGCAACGCCGAGAGCCTGGAGACGGTGAGACCGCCCAAGGGTGCCCAGTTCGGGGTGTCCGTAGCCGGGTGAGAGTCAGGGGCGGACGAAGAGGCGGGCGCCGCAGCTCGGCCACTGGCCCTGCCAGCGCCCCGCCACCTGCTGGTAGAGCAGTTGCGCCCGGTACGTCTGCTCCTCCTCCGGCCAGTCCGACGGCAGCCCCGGCCCGCCGACGGCCCGCCACATCGGCACGCTGAACTGGTACATCCCGTAGTAGGGCCCCTCCGCGTTGTACGCCCGCGGATCGCCCTTCGACACGCACTCCGCCAGCGCCCCCCAGTTGAGCGCGGCGACCCCGGGATCGACCGGATCGGTACGCGGCGGCCTGACCGTGATGACCGTCCCGTCCTTGGGGAAGCTGGAGAGCGGCGGCTCCACCAGGTAGCCGCGGCCGAGGCCGACGCGCTCCTGCCGCAGCACCTCGCGCACGGTCCTGGCGGTGGTGCGGGTGGCCAGGCGGGTGGCCCCGGCGACCACGTACACCTTGCGCCGGGTGTAAACGGTCAGCGCCATCCCGGACAGCGGCACGGCCTCGTCGGGCGGCGCGGAGACCCGGCCGGCGGCGGCGGGGATGGCCAGCTCGGCGAGGGCGCCGGCCACGTCGGTGCTGGTGACCAGATGCTCGCTGGTGCGGCCGTCGAGCGTCAGCGTGATGGGGCGGGCGCGGCGCACCTCGATCGTGGCCCCGTCGGCGAGCGGCTGCTGGGCGGGCGGGCGCACCACGTCGCCGTAGCCGAGCGCCACGCCGGCCTCGCCGAGCGCGTCGCGTACGGACGCGGCGAAGCTCCGCACCGCCGTCCGCTTGCCGTCCACGACCACGACCACGTCCTTGGCCATGGCCGAGGTGACGGCCATCGCCGCCACCACCGCGCCGCCCGCCAGGCACACCACGAGCGTCCAGGGGGAGCGCCACGGGATCGGCGGGCGCGGCTTACGCCTTCTGCCACGCACGTACCACCTCCGGTCACACGCCACCTCCGATGACGGAGAGTGACCGCCCGAACGCTAACCGCGGCACCGCGCCGGCCTCCACCGCTTCACCGAAAAATGGTCACCAGTCGCCGAAGACCTTGACTCCGTTGGCGTTGATGGCCGCGCAGAGGTCGGCGGGCTGGACTCCCTTGACCTCGGCCAGGCAGCGGAGGGTGAGCGGGATGAGGTAGGGGGCGTTGGGCTTGCCCCGGTGCGGGACCGGCGGCAGGTAGGGCGCGTCGGTCTCGACCAGCACCAGCTCCAGCGGCGCGGCCGCGGCGGCCGCGCGCAGGTGGTCGGCGTTCTTGTACGTCACCGGCCCGGAAAAAGACATGAAATATCCGGCGTCGGCGCACTTCTTCGCCAGCTCGGCGTCACCGGAGAAGCTGTGGAAGACCACCCTGTCCGGCGCGCCCTCCTCCGCCAGCACCCTGAGCACGTCGTCGTGCGCGTCGCGATCGTGGATCACCAGGGCCTTGCCGGTGCGCTTGGCGATCTCGATGTGCGCCCGGAAGCTCGCGTGCTGGTCGTCCTTGCTCGCCCAGTCGCGGAAGTAGTCGAGCCCGGTCTCCCCCACGGCCCGCACCTCGGGACGCCCGGCCAGCGCCTCGATCTCGGCCAGGACCTCGGGCGTCGCGGCGTGCGCCTCGTTGGGGTGGATGGCGACGCCCGCGAGCACGTCCTCGTGCTCGGCGGCCGCCTGGGCGCACCAGCGGGAGGAGTCGAGGTCGTAGCCGATCGTGACGAGCCGGGTGACGCCGACCGACCGGGCGTCCTCCAGGATGCTCCGCACGCTCGCCGAGGCCGCCTGCGCGGCCTGGGCGACGGGATCTCCGGAGGACGCCTGCCGGTTGCCCACCATGACGTCGAGATGGCAGTGGCTGTCGAAGACCGGCTCCGGCAGCGGCTCGGGCGGGGCGGGAAGCTTGCTCACGCCCCCCAAACTAGCGGGCCCCGCGAGGTCAGCTCTCCAGCCGGGCCAGCTCCTCGTCCACGACCTTGGGGTCGAGCTTCTTGAACAGCGGAACCGGCGCGGTGAGCGGCGTGCCCGGCTTGATCGGGCGGTGCTCCCAGCGGGCCGCGCCGTCGTAGTCGCCGGTGATGACCGGGTAGGGCTTGCCGCCGTCCTCGTCGACCTCGCGGATCTCCGGCATGCCGGACCAGACGCCCTCGCCGCCCAGCATGGCGTGGACCTTGTTGGAGGAGGAGGGCAGGAACGGTGTGAGCATGGTCTTGGCGTCGTCGACGACCTGGAGCGCGACGTGCAGGATCGACTTCTGCCGCTCCGGGTCGTCCTTGAGCTTCCACGGCTCCTGCTCGGCGAGGTAGCGGTTGGCCTCGCGGACGACGTCGAACGCCTCGGTGATGGCGTTCTTGAAGCGGGACCTGCCGAGCTCCTGGCCCACCGGCCCGAACGCGCCCCGCGAGCGCTCCAGCAGCGCCCGGTCGGCGTCGGTCAGCTCGCCCGGCTCGGGGACGGCGCCGAAGTTTTTGGCCGCCATCGAGATGGACCGGTTGACCAGGTTGCCCCAGGCCGCGACCAGCTCGCCGTTGTTGCGGTTGACGAACTCCTGCCAGGTGAAGTCGGTGTCCTGGTTCTCCGGGCCGGCCACCGCGATGTAGTAGCGCAGCGCGTCGGCGTCGTAGCGGGCGAGGAAGTCGCGCACGTAGATGACGACCTGCCGGGAGGAGGAGAACTTGCGGCCCTCCATCGTCAGGAACTCGCTGGAGACCACCTCGGACGGCACGTCGAGCGCGCCCAGCGAGCCCGCCTTGCCGCCCCGGGCGCCCTGGCCGTTGTAGCCGAACAGCATCGCCGGCCAGATCTCGGCGTGGAAGACGATGTTGTCCTTGCCCATGAAGTAGTAGCCGCGGGCGTCGGGGTTCTGCCACCACTGGCGCCAGGCGTCGGGGTCGCCGGAGCGGCGGGCCCACTCGACGGAGGCCGACAGGTAGCCGATCACCGCGTCGAACCACACGTAGAGGCGCTTGTTGGGCTGGTCGCGCCAGCCGTCGAGCGGGATCGGCACGCCCCAGTCGAGGTCGCGGCTGATCGCCCGCGGCTGCAGGTCGCCGAGCAGGTTGAGGGCGAACTTCAGCACGTTGGGCCGCCACTCGCCCTGCTTGGACTGCAGGTAGCCGCCGAGCACCTCGGCGAAGGCGGGCAGGTCGAGCATGAAGTGCTCGGTCTCGACGAACGCGGGCGTCTCGCCGTTGATGCGGCTCTTGGGGTTGATGAGCTGGATCGGGTCGAGCTGGTTGCCGCAGTTGTCGCACTGGTCGCCGCGGGCCCCGTCATAGCCGCAGATGGGGCAGGTGCCCTCGATGTAGCGGTCGGGCAGGGTGCGTCCGGTCGAGGGCGAGATGGCGCCCATCGTGGTCTTCGGGAAGATGTAGCCGTTGGCGTGCAGGCCCTTGAAGATCTCCTGCGTGATCGCGTAGTGGTTCTTCGTGGTGGTCCTGGTGAACAGGTCGTAGGAGAGGCCGAGGCCGGTCAGGTCTTCGGCGATGACGCGGTTGTAGCGGTCGGCCAGCTCCCTGGCGGTGACGCCTTCCTTGTCGGCCTGCACCTGGATGGGCGTGCCGTGCTCGTCGGTGCCTGACACCATCAGCACCTTGTTGCCCGCCATCCGCTGGTAGCGGCTGAAGACGTCGGACGGCACGCCGAACCCGGAGACGTGCCCGATGTGGCGGGGGCCGTTCGCGTAGGGCCACGCGACGGCGGTCAAGATGTGCTGGGACATGTTCCTAAGCCTACGGCGATCCCCGTCCGGCTCGGACCCGTTCCCCCGTAACAGCGCGACGCGCCGGGGCGGCCCGCCCCGGCGCGTCGTACGGCAAAGAAAAACTAGGCCGGGCTTTCCTCGCGGGTGACGGCTTGGGCAGCCTCCTCTGCGACGGCGGCGACGTGGTCGACCGGCGTCTCGCGGGTGCGGCGGATGCCGAGGATGCTGACGAACAGCGCGGCGAAGATCGTCTGGAAGCTCATGATCAACGCGGTGGCGGACGGCACCACCAGGCGCAGCGACTCGCGCGGGTCGAGCTCGCCGAAGCTGCGCACCTGCCAGTGGACCAGCGACATGACCAGGCCGACCACGCCGGCGAGCGCCAGCAGGCCGCCGACCACGAGGCCCTTCTCCAGGGTCACGATGTCGATGATCCTGCGGATGCGCGGCGACTCGGGCAGGAAGCCCTCCTCGGCCGCGTAGACCTTCGTGAACAGCGCGAACAGCGCCGCCTGGAAGCCGATGACCACCAGCGCCGACGACCCGACCAGGGTGTCGACGTCGAAGGCCAGCTCGCCGATCTCGACGGGACCGAAGGTCAGCAGCGTGCCCGCCACCAAACCGATGATCATCATCGCGACGCCGGGGTAGAAGAACAGCCACTTGGGGCTGTAGAGCAGCAGGAAGCGCAGGTGACGCCAGCCGTCGCGCCAGGAGCGCAGGTGCGGCGGGCGGGAGCGGCCGTCGGGCGAGAGCGTCGTCGGCACCTCGCGCACGTCGAGCCCCGACAGCGTGGCGCGCACCACCATCTCGGAGGCGAACTCCATGCCGCCCGTCTGCAGGTGCAGCTTCAGTATCGAGTCGCGGCGGAAACCGCGCAGGCCGCAGTGGAAGTCGCCGATGGCGGACGGGAAGAACAGCCGCCCGATGAACGACAGCACCGGGTTGCCCAGGTAGCGGTGGAGCGGCGGCATGGCCCCGGGGGCGATGCCGCCCTTGAACCGGTTGCCCATGACCAGATCGGCGCCGTCACGGAGCTGCTCCACGAACGGCAGCAGGGCCGTGAAGTCGTAGGAGTCGTCGGCGTCGCCCATGATGACGAATTTGCCGCGAGCTGCCCTGATGCCGCCCATGAGGGCGTTGCCATAGCCCTTGGCGTCGACGTGCACCACCCTCGCGCCGGCATCGCGGGCAAGCTGTTGCGAACCGTCCGTGCTGCCGTTGTCGGCGATCAGCACCTCGCCCTCGATGCCGTGCTCCTCCATGCACGCCAGGGCCTTGCGCACACAGACTTCCACGGTCTCCGCCTCGTTGAGGCAGGGCATGACCACCGTCAGTTCCACGTGTCTACCCTTCAAGATAAGACTCATCCAGTGGACCATCATGCACTCTGCCCGAGCATGCTCGGGTCAAGTCCGAGAAACGACTGGCATTCTTTACAGCATGGTGAGCGTCGCGGAGATTACTCCTGTGGACCACTCCGCTCCAGGCCGGGCAGCTCGGCTGCTGTCCTTCGTACGCCGGCATCGGGTGTTCGCCGCGGCTTTCGGCGTCGGCGCCGTGCTGCGGCTCATCACCATGCTCGGCTACGGGCCGGCCATGTGGTTCAACGACTCCTACGAGTACGTCTCGGTGGCGCTGCACCCGCGCCCGCACCCGATCAGGCCCGACGGCTACAGCTTCTGGCTGATGCTGCTCAAGCCGTTCCACAGCTTCGCGCTGGTGACGTTCGCGCAGCATCTGATGGGGCTGGCCACGGCCTGCCTGATCTACGCCCTGCTGCGGATCAAGTTCCGGCTGCCGAAGTGGGGGGCGACGCTGGCCGCCGCGCCCGTGCTGTTCGACGCCTACCAGATCCAGCTCGAGCAGCTCGTGATGTCCGACACGCAGTTCACGCTGCTCGTGGTGGGCGTCATCACGCTGGTGCTGTGGAAGCGGCGGCTGACGTGGCAGGCCGGGGCGGTGATCGGGTTCCTGCTCGCGCTGACCTGGCTGACGCGCTCGATCGGGCTGCCGATCCTGGCGCTGGTCGTGCTCTACCTGCTGGTCAAGCGGACGGGCTGGCGGCCGATCACGGCGCTGGTCACCGCGTGCGCGATCCCGGTGCTGGCGTACATGGGGTGGTTCGCCTCGGCGTACGGCAAGTTCGCGATGACCAACAGCGACGGCCTCATCCTCTACATGCGCACGGCGATCTTCGCCGACTGCGAGAAGATGACCTTCGACAAGTACAAAGAGGTCCAGCTCCTGCTGCTGTGCATCAACGACCCGGTCGACCAGCGCAAGGACTACGCGCAGTGGTACCTCTGGGGCCAGGGCAACGGCGACGGCCAGGGCACCGGCGAGGTCCTGCACCGCTGGGGCGTCAACAAGAAATGGAGCGAGATCACCAACGACGCGGCCAGCGCGTTCGCCACCCGGGCGATCCTGTCGCAGCCGGGCGACTACCTCAAGGTCGTGGCGAGGGACTTCTTCCGCTCCTTCCACTGGTCGCGCCCGCGCTTCCCCGACGAGTCGACCTACAACATGTACCAGTTCAAGCCGTACGTCGAGCTCGACGAGAACGGCCAGCCGAAGCGGCTGCCGAAGTGGTCGTCGTACGCGGGCGGGCGCACCGACACCGACGCCTTCAGCTACGAGCAGGGCCCGCCGGAGACCAGGATCACGCACCCGTGGGCCGACATCATGGCCGGCTACCAGAAGGTGTTCTACCTGCCCGGCATCGTGCTCGGCGGCGTCCTGCTGGTCGGCCTGTACGGCGTGGTGGTGCGCTGGCGCACCTTCGGCGGCCCGGTGGTGCTGCCGTGGCTGGGCGCGGTGGGCCTGCTGCTGGCCCCGGCGGCGACGGCGGAGTTCGACTACCGCTACGTGCTGCCGGCCGTCCCGCTGGCCTGTATCGCGGCGGCGATCACGCTGCGCAAGGGCGTCACTTGGGCGCGGAGGTCACCCAGGAACGCATCAGCATCCGAGCCCACCACTCTCCGTGTGTGATCGTCTCGGCGGTCAGCACCGGCTGGAGCCACCAGAAGTTGATGAGCACGACGAGCGCGAACGCCCCGGCGACGGCGGCCCCGACGGCCCGCCGCGCGGGCGGCGCGTCCTGCCTGCCCAGCACGAGCCCCGCGGCCAGCGTGGCCGCCAGCACCATGAACGGCACCACGGGCAGCAGGTAGAACAGGTACATCGTGCGGTCGTCGGCGACGGCGTAGTAGAACCACGGCAGCCAGCCGGCCGCCACGGCGAGCAGCACGGCGCCGGCCCGCCAGTCGCGGACGGCGCCGTATCTCACGATCAGGGCGAGGACGGCGAGGACGGCGCCGTACCAGAGCGCGGGGGTGCCGACGCCGAGCACGGCCTGCGAGCAGGCGCTCGCGCCGCAGGCCGACGGCGGCAGGCCGGTCGGGTAGTAGAACGAGACCGGGCGTAACAGCAGCGGCCACGACCACGGCTCCGACATGTACGGGTGATAGTCGTCCAGCCCGCTGTGGAAGCCGAGCACCTGGCTCTGATAGCCGAACCACGACCGTAACGAGGCCACGACGAAGTGGAGCGGCCCCGACGAGGTGGCCCCCTCCCAGTCGCGCCCCCAGCCGAGCGGGGACGCGAACCACCCGGCCCAGCTCGCCAGGAACACCACGGCGGGCAGCAGCCCCATCGCGGCCAGCCCGCCGGGCAGGTCGTGCGTCAGCGTCCCCCGGTAGGCCCGCCGCGCCCCCGTCGCCCGCCTGGCCCCGGCGTCCCACGCGAGCGACAGCACCGCGAAGGCGATGAGGAAGAAGATCCCCGACCACTTGACCGCGCAGGCCGCGCCGAGGCAGGCGCCGGCCGCGAGCCGCCACGGGCGCGCGCCGAGCCGGGGGCCGAGCCCGCCGAGCGGCCCGCGTTCGGCGTGGCCGGCCAGCAGCCCCCGTGTACGGTCACGGTCCACGACCAGGCAGGCGAACCCGGCGAGCACCCAGAAGGTGAGGAAGACGTCCAGCAGCGCCGTACGGGAGAAGACCAGGTGCAGGCCGTCGAGCGCGAGCAGCAGCCCGGCGAGGCAGCCGAGCAGGGTGGAGCGGGTCATCCGGCGCGCGACCCTGGCGAGCACCAGGATCGTCAGGGTGCCGACCAGCGCCGCGGCGAACCGCCAGCCGAAGGGGTTCATCCCGAACAGCCACTCGCCGGCGGCGATCATCCACTTGCCGAGCGGCGGGTGGGCGACGAACGAGGCGCAGTCGGCCGGCTCGCCGCACTGGCGGAAGATGTCGAGGTCGCCCGCGACGAGCCTGCGGTCGGCGACAGGATTCTTGGCGTCGCCCAGCGTGGCCCGCTCGATGCCGAACCTGAGCAGCGAGTACGCGTCCTTCGCGTAGTAGGTCTCGTCGAAGACGACCGCGTGGGGCACGCCGAGCCGGACGAAGCGGAGCACGCCGCCGAAGACGGCGACGAGGAGCGGGCCGAGCCATCCCACGAGGGGTGAGCCCTGCATCGGCGGGACCAGCCGTTGCCGCGAGACACCCCAATTGCTCACGAAGCGCACTATAGGCGCTTGTGAACCAGGTCATACAGCTCGCGCTTCTGGACGCCCGCCTCCTTCGCGACCTCGGCGACGGCGAGCTTGCGCTGCGCGCCCTCGGCGACCCTGCGCTCGACCTCCGCGACCAGCTCGTCCGGGTCGGGCTCGACCGCGCCGGGCACGTGGCCGGACACCACGACGGTGATCTCGCCCTTCACGCCGCCCGCCGCCCACTCGGCCAGCTCGCCGAGCCCGCCACGGCGGACCTCCTCGTAGGTCTTGGTCAGCTCGCGGCACACGGCGGCCGGCCGCTCGGCGCCGAACGCCTCCGCCATCGCCTTCAGCGACTCCGCCAGCCGGTGCGGCGCCTCGAAGAAGACCATCGTGCGCTCCTCCCGGGCCAGCGCGCCGAGGCGGCGGGAGCGCTCGCCGGCCTTGCGCGGCGGGAAGCCCTCGAAGCAGAACCGGTCGCTCGGCAGCCCCGACACGGCCAGGGCGGTCGTGACGGCGCTCGGCCCCGGCAGCGCGGTGACCGTGATGCCGGCCTCGACGGCGAGGCTGGTCAGGCGGTAGCCGGGGTCGGACACCCCGGGCATGCCCGCGTCGGTGATGACGACGACCGTGCGGCCCTCCTTCAGGCTCTCCAGCAGCTCCTGGGCCCGGCCGGCCTCGTTCTGGTCGTAGTAGGAGACCACCCGGCCGGTGATCTCCACCTCCAGCTCGGCCGCGAGCCTGCGCAGCCGCCGGGTGTCCTCGGCCGCCACGACGTCGGCCTCGCCGAGCAGGTCGCGCAGCCGGGGCGAGACGTCGCCCGCCCTGCCGATGGGAGCTCCGGCCAGCACCAGCCTGCCTTCTTCAGTCACTCGTCCATTGTGGCAGGGCATCCGTATTAGACCGTGTTTCTACGTACCTACCGGCTTAGGCCCCGTACGATGTCCGAATGGCGGTGACCGATTCCCCGTATCAGGCCTTCGACGAGCGGGAGGCCGGCGAGAGCCTTCCCCCGACGCGGTCCGTGCGCGATCGGATGATCCCTCCCATGCGCGGCAGCGTCATGTGGGGATGGATCGGCCCGCTGCTGGTCACTCTCTTCGGCGGCATCCTGCGTTTCTGGGACCTCGCGCATCCCAAGTCCGTGGTGTTCGACGAGACCTATTACATGAAGGACGCCTTCTCGCTCATCACCTGGGGGGTCGAGCGGGTCGCGGTCAAGGACGCCGACAAGGCGATCCTGGCCGGCAACACCGACATCTGGGAGAGCTGCGCCCCCGACGCGCTCGACAAGTGCGCCTCCTATGTCGTGCACCCGCCGCTCGGCAAGTGGATGATCGGCTTCGGCGAGTGGCTGTTCGGGCTCACGCCGTTCGGCTGGCGGTTCGCCGCGGCGGTCGTCGGCACGCTGTCGATCCTGGTGCTGGCCCGGGTGGCGCGGCGGATGACCCGCTCGACGCTGCTCGGCTGCTTCGCGGGGCTGCTGCTGGCGCTGGACGGCCTGCACTACGTGCTGTCGCGCACGGCGCTGCTCGACATCTTCCTCATGTTCTGGGTGCTCGCCGCGTTCGCCTGCCTGGTGGTGGATCGCGACCAGGCCCGGGAGCGGCTGGTCGCCTGGTACGAGAGCGGGCCGCTGTCCCCGTACGGGCCGCGGCTCGGCGCGCGGCCGTGGCGGCTCGCGGCCGGGGTGTGCCTGGCCTTCGCGATGTCGGTCAAGTGGTCGGGGATCTTCTTCCTGGCCGCGTTCGCGGTGCTGTCGCTGCTCTGGGACTTCGGGGCGCGGCGGGCGGTGGGGCTGCGGCACCCGTACGTGGGGGCGCTCAACAAGGACGTGCCGCAGGGGTTCCTGTCCTTCGCGGTGGTGCCGTTCGTGGCCTACATGCTGACCTGGACCGGCTGGTTCGCCTCGGCCAACGGCTACGGGCGTAACTGGGCGCAGGCCACCTCGGCGGGCAATCCGCTGTTCTTCCTGTTCGACTCGATGCGGTCGTGGATCAAGTACCAGTGGCAGGTGTTCACCTTCCACAGCGGGCTGGAGAGCACGCACCCTTACATGTCGGAGCCGTGGTCGTGGCCGCTGCTGCTGCGCCCGGTCGCCTTCTACTACGAGGGACGGCAGGACACCTGCGGCGTCAAGGACTGCTCGGAGGCGGTGCTCGGCGTCGGCACGCCGGTGATCTGGTTCGGCGCGCTGGCGGCGCTGGTGGCGCTCATCGCGTACTACGTCTCCAGCCGCGACTGGCGGGCCGGGGCGGTGCTGCTGGCCTACGCGATGGGCTGGCTGCCGTGGTTCTACTTCGCCATCGCCGACAACCGGACGATGTTCCTGTTCTACGCCATCCCCATGGTGCCGTTCATGGTGCTGGCCATCACGCTCTGCGCCGGGCTGCTCATCGGCCCCGCCCGGCCGACCGCCACCGGCGCGACGCCGGTGCGCCGGACCGTGGGAGCCGCCGTCGTGGGGGCCTTCGCCCTGCTAGCGTTGATCAACTTCTGGTGGTTGCACCCGATTCTGTCCGCTGAGCTGCTCCCGTACACCGAGTGGAAGGCCCGTATGTTGTTCGAGAAGCGATGGATCTGATCCGCTCACAGTCCGGTCAATAGCGCTTTTTTAGGGTAGTCACTGTGCAAGACCCAATACGCACCGGATTCGGCCATCGTCAGGCCAGGGGTCGATACGGCAAACTTCGAGGCATGAGTGCACCGGATGTCACCGCCCTGCTCGCCGAGTTGGAGCGCTCTGAGCCGGAGATCGCAGAAGAGGCCAGGACCGCCGTCGAATGGCTGACCGGCGGCGAGCCGCTGGAGAGCGTGACCCAGCTCGACGTCTGCGAGTTCCTCTGGTACACGTTGCCGCTCAAGGTGGGGCCGCTGCGCGCGGACGGCGACCACGAGCGGCTGGCCCGCTCGCTCGGCCGGCTGCTCCAGCTGGGCGGCCTGGAACGATACGCGGCGCTGTGCGTGTCGCCGACGACGGCCCAGATCCTGCGGACGTACGCGCGGGAGGGCGAGGACGCCGGCACCAGCGCCTACCAGAAGGCCCTTGAGGCCACGGGCGTGCTCCCGCCCGACGTGCCCGAGCTGCAATGGAGCATGATCATGGGGCCGGAGGAGCTGGGCGCCCACCTCGCCTGCTCGGCCGCACTTGAGCTGGCCATCGTGGCCGGCGAGCAGATGGACAGGGTCGCGCTCACCCGCCGCTGGCTCACCGAGGCGCGGGCCGACCTGGGCGGCGACAGCTGGCTCAACCGGGTGCACGGCGAGCGGCTCAACCGCTGGGTGCTCGGCCGCGGCCCGGCCCGGCGGGAGCTGGCCCAGCCGTTCGAGGTGCGCCTGCACGCGCCCGTGTCGCCGCAGCCGCTGCCCGCCCTGCACAAGCTGCTCTCGCTGGCCGCGAGGGAGGGCACCCTGCCGCTGCGGCTCGCCCCGTCGCCGGCCGCGCTGCGCCTGCGCGAGCTGGCCGAGCGCGAGCTGGGCGCGATCCGGCGCGACGGCGCGCGCATGGTCATCACCGACCACGGCCGGCGGCTGCTGGCCTCGCCCGAGGCCATGTGGACGGCCGTGACCCGGCTGCTGCTGGCCAAGGGCGAGCACGAGTTCGAGGTGTCGGCCAGGGAGGCGGCGCTCATGCTGCTGGCCGACGGCACCCTGATGTCGCCCGCCAAGCTGCACGAGCGGGTGGCCGAGGTGGTCGGCGGCGAGGGATGGCATCCGGCCGCGGGCGTCGAGAACGTCGCCGGCCCGGTGAGCGACCTGGTCGCCCAGCTCACCGCGCTCGGCCTCGCCTACAGCGACGAGCTGGTGGTGCGCATGGACCGTCCCGGTCAGCTCGCCGCCCTGGCCGCGCTGCGGGCCCACGCCCTGCGCCCGCGCAAGTACGTCAGCTCGGGCCGCCCCGGCCTGACCCCTTAGAAACGCGTCGAGCGCCCGCCCTCCGGAGAGGGCGGGCGCTCGACGCGATTGTGTACCGGTGTGCAGGTCGCCTCTCGGCGAAAGGCACAACACGGCTCCAGCCGAACGGTATTCCGTGAAGGCGATAGGTGAGGCCCGGGGACACTGGACACACCGGCCACGATCTATGTAACCACACCCGCCCCCGGTCCATTCCCCACCCGCGCCCACATTTTTCGCCAGGACTCGGCAGAGCTAGCCGGTCGTGAGCGCGCCGTGCAGGAACAGGTCCACCAGCTCGGCGGTGGTGAGCGTGTCGGGGTGGTGGCGGCCGGCCGACAGGACCAGCATCTGGAACGCGAGCGCGAGCCGGTCCGGTGGCAGCTTGAGCGTGTCGCGCTCCGGCTCGAACAGGCCCGCCAGCACCTCCTGGTGCGCGGCGATCGAGGCCTGCCGGGCGTCGGCGCCCCTGCGCAGGTGCTCCTCCCGGCTCTCGCCCTCCCGCGCGGCGGGGGCGGTCGGGTCGCCGCGCCGCAGCCCGCCGGAGGCGGCGAGCGCCCCGGCGACCGCGCCCATCCTGGACAGGTAGCCGCGCATGGCCTCGGCCGCCTCGATCAGCCGCTCGGCGAGCGGCAGCTCCATCGAGACGGACGCGATGTGGGCGAGGGTGTCGTCGGGACGCAGCGCCTCGGCCATGCAGGCGTCGAGCAGGGCGTCCTTGTCGCCGAACGCGCGGAAGACGGTGCCCTCGCCGATGCCGGCCGCGCGGGCGACCTGCGCGGTGGTGACGGAGGTGCCGTGCTCCACGACGAGGGGCAGTGCGGCGCGGACGATCATCTCGCGGCGCTGTTCGGGGGTCATCGCCGGCGCTCGACGCCGGCCTGTTTCGTTCGTCATGCCTCAGACGGTACGGAGTGAGTGCTCACTCCGTCAATAGGGAGTGAGTACTCACTCCAACACCAGGATGCAGGCACAGGCAGGCGTGCGGCACCATCGGAGGCGTGCCATATGCGACGACCGACGGCGGAGTGAAGCTGTCCTACCAGGTCAGGGGCGACGGACCGGCGCTCGTGCTGCTCCAGGGCCAGGCGAACGACCACCGCTGGTGGGATCCGGTCCGCGACGACTTCGCGGCCGGCCACCTCACCGTCACCCTCGACTGGCGCGGCACCGGCGACAGCGACAAGCCGGACGAGCCGTACACGACCCGGGGTTTCGCCGCCGACGTCGTGGCCGTGCTGGACGCGCTGGGGATCGGGCGGGCCCACGTGTACGGCACGTCCATGGGCGGCCGGGTGGCCCAGTGGCTCGCGGCCGACCATCCCGGGCGGGTGGCCGCGCTGGTGCTCGGCTGCAGCTCGCCCGGTGGAGCGCACGGCGTCGAGCGGAGCAACGAGGTCCGCAGGTCGCTCGCCCAGCCGGACCGCGCGGCGGCGGAGCAGGCGCTGCTGGAGCTCATGTACACCCCGGCCTGGCTGGCGGCGCATCCCGGCCCCCATCACACGACCGGCGATCCCGGCATGCCCGCGCACGCCCGCCGCCGCCACCTGGCCGCGAGCGCCGGGCACGACGCCTGGGACGCGCTGCCCGCGATCGCCGCGCCCACGCTCGTCGTGCACGGCACTGACGACGTGTTCAACCCGGCGGCCAACGCGCCGCTGCTGGCCGGGCGCATCCCGGGAGCCGAGCTGCGGCTCATCGAGGGGGCCAGGCACGCCTACTTCGAGGAGTTCCGCGAGATCGCGAGCCCGATGGTGCTGGAGTTCCTGGCCGCCCAGCCGGCCTGACTCAGCCGGCCTGACTCAGCCGGCCTGTGACTCAGCGCAGCAGCGGCAGCCGCCCGGTGAGCCGTTCCACGACCTGGCGCGGCCCGAACAGGCTGACCGCGTAGTACGACGGCTCCTCGGCGCGCGCGAGCGCGGCCAGGTAGTCGTTGTAGACGGAGGCCCGCTGGGCGAGGTCCGCCATGTCCGCCATGACGAGGTCCGGCTCGGCCGCCGCGTCGTCCCTGATGCGCCGGACGATCGCGGCGGGCGCGGCCAGCACGGTGCAGCCCGTCCAGGGCAGTCCCGCGTGCGCGGCTCCGGCCGCGTCCACCCCGCCCTCCCCCACGATGTCCGGCACCGCGACGCCCACGGAGGCGGCCAGGCAGGCGGCGGCGTTCGCCTGCAGCCCGCGCGGCAGGTCGCGGTCCAGGACGATCACCCACTTGACCGGCAGCTCCCTGGTGGGCAGGTCGCCGCGTCGCTCCAGGCCGGCCGTCACGCTCATTCCCCGATCCCCTTTCTCCGAAGTTCCGACAGCAGACTCACACTCACGCCGTAGTTCCACCAAGCCTGCTGACTGTTTTCCGAAGAAAATTCGGCGATCCGTGCCACGATGGGCGAGTGGACGAACTTGATACGGCGATACTCGCCGAGCTGCAGCGCGACGGCCGCCAGACCAACCGCGAGCTGGCCGAGCGCATCGGCATCGCGCCCTCGACCTGCCTGGAGCGGGTGCGCTCGCTGCGCGCCGCCGGGGTCATCGAGGGCTTCCACGCCGAGGTCAACCTGGACGCCGTCGGCCGGCCCGTGCAGGCGCTGATCAACGTACGGCTGCATCCCAAGATCCGCGAGGCCGTCGAGGGCTTCCGCGACTACGTCGCCGCCCTGCCCGAGACGCTGGCCGTCTTCGTGGTCTCGGGCGGGGACGACTTCATCATCCAGGTGGGCGTGCGCGACGCCGGCCACCTGCGCGACTTCGTGCTCGACCACGTGGCCCGCCACCGCAACATCGCCGACGTACGCACCTCGCTGGTCTACGACCACATCCGCAAGACGTCGGTGGAGGTGCTGCCGCCGCAGGCGCCGTCCCGCCCGCGCACCGGGCGCAAACGATGAGAGGCTCTAGCGGCGCGAGGCGAAGGCGTCCTGGGCGGCGAACAGCTCCTTGCGCAGCGTCTCGCTGCCGGTGTGACCGGAGTCCTCCACCACGACCAGCCGGGCGTCGGGCCACGCCCGGGCCAGCTCCCACGCGGTGTCGGCCGGGCCGCTGAGGTCGAGCCGGCCGTGGATGAGCACGGCCGGGATGCCGGCCAGCCGGTGCGCCTCGCGCAGCAGCACGCCCTCCTCCAGCCAGGCGGCGTTCGAGAAGTAGTGCGAGCAGATGCGGACGAGCGCCAGCCTTGCGTCGTCGGGGCGGTCGCTATAGGCGTTGCGCTTGCCGTTGGGCTCGGCGGAGATGACCGCGTCCTCCCAGGCGCACCAGTCGAGGGTGGCCTTCATGCGCACCTCGGGGTCGGGGTCGGAGGTCAGCCGCGCGTACGCCGCCAGCAGGTCGAAGGTGTCGCCGCCGCGCTCGCTCTCCGGCACGCCCTGCCGGAAGCGCTCCAGCGCCTCGGGGAAGAAGCGGCCGGCTCCCCGGTAGAGCCAGTCGATCTCGTAGCGGCGGGTGGTGGTCACCGAGATGATGATCATCTCGGACACCCGCTCCGGGTACGCCTCGGCGTAGGCCAGCATCAGCGTCGAGCCCCACGAGCCGCCGTACAGCAGCCACTTGTCCACGCCCAGGTGCTCGCGCAGCCGTTCCATGTCGGCGATGAGGTGGTGGGTAGTGTTGGCGCTCAGGTCGGTCGCCGGGTCGGCGGCGTGCGGGCGGCTGCGACCGCAGTTGCGCTGGTCGAACAGGATGATCCGGTAACGCTCGGGGTCGAACGTGCGCCGCGAGCCGACGGAGCAGCCGGAGCCGGGGCCGCCGTGCACCACGACGGCGGGCTTGCCCTCGGGGTTGCCGCAGACCTCCCAGTAGACGAGGTTGCCGTCGCCGACGTCCAGCATGCCGTGGTCGTACGGCTCGATCGGGGGATACAAGTGCGGCTCCTTCCGCTCCGAAAATGTGACAGCGCTGTATATCAGCCCTTGACCACACCTCTCCAACCGTTTTCGCCCGCGCGGTAAAGAGCGTTAGATCCAACCATGAAGTAATTCAAACGTCACTTAGGGTAATGATCACTGCGGATGATCGGATAAGCACTCGCAGGGAGCATCATGTACAAGCACGCCATCCTGGCACTCGCCACCGCCTCGGGCCTCCTCATGGCCGCCGAGCCGGCCTCGGCGGAGAAGCTGCCCGTCCACGTCACGTGCGGGGGCGAGGACGCCGTCAAGATCGACGTCCCGTCGCCGCCGGACGACATGACCGTCGGGGAGCTCCGCGAGCGGCTGCTGGCGATGTCCGCCCGGAGCTGGGCGCCCGTCCACGCCGCCGTGCGGTGGCAGGCCCCGTCGGGGACGTCGATCCGTACGATCCTGCTCGACAGCCTGCGCGCGTGCCGCGGCGTCAGGACCGAGCAGAAGACCGCCGCCGAGGCGGACGTGATCGGCGACGACACGGAGGCGTTCGAGCTCGGCATGCTCGGCACGCCCGACGTCGCGACGATGCTCGAAACCCTGGTCGCGGATCCGCCGGCCTGCTGGCCGACCCTCCAGGCAGCGACCGACGAGGAGACCGGCGAGGAGACCGACGCCGACGAGGAGACGGACGAAGAGCTCGACGAGGAGACCGAGTCCGACGACGAAGCCGAGGTCGCCGAGGAGACCGAGGTCGCCGACGCGCAGCCGGCGGCGCTGCTCGACGCGATCGGCCTGCGGGAGCTCCTGGACGCCGTGCTCGCCGGACCGGTCACCTGCGCCCCCGGCACCGCTCCCACCTCCTTCTTCACCGCCCCCACGTCCTTCTTCACCGTGCCCGAGGTGCCGCTGATCACGTACGAGCCCTCCCTCATGGACAGACTCGGGCTCAGCGCCGCCCTCGACCGCGTCATGGGCGGCTGAACACCACCGGCAGGGTCGCCGGCCCAGGACCAACAGATCTGACCAGGCGCTGACACAATGGCCGCCATGACGACATCGGACCCCAAAGCAGACCTTCACCACTACCTCAGGAGCGCGCGCGAGGCCCTCCTGTGGAAGCTCGACGGCCTGTCCGAGTACGACGTCCGCCGCCCGCTCACCCCCACGGGCACCAACCTCCTCGGCCTGGTCAAGCACCTGGCGGGCGTCGAGTACGGCTACTTCGGCGACACCTTCGGCCGCCCGCCCGCCGAGCAGCCGCCCGGGTTCGAGGAGGGCGCCGAGCCGAACGCCGACCTCTGGGCCACCCCCGAGGAGTCCCGCGAGGAGCTCGTCGCCCTCTACCGCCGCGCCTGGGCGCACGCGGACGCCACGATCGAGGAGCTGCCCCTCGACGCCGTCGGCCGCGTCCCCTGGTGGCCGCCCGGCCGCGACGCCGTGTCGCTGCACCGCGTCCTCGTCCACGTCATCGCCGAGACCAACCGGCACGCCGGCCACGCCGACATCGTCCGCGAGCTGATCGACGGCGCCGCGGGCCTGCGCCGCGACAACGACAACCTGCCGGGCGAGGACGAGAGCTGGTGGGCGGACCATCACAAGCGGGTCGAGCAGGCCGCCCGCGAGGCGGGCGGCCGGTGACAGAGATGTCGGACAAGGTGAAGTTCGAGAGAGTCGCGCCCGTGCTGCCGGTACGGGACCTGGACGCGGCGCTCGACCGCTACCGCAGGCTCGGTTTCGCCGTCCGCGCCTACGCAGGCCCCGCCCGCTACGGGTACGCCGACCGCGGCGAGGTCTCGCTGCACCTGAGCGAATGGGACGAGCACGACCCGGCGCGCACCGGCGGGGTCGTCTACCTGTACGTCTCGGACGCCGACGCCCTGCACGCCGAGTGGACGGCGACCGGCCTCCCGGGGCGCTTCCACCCGCCGCACGACACCGACTACGGGCTGCGCGAGTTCGCGTACGTCGACCCCGACGGCACCCTGCACCGCGTCGGCTCCCGCCTCACTTCATGAAAGCTTCCCTACCACCGAAACATTTCAAGCCGTTTACCAGGGTATAGCTGACAGCACATCACCGACTCCCCGAAACATTTCCAGCTTTCGTTGACACGTTTCTAACCCGTTCCCACAATGACCGGAGGTGAGTCGCCCCCAACGATCAAGGACACGACATGATCGACAGGAAACGCCGCCCCACCCTCCTCGCCACGCTCCTCGCCGTCTGCCTGGCCGCCGCCGCCACCACCGCGCTGGCCGCCGGCCGAGCCCTCGCCGCCGACTGCAGCGCGGGCTACGTCGGCCTGACCTACGACGACGGCCCCAACCCCGCCAACACCACGAACCTGCTCAACACGCTGCGCGCGAACGGCCTGCGCGCCACGATGTTCAACATCGGCCAGAACGCCCAGAACAACCAGGCCCTGGTCCGCGCGCAACGCGACGCGGGCATGTGGATCGGCAACCACAGCTACACCCACCCGCACCTCACCCAGCTCGGCAGCGCGCAGATCCTCTCCGAGCTGCAGCGCACCCAGCAGGCCATCCAAGGGGCGACGGGCACCGCGCCCCGCCTGTTCCGGCCGCCGTACGGGGAGACCAACGCCACGCTGAGGTCCGTCGAGCAGCAGCTCGGCCTCACCGAGGTCATCTGGGACGTCGACTCCCAGGACTGGAACGGCGCGAGCACGGCGCAGATCGTCCAGGCCGCCGGCCGGCTGCAGAACGGCCAGGTCATCCTCATGCACGACCAGTACGCCACGACCGTGGCCGCCATCCCGCAGATCGCCGCGAACCTGCGCAGCCGCAACCTGTGCGCCGGCATGATCTCCCCCACCACCGGCCGCGCGGTCGCCCCTGACGGCGGCGGCGACCCCACGAGCGGGCCGACGACCCCGCCGCCCGGCGGCGGCACCTGCACCGCCACGATCCAGCAGGGCCAGCAGTGGAGCGACCGCTTCAACCTGTCGGTCACCGTCTCCGGCTCGGCCTCGTGGATCGTCACGGTCACCGTGACGCCGCCCCAGAAGGTCATCAACACCTGGAACGGCACCCCGTCCTGGGACTCCAGCGGGAACGTGATGACGATGCGCCCGAACGGCAGCGGCAACACCTTCGGCTTCACGATCCAGCACAACGGCAACTGGACCTGGCCGTCGGTCTCCTGCCGGACGAGCTAGAGGCCGCCGCTCAGAAGCGGAACAGCTCGGCGAACCTGTCGAACAACGCCCGGTCGCCCTCCACCCGTACGCTCCCGTCGCGCAGCACGTCGTCCACGGTCCTGGCGCCGCTCATCAGGTCGCGGACGGGCTGGCCCGCCAGGCGCTCGATCACCAGGTCGGGCGCCGGGTGCGGCCCGCGGCCGACCGTCAGCCGCCCGTCGTCCACCTGCGCGTGGAGGGTGAACTCGGCCAGGCGGACCTCGTAGCCCACGCTGACCCCCGACGCCGCCTCCGGCCGGAACGCCGTGCGGAAGGACATGGCGACCCCCTCGGCCGTGACGAGCTCGCCGGGGCGCGGTTCGCCCATCGTCCTCGCGCCCCAGCGGCCCAGGGCGACCAGCGCGGGTTCGAGGTCGCGGCCGTGGTCGGTCAGCTCGTAGACGACCGCCCGCTCGGGATGCGCCAGCGCCCGCCGGGTGGCCAGCCCCTCCTGCTCCAGCTGCTTGAGCCGGGCCGACAGGATGTTGGTCGGGATGGCGGGCAGGCCCTGGCGCAGGTCGGTGAAGCGCTGGGGCCCGGCCAGCAGGTTGCGGACGATCAGCACGGTCCACCGCTCGCCGACGATCTCCATGGCGCGGGCCAGGCCGCAGAACTGGCCGTACTCACGAGAAGTCACGGTACAGATCGTAGCTCCAAGATGCAGTTGACAAACCGTGCTTGCAAATAACAAGCTTCTGTTCGCCGGGACGGGCCGTTCCGGCAGAACGGAGATCCCCACGTGTCGTTCCAGGCGTACCTCGACAACATCGAGGAGAAGACCGGCCTGACCCCGCGCCAGTTCATCGCTCTGGCGAAGGAGCGCGGCTTCGACGAGCCGGCCACCAAGGCCGGCGTGATCGTCGACTGGCTGAAGGAGGACTACGGCCTCGGCCGCGGCCACGCGATGGCGCTCGTGCACGTCATCAAGAAGGGCCCGAAGATCGACGCCAAGCACGTCGGCAGCTCGGGTTCGCACCGTGACGAGAGCGACACCCTCTGGCTCGACGGCAAGGACAACCGCCCCTGAAACGGGACAATCACCTCTGATCAGTCGCGTGGATCTTGCTCACTCCGCCCGTATCGCCATAATCGACAGTTGCCGAAACGGGTATGAGGAGAGCATTTTGGACGACGTGACCGAAACGGACGCAGCCGCCCCGTGGGCGCTGCCGTCGCCGTGGCGGGATGCGCGCGTCGCCGTCGTGGTGCCGACCTACAACGAGGCCGGCAACATCGGGGACCTGACGGCGCGCGTTCTCGCGCTCGACCTGCCCAACCTGCGCCTGGTCATCGCCGACGACGACTCCCCCGACGGCACCGGCCTGCTGGCCGACGACCTCGCCAAGCACGCGAACGAGGACGGCCGCGACCGCATGGTGGTGCTGCACCGCACGGTCAAGGAGGGCATCGGCCGGGCCCACATCGCCGGCATGAAGGAGGCCCTCGCCCACGGCGACGAGTACGTCGTGCAGATGGACGGCGACCTCAGCCACCGCCCCGAGTACATCCCGCACCTGCTCGGCACCATCCTGGCGACCCGGGCGGGCCTGGTGATCGGCAGCAGGTACGTCGTCGGCGGCTCCCTGTCCACCCAATGGGGCCGGCACCGCCGCCTGCTGAGCCGCTTCGCCGGCCACTACGTCAACGCCATACTCAACCTGTCCGTACGCGACCCCACCGGCGGCTTCAAGATCTGGCGCCGCGACGTGCTCGAAGGCATCGGCCTCGACGCGATCCGCAGCGACGGATACAGCTTCCAGGTCGAGATGAACTACCGGTGCAAGCAGCTCGGCCACGCGATCGTCGAGCTGCCCATCCACTTCGAGGAACGCGCGGCCGGCTCCAGCAAGATCAGCTTCGCCGTGCAGCTGGAGTCCATGCTCACACCGCTCGCTCTCCGCTTCGGCCGAGCCGGCCGACGATGAGCACCGCGACCGGGTACGCGATCAGCCCGCTGGCCAGGGCGAGCAGGAAGCCGAACCACCACGCCCACAGCGGCAACGCCTCCACGACCAGCCAGATCACCACCAGCAGAGGCACGGCCACGACCGCCACGGGCCAGGCGGGCCGCACGCCCACCAGCCAGAGCAGCGGCCAGGCCACCACGGCCGCGACCCAGCGCCCCACGTCCCACGCCGGCTGGAGGTAGCCGAGACATCCGGTGTACTCGCCGCACAGGGAGGAGTCGGGGAAGAGCGCGGCCATGGCCATCGCCCACCCGACGACGGCGAGAGGCAGGATGATCCCGACCACACAGGCCAAAGCGACGCGTTTGGCGATCATCTCCGTATGGTGACACGCGCTATACCCGCCTGTGGAGGGCCCGCGGGTACGTCCTGTGGCATGAAGACCATCAACGTCTGCTTCGGCGTCGACGTGGACGCCGTCGCCGGCTGGATCGGCTCGTACGGCGGCCAGGAGTCCCCGAACGACATCCAGCGCGGCGTGTTCGCCGCCGAGGTGGGCACCCCGCGCCTGCTGCGGCTGTTCGAGCGGGAGGGCATCCGGACGAGCTGGTTCCTGCCGGGGCACTCGGCGGAGTCGTTCCCGGAGCAGATGAGCATGGTCGTCGAGGCCGGGCACGACGTCGGCGCGCACGGCTACATGCACGAGAACCCGGTCGCGATGTCGGCCCAGCAGGAGGAGGACGTGCTGGCCCGCAGCCTGGAGGTGCTCGACCGGGTGCTCGGCGTGCGGCCCCGCGGCTACGTCGCGCCCTGGTGGGAGATGTCGGAGCGGACCATCGACCTGCTGCTGCGCTACGGCTTCACGTACGACCACTCGCAGTCGTACCACGACTTCCTGCCCTTCTACGCGCGCAAGGGCGAGCAGTGGACCCGCATCGACTACGGGCGGGACGCCTCGACCTGGATGCGGCCGCTCGTCCACGGCCAGGAGGTGAACCTGGTGGAGTTCGCCGCGAGCTGGTATCTCGACGACCTGCCGCCGATGATGTTCATCAAGGCCTCGCCGAACAGCCACGGCTTCGTCAACCCGCGCGACCTCGAACAGCAGTGGCGCGACCAGTTCGACTGGGTCCACCGCGAGCTCGACTACGCGGTCTTCCCCATCACCCTGCACCCCGACGTCAGCGGCCGGCCCCAGGTGCTGCTGATGCTGGAACGGCTCATCGGCCACCTCCGCGCCCACGACGGCGTGCGGTTCATGTCGCTGGCCGAGGCCGAGGACGACTTCCGCGCCCGCTACCCCTTCGACGGCGAGGCCCGCCCGGCGGACGTGCGGTGACCTCCGGGCGCTGGCGGCCGCTGCTCGACGGCGCGCTCGCCGAGGCGGCCACGGTGCGGGGCGGGCGGGTCGTCTCGTACATCCCCGCGCTGGCCGGCGTCGACTCCGGCCTGCTGGCCGTGGCGATGGTCGCCACGGACGGCGAGACCGACGCCGCCGGCGACCGGGACGCCGGTTTCCCGCTGATGTCGGCGGCCAAGCCGTTCGTGTACGCGCTCGCGCTGGCCGAGCACGGCTTCGCGAAGGTGCACGAGCACGTGGGGACCGAGCCCAGCGGAGCCGCGTTCGACTCCACGGTGGTGCGGGGCGGGACGGGCACCCCGTTCAACGCGATGACCAACATCGGCGCCATCGTCACGACCTCGCTCGTGCGCGGCGAGGTGCTGGAGTTCCTGAGCCGCTGCGCCGGGCGTCACCTGGAGGTGGACGCCGCCGTGCTCGACAGCCAGCGCCGCACCGGCGACCGCAACAAGGCACTCGCCTACCTGGCGCACGCCCACGGCTCCCTGGTCGGCGATCCGGCCGAGGCCGTGGACCGCTACTTCACGCAGTGCGCGATCCGCGTGACGGTGGCGGACCTGGCCAGGATGGCCGCCACGCTGGCGGGCGGGGGAAGGCTCCCCGGCACCGGCGAGCGCCTGATCGAGGCGCGGGTGGCCCGTACGGTGCTGGCGGTGATGACGACCTGCGGCATGTACCAGGCGTCGGGGGCCTGGCTGGTGCACGCCGGGCTGCCGGCCAAGAGCGGCGTGTCCGGCTGCCTGGCCGCCGCGTTCCCCGGGCGGCTCGGCATCGCCGCCTACAGCCCGCCGCTCGACGAGCACGGCAACAGCGTGCGGGCGATGGCCGCCTGCGCGTACCTGGCCCAGCGGCTCGACCTCCACCTGCTCGACGTCCCCTGCTGATCAGGATTCGAGAAGCGATGATCAGCGGCCGGCGCGTACCTTGAGAGCCGATCGGAAGGAGAGCGTATGTGCCACCCTTCGTGGACGCGGGCGCTCAACGAGGCGCATCGCCTCGGCGAGCTCGCGCGGCTGCGCCGGGTCCGGGACCGGATCGACCGCGAGTACGCGCGCCCCCTGGACGTCGAGGCGCTGGCCCGCGCGGCGGGTCTGCCGCCCGCGCAGCTCAGCCGCCGCTTCCGCCTCGCCTACGGCCGCTCGCCGTACGACTATCTGATGGCCCGCAGGGTCGACCACGCGGCGGCGCTGCTGAGCCGGGGCGACATCGGCGTGGCCGAGGTGTGCCGCGCGGTCGGCTGCCCGTCCCCCGCCGCCTTCGCCGCCCGCTTCACCGAACGCCTCGGCGTGCCGCCGCACCGCTACCGGCCCCGGCCCGCGCCCGCGGGGACGGGCTAGCGTAGCCGTATGGACCTCAGCATTCACACGACCGTGCTCCCGCACGACGATCCGGACGCCTCCCTGGCCTTCTGGCGCGACACCCTCGGCTTCGAGGTGCGCAGCGACGTCGGGCAGGGCAGGATGCGCTGGATCACGGTCGGCCCCGCCGGCCAGCCCGGCATCTCCATCCTGCTGGCGCCGCCCGGCGCCGACCCCGGCATCACCGACGACGAGCGCCGGACCATCGCCGAGATGATGGCCAAGGGCACCTACGGCTGGATCCTGCTTGCCACCGCCGACCTCGACGGCACTTTCGCGAAGGTGCGGGACGGCGGCGCCGAGGTGGTCCAGGAGCCGACCGAGCAGCCGTACGGGGCCCGCGACTGCGCCTTCCGCGACCCCTCGGGCAACCTGGTCCGCATCCAGCAGCTGCGTTGACGTATCAAGCGTTCAACGCCCTTCGCACGGCCAGGTCCACCAGCTCGCGTACCTCCTGGTCGGTGAAGATGTCCGGCAGCGTCAGCCGCTCCACGATGAGCCAGTTCAGCGCCAGGTAGAGGAGCACCACCGCGGTCGAGTCGCCCGGCAGGCCCGAGGCGGCGTGATAGGCGATGTTGGCGTCGATGTCCTCGCGGATGCGCTTGGTGAGCACCGCCCGCAGCTCAGGGCGCCGGGTGGACTCCAGCCGGAGCTCCAGCAGGGCCAGGTAGCCGGTCTTGAAGGCGGAGATGCGGTCCACCAGCTCGTGCATGAGCTCGGCGTAGCGGGTCTCGTCCTGCACGCCCTCCCGGCCGCGGGCGATCGTCGCCTCGTCGGGCAGCAGCCGCTCGTAGATCCGCCCGCCGACCTGGGTGAACAGGTCGTCGCGGTTGGCGAAGTAGTTGGAGGCCGTGCCCGGGGGCACGGCCGCCTCCGCGTCGACGGCGCGGAAGGTCAGTCCCCGCGCTCCCTCCCTGGCCAGCACCTCGATGGCCGCGTCGATCAACGCCTGCCGCCGCTCGGGATTCCTGCGCACTTGACACCACTCCGTCTGTAGTACTACGTTTTGACCACTCCAAACAGAGTACTACATCGGGAGTTGCTCGATATGCGCAAGCTCGTCTACTACATCGCCGTCTCGCTCGACGGCTACATCGCGGGCCCCGGCCACGAGGTCGACTTCTACCCGGTGTCGGAGCAGCTGGCGGCCTGGATCAACGACCGTTACCCCGAGACCGTCCCCACCCATGTCCGCAAGCTCGTCGGCCTCGACGACGCGCCCAACCGGGTCTTCGACACCGTGGTGATGGGCCGCGGCACCTACGAGCCGGCCCTGGGCGTCACCACCAGCCCGTACACCCACCTGCGCCAGTACGTCGTCTCCAGCACGCTGACCATCGACGACCCCACCGTGCGACTGGAGAAGGGCGACCCCTTGGAGCTCGTCCGGCGGCTGAAGTCCGAGGACACCGGCAAGGACGTCTACCTCTGCGGCGGCGGCAGGCTCGCCGCCTCCCTGCTCCCGGAGATCGACGAGATCATCCTCAAGAGCTACCCCGTGGTGGCGGGCGACGGCATCCCCGCGTTCTCCGGAGCGTTCCGCCCCACCCTGTTCACCCCCACCAGGCGCGAGTCCTTCGACAACGGCGCCCAGATCACCTGGCTCACCAGGGCCTGACCCCCACAAGGAGGAACATGCACATCAAACTCCCCCTCTCGCTCACCCCGAAGCGCGACACCGAGCCCACGACGCGCGATCCCCGGCCCGCGGTCCGCGACCTCAAGCCCACCCACCGGACGAACCTCTCCCGCCGCCCGACGGCCGCCCCGCGCCGCAGCGGCTACTGACCCGCGGCGTAGCGGCCGGCCAGCGCCACGGCGCGATCGTGCAGATAGTCACGCAACCATTGCGGGGCCAGGGCCTCCGCGTACGTGGCCAGCTGCCACAACGCCCATCGGGCGTGCCGGTGATCCTGGAAGGACACCTCCATCCGCAGCCGGCCGTCCGCGTCGACCTCCTCGGCGATGACGGCCAGCGCGGTCCGCACCAGGTCCTCCCGCCGCGCCGGGTCCAGCCGTACCAGCACGGTCACCTGGTCCCCGCCGTTGCGGAACCGCGTGCTGCGCTCCTGCCAGGCCCGGTCGAGATCGACCCGGTCCGGCCGCTGCGCGGGCTCGTCAAGCTCCCTCGCGGCCAGGATCCGGGACAGCCGGTAGGTGCGGTCCTCCCCCGACCGCGTGGCCAGCAGGTAACCCCGGTCGCGTACGGTGACCAGGCCGACCGGGTCCACCGTGCGCCACCGCGGCTCCCGCCCCTCGGCCGCGTAGTGGATGTCCAGCTTGTGCCCGGCGAACACGGCCCGCAGGACCTCGGCCGCCACGACGCCGGGCACCTCCTCGTCGGTCAGCCGGCGCGAGAGGAGGTCGATCTCCGGCTCGATGAGCAGCCGCTCGGCCGCGCCGGCCGCGGTGTCCCGATAACCGTCGGGCAGCGCGTCCACCACCTTGAGCATCGCCGAGGCGAGCGCCGAGCCGAGCCCGAACGCCTGCGCGCCGCGCCGCGACCCGGCGACCAGCAGAGCGAGGGCCTCGTCGTGGTTCAGCCCGGTGAGCTCGGTACGGAAGCCGGGCAACAACGCGAAACCGCCGTTCCGTCCGCGTTCGGCGTAGACCGGGACGCCGGCCGCGGACAGCGCCTCGATGTCGCGCAGCACCGTACGGGTGGACACCTCCAGCTCGCGGGCCAGCGCGGTGGCGGAGAGCCGGCCGTACTGGCGCAGCAGCAGCACCAGCGAGACCAGCCGATCGGCACGCATCCAAGAACATTACCGAAATACACGACACAGGATGTCGTGCTTTGTTTGCCAAGCTCATCAACGCGCCCGAAAGGTGCGGGCGTCGATGCACCGAATGGAGCTGATGTGGCAATGGAGCGAACGCCGGTCAACCCGTGGCCGTGGTCCCTCGGGCTGGGCTACAACCAGGGCGAGGTCGTCTCCGGGCACACCCGGACCCTCTACTGCTCCGGGCAGACCGCGATGAGCGGCGAGGGCAAGCCCCAGCACGCCGATGACATGGGGGCCCAACTGGCCCTGAGCCTCGACAACCTGGAGGCCGTGCTCGGCGAGGCCGGCATGTCCCTCGCGAACCTCGTCCGGCTCAACGTCTACACCACCGACGTCGACCGGCTCTTCGAGCACTACGGCGTGCTGGCGTCCCGGTTGGGCGCCGCAGGGGTGGCCCCGCCCACCACGATGCTCGGAGTGACCCGGCTGGCGATCCCCGACCTGATGGTCGAGCTTGAGGGCACCGCCGTGGCGTAGAACTTCTCGTCACGGCCGTACATCTCATCATTTGTGATCATCAAGGCGATGACGGCGGCGTTGGCGATCGGCTCGCTCCTGGCAGGAACGAGCCCCGCCCACGCCACCGCCCCCAGGATTCCCAGGAACTTCCTGCTGACCGAGCCCGCGGCCGTCAAGGGACCCGTGGTCGAGGACGAGGAGTGGTGGGAGATGAGCGACAGCCTGTCCCGGCAGCTCGAGTTCAACCCCTGCCGGTCGAAGGGGAAGCCCCGCGACGGCCGGGTGGCGATGCGCACCATCACCTACTCCACCAGCGCGCCTTCGGGCACGAGCGAACAACTCGTGCTGTACCGGAATCCCCGAGCCGCCCAGGACGCCTTCCGCAAGCTCCGGGCCGACCTGGCCAGGTGCTCGAAACCGGGCGTGGTGAAGCGCGACCGGTTCGGCTACGTGGGCAAGCCGTTGCGCGTCGGTGACGAGGGTCTGTCGGTGGCGGGTCACGAGTACGCCGCGAGCGGCCGGCGGCTGTCGCAGTCCGACGACCTGGCGGTCATCGGACGCCGGGGCGCCGCCCTGTTCCTCTACACCGCCAACGCCAGGGGCAGCGGCGCGAAGAAGGAGATCACGGGTCAGGCCAGGAAGATGGCGAAGAAGGTGTGCGGCCTCCCGGGGGTGTGCGGCTGACGCTACGGGGCGGGGGGCCACTCCTCGCTGACGCGGGCGAGCGCGACGATCCGCTCCAGGGCCGCCGCGTGCCGCACGAACGCCTCCCGGCCCTGCGGGGTGAGCCGCACGTACGTACGCCGCGCCCGCTTGTCCTGATTTTTGCGCACATCGACGTATCCGGCGCCGGCCAGGGCGGAGACCTGCTTGGACAGGGCCGAGTCGCTGGTGCCGATCGAGTCCCGCAGGAAGCCGAAGTCCACCCAGTCGGCCGGCGCCAGCACCGCCACGATCGACAGCCTGGCCGGTACGTGCAGGAACTCGTCGAACTGCGGATCCATCAGCCTCGCCTGCCGTCCTGCCGGACGAGCGACCTCATGACGCGGCGGTTGAGCGGCGTGGCCGCGACGTACGCGAGGGCCGCCACGACGGCGCCGGCCATGGCCTGCGACATCAGACCGTGCGCGGGCGCGTCAAGGAGCGCGAAGGCCAGAGTGCGCCCGGCACCGAAGACCATGCAGACGCCGAGCAGCACCATCACGTGGTACAGCGTCTCCTGGAGGGTGGGCTGCCTCTGGACCGCGGCCCGATATTCGTAGACGATGCCCACCGCCGCGAAGAGGCCGAGCCCCACCCCGGCGCCGATGTACTGCCACGGCGCCCCCAGGTCGATCGCGGCGAAGCTGACGAAGAGGCCGAGCGCCACGACGATCACGCGGGGCATCGCGAAGCTGCGGCGGGCGATCTCGTTCCTGGTCGTGTCCTGGAGCCGGCGGATGTCGTCGAGCGAGGACTGGGCGTCGTGCGGGTTCAAAAGGCCACCTCCGAGGTCGGCATGACTACTTTCCCATAAGGAAAGTAGCACGTGCTTTCCTCTGAGGAAAGTCGTCATGCGAGGCGCGCTCCCCCCCGGTCCGAGGGGAGCGCGCGGGAAAGCGGATCAGCTGCCGGGCGGCGGCGTGGCGTCGCCGATGTCGCCGGCCGAGGGATCCGCCACGACCTCACACGGCTGGATCGGCCCGGTCGTCAGCCGCCCGCTGAACTGCCAGGCCACCCCGGGACGCGCCTCCGATGGCGTGACCGGATTCTCCATGACCTCGATCATCGCGATCTGGTCCGGCTTGATGTGGCGGGGATAGATGGTGATGCCGTCCTTCGGGCGAATCGCCTGGTAAGAGGCCGACTTCTGCAGTTTCTCCCGGAACCTGGCCTGCGTGGCGGCATCACCGCTCGACAACTCCTCGCCCGCGCCGAAGTCGTCGCCCTTGAGGAACGGCGCCCGGACGTTCCCGCAGCGCTTGCCGAGAGGCAGGTAGGTGATGTCGGCCCGCACACCCCACTCGGCCAGCTCCTGCTCGACCTGCTCGGGGTCCCGGAAATCGTAGACCTTGAGGTTGATCGACCCGTCCTGGTTCTTCGTCAGGGCGTACGCCGGGTCGGCGGAGCCGAGCAGGGAAGGCACGGCCACGCCCACCGCGACGGCCGCCGCCACAGCAGCGCCGACAGCGAGCCGCCGCCCGCCGAACGTGAGCAGCCTTCCCCATCGCCGGCCGCGCGGCGCCGCGGCCGCCTCCTGCGCGAGCCGGAGCCGCTGCCGGGCCAGGGAGTGCGGCGGCTCGTGCTCCAGCTCCTTGATGAGCGTCTTCAGTTCATCCATGACCGTGCTCCTCCAACGGATTGACCCCACCCAGGCTGTGACGGACCTTGCGCCGGGCCCGATTGAGTCGTGACTTGACCGTGCCGACCGGTATGCCGAGCGCGCGGGCCGCTTCCTCGTACGTCATGTCACTCCAGGCGACCAGCAGCAGCACGTCCCGGTCGCCCCGCGACAGCAGCGCGAGCGCGTTCAGCAGAACCGGCCGCGACCCCTGAGCGGTCAGCTCACGGGTGATCGCCTCTTCCGGCCCCTCGACGGGCTGGGCCGGGCTCTGCCGCTCCAGCGCGCGGTAGCGGCTGACCTCGGCCCTGCGATGACCGGTGATGAGCTTGGTCGCGATGCCCAGCAGCCAGGGCCGGGCATCGCGGTAGGAGATGTCGTACGCCTCGCGCCTGCGGAACGCGATCAGGAACGTCTCACCGACGAGATCCTCGGCGAGCTCCGGCCCGAGCCGGAAGGAGATGTACCTGTAGAGCGTCGCGGCATAGCGGTCGAACAGGGCGGCGAACTGCTCCGGATCATCGAGGGAACCTGCGATGATCTCGGAGTCCACCACCAGTGGTGACGTGTCGGTCACCATAGATGATCTGTCTTCGGCACTGGACCCCCTTCGAGATGTCACCTGTGTCTTGTCACAGGAGCCTCGAGTGTTCACGCACCCGTCTCAGGAGGTACCGCCGAACTCGGCAGGCACGAGTTCACAGGGTGCGACCGGTCCGCGGATCACCCCGACACCGCCTACGTTGCTCTTGGCCGGGTCACCGTTGGCGGAGTGCATGACCACGACGAGCGTCTCGTCCGGCCCGAAGTCCTTCGGGTCGATCCAGAAGCCGGGGCCGTCCAGCTGTCTGAGCGGCATCCGCGGGGTTCTTGACGGCGAACGCCACCACCGCGGCCACCGCCACGGCCAGCCCTGCCACAGCCACCAGCCGACGTGCGGGCCGGCACGCCGGCCGGGGTTCCCTGGTCGATGACCACGAGTTCCAGCAACGCCGCTCCCCCTCCGGCAGGTCGGCCATGGCCGACAGTGCCCGGCGGGCGGGCTCCTCGGCGTCGATGCGGTCCGTAAGATCGGCGATGTCGTCGCCGTCCAGCAACCGGCGCGCGACGATCCGCTCGACGGCGCGCGCCTCGCGCTCGCCGCGGCGTCGTTGGGCCAGCGGCACGTTACGCGCCACCCCGTACAGCCATCCGGCCTCGCTGCCTCGTCCCAGCCGGTAGGTGTGCCGGGAGTGCAGCGCCGCGAGGAATATCTCCGCCGTGAGGTCGGCCACCGTGTACTTGACCGAAGCTCGCGATGCATTACGAGGCGGGCACGGACGCGGACGGACACCGGCCGGCGCCTCAGGCAGGTCAGAGCCGGATCAGGTCGGCGACCTCCTCCGGCAGGCCGGGAGAAGTCATGACATGTCCCATCCCGGGCACGACATGCAGCACCGCGCCCGGAATCGCGGCAGCCAGCGCCTCGCCGTGACCGAGCGGATAGACCGGATCCTGGTCGCCGTGCACGATCGAGGTCGGCGCGGTGATCGACGACAGCGGAGCGAGCAGGTCAGGGTCATTCATCCACACGGCCCGGAAGTGGTTGGCCGCGGCCGCCGGATCGGTGGCCCGCGACAGCGCCAGCTCCAGCATCTCCCGGGCGGCCCGCTCGTCGAACGGCCGGACCGGCCCGTTGAAGACCCGGAACAAGGCCACGTCGGACTCCACACCCGGCGGCAGCCCGGCGTCCAGATGCGCGAGATACGCCGGAGACGGCGGCGGCAGATCATCCGGGTCGGCCGGCTTCCCGGCCCGCGCCCGTGCCCACCCAGGTCTCGGATCATGGCCCATCAGCGAGCTGGACATCACCGTCAACGACCGGACCCGCTCCGGCGCGTGCACCCCCATCCACTGCGCGATCATCCCGCCCAGGGAGGCCCCAGCCACATGAGCGGAGCTCAGCCCATGACCGTCCAGCACCGCCAGGCAGTCGCGAGCCATGTCCCCGATCGTGTACGGATGGGCGTCGAAGTCGACAACGCTGGACCGGCCGGTGTCCCGATGATCGAACCGGATCACCTGAACCCCACGCTCGACAAGCCGCCCGACCAGCGCATCAGGCCAGCTGACACCCTGAGCCGCCGACCCCGTGACCAGCAGAACAGCGGGAAGCTCCGGATCTCCGACCCGCTCCGTCCAGATCCGCAACGGCCCGGAGGCCACGAACCGCTCGTGCGCCTGCAACATGAAGGCACGGTAACGGCGACCGGCGACCGGATGCCCGACATTTACCGACGACCCGACCCATGATCGGGCACGATGTACGGCGTGACGCGGACTTCGCCGACCAACTGGCGGGCCAGGACCTGGTACGCAGCCTTGATCGCGGTGACCGGCGGCGCGGCCGTCCTGCTCGCAGCACTCAATCTCGAGGTGGGGCAGAGCATGTGGCCCGACGCGCAACCCGACGACCAGGTGGTGGCGAAGTGGCGTACGGCCGCCGCCCTGGCCTACACCTCCGGCAGTGTCGCCGGACACGTGTGCGCGCTGGTGGCCGGCCTGCTGGCCGCACGCTGGGCCAGGGACAAGACGTGGCGGGCCGGCCTCGTCACGGCGATCCTCGCCGGGGCGGGGCTGGGCCTGGCAGACCTGGCGGCGGCCTCCTGGAAGGCCGCTCCGCTCCTGCGCGAGTTCGCAGCCTCACCCGCCCTGACGGACAACGACGGCACGCAGATCGTCGACACCGGGCTCCAGCATCACGCCTGCGTCCCGGCCGCCATGGCCGTGGTCTTCGCGACGCTCCTGCTCGCGGCGGGCCTCGGGTTCGGCGTCGCTCGGGTGAGACCCGTCTACAAATGCTTACTGATAGCGGTATCTCTCGCGCTCATGCCTGTCGCCCACTTCTGGATACCGGCTGTCGTGCTGATTCCGGGAGTGGGGCCGTACTAGCGAGTGGCGGGCTTTTCGCCAGGCAGGCATGCCCCTCGTCGCCCCGACGCCGCATCCGCACCTGTCACCGAGGGGCCGGACCAGCAGGGGTGCACGATGCACCATTTGCTTCCATTTAAAGCATATGTCGCACGTCACACCCATTAATGACGATTAATCTTTCATGTTCTCCGAGTTGCGAAATCGGAGAATTTCCTCCGTTGTTTGAGTGCTTCCCGCCCGCGGGAGGATATCGGTGCCACAGAAACCAAACTGTGTCCTCACGGGGGAATTCCATGTTCTCAAAAACGCTACTCGCCTGCGGCCTGGGGGGCATCGCGCTCGCCTGCGCCCTGCCGACGCCCGCCTCGGCGCTGGACAGCAACTACAAGGGCGAGACCACCGTTGCCTGCGGACAGGTCATCACCAAATCCATCAAGCTCGCCAATGACCTGCACAACTGCACCGGCAACGGGCTCGTCGTCGGTGCGGCCAACATCACCATCGACCTCAATGGCCACACCATCGACGGTACAGGGATGCAGCCCTTCAGCGGGATCCGCAATGCACAGGTGGGATCGCGTCCCGGTTACTCCGGGGTGACGATCAAAAACGGCGCCGTCACCGGCTTCGCAAGCGGGGTCACTCTCGGGAATGGGGCCAACCGCAACGTCGTCCAGTACATCAACGCCATCGCCAACGGCACTGGGATCCTCCTCACGGGGCCAAGCAGAGGGACCCTGCTCTACCGCAACAGCGTGGTGAACAACGCCGGAGACGGCATCCTGGTCAACTCCGCTGCGACCGGCACCCGCATCGACAACAACGACGCCAACGGCAACGGCAACGGCACCTCCCCCAGGCAAGACGGCATCGAGGTCGACGCCACGGATAAGGACACCGTGATCAAGAACAACCGCGCACGCAACAACGGCGACTACGGCATCAGAGCCGCAGTAGCCAGCAGCGACGGTCACGGCAACCACGCCAGCGGCAACGACGCCCACGGCCCGAACAACCAATGCTTCAACATCAGGTGCGCCCCCTGAATGGGGGAGAGTGACATACCGACGCGGGTCCCTCCGCTCCTCAACGGAGCGGGGGATCCGACACCGGCCACCCAGACACCGCCTCCACGGTCCGGCAGCGGCCTCCATTCTCGGGTGACTTCAGGCGGAAGCACTCCTACACGTGCAGGACACGCGGCTCACCCGACGGACGTCCCCCCGCGGCCAGCACCTCGGCCAACAACCCCGGAAGCCCCACAGGCCGCAGGGTCTCTGTGGCCTCGGCCTCGACCAGCTCGGCCAAGGACCACCATCGGTGATCAAGGATCGCCTGCTCTTCACCCGGCTCCAGACAGGCACGGGTGACGGTCTGCGTGCCGCGCACCCGCGCCAGGAAGTACCGCTCGTGCATGTGTACGGGTTCGCCACTCCACCGGACGTCCGCATCGAGAGTCCACAAGCAAGGCCCCCACTCGACCTCCGTCAATCCGGTCTCCTCCATCAGCTCCCTACGAGCGCCCCGGAGGAAATTTTCCGCCCTCCTTCAACCCTCCGCCCGGGGGCACCCAGAACAACTCCCGGACCGGAGAGCCGGGGACGACGATGACACCGTCATACCTGTGTCGGATCAGAAGAATCCGATCGTTCCGATCCAGCAGCACAACCCGAGAACCTTGCCGGCTCCGCATCGCTTACTCCCATCCGACGTAGTCACCCCGTCCGTCACCCGGCAACGCAAAAGGCAACCTCCCACAACTGGGAAGCGGCCTTCGACCTAGGTGGGGCGTTCACGAATATGGCCGGCCTGGGGCGCAAGACGGGTTGAGAAGATCGCTTCCCGACTTCGCTGTGATCGTTTCCCGTCCGCCGCCGCTATCGGATCTTGATCTCAGCGTGAGAAGCTCACGCCCATGGCCGCACAGGACAACCCCCAGCAGGCGGACCGCGAGGACTTCGAGGAGGCGGCGGCGCTGCGCTACACGGTGGCCGCGCTACGCCTGCTGGGGTCCTTGGGGATCGGCGGAGGTTTTGCCGGAGCGGTGATCGAGCTGGTCTGGCATCCGGATTTCCCTTCGCTTCCCTGGCTGGCCGTCTTTTTGGTCGCCGTCATGGCCGGTGTCGGCTTGCGGATCGAGGCAGCTGTGCAGGACCGTTCATCGCGCTGAGCGCGGTTCCACTCGAGATCGCTGCAGGCGACGACACCTGCGGCGCTCCGGCGATCCACGCGCCGGCAAGGCCTTCTTCAGTCGCCGGCGGCCGACGCCTCGCCGGCGCTGAGCGTCCGCAATATGTCGACCAGTGTCGAAAGCTGCTCGGGGGTGAGTGGCCTGAACAGCTCTTCCGCCGCCAGCTCATAGCCGGCTGTCCAGTCCTGCGCCAGTGCGGCCCCTTGCGCCGTCACTCGAAGGAGTACGGACCGGCGGTCATCCGCGCTGGTCTGGCGTTCGAGTAGTCCGTCGCGGACGAGCGCGTCAACCAAGGTGGAGGCGGTCCCCTGCGCGATGCCGACCGCGAGAGCGAGCTCGGTGAGACGAACCGGCTGCGAACGCGCCACCTCCACCACCAGGCGGAATCTCGGTGTCGACACCCCGTGCTCGCCCAGACGCTCGTTGAAGTGACGTACCAGAACCTTGGCCGTACGGCTGAACTCGTCGGCGACCTGTGCTGCGGTCACGCCCTCGTTCGCGCGTGGCATCGCCCACCTCCCACTTGACGCCCCCATCGTACGGGAGGTTACATAGACGTCGATACATTGGTACCGAACTATTCGATCCCAATACATCTGAGGTAAGCGCGTGCTCAACCACAAGGAGTGAACACATGAAGATCTTCGTCACCGGCGGCAGCGGTTTCGTCGGCGGCACTCTCGTCCACCGCCTCGTCGCCGAGGGACATGAGGTCATGGCACTGGCCAGATCGGGCTCGAGCATCCAGCGGGTACGTGTGGCCGGCGCCGAACCCGTGTCCGGCGATCTCGCCGAGCTCGGCCGGGCGGGCTCCCCGGCGCCGAACTGGCTCGCCAAGCTGCGCGAGGCCGACGCGGTCGTGCACGTCGCGGCGTACATGGAGTTCTGGGGCCCCGACTCGCTCTTCCAACAGGCCAATCACGTGCCGACGGCCGCCCTGCACGCCGCGAGCGTCGCGGCCGGGGTGCGACGCTTCGTGCTGACCAGCGCCGCGTCCGTCTCCACGGGCAGTCAACGCCGTCCCGTCGTCGACGAGTCGACGCCGGAGGGCCGGCCGAACATCGCCTACAGCCGGGTCAAGCTGGCCACCGAGCGCGCGCTCCTGAAAGCCCGCAGCGGGAAGACCGAGCTGGTGGTGCTCCGCCCGCCGTTCATCTGGGGCCGCGGAATGACGACGATCAACGAGATGGTCAAGGTCGCCGAGGCCGGACGGTTCGCCTGGATCGACGACGGCAGGCACATCGTCGACTTCGTACACGTCGAGAACCTGGCCAGTGCCGCGATCCTCGCGCTCACCCGGGGCCGCCACAAGGGGGTCTACCACGTGACGGACGGCACGCCGATGCCCATCCGAGACTTCCTCACCCCCTTGCTGGCGACCCGCGGCGTGGATCTGTCCAAGAGCCGCAGCGTCCCTCTGGCGATGGCGGCGCCCATGGCGGCGGTGATGGACCGCACGGCACGCCTGCTCCGCCGGAAGACGGCGCCGCCACTGACGAACTGGCTCGTCAGCTTCACCGGCCGTGACCGTTCCTACGACATCACCGCCGCGAGGAAGGAGCTGGGCTACTCGCCTGACGTGACGCTGGAGAAGGGCCTGGCGGAGATGAGCTTCTCGTGAGGTGACGACCTCGCGCGCCGCGGTCGCAATGCCCTCGCCATGGATGCGGAGCCTCGCATTTCCCGTACTCGGTTCGGTAATCCGGCCGCACCTCGGCGACCATCCGCACCGCACGGCGGCACAGCTCGGCGGGGTAGGGAGACTCACCAGGCATGGACTCGATCCGCTCAAGAGATCAAGTGCTGGACCTTGGACCAGTCCCAGCCGACGATGTCCGGCCCACCGCACTGGGGTGGCAGCGACTCGTGCATCGCGGCGCACATCTGCGGCCCGTGACCGGGATTCTCCAGAACGGAGACGGCGTTGGCCGCGTACGTAACCGGCTCGTCGGCCGCCACTCCGCTGCCGCAGGCGGTCAGCACGATGAAGGCGAGGAAGGCGAGTGAGCGCATGACCTTCAGACGTGCGAAGCGGCAGGTCGCGCACGCCCCGCGAGCTGGTCAAGGATGCCGAGGAGCAAGCCGACGCCGACGTACGGCAGCCACAGGCCGACGTGCGCGGCGCGCAGCTCGCGCAAGCCCGCGCCGAGCAGGGCCAGGAGGACGCCCGCCGGGCGCTCGAACGCGCCGAACAGGCGGCCGATCGGGAACGGGAGACGCTGCTCCGGTCGCCCCAGGCCGAGATCAACGCGCTCAAGGCCGCCAGCGACGCGCTGCAGGAGGAGAGCACCAAGTTGGCCGAGCGGGACAGGCAGCTTACGGAAGCCCGCGCTGAAGCCGAGCAGCTGCGCGCCGCCGAGCGTGGCCGTGGCAAGAGCAAGTAGGCCCGCAGCCCAAGTGTGCCTCGAAGCAAAGACGGCGGTTAGCCAAGGCAGTAGCCCAGGGCGGGAAGGTCCCTCTTGCCTCTGAGAAGTACCCGGAAGAAAGGTATGTCACCTGCGATAGTTACGTAGCGTAGCAATTCCGCTACACAATGTGGTGGTGCTGGTTGACCTACGCGAAAGGATGCCCGATGCGCCTCATTCCTACCGCTCTCCTGGCCGCAGCCGCCGCAGGAGCGCTCGCCCTCACCCTGGCCGCCCCCGCCGCCGCAGCACAGGGTTTGGTGGTGATCGACTCGGGGTCCGGCCAGCTGGAGGTGATCCAGGACCCGGAGCCCGGCGTCTGCCACCAGGGCCTCACGGAAGTATCCACTATCGCCAACCACACCCGGGGCCTGATCCGGCTCTTCCCGGACGCGAACTGCCGGCTCCGGGTCTTCATCGTGCTTCCCCCAAGTGGCATCATTACCGGCAGATACGCGAGCTTCCAGGCAATGAGCTGAGTCCGACCACAACCCGGAAGCGCGCGAGTCCACACTCACCCTCGGGCCGGCGACCGGCCCTTATGCCAACCCGTTGCCCCTTCAAGGCGTACTTGGGGCTGCGAGCCAAGTACGCCTGACGGTAGGAATCGCGTCGGCCTCCGCCGGCCGGTGGCGGGGCGGTCGCTACGGCCATGCCGGGGTGATCACCACGGCGCCGGGCACGATCCGCTCGACCAACGGGTGCGCCTCCTCCCGCAGCCGCTTCAGGTGCTTGGCCACGGTCGTGTGGTCGTATCCGGACATCCGCGCGAGCTGCCGCGTCCCGAACGCCGGCGTGACGCCCTGGTCCATACGGCCGGCCACGGCCATGGCGCGCAACAGCATCCGGATCGCCGGAGCGACCCGCCCCCACGCTTCCCGCCGGTCAGGATCCCGCTCGGCCACCCACACGGCATTCAGCCAGAGAAGGACCTGCTGCCACGTGTTGAGCAGGGATTGCCCAGCATCCGTCCATCTCCTCGGCCAGTGGCGCCACATCCACGAGCCCCAGGACAGGCCCGTCACACTCGCCGACACGCCGCAGGCTCCAGCCCAGCCCTTCGACGGCATGCCGCCCGCAGGCCAGAGCAGACCACCACCCGCCCCATAAGCCGCAAAACCCGCCACCTTGTCGCAGCGCCCCGCTCACCGTCGGCTTCCCATGTCCAACGGCCGGATCTCGCTCCTCCACCAGCAACCTGCCACCACTCGGGCCTTCCCAGACGCCGACTCCGCAGGCCCCGAACCAGGACTAATCCAATTCGGAAACCCCTGAAACGACAAGATCCCGCCTGATCTCGATGATCAGACGGGATCCCGTCAACTTCAGTCCAGCCGTCTCAAGAACGGCCCTGGGTGGGGTGTTCACGAGTACAGCTAACCTGCGGAGCAGTGGCGTCGTCAGAGATCGTTTCCCGGGCTGTCGGGTACGGCCGGGCGTCATCGGCGGGTCCTGCATGTGGGTTTCGCCGCATTCCGGCCACCTTTCCGAGCACATACATCAACGGTGCGGGGGCGCCCGGGAGGGCCGCGTACACGAACAACGTGCAGGAACGGCGGGATGGGTCCGTACCCGGGAATGTCGAGCCGGCCGGTGACCGGATCGACGAGCTCGGCCGGCACGACGGCGTGCGCGGTGCGCGCGATCGTCTCGTCGGTCGTCACGCCGGGGAAGGCGATCCCGGCCAGCTTGCGTACGATGCTGTGCCCGCCGTCGGCGCCGATCAGGTAGCGCGTTTCAATCGTGTACGGCCCGTCCGGCCCGCTGACCTGGAGGGTCACGCCATCCGCGCCCTGGGTGAAACCGGTGAGCTCGTGACCGCGCCGGATCTCGAGATGGAGCTCGACAGCCCGTCCTCCAGCATCTGCTCGATCCTGCGCTGCGGGACCAGGAGGGTATAGAGCGGGTTGTCGTCCAGCACACTCAGGTCGATCGGCAACGCGCCGAAGACGAATCCGGGAGCGGGCCGGGGTGGGTCCGGGTTTCCAGTGAGCCGCTCGTACAGGCCTCGCCGGTCGAGCATCCGCACCACCTGACCGACCAGGCCATTGGCGCGGTTCTCCTCGGTGCGCTCCGGCAGACGCTCCAGGACCAGGGAGCGGACTCCGGCCAGGCTGAGCTCACAGGCCAGCATCAGGCCGTTGGGCCCGGCTCCGGCGATGACGACATCGGCGATCATGGCGCTGCTTCGGGCATGACGGATCGACCGGCGACAGGCCGGCTGATCCTCGATAAGGAAGACGGGGAAGGTCTGGGAAAGGTCCGGGCACACTCCGCGCGCCTACCGCGGCAATCTGATCGGCAGGGAGACAGGCCGACTGTCCGCTGGCATGACGGAGCCATGGGGTCCAGTCCTACGGCATTGCCGCCGCGGCGGCGGGATGGCCGGCGAGGTTCGCGTGGGGCCAGGCCTGCGGGTTGTCGGCCAGGTCCCGGGAGCGCGACATCCTCGACCTCATGGCCCCGCGGGAAGTCCAACACCGCCATCGCCGAACGACTTGTGCTCAGCGAGAAGACCATTCGCAACAACATCTCCAACATCTTCGCCAAGCTCCACACCACCGATCGTTCCGAAGCCATCGTCAAAGCCCGCCAGGCCGTGCTCGGCGGCTCCGCGACGACCGAGAGATGAGCGTCCAGCCCCCGGCCAAGGCGATTCCGGACAGGCCCGCTCAGCGATGACGGGTCATTTCACGATGCGGTAGAGCAGATGGGTGGCCAGCGGGGTGTCGACCACGTTGACCACCTCAAGCTGGATGTGGTCGCCCCCAGGTGGTCGAAGAGCCGCTGGCCCCCGCCGAACAGCACAGGCACCAGATGGATCCCGATCTGGTCGACCAGCCCGCCCTCATGAACTGCCGCCCGAGGTCCGCGCCGCCCATCACGGCGACGTTCTTGCCGCCGGCGACCTCCCTGGCCTTGCCGCAGGGCGCTTTCGATCCCGTCCGTCACAAAGGTGTGGACGCCGCCCTCGGGCACGTCCTCGAGCGCCCGGTGGGGGTCCTTTCACGCGGCTGATAGACCTCTCGACCATCCATCTACGCGCCGAACGCGAGCAACCTGCTTGCCTTACGTGTCTGAGCGACCCTCAGGCGGCTGACCAACCAGTTCGCTTGACTACCCCAGATAACCGCAGGCCCACTTGACAAGGACGCCCGCCATATCAGGTGTGCTGCGGCTGTGGCTCGGTGGCGCGGTGATAGCGGTCGGCGAGTGCACGCACGAGTTCGACGAGTTCCGCGGGCTCCGTCACGGTGAAATCGACGCCGAGCAGGCCGAGGTGAACGGCGAGCGCCTCGATGCTGTCCGCGCCGGTGTCCAGCAGGCAGCGGGTGTCGTCGACCGGCGTGATCGTGCCGATGGCGGCGTTGATTCGTTCGGCGAGCTGTTCGGCTGGTACGTGCACGACGACCTGGGCCCGGTATCGCCAGGCAGCCGACGACACGCCCCGGCGTACCTGGTCGATGGCCTCCTCGGGGAGATCGCGGGGGGTGAATCGGGGACCCGTCGGGGTGCGTGGGCGGAGCCGGTCCACCCGGAACGTCCGCCAGCCGGCCCGCTCGACGTCGAACCCGACGAGGTACCACCGTCGTCCCCAGTTGACCAGTCGGTATGGTTCCACCTCGCGCCGGCTCTCGGAGCCGTCGTGGCTTCGGTAGTCGAATCGCAGGCGCTCGTGATCCCGGCAGGCGGCGGCGAGGGCGCTCAGCGTGTCCGCGTCCACCCGTGGGCCCAGGTCGTCCCGGGGTACCGCGACGGCGTACCGCTGGAGGGCGCTGACACGGCGCCGGAGCCGGGTCGGTAGCACCTGCTCCAGTTTGGCCAGCGCGCGCAGCGAGGTCTCCTCGACTCCGGTGATCGTGCCCCCGGCGGCGGTGCGCAGTCCGATCGCCACCGCGACCGCCTCTTCATCGTCGAGCAGCAGCGGCGGCAGCGCGGCCCCGGCACCGAGCCGGTAGCCGCCCACCGCGCCTCGGTTGCCGTGCACCGGATAGCCGAGGTTTCGCAGGCGTTCCACGTCGTTGCGGATGGTGCGGGTGCTGACCGACAGCCGTTCGGCCAGTTCGGCGCCGGTCCACTCGCGGGGCGTCTGGAGCAGCGAGAGCAGGCGCAGCAGCCGCGCCGAGGTTTCCAACATTCTTCGAGTCTGCCCGTTCATTAGGAACGGCTTCTACCTAATTGGTTCCTACGCTGATGACCATGACGAACGACAGCACGATCGCCCCGTTCCGGATCGACATCCCTCAGGCCGAGCTCGACGATCTACAGCAGAGGCTGGCCCGGACTCGGTGGGCGGAGGAGCTGCCCGCGAGCGAGTCGGCGCCGGTCGGCCCGGTGCCGCCGGGTTGGGAGTACGGCGTCCCGGTGGGCTACGTCAAGCAACTGGTCGAGCGGTGGCGCACGGGGTACGACTGGCGGGCCTGGGAGGCGAAGCTGAACGCGTACCCGCAGTTCACCACTGAGATCGACGGCCAGAACATCCACTTCCTGCACGTGCTGTCGCCGGAGCCGGACGCGACGCCGCTGATCCTGACCCACGGCTGGCCGACCTCGGTGGTCGAGTGGCTGGACGTGATCGGCCCGCTCACCGACCCGCGTGCGCACGGCGGCGACCCGGCGGACGCGTTCCATCTGGTCATTCCGTCGGTGCCGGGCTTCGGCTTCTCCGGGCCGACCCGGGAGCGCGGCTGGAATCGGTACCGGGTGGCCCGGGCCTGGGCCGAGCTGATGCGCCGGCTCGGGTACGACCGGTACGGCGCGGCTGGCAACGACGGCGGATCGCTGATCTCGCCCGAGGTGGGCCGGGTTGACCCTGGGCACGTCTGTGGAGTGCACGTGACGCAGGTCTTCTCGTTCCCGTCGGGCGACCCCGCCGAGTCGGCCGGTCTGTCTGAGGAGGAGCGCGGAAAGCTCGCGTTCGCCGAGTGGTTCACCCAGAACCGGGGCGCGTATGACAAGCTCCAGTCCACCGAGCCGCAGAATCTGGCGCACGCACTGGCCGACTCACCGGCCGGCCTGCTGGGCTGGCACGCGCAGCTGCTCGGCGCTTCGCTCGACCCGGATTTCGTGCTCACGAACGTGATGATCTACTGGCTGACCAACACGGCCGCTTCAGCCGCCCGGTTCTACTACGAGGACGCGGCGGCGGCCCCTGTAAAGCAGAAGTCGAACGGCCGGGGCACCTCCGTGCCCGAGCCGACCACCGTGCCCCTCGGCCTGGCCAATTTCGCCTGGGACTTTCCGTCGATCCGGACGTTCGCCGACCGCGACCACAAAAATATCTTCTCCTGGAACGTTTATGACCGGGGCAGCCACTTCGCCGCTCACGACGCCCCCGATCTGCTCGTCCACGACATCCGGCAGTTCTTCCGCAAGGTTCGCTGACCGCCGCCGGTTTTTCGGCGGACCCCCTCAGCCCCCATGTCTTCGCGCGAAAAGGAAACACTCATGTATCTCGTCATCGGTGCCACGGCTCACTTCGGACGTCAGGCGGTAGAGGAGCTGGTCGCCGCGGGTGCGCCGGTGCGGGCGCTGACCCGTACTCCGGAGCGGGCGGAGCTTCCGGAGGAAGTCGACGTCGTCCGGGGCGATCTGACCAAGCCCGAGACGCTGCCGGCGGCGCTGGCCGGCGTCGAGGCCGCCTTCCTGGTTCTGCAGTACGGGATGGATGTCGCTCCGCTGCTGGCGGCCGCGGGCCAGGCCGGGGTACGGCGGCTGGTGTTCCTGTCCTCCGGGGCGGTCGTCCCAGGCGCCGAGCGGCAGCCCGACGTTATCGCCCAGTACCACCGCGATGTCGAGCGGGCCATCGAGGCGTCCGGGATCGAGTGGACGTTCCTGCGGCTCCTGTTCCCCGCCATCAACTCGTTGACGTTCGCGATGCAGCTCCAGGGCGGTGACGTCATTCGCGCGCCGTACACCGAAGCGGCCTTCAGCGCCGTGCACGAGAGGGACGTCGCCGAGGTGGCCGCGCGGATCCTGATCGGCGGCGGGCACGCGGGGCGGGCCTACGACCTGACCGGCCCCGAGTCGCTGACCCAGGCACAGCAGGTCGGCATCCTCGGCGAGATGCTGGGGCGCCCGCTCACCGTCGAGGACCTCGACCCGGAGGCGGTGCTGGAGCAGATGAGCCGGTTCATGGACCCTGAGTTTCTGGCGGCGCTGTTCGGTCTCATGGCGCAGGCGGTCGGCAAGCCCGCGCCGGTCAACGACGTCATCGAGCAGATCACAGGGCACCCCGCGCGCGCCTACGCCCGGTGGGCCGCGGATCACCGGGCCGACTTCGGCGGATGATCAACGAGGCGGGGGCGGCATCCGCCGCCCCTGCCGGATGGACGGAAAGGACGGCACGGTGGCACAGGTGCTGAGGCGACGGGAGTTGGGACGAGCTCTGCTGGCCCGACAGTGGCTGCTGGAACGGGCCGAGGCGACCGCCGAGGAGACGGTCACCCGGCTGGTCGGCATGCAGGCGCAGGCGCCGTACGCGCCCTACTTCGGGCTCTGGAGCAGGTTACGGGAGTTCGGCACCGCCGACCTGGCGGACGCGCTGACCGAGCGCCGCCTGGTGCGGGTCGCGCTGATGCGCAGCACCATCCACCTGGTCACCGCGGCGGACTACCGCTCGTTGCGGCCATGGGCGCAGCCTGCGCTCGACCGTGAGCTGGACACCGCGTTCAAGACGATCCTGACCGGTCTGGACCGTGCGGCCGTGGCGGAGTCGGGCCGGGCGCTGCTCGGCGCACGGCACCTCACCCCCAAGGAGCTCAGGGCGGCGCTGCACGAGCGGTGGCCCGATCGCGAGCCCCGTGCGCTCGCCACCGTCGTGCGCAACCTGGTACCGCTGGTGCAGGTGCCACCACGCGCCGTCTGGGGCGTCGGTGGCACCACCCGGTACGCGACGGCGGCCGACTGGACCGGAGCCGAGCCTGCCCCCGCCGCCGACTCCGAACACATCGTGCTGCGCTACCTTGCCGCGTTCGGCCCGGCCTCGGTCACCGACGTGCAGACATGGGCCGGCCGAACCCGGCTGCGTCCCGTCCTGGAGAGGCTGCGGCCGCAGCTGGCGGTCTTCCACGACGAGCGCGGGATCGAGCTGTTCGACCTGCCGGATGCGCCACGCCCCGGCGCCGACGCCCACGCGCCGGTTCGCTTTTTGCCCGAATACGACAACCTGCTGGCCTCCCACGCCGACCGCACCCGCGTGATCTCGGAGCAGGACCGCAAACGGGTCATGACGCGCAACGGGATGCGCGCCACCTTCCTGGTGGACGGGCAGGTGACGGGCGCCTGGAAGCTCCATCTGGGCAAGGCATCAGCGACTCTGGAGATCGACCCGTTCCGGCCGCTGGCCACCACCGAGCGCGCCGAGGTCGAGGCCGAGGGCGCCCGGCTGCTGGAGTTCGCCGCGCCCGGCACCGACCACGACGTCCGCAGCGGCAGGGCCACGTTCAGCGGCCGCGAGGATGCGGTGACCGGCGAGGAAACCGATCGGCAGTGATCAAGCCCGCTTGAGGTGCCGCCCCACCGCGGTCGACCTGACCGACGCCCGGCAGCGAGCCGCCCACCCGGCGGCCAAACCCCGCGTCCTGCCCCCGACACCCGACCACAAGACCGGCGAACTGCCGGAGATCCGCAACCAGCAGACCATCACCCTGCACACCGGCGAGCTGGGCCACCTCGACAAATTCCGCCAGGACCTGACCTACCTGAGTCCCGCCTGGATCAGGACCTACAAGTCTGTCCGCGCCAATACCGAAGGCATCAACGGCCGGCTCAAGGGACATGACCTCGACCTCGGCGATCCCAAGAACCGGCTCGCCCACGGACGCGTCGCCCAGACCAGCCTGGTCGCATTGCTCGTCACGGTCGCCAACCACCACTTCCTCGACCAGTGGCGCCACATCCACCAGCCCCAAAACGAGCCGATCGCACCCGCCGACACCACGCGGGCCCCGGTCGAGCCCTTCGACGGCACGCCACCTGCAGGCCAGAGCAGACCACCACCCGGCCCATAAGCCGCAAAACCCGCCACCCCACCGCAGCGCCCAGCCCACCGTCGGCTTCGCCATGCCCAACGGCCGGATCTCGGTCCTCCACCAGCGGCCTGACACCACCCGGACCTTCCCGGACAACTGCTCTGCGGTCCCTAAACCAGGACGAACCAGATTCGGAAACCCCTGAAACGACAAGATCCCGCCCGATCGCGATGATCAGACGGGATCCCGTCAACCTCAGTCCAGCCGTCTCAAGAACGGCCCTAGGTGGAGATGAGGGGATTCGAACCCCTGACCCCTTCGATGCGAAGCCACTTGCTGCTGATCGCTACCGGACGCGTTACGCCGCCCGACCTGGGCGTTCGGTCTCCAGTAGTCCGCGAACGTCCGCAGCCGTACACCTCGATCGTCACCCAGTTCGTCACTCACCGCTTCGCCGATTCATGGGCTTGAGCTCAGCCAGTGCGTCGAAGAACTCATGCCGCGGGATCTCGAAGGGCGAGAACTCCTCCAGATCGAGGTCCGCGTAAGTTAACCCGCCGAACTCGTCATCATCATGCTGCTCGTCATACGCGAGAACTACTCCGTTGGCGTATACCTCGACCTGCTGCCGAGCGGTTCCGGTGCCGTCGATCGCGAGGTAGAACACCGACGTTCCCCAACTGGCGTACTGATCCCCACGATCATCGTCCCAGGGCCGGCAAAAGTACCTCACCGAATCCATTTCGGGCCGGTCGTCGCTGCTGCCGTCAGTAGATCCGTCCGCTCGTCGGCGGGCAGGAGGACGCCTCCCGCGAGATTGCAACCGATCGACCAGAAAACTTCTGCTGATGCACTCCGCATAGTGTTCCTCCCTTCTTGGCTGGGGCTTCCCGAGGACCGATCAAGCAAATAGCGGACTACGGTCAGTGTCACCACGAGGATGACCCATGCTGCAATCCCGGCCGGAATTGAACCGACAGCTTGCCCCATCGACCAACGGACGGATCCACACAGACCAACAAGCATCAGATCTTGAAGATTCCCAGGGCCCCTCAGGCCTAGGTTGACGCCCGCGAAATCGACACGCGTCCATGAGCCTTTGTCACAAGGGCAAGGCAGACAGCACGTCGATCACCTTCGCACGGACCTGACCAGCAGACATAGACGGTCGCCGTGCGCTTGAGTGCGTCGGCGTTGCTGTACTGGTTGCTGTACAGCAGACCTCAGCCCTCGGGCTCAGTGGCAAGGACCGACGAAGTCGGTCCGCGGCAGCCGATCGCCCCAGCCACAACGATGAGTTCCGAAGTGAGCGATCGTCACGGCCTCGACTACCTTAATGCGAGACCACCTCACCATGCCCCGGAGAAACCCAGACCGAGCCCCCATTCGCCAGTCTCAATCATCAAAACCTTGAACCTCTTCCCTGCGGTCGATATAGCGAAAGAACTCATCAACACTATTCCAGCGCTGTTCGACTCGGCCCTGACTATCCGTTATAACGAGCTCTTTTCCATCTAGGAGAGATTCGATTACGGGGAGTCCGACACTGAGTGCATCGTTCACCAGATCGTCGGGCGTAATGCCTAGCTCACTGGCTCGCCTCTCAAGCCATTCGGCATACTTCCCAAACACGGTCATTGTGGCGCCGCCGTCTGGATCTCCAACTATCAATATCCCGCCTTGGGGGTCATAGGAGATGCTGACTCCCAGGAGCTCTTCCAGTCGCTCGACCAGCACACTCGCCCCAGCCTTTTCGTTTTCGAAGCGCCGATGGCGCTTCAGCGTACGATTCTTGATACGCGCCAATCCTTGCGCATCAAGCTTGTTATCCAACGGGATCAGGAGATGAGAACGCCTCGTTGCACCCTCGGGATCTTCTGCATCCTGCGCAATCTCCCAATATATTTCTCTAGTAAGAGAATCCCACACTGCTACAACGACCGGCTCCCAGAAGTCAGCCCAATAGCGCAATCGCCACCCCTCAAAGGGGTATTTGATGCATTTTCCGTCCTTTGTGCGGTATCGAGATAAGCTACCCGTGCCCTTAACCTGGACATAGAAGACATAAGGGGTGACGACTTCACCTTTCACAATACGTACATGCAAATCCTCGCCATAATCGCGATTCATCTCTTCAACGATCCAGTTCTGAGATCTGAACACCTCGACAACACACCCGAGCGCAATGTCCGCTACCTTATGCGACTGAGGTCTTTTCGGGGGCATGCAGTTATTGCATCATAGAGCGGCAGGCCGCTCAAGCGAGATATAGATATAAATAGTCCTTGCAGAGCAATGCCGAAGATCATAGGGCGGCGCCTCCGCCCGCATATACGCGCCCCTCACGCTGATCTCCTCGTGCCAGAGTGCTCCCGCCGGAGGCAAGCTCTGACCTCATCGGCTCAGTCCGGGAGCTAGCGTCTCGCGGGGCGCTGGGTGAACATCCTGCGCCAGGTTTCTTCCTGCGTTTGATGGTGCGGCGGGGTGGCCGGGCGGGACCGGCCCGGAGAGGCCGCACGCCCGCCCGGACCGCCCGGCCGCCCGCCGCCCATCGGGCGGCGGCTTGATGACGTAGGGAAGGTATGAATCACGCACCACCCTGCGAGCTTGCCGATCTTGCCCTGCTACTGCTGCTCGATCAGTTCAGCGATGCTGTCGGTCACCGCATCGGCTCCCGCCTGCGTGAGTCTGTCGGCCTTCCCTCGTTCCTTGGCGTAGGCGATGCTGCGCGTTCCGGCGTTGCCCGCGGCCTGCATGTCGAAGTCGGAATCCCCGATCAGCACGGCCCGGTTCGGTTCGACGCCCAGCGCCTTACACGCCCACAGCACTGACTGCGGATGCGGCTTCATCTGCTCCGGCGCCCCGACCGATCGCCCGGAAACCGCAGTGATCCACTCCCCCAGGTCGGCCAGAGCAAGGAACGTTTCTATGGCGGGTGTGGAGTTGTTGCTCACGATGGCGACCGGCTTGCCGGCCTCTGCGCATACTTCGAGGAACTCGCGAACGCCGGGGGTAATCTCGGCGCTGGTTGCGGCCTCGACCTCGTTGCCCATGAGGGCGGTCTCCACCTTGTCGACCAGTTCCGGCGCGATGTCAGCGGTACGGCGCAACACCTTGAGCGGGTCGTCCAGCGCCTCGACATCCTCCGGAAGTTCCACGCCTTCCTTGACGAGCACCTGCTTGAGTCGGGCCGCGACCACGGGCGCGGGCAGTCCGGCGAAGATGCTGCACACCGGGCCGTCGAAGTCGAGCAGGATGGCATCGGCCCGGCGGACGAGATCAGCGGCGCTGGTCATAGCTCGATCTCGCGGCTGATGGTGGTCCACATGCTGTCGAACCAGCGGCGGGTCTCGGTGACGTACTGCGAGGCCATCGAGGTGGGGTCTTCGGTGATCTCGTAGTGGAAGAGCAGGGCGTCCTTGCCCATCACGTCGTACAGCTCGTGGGGCTCGCCCTTGATGCGGACGGTGTGCTTGACGACGGGGTAGAAGCCGAAGAACACCCGCTCGCGGTTGATCACGTAGAACTTGAACGCGGGCGCGGTCTGGTGGACGCGTACCTGCACGGTGGCGGTCTTGACCAGGCCGAGGTCCGCCAGCTCGTGTACGGCGTCGGCGATAGCCTGGACGCTGCGCTGCTGGATGCGCAGGGCGCGGGTGCGAATCACCGGATCGTCGCTTAGGTCCTCGGCCCGGCAAGGCAGGGACATGGGGTGCTCCATGTCGGGGACCAGGATGCGGATGGCGATGGACTCGGGGGTGAGCCGTCCGAGGCGGATCTTGTCGAGAGGCTCTTGAAGCATCCCGTTGAGGGTCTCGCCGGAGAAGCCGGCGAAATCGATGGAGACGTTCGGCTCCTCGAAGGCCCTCTCGATGTGGGGGCGCAGCTCGACCGGCCGTTCGGTGCGTTCGCGGACGAACACGCCGCTGCCCTGGCGGGAGACGACCAGCCCCTCGTCGCGTAGCAGACGGATGGCCTGCTGGACGGTCATGCGCGCCACGCCGTACGTCTTCGCCAGGTCATGGCCTGAGGGGAGCTTCTCGCCCGGCTCGAACTTCTTGGTCAGGATCGCGGCACGCAAGGCGTTGGCGACCTGCTGATACGGCGGGCGGGGGTCGTCAGGATCGAGACTCATCACGCAAACAGCCTAGTTCTCCTAGGTTGCCTAGTCCAGTTACTCGCAGATGCTTGACATGGCTAGCCATGCTGGGCAACATGATTCTCGTCAGCAAGATGCCTAGCCAAGTTAGGCAACCTTCGGAGGAGATCAGCATGCGTAACATCCCCGTCGACATCAGCGGCCTGTCGTTCATCGTCGCAGGTGAGCCCGAGCCGAAGATCGTCGACCGCGCCACCGGCGAGGTCAAGCGCGACGCCGAGGGGCGCGAGCTCTACACCATCCCGCTGCTGCCCAAGCCGAACGACGACCGGCGCAACCCGGTGATCGTGGTGACGTTCCCGAGCGCGACGTTCCCGCAGATCCCCGAGGGCGTGCAGGTCCGCCCGGTCGGCCTGGCGGCCTTCTTCTGGTCCATGAACGGCCGCTCCGGGCTCGGCTTTCGCGCCGAGACCATCGCCCCGGCCACCGCAGCGAAGGCGGCCTGACCGCTGCACCGGCTCTCAGGGACGGACGTACCGCCTGCCGGCCAATCGCCTGCCCCTGGGAGCCGACTTCTCGCGGTACGAAAGGAACGTTCCAAACATGTCCGACTGGCTGATCCCGCTGACCGTGATCCTTGTCGCGGTCTGCACGGTCCTGGCGGTATGGCACGCGTTGCACCCCGTCTCGTTCTGGCTCTGCGTCGGCTACCCCCTCAAGACCGCACACGTGTACGCCACCTGGGGCAACGTCGCCCTCGGCTGCACCCTGACCCGCAAACGGCGCCGCTGGCGCTACACCTTCGACGGCCTGCCGGTCGTCGGCCACGCCACCATCTCACTCGCACAGCGGCGGAAGGTCCGCCGGGTGCAGATCGACAAGCCGCCCCGGCTCGGCCTCATCCGTCCGCACCGCCTCGGCTTCCGAGTGAACGTGACCCTCATGGACGGACAGACGCCGGACGACTACACCGCCCGCCTGTCCAACCTCGCACACGCCTGGCGCGTCCACTCCGTCCGGCTCATCAGCTCCCGACCGGGCCGGGTGACACTGCTCGCCACCCGAGGTGACCCACTGTCCGAGATCCGTATCCCGCTGCTGTCGGAGGGGCTGCTCAGAGTGCGGGTCGGGCTGCTGGAGACCGGCGCGCCATGGCTGATCGACTTCCGTACGGTGCCGCACTGGCTCATCACCGGCGCGACCCAGTCCGGCAAGTCCACCCTGCTCAATGCTCTGATCACCGGTCTGTCCGCGCAACCGGTCGCCTTGGTGGGGTTCGATCTCAAGGGCGGCGTCGAGCTGACCTCCTACGGGGCACGCCTGTCGGCCATCGCCACCGAGCGGACCGAATGCGTCGGCCTGCTCAACGACCTGATCTGCCTGGTCAAGACCCGCATGGCCCTGTGCCGGGCGAACAAGGCGCGCAACGTCTGGAAGCTGCCCGAAGACTTGCGGCCGACACCGGTCGTAGTCCTGGTGGACGAGGTGGCCGAGCTGTTCCTGATGGCCCAAAGGGCGAGAAGGACGAGATCGCCACTACCGCCACCGCGCTCCTCAGACTGGCCCAGCTCGGCCGGGCGTTCGGGGTCTACCTGGTGGTGTGCGGGCAACGGGTCGGCTCCGACCTCGGCCCCGGCGTCACCGCCCTGCGCTCCCAGCTCTCCGGCCGGATCTGCCACCGGGTCAACGACCCGGAGACCGCCACCATGACCCTCGGCGACACCGACCCGGCCGCCCTCGACGCGGCCCGCCAGATCCCCGCCAGCATGCCCGGAACCGCCATCGTGGTCGCCGATGACGGCCGCTGGTACCGGGCCCGCTCCGTCTACGTCACCGAAGAAGCGGCCGAAGCCGCCGCCACCCAGCACGCCCAGCTCGCGCCCGCCTGGGCCGACCTGCTCACCGGCACCGACACCGTGACCGTCACGGACGCCGAACTGGAAGCCTTCGCCCGCGAAGGCGAGCCCACCTAACCCCTCCACCCACCGGCCCGGCGCGGGCCTGATCGCGCCAGGTCCCTACCCGCCCCATGCCCGAAACCGAAAGGAGGTGCCTCTATGGGACGCATCCGCGCCCGCCTGCTCGACACCGGCCCCGTCGTCGTCCTGGCCGTCATCGCCGCTGTCGGGTCCTTCACCCACATCAGTGACCTGGCCGACCGGCACGGGCAGCACGGTTGGCAGTCCTGGGCGGTCGCCGTGTGCATCGACCTGATGTGCGTGATGGCCGCCCGCGAACTCCAGCGCGACAAGCGCACCGGCCGCCGCCGCCACGGCCCGCTCTCGTGGCCGGCACTTGTGCTGACCGGCGGCATCGTCCTGACCCTGGCCGCCAACCTGGCCACTGCGCACCCGAGCGCGTGGGGCTGGATCACCGCCGCCACACCCGCCGTCGCCTTCCTGGTCGCGGTCTCCATGCTGGAGCGCCGCGCCTCCCACCGATCCCCGCCCGGACCGGTGGACGACGAACAGCCCTGCCCCGCCGACGCCGTGGCGGCCGTCGAGGTGCCACAGCTCGACCCGGCCCCGCCGACCGCTCCCGGCCCTGCCGGATCAGCGGCGGTCGAGTCCGGTCCGTCGCCCGCGCTGCTCGCCTACGCCCGCCGCCTGGCCGACGACCACCACGCCACCCACCAGCGGCCCATCACCGGCGACCTGCTCGCCACCCGCATGCACGTCTCGCCCGACCTGGCCGCCGACCTGCTCACCCACCTCCGGAAGGAACCCGTCGCATGACTCACGAGCTGACCCTCCCTCACCTGATCGACGCCGCCCGCGCCTGGGCGCGAGGCTCCTTCGCCCTGGAGGCCGCCGTCGAACTGCTCATCCACCACGGCGTGTGGCTCCAGCGACGGGAGTTCCACCGCTACGCCATGGACTACATCACCACCACGTACAACCGCGTCCCGTTCGTGATCATCGACTGGCAGTCCGCTCACCACGCCCTCTCCCAGGGCCGCATGCCCTGCTCCCGCAGCGAGGCCGCCGTCCTGCGCATCGCCCTGTCGATCGCCGACGCCTTGCCGATCGAACTCGGCCCCGCCATCACCGGCCTGGACTCCACCAACTTCGCCCGCGTCCTGGCCGCGATGAACCACGCCCACGGCGACCGCACCGCCTGGACCTCCGCGAGAGGAGACACCACGTCGTGAAGCGGCTCTACTGCCGCCGCTGCCTTGGCTTCGGCACCATCACCGCCTATCGCAGCCAGCCTCAGCCCACCGGCCAGACATGGATCATCGAGGTCTCGGAGACCTGCCCGACCTGCCGAGGAAAGGGCACCCGGTGATCTCCGAGCACCCTCTCACCCGATCATGACCCGCTTGCCGTGCCCGTTCTGCGCCTGCTGCGCCCGGTACGGCTGCGACTTCGACGGCGACCCGCCCGACTGCGACACCACCACACCCGACGAGCCCTGCCCCTGCACCCGCCAAGGAGGTGAACCCGAATCATCCAGTTCTACGCCTGCGCCACCTGCAACGGCACCGGCCTTCACGACGACGACACCTGCCGCGACTGCTCCGGCACCGGTATCGACCTCGACAGCCGCGACTAGCTCCGGCGACGCCACCACGGGACGGCTCAAGCCTGGCAGCCCGCCGTCCCTGTGGGGCGTCACCCTCCGCACTCAACGAAGGAACTCCAGTATGCGCGACCGGCCCTGTCCGGAATGCGATGGCCACGGCTCCGTCCGGGTCCGCTCGCCCCGTACCCACCAACTGTTCGTCATCTACTGCCCGTGCTGCGAAGGCAGCGGAGAGGAGGCTCAGTGACCGAAGCAGACGCCCAGCTCAGCGACCTCATTGGCTCGGCCATCCGGGACCTGGCCCGCCACTCCAACCAGGACGTCACCCGCTGGCTTCACCAGGTCGACCGGCTCCGCGGCTGCACCGACCCGATCCGCCTCACCGGCGAGTCCACCACCTTGAACAGCACCACCGGCGAAGTCCTGCACACCTTCACCACCCGCGACCAACCACACGGCCAACTCTTGATCCGCTGCGGCAACCGCCGCGCCTCCCGCTGCCCGGCCTGCGCCGAGACCTACCGCCAAGACACCTTCCACCTCATCCGCGCGGGCTTGCTCGGCGGGGACAAAGGCGTCCCGGAGATCGTCCGCACCCACCCGCGCGTCCTCGCCACGCTCACCGCCCCGTCCTTCGGCCCGGTTCACCGAGGCCCCGACAAGGACGGCACCACGAACGTCTGCCACCCACGCCGTACCGGCCCGTCCTGCTTCACCCGCCACCAGAAAGGAGACCCGACCATAGGCTAACCGCTCGACCCCGGCACCTACGACCACACCGGCCACATCCTGTGGAACGCCCACGCCGCCGTCCTGTGGCACCGCTTCACCATCTACCTGCGCCAGCACCTGGCCGCCGCCACCGGCCTGACCCGAAAGGAGTTCGCCCGCACCGCCCGCCTGTCCTTCGCCAAGGTCGCCGAGTACCAGGCCCGTGGCATCGTCCACTTCCACGCCGTCATCCGCCTCGACGGCCGGGAGGGCGACACGCTCACCACCCCTCCTGCCTGGGCGACCCTCGACCTGCTCACCACCACGATCAAGTCCGCCGCCCAAGCCGTCCGCCTGCCCGCCCCGGAAACCGGGCAACCGCTCACCTGGGGCACCCTCGACGTACGCCCGATCCAAAGCGCCGGCCTCGACGCCGACGCCCTGTCCGAGGCCACCGTCGCGGGCTACATCGCCAAGTACGCCACCAAAGCCGCCGAGACCTCCGGCACCCTGGACCGCCGCGTCACCCGGCAAGACCTCGCCCGCCTGCACACCCACGGCGTCACCGAGCACGCCGCCCGCTTGATCCGCACCGCCTGGGATCTCGGCGACACCGCCGCCCATCCCGACCTGGCCCCGCTCCGGCTCCGCCAGTGGGCTCACATGCTCGGCTTCCGTGGCCACTTCTCCACCAAGAGCCGCGCCTACTCCACCACCCTGACCGCCCTGCGCCGCGTCCGCGTGGAGTACCGCGAGGCCCAAGAGCTGCAACGCCTGCGACACGACCCGACCAGCACCCTCGTCCTCGCCCACTGGAAGTACGCCGGACAGGGCTTCACACCCGGCAAATCCGCCCTGGCCGCCACTGTCAACGAAGGAGGCAAGCATGGCCGATGACGTCCAGCTCTACCGCGTTCCTGACGCCATGCTGAAGCTCCGCATGAGCCGCAGCGTCATCTACGAGCAGTTGCGCTCCGGTCGCCTCCGCTCGGTCAAGCAGGGCCGCTGCCGCCTGATCCCGGAGAGCGCCCTTCGCGAGTACATCGCCCTGTTGCAGCAGGAGGCGTCATGACGAAACGCCGCAGCCGCGGGGCGGCCTGCACTGGGACGAGTCCCGCCAACGTTGGATCGCCTCGCTCACGGTCGGCTACACACCGGCCGGGAAGCGCATCGTCAAGAAGGCCAGCGGCAAGACCAAGACCGCCGCCAAGGACAAGCTCAAGCAGATCATCCGCGACTACGAAGACGGCCTGGTGGTCTCCGGAGCCGGTTACACCGTGGCCGACGCCGTACAGAACTGGCTGGACTACGGGCTCAGCGGACGAGACCCCGCGACGGTGGAGAAGTGCAAGATCCTCGCGAACAAGCACGTCATCACCGGCTTGGGCGCCCGCAAACTCGTGGACCTGACGGCCGACGACGTTGATCGCTGGCTGGCCGACAAGTCTAAGGACCTGAGCACCCGCACCCTGCGCGAACTGCGTTCCATCCTCGTCCGCTCGATCTCAAGGGCTCAGGCCCGCGACAAGGTGAAGCGCAACGTCGTGCTCCTGTGCGAGATCCCGAAGGGAAAGGAAGGCCGCCCGTCCAAGTCGCTGACGCTCGCCCAGGCTGAAGCCGTGCTCAAGGCATCGGAGGGCACGGCCCTGCACGCCTACGTCGTCCTGTCGCTGCTTCTCGGCGCTCGCACGGAAGAACTCCGCGCGCTCACCTGGACGCACGTCGATCTGGACAGCACACCGGCGTCCATCATGGTGTGGCGGTCCGTCCGCGACGGAGGCGACACCAAGACCAAGAAGTCCCGCCGCACCCTGGCGATGCCGAGGCGCTGCGTGGACGCCCTCAAGCTCCACCGTGAACGCCAGGACGTCGCCAAGAAGGCGGCGGGCGACCGCTGGCAGGACAACGACCTCGTGTTCGCGTCCAAGGTTGGCACGGAGTTGGACGCGCACAACGTCCGCCGCTCGTTCCGGACTGTCCTCAAGAAGGCCAGCCTCGACCCGAAGGACTGGACACCTCGCGAGATGCGGCACAGCTTCGTCTCGCTGCTCTCCGACTCCGGCATGCCGATCGAGGCCATCTCACGCCTGGTCGGCCACCGCAACACCACCGTCACCGAGACCGTCTACCGCAAGCAACTCCGCCCGGTGATCCTCGACGGCGCAGAGGCCATGGACCAGATCTTCGGAGACACGTAGTCACTCAGTTAGTCACTCAGGAACGCAAATGGCCGCTACCAACCTCTTGATAGCGGCCATCAGCCTGGGTGGAGATGAGGGGATTCGAACCCCTGACCCCTTCGATGCGAACGAAGTGCGCTACCGGACTGCGCTACATCCCCAAGGACTCGTTTAGGTTAGCATCCCCTCGAGGGTTCTCGCGCCACCCTTTCAGTCCCCCACCGCGCGCCTGGGCGGCTCCGCGTACTGGTCGAACAGCACGTCCTCGTGCAGCGCCGTCAGGTCGATCACCTCGGCCGGCGGCTCCTCGGCGAGGGCCTGGCGGCGCTGGCGGGCTCGGCGCCGGCGTTCGGCGAGGGCCTGGCGGGCGCGTTCGCGGCGCTCCTTGTCCACGTGTACGGCGACCCGCAGGAAGCACAGGTAGCCCACCGTGACCAGCACGGACGGCGCCACGCCCCACCAAGGGATCATCTTGACCGCCGCCGTGACCACGGACGCCACCACCAGCAGCACGCAGAAGAACAGCAGCCGGCGCCGCCGGGCCACGATGATCGCCCGTCGCCGCAGCCGGAACTGCCGGACGTCGACCTTCTCGAACTCGCCCGTGGGCGGCCCGGTGAGCAGCCCGATGCCGGCGTCGTCCTCGTAGCCCTCGGCCGCCGCGGCGGCGGCCAGGTTGTCGAGGTCGGGGAGCTGGTGCTCGCCGGTGTAGTACTCCTCGAGCTCGGCCAGCTCGGCGAGGTTGGTCTTGTCCTTGCGCAGCCACATCGGGATGAGGACGCACAGCCACATCACGACGATGGCGAGATAGAGGAGGACGCTGCTCACGACCACCTCCGGGCAGCATGAAGACGCGGGTCGGCTCGTTGCGTCTTCAATCTGCTCACGTCACGCACCGTAAGACCGCGTGTCACTGATTGACGAGCATTCGGTGCGGTGTGTCGCGAGATCGTCAAACCTCTTCGACAGAAGACCCCCCGCGAGCCGCTGACTCGCGGGCGCGACGCCACTGTACGAGCAGCCCGCCGGGGACGTCCTCGACGGTCAACGCGTAGCAAATGTGGTCGCGCCAGGCTCCGTCGATGTGAAGTTGGCGACGCCGAATGCCTTCTTCCCTGAATCCGAGTTTCTCAACCACCCTACGACTGGCGGAGTTCTCGGGGCGGATGTTCGCCTCCAGCCGATGCAAACCGGTGGTGAAGAAGCAGTGGTCGACGGCCATGGCGAGGGCGGTGGGGGTGATGCCGTGACCGGCCAGTTTGCCGTCGATCCAGTAGCCGACCTGGGCGGAACGGGCGGATCCCCACACGATGGCGCCGACGGTGAGCTGTCCGGCGAAGCGCCCCTCGTACGTGACCACCCAGGGCAGCGCGAGCCCCTGCCTGGCCTCCCGCCGCAGGGTGCCGACCATGGACACGTACGGGCCGAGCCCGGTCCTGAACAGAGGCGTCTCGGGGTTGCTCGGCTCCCAGGGGCGCAGCCAGTCGGCGTTGCGCAGCCTGGTCTCCCGCCACACGCGTACGTCGCCCAACCGCAGCGGCCGGAGGCCGACCGGCCCTTCGTTGAGGCTCACCGGCCAGCCGCGAAGTCGATCCACAACTCTCATCATCCCCCCAACGGGCACGATGTCGCCACGCGCGGATCGAAGTAGTGCTCAGCGCGGGTGATCGCCGCCGCGGATCTGCTCGACGGCGTGCCGCAGAATGGGCGCGAGTACGGCGACACCGTCCCTCACGCCGCCGGACGAACCGGGCAGGTTGACGATCAGGGTGTCGCCGGCCTGCCCTGCGAGCCCCCGGGACAGGATCGACGTCGGGACCTTCTCGCGATTGGCCTGCCGGATCGCCTCCGCGATGCCCGGGATCTCCCGCGAGATCACGCGGGCGGTCATCTCCGGCGTGAGGTCCATCGGCGTCAGCCCGGTGCCCCCGGTGGTGACCACGACCTCGTAGCCGCCGAGGACACCGTCCCGCAGCGCCATCTCCACCGGCTCGCCGTCGGGGACGACCACGGGGCCGTCGACGACGTCACAGCCGGCCTCGTCACGCAGCAGCCGTACGAGCAACGGCCCGGATTTATCCTCATAAATCCCGGCCGACGCCCGGTTCGACACCGTGATCACCAGCGCCCGCATCATCATGACCGCGTCCATCGTCCGGTCTTGCCGCCCAGCTTCTCCTCCACGCGCACGTCAGTGATCATCGCGCCCGGATCGACCGCCTTGACCATGTCGATGAGCGCGAGCGCCGCCACCGACACCGCCGTCAGCGCCTCCATCTCCACGCCGGTGCGGTCGGCCGTCTTCACCCGGCAGGTGATCGCCACGCCCCAGTCCTCGACGTCCAGCGTCACCTTGACGCCGTGCAGCGCGATCGGATGGCAGAGCGGGATCAGGTCCGGCGTACGTTTCGCGCCCATGATGCCGGCGATCCGCGCCACCCCCAGCGCGTCGCCCTTGGGCACCTCGCCCGTACGCAGCAGCGCCACGGTCTCCGCCGACAGCAGCACCCGCCCGGTGGCGACGGCGCTGCGCGCGGAGACGTCCTTGGCGGAGACGTCCACCATGCGGGCGGCGCCGGTCTCGTCGATGTGCGTGAGCCCGCCCGCGTCCGGTCCGGTCACAGCCGGATCACCTCCACCTCCGCACCTGCGGGCACCTCGGTCACGTCCTCGGGCACCACGATCAGCGCGTTCGCCGAGGCCAGCGCGGCGAGCTGGTGGGAGCCCTGCCCGTGCACCGGCGACACCGTGCCGTCGGCGGCGAGCACGCCCCGCAGGTAGGACCGCCGCCCCGCGGGCGAGCGCAGCGACCCGGTGACGCACGCGGTGACGGACTCCGGCATGCCGGACGGCAGCCCGCGCATCTTGGCCAGCGCCGGCCGGACGAACAGCACGAACGACACGAACGACGACACCGGATTGCCGGGCAGCGCGAAGATCGGCACCTGGTCGTCCCCCAGCACGCCGAACCCCTGCGGCATCCCGGGCTGCATGGCCACCTTCTCGAAGCGTACGGTCCCGAGCGGCGACAGGGCCTCCTTGACCGGTTCGTACGCGCCCATCGACACCCCGCCACTGGTGATGATGGCGTCGGCGCGTACGAGGTCGGTGTCGAGCCGGTCGAGCAGCACGGCAGGATCGTCCCCGACCGCCCCGGCCCGGAACCCTTCCCCGCCCGCCTCCCGCACCGCGGCGGTCAGCGCGAAGCTGTTGGAATCCCAGATCTGGCCGGGCCCGAGCTGCCCGCCCGGCTCCACGAGCTCGGCGCCCGTGGCGATGACGACCACCCGGGGCCGCGGCCGCGCGAGCACCCGCCGCCGCCCCACCCCGGCGATGATGCCGAGCTGCGCGGGCCCGATCAGGGTGCCCGGCTTGAGCACGACGTCACCGGACTGGACGTCCTCGCCGGCCCGGCGGATCGCGTTGCCCGGCCCGGTGGAGCGCTCGATGCGTACGGAGACCGTCCCGCCGTCCGTCCATTCGACCGGGACCACGGTGTCGGCCCCGGCCGGCAGCGGCGCGCCGGTCATGATGCGCACGGCGTGGCCGGGCCCGACGGCGCGCAGCTCGTCGGAGCCGGCCGCGACGTCGTCGACCACCGGCAGGGTCACCGGAACCTCGGCGATGTCGGCGGCCCGTACGGCATAACCGTCCATGGCGGAGTTGTCGAACGGCGGGAGCGGCACCGGCGCGGAGACCTCCTCCGCCAGCGTCGCCCCCAGCGACTGCTCCAGGTCGAGCTCGATGGGCGCGAGCGGGCGCACCGTGGCCAGGATGTCGGCCAGGTGCGCCTCGACCGGCTTCAGCGCGCTCGCCGATCCAGCCGGATCAGCCGACCTCATCGAGGAACTCCCGCAGCCACGGGACGAACTCGCCCGCCAGATCCTCCCGATCCGCCGCGAACTTCACCACCGTGCGCAGGTAGTCCAGCTTGTCGCCGGTGTCGTAGCGCCGCCCGCGGAACAGCACCCCGTGCACGGGGCCGCCCTCCTCGGAGCCGCGCCCGGCCAGCGTGCGCAGCGCGTCGGTGAGCTGGATCTCGCCGCCGCGCCCCGGCGGGGTGTTCTCCAGCACCTCGAACACCGCCGGGTCGATCACGTAGCGCCCGATGATGGCCCAGTTGGAGGGCGCCTCGTCGGCCGGAGGCTTCTCCACGAGGTCGGTCACCTTCACGACGTCGTCCTCGGCGGTCGCCTCGATCGTCGCCACGCCGTACAGGGAAACCTGCTCCTTCGGCACCTCCATCAGAGCGATCACGCTGCCGCCATAGGTGTCGCGCACCTCGATCATGCGCTTGAGCAGCGCGTCACGGCGGTCAATGAGGTCGTCACCGAGCAGGCACGCGAACGGATGGTCGCCGACGTGCTGCTTGGCACAGAGCACGGCGTGGCCGAGTCCCTTGGGCTCGCCCTGCCGCACGTAGTGCAGCGTGGCCAGGGACGCGGGCTCGCGGACCTGGGACAGCCGGTGCTCATCGCCCTTGGCCTCAAGGACCTCCTCAAGCTCGAACGCGCGGTCGAAGTGGTCCTCGATCGATCGCTTGTTCTTGCCGGTGACCATCAGAACGTCCAGGAGGCCCGCGGACGCGGCCTCCTCGACGACATACTGGATCGCGGGCTTGTCGACGATGGGCAACATCTCCTTGGGTGTCGCCTTGGTCGCCGGAAGGAACCGGGTGCCCAGACCCGCGGCGGGCACGACGGCTTTCGTCACAGGGTCGAAGTCAGCCATGAGTAGACCCTAGTGGAGGGACCTATGGACAAGATGAACCTCCGTCGTCAGCTGAACGCGGCGCGCGCCTCTCTCTCCCCGGACCAACTACGCGCAAACGCCATCAAGGCCCGCGAAACGCTGCTCGACCAGCCGTGGGTCCAGATGGCCGGACTGGTGGCCTGCTACTGGTCGGCGGGGGTGGAGCCGGAGACGCACGGGCTCGTGTTCGCTCTCTGGAAACATGGAGCCACCGTCATGCTGCCGGTGCTGCGCGACGACAACGACCTCGACTGGGCGGTCTACGACGGGCCGGACACGCTAGCCCCCGGCCGCCACGGCATCATGGAGCCGGTCGACACCCGCCGCGGCGTCGACGCCATCCGCACCGCCGCGCTGGTGATCGTGCCCGCGCTCGCCGTCGACCGCACGACCGGCGTACGCCTCGGCCGCGGCGGCGGCTCCTACGACCGCGCCCTCGCCCGCGTCGGCCCGAACGTCCCGACCGTGGCCCTGCTGCACGCAGGCGAGCTGCTCGACGGCGTGCCGGCCGAGCCACATGACCAGCAGGTCCGCTTCGCGATGACACCCGAGGGACTCATTAGTCTTATGTGACCGCGGGGACGAGAAGGGGGCCGGATGACGCATGATGTCTGGCTGCTCGCCGGCGCGGCCATCGTCATCGCGGCCATCGTCTCCGTGCGCGTGGCGCACTTCAGCGGCCTGCCGAGCCTCCTCATCTTCCTCGGGTTCGGCCTCGTGCTGGGCGACTTCGGGCTCGGGCTGTCGTTCGAGTACCCGTTGCTCGCCCAGCAGATCGGGCTCACCGCGCTCGCGCTGATCCTGGCCGAGGGCGGCCTGACCACGACCTGGTCACACGTACGCAAGTCCGTGCCCATGGCGTTGATCATGGCGCTGGTCGGCGTGACGGTCAGCATCGTCGTGGTCGCGCTGGCCGTCCAGGGCATCCTCGGTCTCGACGTCAACACCGCGCTGCTCCTCGGCGCCGTCCTCGCCTCCACGGACGCCGCCGCGGTCTTCTCCGTCCTGCGCCGCCTGCCGCTGCCGCCGCGGCTGGCCGGCATCCTGGAGGCGGAGTCCGGGTTCAACGACGCCCCGACCGTCATCGCCGTGACCCTGCTCAGCAGCGCCGTCCGCGAGGCGCCTGACGTCGGGACGTTCCTCTTCGAGACCGGGCTCGAACTCGTCATCGGCGCCGCGATCGGCCTCGCCGTCGGGCCCGCGGGCGCCTACGCCCTCCGCCGCATCGCGCTCCCCGCCTCCGGCCTCTACCCGCTCGCCGTGCTCGCGCTCACCTTCGTCTCGTACGGCGGCGCCGTGCTCCTGCACGGCTCGGGCTTCCTGGCCGTCTACCTGACGGCGCTGATCCTCGGCAACTCGCGCCTGCCGCACCGGGCCGCCACCCGCGGGTTCGCGGAGGGCGCGGCCTGGCTGGCGCAGATCGGGCTGTTCGTCATGCTCGGCATGATGGCCAGCCACGAGGAGATGCCGTCCGCGGTCGTGCCCGGGCTGATCACCGGGACCGTCCTGGTGCTCCTCGCCCGGCCGCTGTCGGTGCTGGTCAGCGCGGCGTTCGCGTGGGCGCTGCGGCTGGGCTGGGTGAGCTGGCGCGACCAGGCGTTCCTGTCCTGGGCGGGGCTGCGGGGCGCGATCCCCATCGTGCTCGCCACGATCCCCTGGGCGGCCGGCGTCGAGGGCTCCAAGGACATCTTCAACCAGGTCTTCGTGATCGTCATCGTGTTCACGCTGGTCCAGGGGCCGACGCTGCCGTTCGTGGCCCGCGTGCTCGGCGTGACCTCGCCAGGGGAGGTGCGGGACCTGTCGGTCGAGTCCGCGCCGCTGGAGGAGCTCAACGCCGACCTGCTGCAGGTCAAAGTGCCGCCCGGCTCCCGTCTGCACGGCGTGGAGATCTTCGAGCTGCGACTGCCCTCCGACGCCCAGGTGACCCTCGTCGTACGGGACGGCAAATCGTTCGTACCCGGCGGCTCCACCCGCATCAGATCCGACGACCAGCTCCTCATCGTCACCACGGCCACCTGCCGTGACCAGGTCGAACGCCGCCTGCGCGCCGTCAGCCGCAGCGGCAAACTGGCCGGCTGGTACGGAGAACGAGGTTTGGAATAGCCGTTTGACCGGATCGGTTACCATTAGCAGTCGCAACGCTCGAGTGCCAGAGTCTGTAGGAGGAGCCGCGTGCCGACTTACCAGTACGCCTGTAACGACTGCGGTGAGCAGCTCGAGGTCGTCCAGAAGTTCACGGACGACGCTTTGACGGTGTGCCCGAAGTGCGAGGGCAACCTGCGGAAGGTGTTCTCCGCGGTGGGCATCGTGTTCAAGGGCTCCGGCTTCTACCGGACCGACAACCGCACGTCGTCCTCTTCTTCGTCGACCTCCTCGTCGAACGGATCGTCCGGCTCCTCGTCGAACGGGTCGTCCTCGGACGGCGGGTCGAAGTCCTCGGAGAGCAAGTCCTCCTCGGGCTCCTCCAGCTCGTCCTCCTCCACGCCGGCCCCGGCCGCCGCCTCCAACTGACGCGCGCCCGCCGGACGGCCTCGGGCCGTACCGGCCGGCCGCCTTCGTACGCGGGACGCGTACAAGCAGCCACCCGGCCGATCCCAACCACATACGGCCGCGCCCGACCTGCCCGATCACAGCAGCCGATCTGCCCCCGTGAGGAAGCCGGACCTGCCCGGGGTCCAGCAGCCCGATCTGCCCCGTCACGGCAGCGCCACCTGCCCGGGCCCGGCAGCGCCACCTACCCGGTCACAGCAGCTTGACCATCTCTGGTCGCGCAGCACCACTGCCGTGCAGCGCCACAGCCTGACCGTCGCCACGACCGTACCCACCACCAGGCTCATCGCCGCAGCCACGTCACGACGTAACTGCCCCCTCGACCGCCACGGCATCAGGCCCGTCGACGCGGCCACCATGGGTTCGTACGACAGCGCAAACCGTCCCACAACCGCGCGCCAGCCCCGCGGCCATCCCCTGGATCACAACAAAGTCGGGGTCACCAATCGGGGATCCGCTGCGCCGATCACCTCCCGTCCACCACACTGTTGTCCGCGGCCATCACGTGCCCACCTTCGATCTGGTTTGCGCCTTGAAGGGTCACGCGGTGGCCGTCACCATGTCTCAACGCTCGCCCGCGCCCCTTCCTCCACCCTGCCCGCGGGCCGACCCCCGCCCGCGTGTCAGCCTCCGCCCCACCCGCTACCCCCGGCCTTGGACTGCCCGCATGCCGGCCCCGCCCGTGTGCCAGCCTCCGCCCCCCGCCTTGGACTGCCCGCATGCCGGCCCCGCCCGTGTGCCCGCCTCCGCCCCCCCCCTTGGACTGCCCGCGTGCCAGCCTTCCCCGCCCACACGCCGGCCTCCGCCCGGCGTGTCAGCCCCCGCCCGGCGTGTCAGCCTCCGCTCCACCCGGCACCCCAGCCTCCGCTCCGCTCGCGTGCCACGGCCTCTGCTCCGCTCGCGTGCCGCGGCCTCCCCCGGCCCGTGCCCGCCCGCACTCATGCTCCCGCCAAACCCTCATCACTCTTGCTCCCGCCAAACCCTCATCACTTGTGCTCCCGCCAACCCCCATGCGGCCGTGAACACGCCCCCGCACCCCAATCCCGCACGCCGCCCCTCAAGACGGGGGCCGATCACCTCGCGCCCCCAACAACTCCGGCGCCACCTGATCCACCATCCGCTCAAGCTGCGGATCCTCCCCCCAATCCGCGACCAGCCGCCTCAACCCCTCCCGCGAACACCCCACCAACCGCGTCACCGCCCGCTGCCCCTCCTCCGTCAGCCGCAGCGCCTCCTCGTCCTCCGACCTCCGCACCAACCCCATCGCCACGAGCTGATCGACGTAAGGACGCCCCCACTCCTTACTCTTCTGCGCGCGTTCGGCAAGTTCGTCCCCCCGCACCCACCCTCCCTGGGCCAACCGCGCCAGCACCCACACCCCCTGCGGCGAGATCGTGTCGAGCCCCGCCGCCGCCCCGAGCCGCTCGTAATATCCCCGCCGCAGCTCGGTGTCCGCCAGCCGCATCAGCCCTCGCTCCACCTCCGCCAGCGACGACCGCTCCGCCGACGTGGCCCCCAGCCCTTCCCCCAGGTCCGCCGCCTTGGTCGTCTCCCGCAACCGCGTCTGCGGAATGAACCAGCTCAGCACGAACGCCCCGAACACGACCGGCGCCGCCACCCGGAGCACCGCCGCGATCGCGTCCGCGTACACGTGCAGAAAATCTGCAGCCAGCTCCCGAGGCAGTCGCTGGATGACGGTCGGGTCCTCCTGCACCCGCCGCGGCTCGAACCCCGGCGGCAGCCGCGCCCCCCGCAACGCCTCCCGCAGGTCGCTGTTCAGCGTCGCCGCGAACACCGCCCCCAGCGCCGCCACCCCGAACGACCCCCCTATCGACCGGAAGAACGTCGCCCCGGACGTCACCACCCCGAGATCCTTGAAGTCGACCGCGTTCTGCACCACTATCACCAGCACCTGCATGGTCATCCCGAGCCCGACCCCGAGGACCAGCAGGTAGACCCCCATCGTCAGCAGGCTGCTGTGCTCCGTCATCGTCGACAGCAGAACCAGCCCGGCCGACGCGAGCAACGTCCCCGCGATCGGCAGAAACCGGTATTTCCCCGTCCGGGTGATGATCTGCCCGCTCACGATGGACATGGTCAGCATCCCCGCCATCATCGGCAGCAGGTAGACCCCCGACAGCGTCGGGCTGACCCCGTGCACCACCTGCAGGTAGAGCGGCAGGTAGGTGAGCGCCCCGAACATCCCGAACCCCACCACGAACCCCACCGCCGACGCCATGGAGAACGCCCGCAGCCCGAACAGCCCGAGCGGCAGCACCGGCTCGGCCGCCCGCCGCTCCGCGAACACCCACATGACCAGTAACGCCACCGCCGCCCCGGCCAGCCCCACCACCACGGGCGACGTCCAGGCGTACGTCGTCCCGCCCCACGTGGTGACCAGCACCAGGCACGACGTGGCCGCGCCGAGCAGCACGACGCCGGCGTAGTCGATCGTGTGCCTGGCCCGCGCGAGGTCCCCGGGCAGCACCGTCGCGATCACGAACAACGCGACCGCGCCCAGCGGCAGGTTCACGTAGAAGACCCAATGCCACGACAGCCGGTCCACGAACACCCCGCCCAGCAGCGGCCCCACGATGCTCGAAACGGCGAACACCGCCCCGAAGAACCCCTGGTAACGCCCCCGTTCGCGGACCGACACCACGTCACCCACGATCGCCTGCGCGAGCACCATGAGCCCGCCGCCCCCGAGCCCCTGGAGCCCCCGGAACGCGATGAGCTCCCCCATGTTCCGGCTCAGCCCGCAGAGCGCCGATCCCACCAGGAAGATGACGACGGCCCCGATGAACAGGCGCTTGCGCCCGTACTGATCGCCCAGTTTGCCCCAGAGGGGCGTGGAGACGGTGGAGGCGAGCATGTATCCCGTGACCACCCAGGCCAGCTGCTCCAGCCCGCCCAGGTCGCTCACGATCGTCGGCAGGGCCGTGGACACGATCGTCTGGTCGAGCGCCGCCAGCAACATGCCGAGCATGAGCGCGACGATGATGAGACCGAGACGCTGTTGTCGCATGCGGCGATACTACTCTTCGTACTGATGTTCTCACGCACTGCGACGATGGCACGTTATCCACAGAACGCCGCTCGGGCGCACCGGGCCCCGCACCGACCCGGCTACTCTCTGCGCCATGGTCACTCGCGCAGACATCGGTGTCATCGGCGGCTCCGGCTTCTACTCCCTCCTCGACGACGCGGAGGAGATCGAGCTCGCCACTCCCTACGGCCCCCCTAGCGACGTCGTCACCGTCGGGCGCATCGGCTCCCGTTCGGTGGCGTTCATCCCCCGGCACGGCCGCGATCACCGCTTCCCGCCCCACCGCATCCCCTACCGCGCCAACCTGTGGGCGCTGCGCTCCCTCGGCGCCCGCCAGGTGCTCGCACCGAGCGCCGTAGGGTCCCTGCGGGCCGATTACGGCCCCGGCACCATGGTCATCCCCGACCAGCTCGTCGATCGCACCTCAGGGCGTGTCCAGACTTATTACGACACCGGCGGCGCCATCCATGTCTCCTTCGCCGACCCTTACTGCCCGTCCGGCCGGGCGACGGCCGCGGACACCGCCCGGGCCACCGACTGGCAGACCGCCGACGCCGGCACCCTCGTGGTCATCGAGGGCCCTCGTTTCTCGACCCGCGCCGAGTCCCGATGGTTCGCCGCCAACGGCTGGTCCATCGTCGGCATGACCGGCTTCCCCGAGGCGATCCTGGCCCGCGAGCTGGCCCTCTGTTACACGTCCCTCTGCCTGGTGACCGATCTCGACGCCGGCGTCGAGGCGGGGCAGGGGGTGACCCACGACGAGGTCCTCGAGTTCTTCGCCCAAAACGTCACCCGCATGCGCTCCCTGGTCTCCGCCACCGTCCAGGCCCTTCCCGAGGAACGCACCTGCCCGTGCGGCAGCGCACTCGAAGGCCTCAAGCTCCCGTTCGACCTACCGTGATCAGGAGCTGGCTGTTCCGCTACGGCCGTCGCCGCCGCCTCATCGCGGCGGCGCTCGCCGCCCTGGCCGTCCTGTCCGCCTACGCGGCGACCCGCCCCACCCCGCCCGCGACGGTCCTGGTGGCCGCCCACGACCTTCCCGCGGGCCCTCTGACGCCCACCGACCTGACCCCCGTCCCCCTCAATCATCCACCGGCCGGCGCGATCCGCCGCCTCGCCCCCGGCACCACCCACCACCTGACGTCCCCCATGCGCCGCGGCGAGCCTTTGACCGACGCCCGCCTCCTGAGGACGGCCTACGCCAGCCTCCCGCCGGGCATGGTCGCCACTCCGGTACGCGTCAACGACCCCGACGCCGCAGCCCTGCTCTCCCCAGGCGCCACCGTCAACATCCTGGCCGCCTGGCCGCAAGCCACAGCACCCACCCCCGCCCGCGCGATCGCCGAAGCCGTGACGGTCATCACGATCCCCCCGCCACGCACCCAGCGCGACCTCTCGTCGTCCACGCCACGCGGCACCCTTCTCCTCCTGGCCACGACAACCACCCAGGCCGCAGAGCTGGCAGCGGCCCAGTCCACCGCCCATCTGTCGATCACCCTGCCACCGCCGACCTAGCGAAGAGTAACCGTCCAGCTACGATCTGCTCATGAGCGGTTTCAAGAAGTTCCTCATGCAAGGGAACGTCATCGACCTGGCCGTCGCGGTCGTCATCGGCGCGGCCTTCAACTCGATCGTGCAGTCCTTCGTGGCCGACCTGCTGACCCCGCTGATCTCAGCGTTCGGCGACCTCCCTGACTTCTCCTCCCTCAAGGTCACCATCGGCCGATCGAACTTCATGTACGGCAACTTCATCAACGCGATCATCTCGTTCCTGATGATCGCCGCAGTCGTCTACTTCCTCGTCGTGAAGCCCTACACCCATCTCAAGGAACGCACCGCAGCCAAGATCGAGTCGACCACCCGCGACTGCCCCGAGTGCCTGTCGGAGATCCCGAAGCAGGCCTCCCGCTGCGCCTTCTGCACAACCGAACTGATAGCGGCCTGAACCCCGGCCGACGTCAATCGAGCAGTGACCCCAGCTGGGGGTCGTACTCCCAATGCCACGGCTCGAACGGGCTGCTGTAGGCCCACGACGGATGGAACCATCCATACTTCTTGGAGTTCTTCTCCATCCACACGAACTCCACGGACCCTGACCGTTCCACGCCGCCGCACAGGTCCACAGCCAGCCCGAGCCCGTGGTTGCTCCGCCCCGGCACAGCCGCGAACCCTGGCCGCCGATAGTAGACGGCCTGCTGCTCCGCCAGGCTCCGATAGGCGTCGGTCACGCACATCTGCTTGCCGAACCGCTGCTTGAAAGCCTCGTTCAGACTGACGAACGCGATCGTCGCGTCCGCCCGCAGGCTGAACCCCTTCTGCTGCAAGGGACAGAGCATGCCCCTGGGAATGAGCCCATTGGGATACTCGCCGGCGGTGGCGGCCCGCAACGGGTCGCAGCCGAGCGCCGCCCGCCCCACCTTGTCGATCTTGATACCCAGCTTCACCAGCGCCGCGGTCAACGACTTCACGATCTTGTCCGACCGCTGCCGCAACGTGTCGATCTCGGCCGCGAGCTGCGCCTCCGCCAGGAGGTTCCCCGCCCGCAACTCCTGCGCCTCGCTCGCCAACTGCTCGGCCTGCGCGTACAGCGCACTCGTCTGCTGTACGGCCTGCTGCCGTACCGCCACGATCTGGTTGGCATCGCTGAGCGCCCGCAGAGTTTTCTGGTCAGCGCCGCCGGTCAGGAAGGGCAGCACTCCGCCGCCGTTGAGCGGCTGCACATACAACAACTCAGCCATCTGCGAAACGGGCTGCCGCATCACCAAGAGCCGCCGTTCCAGCTCCTGCAGCGCCGTAAGCTTCCCCTTGAGCTGCTTCTCGGAGGCGGCGATCGTGCTACGCCGTTTCTCCAGAGCCTTGGTGGCCTCTTCCAGCTCCTTGGCCGACCGCTCCGCTTCTTTCCTCAGCTCGGTCAGATTGCCGGGATCCTGCCGCTCCTGAACCCGCCGATCACTCTGTGCCGAAGTCTCCGCCTCCGCCGCCCCCACCTGCGCCGAGGACACCACCAGAGAAGCCACCATCGCCACGACAGCCGCGATCAGACCCGCTGATCGAGGGGCTGACACGTTCGACTCCTCCGTATGCAAACTCGTTACCCGGGTCAGGCACGCACGTTACTACAGCCCTCCGAGTGTCCGGACCGAATGCCGAAGAGCTGTTATGAGACAAAAAGCCCACTTTGCTCAACCACCCCGTCCCACCAGCCCCGAAACCCCGCCCCCGGCAGGGAACAGGCACTCCCGCACTCAGATCCCGGACAACAGCCCATCGGCGAACCCCTGCACCTCCTGCCGCTCCCCGGCCCGGCACACCTCCCACAACCACGTCTCCTCCCACTCCCCCGGACACCCCTCACGAGGCCGAACCGGCACCGGCGCATAAGGCTCCTCCACCTCCACCCCACGACGCCGGCCACCTCCCCCGCGCGCCGCCGAATCCGAAGCCCTCGCCCCCTCACCCTCAGCCCGCCGCCGACCACCACCTCCATCAGAAGCCGTGCTCACCACCGCCTTCTCGTCCCGATCGGCCAGCACAGCCTCCGCCCGCACCACGACCTCACGGGGCACCCCAGGCACAAACCCCCCGTACACCCACTGCGGCCGAGCCGGAGCAGACACGTACAGCGGCTCGAACGCCATCACCGCAACCCGTCCCCCGCCTCCCAGCGCACCGACATGGTCCGACCGATCGCCAAACCCCCGCACCTGCCCCGCCAGCAACCCGCCGGCCAGAATCCCCGGCGCCAGCAACGCCCCGAACAACACCACAGGCCGCCGCCGCGCCTGCCTACACCGCCTCATGGTCACCCGCAGAAGCTAGCCACGCCGAACGAGCGGACCCCCGACCACTTGTCAGGCCTTTACCGCAGCTCAGACCACCCATAACCAACCCCGCCGAACTGGTCCCGCCCCCATGTCCCACGCAGTGCCATACTTTCGCTAGGCTTACGAGAGTCCGCCTCCGTAGCTCAGGGGATAGAGCACCGCTCTCCTAAAGCGGGTGCCGCAGGTTCGAATCCTGCCGGGGGCACAGATCGCGACCAGGCAATTCGGCCTCTGACCTGCGGTTTCTCAGCCGCAGGTCGTCGCTTTATAGACCTTGGTAAGCAGTCAGCGGTGTCCGCGTGCAGCCGTAAGACCTTGATCACGGGATATACACGGGATGATCTTGCAAGCGATCCCCCAGGTCAAACGTGGTGATCGGCCTACCCAGCGGTCGGCTACCGGCTACGACCGCCCGGACATCAGACAGAAACAGCCGCTGCTCGCGCTTAACACGCGCGCCCTACCACAGACGTGCTGGCCTCACCCTCGATCAGACGTGCCAGCTAACGAGCAACATGCAAGTCAACACGAGAGGCGACACACGCCTGTTGCTACCAGACACTGCGGATCAAACACCTCGCCAAGGGGGCGCACCCACGAACCCCAGCCTGAGAGAGCCAATGGCGACGCCTCTGCGCTCGCCCGTCTCAACCCGTGCCACAGAGAGACAGCGCTAGCACCTTCGCCAACAGCACGAAGCAACAAACACCCAAATAGGCACTTATTGCCCAATCGCTACTCTATACCACCTCACAGCTCACGAAAATTGTCGCACGCGCGTTCTAGTGTGAGCTCATGGTGATTGAAGGACCGGACGGGCGAGGGCTCTGGGGAACTAAGGCACGCCTATTCATCGTCTCCTACGTCCCACTCATCGGGATCTTCGCAGCCCGAAGCGCACCGCACTGGTGGTGGACGATCCCGCTGTCCATCCTGGCCATTGTGGGGGCAGTTGATGGCTGGCGTCTGGTCCGCACAGCTCAGAAGCGCTCCGGCGCACACATGAAGGTTACAAGTGTAGAGGATCAAGGGAGTGCGGTCTCAGGCTACCTCGCAACTTACCTTCTCCCATTCCTCGGAGAGCTACCGAACGGCTGGGGCGACGGCATCGCCTACTTTCTATACTTTGCCACCGCCTTTGTGATCTTCCTCAAGTCCAATCTTGGAGTAGTCAACCCGACGCTCTACATTCTGGGCTGGCGCGTCTCACGAGTTGCCCTCAACGAACGAGGAACACTGCTCGTATCACGCAAACCGGTCAGAGTCGGAGAAAGGGTACATGTCGCAGTGGCCCTAGGAGTGCACGTGGCTGTCGCAACATATGGCACCATTGAGGAATGACCCCCGAGCATCCCAGAGCGTTCGACGAAATCACTCTGGACGGAACTCCCTACCTGGTACTCGGTCGGCGCGCAGGACAGCGCGGCATGCAGGCCAAGAAGATCATAATAAACGAAGCTCTCCACGACCCTCTTTGGGAGCTGTCCCTGAACGCCTTGGAGCGTGTACGAGCAAGCAATTCGCGCCCTTACGAACCAAACGCAGAACTGGAACGAGAAGAGTTCTTTCTTCTTGATCTTGACGAGATCCCTGAGCAACCGGAGAAGCTGCCGAGCCGTAGGAAGAGCGATCTGCCGGCGGAAGATCACAACGAGGATCGGACCGCCGCCCTGATCCGTGCGCTCCGAGATGTTGGCGTCCTGGACACGCTGGCTCCCTACGAGCTCCCGCATTTCCCTACGCCGATCTTCTACTCCATAGCTTGGCAGCAGGCGAACGATACCTGGGTTCACTTCATCCGCAAGACCAACCCACGCGTTGTATTCAAACCTGGCCTAAGATGGTTCGGCTACGGGGATACCTTGAAGAAGATCGAAGATCCGGCCATGGTCATAGATGATCGCGTGGACATGATCCTCACTTCGGATCACCTAGCAGCCTTCAACGGGCTGCACCTCAAGACTCTCTTCACTGACGTCCACATCGTTCTGCAGGACGTTCCGAAGTACGTCGAAACTATCGCTAAGGTCCTTGATGAAGAGAGCATAGGTATCACTGGCGATGCTAGGGCAGCATTGCTCGCAGCTTCCAAGCGTCGAGTGTCTTTCGCCGCAAGAATTTTTCACCTGCAGGAGAGACTTCCCGAGATAGGGCTGAACCTCGACCGCCTGGGCACAGTTCTCGATCGCCACGCGATTGACGTCAGTTCCCTGCTCGATGGCGAGGGTAGGCTGCACTTCGGGGAGGAGCAAGCAGGCTTGTTCCTTGATGTTCTCGACGGCCGATACTTCAAAGACGACTGGACCGACGAACCACGCCGAGCGGATAGGTACTCGCGTAGGCAGTCGACGTCCAGTCAGTAGACAGCACTAACGTACTACGACTGCTAGGGGAGTACGGCTTCGGCCAGCCCTATTTGGGTAGAAGTAGTCGCATCTTGAAGGTGTGCTGTCCCGCGCCCGGCATCAGGACGGAGCCGACGTCGAGTGGCATGTGAGATCTAGCTTCACATGGAGCACAAGGCAGCAGTGCTCGCGGAAACGACGTCGCCTATTATTTATTTTCAGCTTGAGAATACAGCAGTTGAGTGTTGCCTGCTATCGCCAAGGTAATCCATCTTTGCAATGATAGCCAACAGCGCGCTGCATCTCACACATCGAAGCTCATACCGTCGATTTATGTGCCCTCTGAACGTTCACTAGACGACGACTGCGCATATAGACTCAGCTTGTAATCGTGTCAACGAGGTCACGAGCCGATGCCGGCCCGGTTAAGTTGTCAGCTTCTGGCAAGCGGCTCAACCAAGAAGCTCAGGGCCACGTCACGCAAATCATCGATCCCGTACTCCACCACATTTGCGATCCCCCGACGCTCATAAATGGCAGGGCGGTCGCCTAGCTTTGCGGTGAGATTAGCGGGACGAGCGCTTCCTACTCGTGATTGGGCAGATCAGTCGGACAAGAACGCCTAGAAACCATCGCATGCCTTCAAGCTCACGCCCTCGATGCCTGGCAGCATGACTCGCCAATCCAATTTTCAAACCCCTCAGAGCGGCCAGCACACCAGCTCCTCGATGCAACCAATCAGGAATTCAGTGGTCATAGTGGCGGTCAAAGCTTCTAACTATCGCGAATGTCTCCATCATCAGGGATACCCAAGCACCTGATTTCAGGATAGCATTCCCTGTATGGGAATAGTCACGTTTGCCAGGCACGAATGGACACCATCTCTAAGCGGCCGGGATGTCGTTGCCCCCCCTAGCGAAACCGTAGACTTGGCAGTCAGCCTGGCTCGTGTCGTACTAGTCAACGGCCTTGCCTCCATCGCTGGAAGCCGTTACGGGTCATACGATGCCTTGAGACTCGAGGCCCAGCTACTGGCCACAGCACTCGACAATACCCGAATGGATGGTAGATACGCATTACACAGAACAAGGGCGTTCGATTGCTCATCGCTACACATCAAGTCGTTCATCATTACGGCCGCAGGGCTGGGGCTGCTGACAGCAAGCCTGGAGAGCCTTATCATCCAAGACAAAATCAAGCCACTACAGGTTGAGCATTTCGACCTCATGCCCGCTACTACTTCGCGCGGACCTAAAGGTGGTAGATCCAGGCCGGACCTCTTGGTTAGCTTGCCAAATTACCGTGAGATGATTGGTGAAGCAAAAGGGAGGAGATACGGCTCGGGACGAACCACCAAGGAAGTACTGAAAGCCCTCAAAAAACTGCACGTGTGGGCATCAATCAATGCGCGGAGTGGTATCTCGCTCGCGCTAAGTTGGGCCTCAATACTCGAGGATCAAACCTATGTGAACCTGTACCACACAGATCCAAACAGGGATGTCGAGCTCATCCCACAGGAGCCTACGGGGCCCGAGCGGGAACGGCGCTATGCCGAGATGGCGCGGGAGGTGAGCGTCCTTCCTTCCACTCTTGAGGATTTCCATTTGCGGCGCGAATGGGAAAGAATTTCCAATACACTTGCAGGGCCAACCCCTATCGAATTTTACGAAGATCCTCTGTTCTGGAGTGCTCCAAACCCATCCCCCGAAGACCGTTTTCTCGTCGATATTCCTATACGAGGGGCTTGGTCGCCTCTAGGGGCGGATGGGCGGTCGGTTTTCGTCGGCGTTTTCCGACGAGAGCCCAGTGGTGACGCGTTGACACGCATTCAGCGAGCTTACAATTACAGCCTTGAACAGAGCGCCATCACTCCTCTAGATATTGCGTCTGGAGGGCGTCTTATTTTTGCTATCGCGCAAGATAGAGAGGTCGCCACTTGGAGCGCCCTACGCTGGAGAGTCGAATAACAGGTCATCTGTTCGCCTACAACATTCCACCGTTCAACGTAAACCTTAGGCCCTGCAGGATCCATAGTCGGCACCCTACGACAGGAGGCCAGGTAGGGGCTCGCGCTGCCGTGGGTGGTCACGTACGAGGGGCACCCCCTCGCAGCGGATGGCCGGTTTCCCGTCCGCCGCAGCTTCACCTGCGTCCTGTAGCCCCGGCTCTTCTGGCTAACCTCGGGCTTTCACGAGGAATTTGAGCCGGGCTGATCGTTTACATGAGAAAAGCGCCTCTGAGCTGGGAGGATGGGGCTTGTCTAGAGTCCTGTCCACGCCAAATCAGAAGGCACTTTCCACGTGAAGACTATCGCGTCCCAACGCAAGATCGAGGCGTCCGCGGACGGTTCGGGGCTCGTCTCCCACGCAGGCGCCCTGCTGCTGCTCCACACCCTGCGCGTCACCGGCCTGGACCGGGCGTTATCCACCCAGCTGCAGCGCTGGCGGCCGGCCCGGGCCGTGCACGACCCCGGCAAGGCCATCTCCGACCTGGCCCTCACCCTGGCTCTCGACGGTGACTGCCTGGCCGACATCGCGCTGCTGCGCTCCCAGCCCGACCTGTTCGGCCCCGTCGCTTCCGACCCGACCGTCTCCCGGCTGATCGACCGGCTGGCCGCCGAACCAACGCGAGCGTTACAAGCCATCCGAACCGCCCGCGCTGAAGCACGCCAGCGAGCCTGGCACCTGACCGGCCAGCGCGCACCCGGAGCCGACGGCGAGCTGATCCCTCTCGACATCGACGCCACCATCGTCATCGCCCACTCCGACAAACAGCAGGCAGCCCCGACCTGGAAGAAGACCTTCGGCTTCCACCCGATGACGGTCTTCGCCGACCACGGCCAAGACGGCTCCGGAGAGCCACTGGCCCTGCTGCTGCGACCCGGAAACGCCGGCTCGAACACCGCCGCCGACCACATCGACGCCACCCGGCTCGCCCTGGCCCAGCTACCTCGCCAGCGCCGCCGCCAGGTACTGATCCGCACCGACTCCGGCGGCGGCACCCACGAGTTCCTGGCCTGGCTGACCAGGCCCGGACGATGGCTGTCGTACTCCATCGGGTTCACCCTCACCGACGACATCCAGGCCGCGATCCTGCGCCTGCCCAACAGCGGATGGACACCCGCCTACGACGCCGGCGGCCAGATCCGGCCCGGCGCCTGGGTGGCCGAGCTGACCGGCCTGCTGGACCTGACCGGCTGGCCCAAAGGCATGCGCGTCATCGCCCGCAAAGAACGGCCCCATCCCGGCGCGCAGCTGCGCTTCACCGACCTCGACGGGCACCGCTTCACCGCCTTCGTCACCAACACCCGCCGCGGCCAACTCGCCGACCTTGAACTCCGCCACCGCCGCCGGGCCCGCTGCGAGGACCGCATCCGCTGCGCCAAGGACACCGGCCTGGCCAACCTGCCCCTGCACCAGTTCACCCAGAACCAGATCTGGTGCGAACTCGTCGCCCTGGCCTGCGAACTCCTCGCATGGATGCAGATGCTCGCCCTGCACGGCACCGACGCCCGCCGCTACGAACCCAAACGCCTGCGGCTGCGCCTGTTCGCCGTCGCCGGACGGCTGGTGCGCGGAGGCCGACGCCTGCGCCTACGCCTGGCCGCGCGATGGCCCTGGGCCGGCACGCTCCTGACCGCTCTGGCCCGGCTCCAAGCCCTGCCGACACCGACCTGACCAGCGCCGGAACTGCCCTAACGAACCAGGAAGGACACCCCTCGGGCCCGTGGAACCCCGCCCACCCGGCGCGCCAACCGGGCTCCTCACGCTGACCTCAGCGTGAAATCAACCCTCAGCCGAACCGCTTACCCGACCACACGAAGATCGTGAAAGATCGAGGCTAACGACCACGCCCTCACGCTTTAGCTCCGCAAGTGTCTGTAGTGGTGGACCACGCGCGACGCCGCCTGAGAGGCCACGGTGATCGCCAAGAGCGCTATAGGTTCTTGGCTTGGTCTTGCGGCAATTCGGATGGTGTGCCGCGCAGTGCCTCTTCGAGTGTCGCGAGAACCGCCTGGGCCACCGCTCGCACGCGAATGCGGTGCCCGGTCAGCTCCCTGGCGAAGCCTTGAGCAGTGCGGCCGACCCAGATGGCCTGGCCCGCAAACTGTTCACAGGCGGGGGCGAGCGCCGTCTCCAGCCGGTCCACGTGTGCCCTGGCCTGGGCGATGAGCTGCTGCAACTCCGCGCGGCGCGGGTTGGGTACCGGAGCCATCGGCTTCCTAAAGAAATTGGTTGAATGGGTTGCAATGACCTATCGACCATTATGAGACTTGTCCGGATACTGGCCTACCTTTGGAGGAAAATCCATGATAATTCCGGTATGGCGCATATTTTCGGTGTCCTTGGTCGTACTTTTCGTGCTGGCCGGATGCGGGGGGCCGGACGATCCGAAAGCGCCAACGGCCGCCGAAGCTGGTGCGACACTCAAGGAGCACATCACCCGAACCTTCGAAGGCGCTCAGGCCAAGAACATCGAGGTCACCGATCCGGGCGGCAGGGACGTACCCTGCGGTGCGGGCAAGGTCAAACGCACCTACGCTGCCACAGCAAGCAATGACATCGGATCAGGGGACCCGAACTCGATGCTCCTGGTCATGGTCGGCGCCCTCGATCTCGTCGCCGAATACGAGCTGAATGCGCCCGGGCAACCCACGGTGCAGGATCTTGTCAACAAGGAATTCAAGACGCACATCGTGCTGTCGTCACCGGCCGAGCATGTCATGGTCATCCGCGGCGAGACGGACTGCCTTCCGCCCGGCTGAGTTCGTCGAATCGCTTCCACTCGTCCTCCGCCGCGTCCTTGGCCCCGCGGAACATCACATCCAACTGCTTCGTCGCCTCGCCAATGCGGCTCTTGTCTGTCAGGCCCGACCCGTTGGCGATCAGCCAGTTGTTGAGGTTGCGGAGGGCTTCCTTGCTCTGGGCGATCTTCTCGAAGGGCAGCAGTCGCCCGTTCTCGTCGACGATCGGCGGCGTGTTGAACCGTTCGTCCGCCGCCGGCACTTGAGGTTTGAATCCTCCGGCCGTTAACACATCGACCAGCCACCTGCCTCTCGCCAGCGCGGCCAGCCTGGTCTTGTCGTCGAGGGCGTCTAGTCGTGTCTTGTCGACCTCGGTCAGGTCGTTGAGCATGGATCCCGCAATTGTGGTTGCCGCGATCCAGAGTGGCTGTCCCTGCAACGCCACGGGCACGCCTGCCAGGTTGATTAAGAATCCGAGCTTGGCGAGCTGCTGTTCGCGGAACTCCTTATCCCGTTCGTCGAGCAGGCCCTGCACCGCCCGTTCCGCAGCGAACTGCATGCCCGCCGTGTACCCAAGCGCTTTCATCGCCCGTTCCAGGTGCTCAATACCTCGTCCGCCGTCCGCCCGGGCCGCCGCTGCCATGAGCCGATCGGTCAGCTTGCCCATGCCCTCCTCGAACGGCGCGATGATGGCCGGGGAGCTAGCGAACAGCTTGACGAACGCGTACGTGGCCTCGGGCGACAACCGGAAAGCGGGGTTCAGCCCCGGCACGACCGTCTTCACCGTCGAACCGAAGGCGCTGCCCTGCGTACGATTCGCGTCGCCAAGGCTCGCGCCCTCAGTGATCTCCGTTACGTACGCGCCGGCGATCTCCGCCAAGTGCTTCCTAATCGCATCGTCGATGTCCGACGCCCTGATGCCCTGCTGTCGCTCGGCCGGGGTGGGGTTGGCGAGGTCCGGCAGCGCCCGCATGAGATCAAAGGCGAACCTCGCTGACTCGGACGAGTGCGCCCCATCCTTCTCGTCATAGGCCCCCGCAGCGGCCGCGAGCATCCGCCCGAAGGCATCCGCTGGCTCCGGCCCCGAGGACGCCTCTCGACGGGTCCGCCACGTGAGGTCGCGCAGCAGCGCCAACAGCGGCACGCCGTCCTTACGCACCGCGGCCATGGCCAGCCGGGCGGCGGCGGGGTTGTTGCCCAGCGCGGCCAGGTATCCCGCCATCTCCTTGCCCTGGAGCCGGCTGTCCGGCGTCAGCGCGTGCGCCTTGACCACCTTGGCGAGCCACTCGGGCGGAAAATCCCCCGCTCGCAGCAGCCAGCCCAGCGAGCGATCGCCGGGCAGGCTGGGCCCGCGCGCGAGCTCGTTCTTGAGCTTGGCGAAACCTGGCACGTCCGAACCCGTGAACACAGCCGACCGCTCGCCGTGCCCGCGTGAGACAACGTCCCCGCCCCGCATTGCGGTGCCGAAGGCGCGGCTCACCACATCGATCGCCTTCTCCGGGTCGCGCATGCCCTGCCGCAGCTTGCCGGCGATGGCGAGCGTGCCGTCGACACCCAGTCCGGCGAAGAAGGCCGCGGTGAAGTCCGGGTCGTCGCGATGGGCGGCCAGTTCGGCGATGAGCGCGGCGAGTTCCTCATCGTGAGGCCGATTCATCAGCGGTCCGGCACCCGACTTCGCGTCCCTGAACCGCTCGGCCAGCTCCGTCCCCTTCTTTCTGGCCTCGCTCTGGGACAAGAGCCGGCTTTCGTCGAACGGCAGCAGGCCGGCCCGCCAAGGAGTGATGGCGTTGGCCGCCCTGGCGATCTGGGCACGGCGACGCAGCTCCGGCAGCTTTACATCCAGCCACAGCAACGTGGCGGCCAGCGGCTGCAAATCCGCCGTCGGCAGCCTCGCCTGCTCCAGAATGCGACGCAGCGCCCCGGCCTCCTCGCCGACCCGATCGCCACCGCTCTTGAACGTGGTGATGAACCTCTCCATGAGCTCGGGATCGAGCCCGCTGTAGTCAGGGGAGAGTGGGCCAGTACCCGGCGGCGTCATGCTCATGATCGCCTCCCGCCTGTTGGCAGCGCCCTCAGGGTAGGGCAAAACCAGCCACACCAGCATCGATCGACCCTTTCGGCATAGCTTGCCGCGTATGCCAGCGGGAAGACGTGACGGCCGACCAGGAAGCACCAGTCGACGGCCACGCTCCAACCGCGAACAGCTCTACAGCGATCTACGTCGAAAGCGACTGCGGCCCCAGCTTGGCTGGGGCCGCAGTCGCTTTCAGTGAGTTAGTCGGTCAGCACATTGGCGATCTTTGAGTTGATGTGCTCTTGCTGGCCGTCCACGCACTTGGCGTACACCCGTAGCAGGACCTCCACACTGTGGCCAGCGCGCTTTGCGACCTCGACGGCAGGTACCCCTGCGTTCAGCCATAGAGAGACGGCCGCGTGGCGGAGGTCGTAGGGACGGCCCGCCAGGGAGGAGCTGATCTGCTCAGGAGTGAGGACGAGTTTTCGGGCCTCCTGCCAGACGTAGGAGTGTGCCGAGCTGGAGTAGGTGCCGCCCCTACCTGTGTGGAAGATCCTGCCGTCCTTCGCCGTGCCGTACTCGGCGATGTGCTCGCGGAGAATGGCGACCAGAACGGGTGGGATCGGGATCTCTCGTGTCTCCTTGTCTGCCCGATGCTTCAGATTCCGGGACTCGTGGGTCTGGCCTGAGTCGGTCCAGCGTTTTGTGCCCTGGGGTCGCGCCTTCTCCAGAACGATCAGGCCCCAGCCGGATTCGGGCAAGGTGCAGTTCCTCTGCCGCAGGTCCGCCGCCTCCTCGGGCCGGAGTGCTGCATAGTAGATGCAGGCGAAGAGCGCCTTGAGCCGTGCGCCCCGGTTGCGTCCTACCTTGGAGACGGCGTCGATGAGCTGTCCCGCTTGGGCGGGATTGACCACCGTTCGAGGATCGATGACCGTGACGGCTTTGGGTGCGGTCCATCTGATGCCGTCCATGGGATTGCTGTCGAACACCTTCTGCTCGACGGCGTGTTCGAGCAGGTGACGGAGGACGGCGCGCTTGCGACGTACCGTGTTCGCCCCCGCCGGGGCGCCAGCGAAGGTGACCGAGATGGCCTCCAGAGCTGTGCGCAGGATGTGCGGCTGTCCCAGGGCTGCCAGCGGCAGGGAAGCACGTTCCAGCCAGGTCAGGGCTGCGGCTTGCACCGCGGTCAGTTCCAGCCGTCGGTTCTGCGGGAGGAGCGCGTGGTTCCGGAGCACCTCTCGCAGGGCTTCTGGTGCGGGACGGCGAGGAGTGTCTGTCACCAGGGCGGGGACCAGCGACAGGAGTGCGTACGCGTCTGTTTCTCGTGTCCGAGCCGCCGATGTGTTCCAGCGGCGGAGGACATAGGACTGGGCGAACTCCAGGAAGGAGGGCCCGATGGACTCGGGCTCCAGCATCGATACCGGTAGACCGGTAGCGACGTCGAACTCCTCCCCTACTTTGGACGCTTGCCGCAGATCGGACATGAACGCGCTGGCCAGCCCTTTGCTCCGGAAGCTCTTGGACTTCTCCTTGCCGGCAATGCGCCATCGGGCGACGTAGGCAGGCCTGCCCTGGTTGGAGCGGTGCTGAATTCCACCGAGCTTCACGTCGTAGGTCGTTCTCATGCCGCTTCCCGTCGTGACTCGATCCAGGCGTTGAGATCGCTCCGCCAGACGCGGAGCTCGAGGTTGGGAAGTTGAATACACACCGGCGCCCTGCCAAGCTGGCGCCAGCGGTAGAAGGTGCGGCGAGAGACACCGCCCAACTCCTGGAGGACCTGCGTGACGGTCAGCAGTTCGTCGTTTCTGCTCATCGGCCACCGCCACTGGTAGTGGATGCCTTATTGGCGCAGTGATTTTGGCCGAGATGATCCGAGGCGTTGCCGCTCCCAGCGGCTGCTGCCATCCGGTCGGCTGACCCCGTCGCGGTGTAAGAGTCGACAGGTCGTGAAGTTGGTGTCGCTGACGCTGCCGGGAAGGAATATGGCCTGTTGGCGGCCGTCACGTTGATTTGCTGTTCGGCGCAGCGGTCGTCCGTTCGGCCGTCGCGGCGAATGGCCGTCATGAGTACGGCACGGGAGCGAGCAAGGTGGTGCAAGATGGATCCATCCTCTCCAGTGAGCTGGGGTGGAATGGCCTCGGCTTGGCGAACGTCTTGGCGGATGTGTGGCCAGGCCGGGGCCTCTACTCGTGGGCGCTGTGTAACTTGACCTCGCTATACACGAGTTGAGCAATGGTGCAATGTTCTATGAGAGCACTGAATTTTCCTGGGCAGCCCGAAAGCCACCTGCGGCGATTACTTGGAATAGCGGGTGTCTTATGTCGTTGGGCACGTGGCATAGACCCACGCCTCTAGCCATATCGTCAAGTCAAATGGCTTGGCATGTTTATGGTTGCTGCGCGCCTTACCAAGTCCACTTGGACAGCAACACCTTTCGCTCACTACACACAGGCCTGCCTCCACTCCCAGGACCTAGTCGGGCTTATGTGGCCATTCGTTCAGGCGGGCGCCTCTGAGCGAGAGCTCCTGAGCATGCGGAGAATGAGAAGGTCCTCGTGAGCTGCGGCGCACACTGGCAGCCCCTTTTCCTGGCTCTTCCATGCCTCCAGCATCTGAAAAAACGACGCTCGGTTGATGAGCCGGCCATCACGCAGCCCGCACAGCAGCGCCGCAAAGCGGTGTGTGAGCACCAGGCCGGCTGCCTCTGCGACCTCGATAACCTGGCCGGGAAGGTCTACGAGCTGCCCGTTGACCCGGATGGGCCGGATCGTGATCGCGATGACTCCCCCGGGTCTCAATAGCTCCCTGCACCCGGCGAGGATCTGTCCGAAGCCCTCCATCAGCTGGGGCAGCCCCTGGTGGGCGAGATTGCCCTTGTCGGTGGAGTACCGGTGGTTCGACTTCTTCACCGGCCCGCCGCCTTCGCGGCTCCCGCACCGGATATGGCCGTGCGTCCGCTCCCCGTAAGGCGGAGACGTCAGCACCAACGCGGCCATGTCCCGTAGGTCCGCGAACACCGTCGCTATGTTCCGCGAGTCCCCACAGGCCACCCTGGCGAAGCCGGCAGCGCCTTGAGAACGGGCATGCTGAACGTTCGCAGCGGTAAGACCGGCGAAGTCCGCCTCGTACTCCATCCCCGCGGCGTGCCGCCCCAGATGCACCGCCTCCACCAGCGTGGTTCCGATCCCGCACATCGGATCCACCACCAGGTCCCCCGGCTCGGTGAACGCAGAGATGACCCGGGAGGCGATCGATGGGAGCATCTTGCCCGGATGCCTCATCGACTCCGCGACATACCGACCCTGGCGCTGAACACGCGACTGCAACTGCCCCGTGGCCAGCACCGACGGCAGTACGCTCTTGCTCATCGAGCACCTCTGCCGGGACGAGCGAACAGGCATACATCCGCGTGTACCGACACCACCGGCGGCAGCTCCGCGGACTGAGCACGACGAAGCTGCGCCAACTCCGCCGGCCTAGGCTGAACGACGAGCGCATCGCCTTCGATCGGAACCCGCAACGCTATGACGTGTTGAAGGTAGGTGAGCCCGGCCCGGGCCGCGTGCTGAATGATCGCAGGTGCCTGATCCAGCAGCCTGCCCCGCTCGTACCGAGCGGTTGTGATCACCGCGAGGTAACCATCCGGTGCGAGAACATGCAGCGTATCCTCCAGGAACCGGCCCAGTTGCGTCACTCCTAGCGTGGGCTGCTCGGACCGGCACGTGGGACAGGAGCGCTCCGTCGAGCCGGTCGGCTGTCCGAACTCCGGGTACGGGGGAAGAGCCGCGATCAGCAGCTCAACCCGGCCTTCGAGGCCGAGTAGCGCTTCCCGGAGCGCATGCGGCCCATGCGGACGCAACCTCACCGCAGCCCGCTGATCCGCCGCGAGATCCTGCCGCAGTCGGCCGACGAGATGCTGCGCGACCGGCAGACGCGGAACACACCCGACGCCCAACCGCCCCATATCCGCCGCCGCGACGAGAACCGTCTCACTCGTCGTGAAGACATCCGCGACGACCCCGCCCGGTCGGGTGCAGGCACCGATCAAATGCCGCGCCAACTCCCGCCCCACAGCCTGGCGATGTCGCTCGCATACCTGCTCGGCAACGCGCAGCCGGTCCTTCGCCTTGGGCTCTCTGGACGCGGTGTCGGAACAGAGCCACACCGAGAGCGGCACCAACCGCCTCTCGGCCCTCCGCGACCTCATCGACCGCGGTCCGTCATTCTTGCTCATCTACGGTGACCCGTGGCGGCCACCCGTTTCCATGCACTGAAACACCAGCTGATCGGCGCTGATTGGAAACCGCTGGGTCGTCAGGGCACTGCTCCAAGCCCGGTCCCATCATCCTTCTGTGCGGCTCTCTGCTTGTCGTGGAGCCGCCTGCGCACCTCGCTCCCGAGCCATGTGCTTATTGATTGAGGTTCGATACGCTCGGCGGCCATAGCCCGCGCGTACCCACGGCGGAGAGGGTCGCCAGGCGGCGGCACGGTGCTGTACCAGCTGTATTCAGTACCAGGCACATCCCAGACCAAGATCCGCCACTCGGTGTCACCTTCGTCATCAAACAGGTAGTAATCCACCGCTCCTGGAGCGGTGGCGACGAGCTGATCCAAGTACGCCTCGAAAATTGCGCAGCCGAAGCTGAGCGGGCTTCCTGACGCGTCGTCCTCTACACCGCTTCCCGCCACCGCATCGTCGGCGGCTTCGTGGTCGAGGACCCAAGCCCAGCTTCTGTCGAAGCTGTCCCTTGTCTGGATCACGAAAGCGTACTGGTTGCCAGCGGGGTCCATCCTCCGAGTGTGGCCGTAAGCGAGCACTACGGCGACAGCCACCAAAGCAATCCTGGTGCCCTAGGTACAACACCCTGGCGCCGAGGTAGGGCTGCGTTGGGGGACAGGGGCGGACGGATTCCGATCACCTCTGGAGCTGCGACGTACCGCTGGGTTTGCGGCCTCGCGCTCCCTTGGAGCCGTCGATTCCAGCGAGAAGTGACCCATGGCCATCCGACTCAGCTCCACCTGGCAGAAGCGCCCACCCTCACTTACACGATGGAGTGTGTAAGTTCGCACGCCTTGGAGATCACCCCTCGGCGGGTGACCAGAGTCTTAAGATCAACCGCTGTCGCCCGTCGAGAGGGGAACCACAGCGTGGAAGTGCCAAGTCAGCCAGACGCAGTTGCCGCCACGCGTAGGTCTACAGAGCGTTCTCTGCGGCGTCGCGTGTGGGGATTTGTCCTGCGGCAATCAATCGTTGCGCTCGCGGTAACGCCCCTCGTTCTGCTGTCGTTAGATCTTCAGCCGCCGGTTCCGGCATGGGTTCGGTCGGACGACGCCACGCGGCGGATTGCGATCCTACTGGCCTTGGCGGTGCTCCTAGCGCACGGCCTGTGGGCCTGGATCGGGCGAAGGACCCTGCACTCAAGCCCAAGCCGTACCCGGGTGTTCCGCCCTGCAGGAACGACTCTCTTGGCCGTACTGTTCGTGGTACTCATCATCGTCCCCACCACGTTGGTCTTGGGCCGGATCAGTTCAACTGGCGCTCCGCCCCAGGAGGCGTGCGAGCCGATACCAGCTCCAGGAGCACGTGCTTCGGTGAAGCTCACGCTTCGAGCGGAACGTCAAGACATGCCGGACTTCGTCAGCATGGTGAAGCTGGAAGTACCCCATTCATGGGCCATGACAGGCGCACTGCTCGGGCATCGGCACACCGCGAGCTTCCAGCAGGCCATCCACTGCCTGCTGCCGAGGGAGGCCAATCCCGTCTCGGCGAGGGACGTTACGGTGACGGCCGGCAATGGGCAGGTCCAGGTGACCGAGACCGTCAAGGCTGACGTCTCCGATGCAGTCAGGGGTCACATCGGTCCCTGGTCCGTGATGCCTAACGGCAGCACTTGGCGTCTTAACCTCGAGATGTCTCAGAGCCCAGGCGTTGGCCAGCAGCAGGACGTCGAGGTGATCCTCCCGGCCGGGTGGCGAGGAGAAAGCACCCCGCCTCCAGCCCAGGCCGACGCATCGCGCGCCGCCTGGAAGCTGGACGCATGGGGGCACATGGACATCACGGTGCATCCGGATGGGCGAGCGCGTCTGGTGGCACAGTCCGGCAAGCCGCCGTACACACTCATCGACTGGGTCTCCTACCACCTCTGCGGTATCGCCGTCCTGGCATGGGGGTACATCGCAATCCGCCGACGCCAAGAACGGCGAAGAACATGTGTGCCTGCCCCTGAGCCAGTCGACCAAAGCAGAGTGAGGTCCTACCTCGACCTCGCCCTGCTACTCACGCTGCTCATCGTGGTCGACAGCTTAACCAGCGAGTTGAGGCTCCTCCAGTCGATGAATGCGGGCTCGAAATACTGGCTCAGCGAGATCTTGGCCTACACAGTATTCACAGCCCTGGTAGCGGTGACGGGACGGCTCTCGCCCACGGTCGTCTCAGTGTTGTGCTCGATCACAGTGACCTGTGTCATCGTGCTTCACGATCAGCCGGAATCTGAATCACTTACGGTGAAGACGGTGCCGTTGCTCGCCCTAATGGTGATTAGCACGTGGATGGCGGTCACAGGACTGGCCAGCGCTCTACTCATCGCCACCCGGGCACCGAGGTGGCGCGGTCGCCCCGCTGTTTCGGTGATTTTCATCGGCACAGCGCTTTCCGCCGTGGTCCTCTGCTGGTACGCCGCAATCCGGATCATGAACCTGTACGACAAGTCCAGCGTGGCGAACTTCGAGGCCGCGTGGACGACACTCAGCGGCCCTGTCACCTGGTTCCCCTGGGAGTTGGCGAACGCGCTCGACGATGTCCTGTGGGTCCTGCCGATCATCGCGCTGGCCGCCGTGCTACGCAAGCGAGCGGCTCTGGCCGAGCCCGACCTCGACGCGTCCGACCGTCGCGCCGTGATCTGGATCTTCTGCGTCTCAACCCTGGCATGGGAAATCTACGTTGCAGGCTTGTGGCTCCCGCTGAGCATTCTGGTGGCAGCACCCGTCCTGTCCATCACCTTGCGGGAGGCCCGGAGATGGGTGGTACTGCGCCAACCGCAGCCCGAGCATGCGACCGTGGTGCGAGCCGGCCGTCAAGCTCTCATGGACCTACGGAAGACGACATCTGGTCGATACGAAAACGTCCGGGCCTACGGTCCGTACGCCGACGCGGGACGTAACGCGATCTTCGGAGGACGGGTCGCACTGATGCTTGGCCTGTTACCGTCCGGTTGGTTCACTTGGCTGGATATCTCTTCCCAGCGGGGAGACCTCGACGACGGCTGGGCGCTCGCCGTCATTACGATCACGGGCTCGATCCTTGGCGAGTTGGTCCTGTGGTTCGTCGTGGGTTTTGTTCTCGGACTTCTTTGGCGCGAACTGCCGGGGCGAATCAGCCCTTGGAAGGCGCTGCCTCTCGTACTCGCCTATGGAGCGGGGGTCCTTGCCCAGGTCCTGCCAGACTGGGCTCTCGGGCAAGGACCATCATGGTGGGCACTACAGCGCTCGCTATTCGTGTGGGCGATTCTCACGATCGTCGGCTTCGCCATCGAGCTCAGGACTTGGCGCCAGATCAGTCCCGCTCCGCGCCTCGCAGTGTTCTACGGGTACCAGGGCCGGTTCCCCTGGATACGCGCTTTGGCGCCCCAGATCCTTGCCACTGTCTTCCTCGCGTACGCCGTTCTGCGCCCTGAACAGGGCTTCATCCAGCTCGAACTCGGCCAGCTCGTCCGACGGTGACCTCAAGCACGCCGGCCTTCGGGCCCTGTCGCCGTACAGGAGCCTGAGGGTTGGGATCAAGTAGTACCGACAGCGCACAAGCAGACGGCTTGGTGAATGCTTTGACAGCTCGTTGTCGGCAGCCCTGAGCAGCAGGGTCGGCTGGTCTTTGCAGGCTTGACGCGAATCTTGTGCACAGCTTCGGGGCCTCTGCATCCTCCCTGGTCAGAAGGGCGATGGGCACGGCTGGGCGGCTTCGTGGTGTACACGCGTCTGCCCTCAACACTCTGGAACTTCCCCAACTGGTGGCCGAGACCTGGACCGACCGATCCGGCGGCCTCAGCGGGAGACACCATGGCCAGCAATCTCCAAGGCAACAGCACGACCTCGACCAGCTTCAACGAGAACGCCCTGAACGCAGCCGACAAGGCGTTCAAGCTTCTGACTACCGGCCCGGAGCCGCTCACAGTAGACGGCTGCCTCATCGGGCATGGGGTGCCTCAACGCTCTATCGAGCTGGGCGAACTGAAAGCGCTGCTACTCGCACCAGGGGCCGAAGATGAACTGAAGGATGCTGTCTGGGCGCATCTGGTGCGGCGTTCACGGTCTGACGGTCCGGCATGGGTCGTCGGGTGCGTGGGGGTGGCGATGCCGGGGCTGAAGAACCTCGCATCGCGGACGTCGCGCGGCTGCCCCGTGCACGTGGTCGAGGACATCGTCTCGGAGATGGTGACGTACTTCGTCGCGCAGCTTCGTCGGATCGACCTCGACCGGCCGAACATCCTGCCTCGGCTGCTGCTGTGGGCGAAGAAGGGCGCGCTTCGGGTCCGAGCGCGGGAGCTGACCTCCGTCGAGATCTGCGCCGATCTGCCGGAGCCCGTGGCGCTGGACGGTGAGCCGTTCATGGTGCTCGCCGAGGCCGTCCGGTGCCGGGTCATCACCTCGGATAAGGCGAAGCTGATCAACACGACGCGGTTGGAGGGGCATGCGTTGCGGGCGTACGCGGGGCGGCTCGGGGTGCCGGCGGATCGGCTGTACAAGCGGCGGCGGGCGGCCGAGGCGCGGCTGGCGCGGGCGATCGAGGAGGGTCAAGTCTCGGTCAGCTGTGACGGGCCGGCCTCCAATCTCGCCTGCTGAATCGGTGGTTCATCCATGTCAGCCGTGATCACGGCTCGGGGCGGAGTTCTGGGGGGCGGTTGCCCGTTCCCATCGAGCCCATCGTCCCTCGTCCTTTGAAGGAGGACACCCATCCCGGCCCGTCCCGGGCTTGTGATCACGGCTGGCGGCCCAGCTCAGGACCTCACGTCTCGGGGAGCCCTGTCATGAAGCCGTTTCGGCCTTGTCCGTTGTTCGTTGTCCGGGTTCCAGCGGGTACGAGCTGGGTCCGGCGTGGTGTCGCTTCAGTGCTCTGGACGGCCGGTTGCATGGTGGCCGCGCTGACCGTGCCGGGGGTCGCCGAGGCGATGACCAGGCTGGCCTCCGCCTCGCTCGACCAGGTCATCACCAACCTGCGGAACGTGGTGATCGGGCTGCTGGTGGGCCTGGCCACGCTGTTCTTCACCATTGGCGGGGTCCGATACATCCTGGCCGGCGGTGACCCCGGGGAGGTCGAGGCCGCCAAGAAGACGCTGCGGTACGGGGCGCTGGGGTTCGGGGTGGCGATGCTCGCTCCGGTCCTGGTGGAGCTTCTTCAGCGGATCGTGGGGGCCTGACGTGGCGGCCCTGGCTCGCCTCCGAGTCTTCGGGCTGTTCGCTCTGCTGGCGGTCGGTGCGGCGGCGCTCGTCTCGGCGATGCTCAGCGGGCCGGCCGTTGCCGCGCCGACGCCCGTACCGACTCCGACGCCTTCCGTCACGCCCAGCCCGGCGCCGTCGCCTTCAGCTGTCACGCCGTCGGCGTCGGACTGCGGCTTCATCGACGTGGCGTGCAAGACCCGGCAGGCGGTGGACGAATGGTTCACGCATCTCGTGGAGTCGGCGACCAAGCCGGTGTTCGAGATGCTCGGATCGACCGTGCTGGCGACGCCGGAGCTGGACTCCCCCGAGATGGCACGGGCCAAGCAGTTGTGGGAGCTGTCGCGGACGATCGCGAACACGTGCTTCGTGCTGCTGGTGACCGTCGCGGGCGTGATGCTCATGGTCGGGCAGGCAATGCCCGGCGGGATCTCGGCGCGGGAGCTGCTGCCGCGGCTCGTGTGGGCGTTTCTGGCCGCGAACCTGAGCCTGATCGCGATCAAGTACGGGATCACTCTGGCGAACGGGCTGAGTCAGGCGTTCCTGGCTGACGGAGCTGACCGGATCGATCCGGAGTTGGTGTTCGACGCGATCAAGAAGGCAGTCCTCGCGGGGATCGTCCTCAAGGGCGTGTTCTTCGCGATCGTGGCGCTCGTGGTGGTCGTCCTGGCGGTCGGTGTGCTGTTCACCTACATCGTCCGGATCGCGCTCACCATGGTCGTGATCGTGGCGGCTCCCCTTGCGTTGATCCTGCACGCGCTGCCGGTCACCGAGGGGATCGCCCGGCTTTGGTGGCGGGCCTTCGCCGGGCTGCTGGCGATCCAGGCGTGCCAGTCGCTCGTGCTCGTCACGGCGCTGCAGCTGCTGTTCTTCGCCAATCCGGCCGACGACGACTCGTTCTGGATCCCGAGCACGGCGGACATGACCGACCTGCTCATGGCCATATGCCTGCTGTTCGTCCTGCTCAAGATTCCTGGATGGGTGGCGCGGACCATCTGGCAGGCGGGCAAGCCTCGCGCCCTCTCACGGCTGGTGAAGTCCCTGGTCGTCTATCGCGGGCTGAACATGCTGCTCGGTAAGGGGGCCGGTGCCGCCCGCGCGGCGCGTCGTCCCAAGCCGCCGAATCCGCCCACCCCGCCGAGCAGAGGCGGAGGCGGCGGCGGGCCCAGTGGCCCTCCTGCTGGAGGTCCGGGCGGTGGTCCCGGTAGGCGAGGGCCGAACGCGGGCGGGCCGTGTTCGGGGGCGCCGCGTCACCCCCGTCGTCCGCCGGGGGCCGCCGCCAGCGGCCGTCCGGGCGATCGGAACGTGCGGGTTGACCGTTCGTCCCCTGATGAACGTCCTGAGCGCCCCCACAGGCCGGATAGCGGCACGCGGAACCCCGCGCCCAAACACCCTCCACAGCCGGCACCGCATCGCCGACCCATCGTCCGCCGTAACCGGCCACCGAACGGTGCCGTGCCGTCGGCACCACGGCCACCCCGTCGGCCGGCGCAGCGTCTGTCCCAGGTCACCTTGCGGCTTCAAACGCCTCGTCTACCCAGAAGGACGGTACGTCGTGCGCCACGCAAGTAAGGAACGGCTGGTCGCGAAGATCCCAGCCGATGTGGAGATGCCGGACAAGCTCTTCGCGAACCTGACAGCCCGGCAAGCCGCGATCCTGGCCGGCACCGGGGTGCTGGCGGCCTGGGTGTACCTCATGGCCGGCGACCGGTTGCCCGTTCCGGTCCTCGTCGCGATCCTCCTGCCGATGATCGCCTGCGGGTGCGCGTTGGCACTCGCCAGGCGGGACGGGCTCAGCCTCGACCGGCTCGTCCTCCACGCCTTCGCCTACCTGCGGCGGGATCGCAGGCTCGTCACGACCGAGGAAGGAGTCCTCCCGCCACCGGCCTGGTGTCGCGTGCGGGGCCGCCTGCCGGGCGCGTTGCGGCTCCCTGTCCGGGCGATCCGCGAGGACGGCGTCATGGAGCTGGCCGAAGGCGGGACCGTAGCCGTCGTCCGAGCCGGGACTGTGGCGTTCGGGCTGCGGACGGGAGAGGAGCAGGCGGCGCTGGTCGGGGTGTTCGCCGGGTGGCTGAACTCGTTGGACGCTCCCGTGCAGATCCTTCTGCAGGCGCGGCCGGTCGACCTGTCCGATCTCGCCAACGTGATCGAGGGTGCGGCAGGGCGTCTGCTGATCCAGCGCTTGAGCAGGCGGCCCGCCGGCATGCCGAGTTTCTGAGCGAGCTGAGCGGCACCCGGGACCTGCTGACGCGGGATGTTCTTGTTGTCGTTCGTCACCAGGACACCGAGCAACCGCCTGCGTGGACGCGGAAGTCCCGGCGCTCGGCTCGGCGGGACAGCTCGGCGGCGATCGTGATGCGTCGCGCTGAGGAGACCGTACGTTCTCTGCTCGGTCTCGGGGTTCACGCCGCCGTGGTGGATGCCGAAGAGGCTCGCGATCTGCTCGTACGGTCGCTGTCGCCTCGTCGTCCTGACCCGGTTGGGGTCGCCCGTCCTGATGAGCCGATCACGCTTGGAGAGGGGACTCGATGAGGTTCACCCGCCCTGCCGGCGACAGCGAGGAGCTGGCCCGTACCGCCGCCGCCTTGCCCGGCCCGTCATCGTTGAGGATCAACGCCCGCTCGGTCGAGTTCCCGGACGGGGTGTGCGCGTCGTTCGCAATCGCCGGGTACCCGCAAGAAGTCGGCGCGGGCTGGCTCGAACCGCTCACCGGCTATCCAGGGCACCTTGATGTATCGCTGCACATCGAGCCGGTGCCGCCGCTGATCGCCGCCCAGCGTCTTCGCCGTCAGCTCGCCCGCCTGGAATCCGCCTCCGCGGGGGCTCGAATGCCGGACTTCGCGGCCGAGGCGGCTGCCGACGACGCCGCGGAGCTGGCCGCCTCCCTCGCCCGAGGGCACGGACGCCTGTTCCGTGTCGGCCTCTATCTCACCGTTCACGCCGCGGATGCCGACGAGCTGGAGGCGGAGGTTCAGCACGTCAAGGCGCTGGCGGCGTCGCTGCTGCTCGACGCGCATCCGGCGACGTTCCGGGCGATGCAGGGGTGGACGGCCACGCTGCCACTCGCTACGGACACGCTGAGGATCCGCCGGACCTTCGACACCTCCGCGCTCGCGGCGGCGTTCCCGTTCGCCTCGCCGGATCTGCGGCCTCGGCTTGGCGAGACGCCGGTGTTGCTCGGGCTGAACGTCTACTCCTCCGGCGTCGTGCTGTGGGACCGGTTCGCCCATCACAACTACAACTCCGTGACGATCGCCAGGTCGGGGGCGGGCAAGTCGTACTTCACCAAGCTGGAGGTGCTGCGGCTGCTGTTCCACCAGGTCGAGGTGTGTGTCGTCGATCCCGAGGACGAGTATCGCCGCCTGTCGGACGCCGTCGGAGGAACCGTTCTCGGTCTTGGCACGCCGGGTGTGTGCTTCAACCCCTTCGACCTGCCCGCCTCCGCAGAAGACGACGCGCTTGACCGGCGCGCGATGTTCTTCCAGACCCTGGTCGCGACCATGCTCGGCGAACCGCTCACAGCCGCGACGAAGGCCGTACTGGACAAGGCGGTGATCGCCACGTACGCGGCCCAGGGCATCACCTCCGACCAGCGCACGTGGAAACGTCCCGCGCCGCTGCTCGCCGATCTGGTGACGATGCTGGAGGCCACCGACGGGTCGGAGGCGTCCGAGCTGGCCGGGCGGCTCGCCCCGTACGTGTCCGGTTCCTACCGGAGCTTGTTCGCCGGTCCGACCACCACGCGGCCGGACGGCCACCTGATCGTGTTCTCACTGCGGGACCTGCCCGAGGAGACGCGGCCGGTCGGGATGCTCCTGGCGCTCGACGCGATCTGGCGGCGCGTGTCCAACCCCGCCGACCGGCGTCGCCGCCTGGTCGTGGTCGACGAGGCGTGGACGCTCATGCGCGAGAACGAGGGCGCGAGGTTCCTCTACCGGCTCGCCAAATCTGCCCGCAAGCACTGGGCCGGCCTCGCCGTCGTCACCCAGGACGCCGCCGATCTGCTCGGCTCCAACCTCGGCAAGGCTGTCGTCTCCAACGCCAGTACGCAGGTCCTGCTGCGGCAGGCTCCGCAGGCCATCGACGAGATCGCCGAAGCCTTCGACCTCACCGAGGGGGAACGGCTCTTTCTGCTGTCGGCCGGCCAGGGTGAGGGCTTGGTCTGCGGCGGCGCCGGAGATCGTGCCGCCTTTGTCGCCGTCGCCAGTGCGTCGGAGCATGCGCTCGCCACCACGGATCCGGCCGAGTGATCCCGAACCTTTCTGATCCAGTGCTCTGGGGAGCCGTGATCGGTGGTGCCGCCGGTTTCAGCACGGCCGAAGCCGTCCTCTGGCGGTGGCGCAACGCGCGCTTCGCGCGTAACGCTCGGCTTGTCGAGATCGCGGTCCCGCCGCAGGTAGAGCCCGGTAGCGCGGCTGCCTGGTGGTCGCAGGTGATGGGGCTGACCGCGCCGCGCTGGAAGCGTCTTCTGTTCGGCCAGCCTCATCTGGCTTGGGAGTACGTGGCCGATGCCGCCGGTGTCCGGGTACAGCTGTGGGTGCCGGGGCTCGTACCGCCTGGACTGGTGGAGAAGGCGATCCGGTCGGCCTGGCCGGGCGCGGCTGTGACCACGCGCCCGGCCCATCCGCCTACGCCACGCGCTGCCACGACTTCCCGGGGCCGGATGGTTCTGGCTCGGCCCGACCACTACCCACTCACGACTGCGCACCGCAACGATCCGCTGCGCGCGCTCCTCGGCGCGCTGTCGGGGTTGCGGCAAGGTGAGCACGCCGCCGTCCAGGTCCTGGTCCGTCCAGTGACGGGGCGGCGGCTGTCAGCCGCTCACCGCGCCGCTTCAGGGTTGCGGAACGGGAGGTCCAGCAGCTTCCGGGCTGACCTGTTCGACGTCGTCACTCCCGGCGGTCTGCGCCGCGATCGGCCCGGCGAGCTGTCGCGGTTGTTCCCAGAGCGTGCCGAGGAGATCCGGGCCGTCCTCGCCAAGGCCAACCAGCCGCGCTTCGCGGTCCAGATCTCGTACGCCGTCACGAGTGATCGGCGTGACGCTCGGGACCGGCTCCGTGGCCGCGCCCACGAGATCGCCGCCACCTTCGCGCTCTACGCCTCCGGCCACCAGTATTTGCGCCGCCTGCGCGGCCTCGACTTCCCCGGTTGCATGTCGAACCGCCGCATGAACTCCGGCTACCTGCTGGCCGTCGACGAGCTGGCCGCGCTCGCCCACCTGCCCTATGACCAGGCTGCTCCTGGCATCGTCCGAGCCGGAGCCCGGCCCGTCCCGCCCGCGCCCGACGTCCCCGCGTATGGCCAGGACGTTCGGGTCCTGGGTGACGCCGAGACCGGGCACCCGCGCCCTGTGGGGGTCACAGTGGCGTCGGCCCGCCAGCACCTGCACGTCCTCGGCCAGACCGGTGTCGGCAAGTCCACCTTTCTGGCCAACTTCATCCTCTCCGACGCCCACGCCGGCCGAGGTGTCCTCGTCATCGATCCCAAAGGTGACCTGATCGATGACGTACTCGACCGCCTGCCCGAACGCGCCATCAAACGGACGGTCCTTTTCGACCCCGCCGAACCCGGCAATCCGCCCTGCTTCAACGTCCTCGCCGGACCGGACCCGGCGTTCGCCGTCGACTCGATCGTCACCATCTTTCACCGCTGCTTCGCCTCGTCATGGGGTCCGCGGCTGGACGACCTCATGCGCTCGGCCTGCCTCACCCTCGTACGGACCCAGCGCAACCGCGCGACCCTCGCCGACGTACCGAAGCTCCTCACGGACACCCCGTTCCGGGCCCGGATCGTCGGCAAGCTCGACGACGAGCTGCTGCGAGGTTTCTGGTCGGCGTACGACGAGCTGTCTCCCGCCGCCCGTGCCTCAGTGATCAGCCCCGTCATGAACAAGCTCCGCGCCGTTCTCCTGCGCCCGTTCGTCCGCGACGCCCTGTCGGGCGGGGCCTCGACGTTCGATCTGGCCCGCACCTTGGACACCGGCGGCCTGGTCCTCGCCCGACTCCCCAAGGGCGTCCTCGGCGAGGACGCCGCGCGCCTTTTCGGCTCGCTCCTGCTGGCTCACACCTGGCAGGCCATTACGCCCCGGGTCCGCCTGCCGGAGCACGAACGCCGGGATGCCGCCGTCTACATCGACGAGGCCCAGAACTTCCTCAACATGCCCATCTCCGTCAGCGACCTCCTGGCCGAGGCCCGCGCCTACCGGTTCTCGCTCACGCTCGCCCACCAGCACCTGTCCCAGCTCCCCAGAGACCTCCGCGAGGCCGTCTCCGCCGACGCGCGCAACAAGGTCTACTTCACCGCCTCGCCGGAAGATGCCCACGACCTCGCCCGCCACGTCGGCCCCGTGCTCACCGCACACGACCTGTCCCACCTGGGCGCGTACCAGGCGGTCGGACGGATCATGACCGGCGCGGGAGGCCCGTCACCGGCGTTCACCTTCCGCACCCGTCCCCTCCCCGATCCCATCCCTGGCCGTCAGGAAGCCGTCCGGGCCGCCTCCCGTACGGCGTTCGCCCGTCCCGAGACCGCCACCGTGAGCAAACCGAAGCTCCGCATCCCGACCGACCCACGCCGAGCCCACGAGGAGGGCACTCCATGACCCGGCCGAACTCACCCCGCCGCCTGCTTCCTTCCCGGCACCCGCGCGCCCGCGCCGGCCAGGCCCTCGTCGCCGGCCTCGCCGAACGCCTCACGCCACGAGACGCCGAGATCCTCGACGCCGTCTGGGAGCACCGCGTCCTCACCACCGACCAGCTCACCGCCATCTTCTTCCCCAGCATCCACCGCGCCCGCCACCGCCTCCTGGACCTCTACGAACTACGCGCCCTGGACCGCTTCCGACCTTGGGCCCCTACCGGGAGCCGCCCCTGGCACTGGATCCTCGGCACCGCCGGGGCCCACCACCTGGCCGCCCAGCGCGGCATCACTCCCGCTGAGCTCCGCTACCGCCCCGATTCGGCCGGCGCGATCGCCTTCTCGTCCCGGCTGATTCACCAGACAGGCGTGAACGAGTTCTTCGCCCAGCTCCACGCCACGGCCCGCCGCAGAGCTGACGGATCCGAAGTCGCCGAATGGTGGCCCGAACGCCGGTGCACCGCCCTGTGGGGCGACCTCGCCCGGCCGGACGCCTTCGGCCGCTGGAGCGAGCCCTCCTCGACCGGCCAGCCGGACACCATCGACTTCTTCCTGGAACACGACACCGGCACTGAGCCGCTGTCCCGCGTCCTGGCCAAACTCGACGGATACGCCGCCTTGGCCGAAGCAACCGGCATCAGCACGCCCGTGCTCTTCTGGCTCCCGAACCCCACCCGCGAAGCCAACTTCCGCAAGTTCCTGACGGCCCCCGACGTGCCCGTCGCCACGGCCGTCCACACACCCGCGACGGCCCCTGACGGCCCCGCCGGGCCCGTATGGCTACCAGCCGGATCAACCGGCCCCCGCCGCCGCCTGACCGCCCTACGGGGCGCGTGGGGCCCCACGGACGCCCCCGGCCCCAACCACATCCCCGCGTAATGCCGATCGTCACGGCCACGGCGATCGGGGCGCTCGCCCTGATCGCCGTCCTTCTCAGCGTCATCGCGACCGTGCTGCCTGGTTACGACGCTCCGAGCGTTTCCTGCGGTACGTCCGCGCTCACCGACATCCCGCCCCACTACTTCGAGCTCTACCAGCAGGCCGCCGCCCGCCACGGCATCCCTTGGACCGTCCTGGCTGCGGTCGGCAAGGCCGAATCCGACCACGGCCGAGGCATCGGGCCTGGCGTCACCACCGGCACCAACCCCGCTGGAGCAGCAGGACCTATGCAGTTCATGCCGGCGACCTGGCAGTCCTTCGGTATGGACGGCGACGCGGACGGTACCAAAGACATCTACGACCCCGCCGACGCCATCCCGGCCGCAGCCAGCTACCTCCGCCACAGCGGCGCACCGACCCGCCTCGACCAGGCCCTCCTGCGCTACAACCACGATTCCGCCTACGTCGCCAGGGTCCTACGCATCGCCGACTCCTACGCTGCAGCCTGCCCGCCCCTCCTCGTCAGCGGGTCGGAACGCGGCTCGACTGCGGTGGCGGCGGCGTCACGTTGGCTCGGCACTCCCTACTCCTACGGAGGGGGCGGCACTCCTACGGAGGGGGCGGCCTCGATGGCCCCACCACAGGGATAGGACTGGGCGCGAAGGTGACGGGCTTCGACTGCTCTGGCCTCGTCCGTTACGCCTGGCACCAAGCCGGAATCGCCCTTCCTCGTACCGCCGAGGAACAGTGGCAGGCCATCCCCCATGTTTCGCCCGGACGCCAGGCACCTGGCGACCTCGTGTTCTTCCAGGGCTCGGGCGGCGGCCCCAGCCGTCCCGGGCATGTCGGCCTTATCATCGACGGAGCCCGCATGATCGAGGCCCCACGCACCGGCCTACGCGTCCGCATCAGCCACTACATCGCCCGCCATGACCTCATTGGCTACGCCCGTCCGAGCGGCTAAAACATGGCCGCGCCGCCCACCATTAGCGGATTGAGGAGATCGCGCTGGTCAGCAGGGGCGGCGCCAGGACGGGTTGGCATGAGAAGAGGCTCTCGGCAAGACAGCAGTCGTCCAAGATCTAATGCCTCTACCGGAAAGCTTCGTTGCTGTCTTATCCTGCCGCGATTCCGCGGTCCGATCACCCCCTGACCCGCCTGGTCGAGCTGTTCTGCGCCCGGCGTGCAGAGCGCCGCTGCCGGTGGGGGCGCGCCTGGATGCGTCCCGGCAAGCCCTGCTGGTCCTGGCCCTCCTGCCCAACGGCGACACCTAAGCGCGCCTGGCGCTACGTCCGCGAAGCGATCGACCTGCTCGCCACGCTCGCCGACGACGTCCACACCGCCGTCTTACGCGCCGGCCAGCTGGCCGACACCACCTTGGGCGGCACCCTGATCCCCATCGACCGACTGGCGACGGACGGCCCTACTTCTCCGGCAAACACCGACGCCACGGCGTGAACGTGCAGGTCCTGGCCGATCCAGCCGGTCGGCCGGGATGGGCCTCACCCGCGCTGCCCGGTGCAACCCATGACCTGACCGCTAGCCCGCGCCACCGGCCTGATCGACGCGCTCACAGAAGCGGGCCAATCGGTCGTATCTCGGCTGCACAGCCCCAACGAACGCGCGAACGCGCAGTTTAAGAGTTGGAACCCTCCGCCGGCGTCTTCCAAGTTGCTCGTTGCACGACGGCGTTCTGTGGCATTCTCAGATAAGATATATGGAACTATCGCTTTCTAACTATCATGAGCAGGCGAGAACGGGCGCCGACCACAACGGCCGTCACCAGATAGGGTCACAGATGATGATAGCCGGTCTCGGCGCATGCGGCCAATTAATATCCATGCGTACGCCGCTACCGATGTCCACTACCGCCATAAGTGCGGCAAGGCTAGAGCGGATACCAGCTTCTCTGCACATATCTTCGATAAACAGAAGATCTTCGTCGATGGGATCGTGCGCCATTGGTCTATCGCCGTGCGGAAATTCCCTCCATGTCAGTCGAATCTCACCGTCGATGGCATACGTGAGTTTATGTTTGTAAAGTACCGAGGTGATGCTCCATACCCGTTCGCCTTTCTCGCTGAGCTCCCGCAAGACCGAAGGCTCGTCGACCCCGCCTTCCTCACTTTGGAAGAGAAAATACCCCTCCTTCTGTCTGTCTATTGACACAGCCGATCTGGGAAGAAATAGGTCTGCGCCTGACGCGACGTTAACTTCTTCTTCGATGGAGGCTTCGCCGGATTTTGACAGTCTCGCACCGATTTCCATTGGCGAGGGAGGTAGGGTTCCGGTGCGAGCCACCGTCCAATGAAATCCGTCCTGCATCCACGCGTGCTCGTCCAATAGTCGCTCATAGTAGCTAATTACTTGAATGGACATGGTCTTAACCCTTCGTGTCTGTATGGCGGTCGAGGACCGGTGCCGCCCGGCAGGAATGCCGCATAGAGATCGTGCGCATCCCGGCCGGGCAGCATGGTGGTCTTAGTGATTAGTTAGCAACCGAAGGGATGCCGCATAGCTGCTCCCGCGTTGGCTTTGGATCGTTGAGCGAGGGGGGAACGAATCTATTGAAGAATCTATCGCCGAACAGTACTCTGTCGGCCTGATAGTAGCGTTTGAGGTAGTGGCCGGCAGACGTGTTATGGCTGTCCCGGATGGGACAGAAGGACCATTTATTCGTGTTTGGCGCCTGGGTGCGTTCGCGAGTTGATGCGAAGGGATACTCGTCACACTGCTTCGGATATTCGCCTGACGACGCGTATCCGGGCCACATCCGATTGCATTTCGCGTTCGTGGCACCCTGATTCAAGGCCGCCTGTGTGCTGGTTTCTTTATGCAGATAGTTGGTATTGAAAGAACCGCTGATATCGCAACCACCGAGGGTCTTTCCTGGGGCATCTGGCCAAGTCTCTCCGTCGGGATCCACACAAGCGTTCCAGTAGTGCTGGTAAGCCTGAGTTATATCCCAATCCTTTGTCCCTGCTTTATTCTTGACCTTTGGTTGCCATTTGACGGCGGATTTGGTTTTGTAGAATACACAGCCGCCTGCTTCGTACTTGATTTCTACTGCGCTGTCGCAGCGGATAATCGTACCGGTGATCCAGCGGTCTGCGTTGGTGACGTACTTGTAGCGAGTTGTTGTAGGCCAGTTCGGAAAGTTCGCGTATGCCTTGATGCTCGTGAAACTTACGAGCTCATCATTGGATACATACTCCCTGGCGCCGTTGGCCCCGTCGAACCACTCAGTAATTCGCTTTTTTGAAGCTTTGTCGTGCGGGCATCTGAATCGGAAGGTGGCGTGACCGTCGACGATCCAGCTGCTAATTAGGCGAGTTTGTCGATTATCGACCGTTTGGCCGCCTCGGGATGTGACGTGTTCGCACCGCGTCTTGTTGCCGATGTCCATTCCGAGGGTCATCGTCCTGCCAGCCGGCAACGAGTAGGGATTATGGTTGTATACGTACGCTTCTATTACAATGTCACGCGCCGTGTCGCCTTTGCTTCGATCGCGCCCTTCGATGCCGTTAAAGGTATAGCCGATGAGCATCACGTCGGCCATGTATCTCTCGAACTGGAAGTTGGTTTTCCCGTAATAGGCTTCAAGCCTGCCCATCTGACACCAGCTGAAACGGTTCATGATCCAGCCTTGTCCGCGCCCAGACAGGTTGGCTTTCGCCGCACACTTCGCCGGCGTCATGCGATCGAACATGCCGGCAGCATTCGGCGGGACGTTCTGCGGGTCCGGAAGGCCCACAGCAGCGCTTGCCTTCATCTGCTTCATGTTCAAAGGAGGTTCGCCGGTGCAGGCTCCTAAATCTTTCCAGGCTGTGTGGGCGCCCGGTTCCTGGCCGCGTGTGGTGTTTCGCGTAGCCTCCCAGGTGTGTCCCTCCCACGTGACCTTTTCGCCTATGTAGTAAGGAGCGAACATACTCCATGAGTAGGCTGTGCATGGCGGATCTGTGGGCGGTTGTCCTGTACAGGCTCCAAGGTTCTCCCAGGACTCGCTCGATGTTGGCTCGACGCCTGCGTCGACCCAGCCGGCGATCACCTCCCAGGTGTGACCCTGATAGGTGACCTTGTCGCCGTACATGTATTCCAGGGCCATGTTCCAGGCGGGAGCAGTGCAGGTAGGAGTCGGGTCCGGGTCGGGCTCACCGCTGCAGGGTCCGAGATCTTCCCAAAAACTGAGTTCGCTCCCCGGCACGCCGAGATATCCGGACGCCTGCGTTTCCCAGAGGTGTCCTTCGTAGGACACCCTGTCGCCATAGGTGTAGGACTCGAATTCCTCGAAGGAGGGAGCCGTACTGCAGGCCGGGATGTCCTTCGCCGTGGTGAATGTCCAGGAGTAGGAGCCGGACATCACATTGCCTGCGGCGTCCGTCGCACCACTAACCGCCGCCGTGTATACTTTCTCGTTCGCCAGCGGCTGGTTAGGTGTTAACGTCCAACCTGCAGACGTGTGATTAGCGGCCAGAGTTCCGGCCACAGCGGTACCTGCCGAGTCTTCTACGACAAGTTGAACATTGGATACTTCCTCGTCGAAGAGCACTGATACAGCCGCGGCGGAGCCATCCGTGGCGTCCTTAACCGGATCGGTCCTGACAACAGTTGGAGGAACGGTGTCCGGGGCAGGGTTGTCCAGGATGGGATCATCCTCGATTGCTTCCTGCATAGTGATCTCTTGGACGTCGGTGGAGGCGTCCCTTTCCTCTACAGCCTGTTCGTCGGTGACATCATCCGCAACAGGCTCTGTTTCACTCGCCTTGCCCAGGTCGGGATTGTTTGCGATCGCCTCGGCCGCAGCCCGGTCCGTAATCCCTGGCTCGTCCGGGGCGAACCAGCCCACCACACCGATCTCTGGATCGGGCGCTTCGTATTCAACGAAAAGTACGGGGCCGCGGCCGTCGGTCCCAGACCACTCGCTGCTGAGAAATTCGCGGAAGTTGGAGGCCCCGCTGCCGTCGCCGTAGGACGCGATCTGCAGACCGTAGTTGGTGGCGCCGTTGGCCCAGGCCCGCACGATATCCTCAATTGAGTAATACAGCTCCTGTGAGGGGCTGGAACAGTTGACGTAGGTACCGCCAGCCTTTCTAATACGCCCCACGCCGCCGCCCTTGACCGCTTCCCCAGAGGTGGCGACGGACGGTTGTTGGTCCCAGCGCAGGTTGACGGAGCTAGAGGAGTTCAGTTCCCAGTTACTGGTGACGCGACGCACGGCCATCTTGGGTGTGTTGTCGGGACCGCCGCAGTGTGTAGTGAGGTAGTTCCACGGCCGCACGTCGGCATTCAGGATCGGCAGGCCGTACCAGGGAGCGTTGCTCAGGTCGTACTTAAGATAGGAGCGGTAGATGTAATATGTGCTACCCGTCTCCCCGTCGAAGTTGTTGCGGCCGGCGAGCAGGGCGTCCATGTACTGCTGGCCGGTGCCCACCCTGTACCGTGAGTCATTGCTGACGAAGGTATCCGTTGGAAACCCGCCTCCGTACCACGGCGTGGGATTGCCCAGCAGCGTGACCGGGTAGGTCGTCGCCGGGTCGGCTAGGAATGTGGCGTCCGGCTTGTAAACTAGGTGGTCTCCGTCGAGCGTGGTTTCGACTCGGCTGATCTTCCCGCTGGCGGCCGACTCGGTCGCTTTCGCGTCCAGTATGACGGCTGGGGTGATGTCGGTGACCTTCTTGTCGCTGTCAAGTACCTCTGTCCGACCGGACTTGTTGCGGTATGTCAGGCCAGCGCCTGGATCGACCGAGACGCGCAACGTGAGTTGCTCATTGGGCCGCTGCCTGATGACGAACTTCTGCCGAATGCCCGCTGCTGTGACTTGTAGCACGAGGTCGATGCCCTCACCGTAGGCATCGACATAAGTTGCGGTGTTGCCGGACAGAATTGGAGTAGACAATTTGGCGGCAGCCGCTAGCTGTGTCTCTCCCTCGGACGTCTTGACTCGCAACAGACCTGTATCGCCTCCCGCAGACAGCCTCACCTCGTCTTTGAGCGCTTTCGGTTTGACGATATTACCAACCCGGATCAGGGTCGTGTCGATCGCCTGCCAGTCGCCATTGCCCTTCTTGAAGCGTATGGGCATCGGGAAGACGTACGTGCCGACCGTTTCGCCATCCTCATTGGCTACGGTGGTCATGTTCTCGGTGTGCAAGCTGGGAATCTCGACCTGCTTGCCCTGCTTTTTAGCCTCGGCTTTGGCAACATCGACAGCGCTGAGGGTCGGGAGGGTTTGGGTGGGAGCAGGAGAGGAAGGGGATGGTGCTGACGCCTGAGCCGTGGCGGGTGCTGTCACCAGCGTGACGGGTAACACCAGCGCGGAGAGCAGGGCGGCGCGGCGGCGCGCCCGGGGAGATAAGCCGGACGGGGATCGTGATGTAGTCACTCGCATCCTTTCGAACGGAAGTACGCAAACGGAGTGATCATCACATGGGTGAAGGTGAAAGTAAAGATTGTTTTTGTATCGAGACGGATCCATTCCGTAAGGGGTCGTCGCTGGTCATGGAAAATCACATCAGGCGTCCACGGTCAGCATGTCCGGTGATAGTGACGAGAATTCCTGACTGCAGCGCACCCGATACGACGGTGAGGGCCTTGGCTCACTTTTCATCCTGAGTAGCGGCCATCTTCGATGAGCTGCAGGGACGAGGATGGCCTGCAAGATCGTGGTAGCGCGGTGTGGGCAGCAGCGCAGCCGGGTCAGGATCTTCCACGTCTTCAAGGTGCAATGGCGCGTCCCCCGCGGGCGCGGATGCGGGCGTGTGCGCGGTCGACCGGGCGCTGGTGGCGTGACAGAGGCGGCTGGAGCCGATGGCCTTTGAACGGCGTGTGGATACTGCCGTCGGTGCCTTGATATTCCTTGTCGACGAAGGTCTTGACCTCTGCGGCAGTCAGCGCGTCGATCAGGCCGGTGGCGCGGGCCGCGGTGCGGTCGTGTGTGGCGCTGGGCAGCGCGGGTGAGGCCCAGACGAGCCGGGCGGCTGGATCGGCCAGGACCTGCACGTTCACGCCGTGGCGTTGCTTTCTGCCGGATTAGTACGTCTGACTGTGCGTGACCTGTCCCGCCGCCGAGCCCGTGTGGTGCTCGCGATCACACTGGCGATGATGGCGACGGCCTTCGGCCTCGCGCCGACGGTCATCGCGGTCAGTGAAACGGCGCAGAGCAGGGCCGAGTACCTTCCTCGCGGGAGGCGGGCACCTTATTAGTCCAGTCAAGCTTTGTGTACACGGGGTCTTTCTCCGCCGCGGAAGCGGCCACCGTACGAGCGACGATGGAGCGGGAACTGCCCGGCGTGCCGATCGCCCAGAGCGAGACCGTTTCGGACTCAGCTTGGTACTTCCGCGCCGCGGCGGACGGCGTCGAGATGCCGGAGGAGGGCCACCTACTGCGATCAGTCTATCGGTGATGAGAAGCTGCTGCGCTACCTCACCGGCGATCAGTCGACGCCGTACGACGAAGGCACGGCCGTGGTGGTCACATCGGCCAGCGTGCAGGTCGACTCGGTGACCCTCGCCTATGAAATCGACAAGGACGATGAGACCACGGCGAGCAAGACCGACCGAGCGATCGTCGCCAGGACCTCCGACCCTCACATGGAGACGATCTTCGTCCCCTCGAAAATCGTCCGGGATCTCGGCTATCAGCTCCAACCGAGAGCACTGATCATCGACCCCACCCTTCATCGGGTCACAGCCCAGGAGCAGCAGCGCCTCGACGACCGGCTGGACGACGCGGTCGCGGAGATCTACGTCGAACGGGGCTTCGAGACTCCCATAGGGTGGCTGCCCGTCGCTATGGCGGCGTTCCTCGCCGCCCTCATCTGCGCGCTGACGTCCGGCTTCGGCCAGGCCGCGAACTTGAGCCAGGCACGGGTCATGAGACGCGCCAGCAGGGGAAAAGCCACGGCCTTCCGATGGTTCTGCGCCTCCCGCTCCGGCATGAGCGCCCTGTGCGGAACAGTCCTCGGCGCCATCATCGGGTGTCCCGCCGGGATGTTCCTGTTGTGGCCTCTGACGATGAGTACCACGTGGGACGACCCAGCACGGGTGCCGTTCGAGACGCCCTGGCCGGCGATCACAGCCATCGTGATCGGTCTTCCCCTCCTCGCCGCAGCTCTCGGCGCGCTCTTCGCCCGCGAGCATCCGCACGTCTCCGCGCCCCAACGTCTCGACCCCGACCTCAGTAGCTCGGCTCAACCATGAGGCGGGTGGGGTGGCCATGGGCCACCCCACCCGCCCTCGTGCACCGTGTGTCAGATGTCGCCGCCCCGTAGGCGGCAGGTCCGCTCGTCGGCCGGGTCCAGGAGGATCGCGGGCAGCTTCTCCATTCCCAGGTCGAGGGCGCGGTGTATGCGGTGCCAGCCGTCGATCACCAGGCGGTTGCCGGGAGGCAGCGCGCACGGGAGCGGGACGACCAGGATGGGTTTGGTCAGATCGACCGTCGCCGCGTGCTTGGGGTCGATGCGGATGAGGTCCTTGACGCCGGTCAACGTCCGGATAGCAGCCGGGCGTACTGGGTGGCGTCGGGCCAGGCGGGTGGCCAGGTCTACATCCCATGCCCACCCCAGGAGGGTGAACATCTCATCGGACATGGTTTCTCCTCTCGTGCCAGGAACGTTGGGTCCTGGCTAGGCGTTCTGGGGCTTGGTCGCGCGGAAGCGGTTGGGGCGCTCGCTGACGAGCTCGGCCTCGCCGTTACGGGCGAGGGTGTCCAGAGCGTTGGCGACCGCCCCGGAGGAACGGCCGAGCACCTTCGCGATCTCGTTAGCGGTGAACGTCAGGTCGGGGTACTTCGTCAGGTGAGCGACGACGTCCGGGCGCAGTGGCCGGGGTGCGCTACGGTCCCCATCCCGCGAGGAACCCCACCCGGTGGTGGTCTTGGGCTGGGTAGTGCGGGTGGCCTTTCGTACGTCTGCCGTACCGCTGTAGATGGCCTCCAGGCCGGTGCTGAACGCCGTGTCGTCATCAGACAGCAGGGCTGCGTATGCAGTGGTCACGGCGTTGAGCAGGTCGGTCAGGGCGCGGCGCGTGTCTTCGATCATGCGGGCCTTGGTCAAGGTCTCGGCGGCCTGCTGGCGGCGGGCTTCCTCCTCGGCCTGGGCACGGGCCAACTCGGCCTCGGCCGCCGCGCGACGGTCGGCCTCCTGTTCGAGGATGCGCATGGCGTCTGTGAGAGACATGGTGGGCGCCGGGGCGTCCTCAGTGGTGGCGTCGGAGGCTTCCGGAGCCGTCGGGGGCTCGTTGCTCTCGTCTGCTGTTACGGCGGCGTCAGCGGTCGTGTCTGGAGGGACGTCACCATCCTGATCACGTGCATCGTCGGCGAGGATCGGAGACCACGTGTCCGGCAGGGCACGACCTTCCTCGGAACGCCCGCCGGGGGTGCGGATGGCGCGGCCTGCTTCGGCGAACGCCGTCAGTGCCTTGGTCGCGGTCGGCCGCGAGACACCGGCCGCTTCGGCGATCATCGTGACGGATACGGCCGGGGTGGCGGTCAGCGCCTCCCACACCTTGGCCGCCGTGCCTTCGGGACGAAATTCGGCCGAGGCGTCGTCCTTCTCGGCCGTCGTGTTCGTCGTCATTTCTTTTCTCCTTGACCTGGGATGTAACCCCCGGAATTATCCTGGGGCCAATTCGTTCGTACATGACGACTATTTCTCGACCTCGAATGCGAAGCAAGCCGATCCGGGCGTGCGCAGGTAAAAATAAATGACTCGCGACCGCCTGGCCAGGCAATGAATCACCGCCGATTCTCACACCCCAATCGGTTAGGGCCTTGCAGCTCAACGGGCAACACAAAGAGCCGAACAGGGATTGTTGGACTTACGAGTCGCCGAGCGGAGCCGTAGGGTATTCATTGATGGGATCAGAACAATCAGGGTTCGCTTCATGGCGAGTATTCGACTCGTAAGGCGAGTCGGGCGAGCCGCCGGTAGCCCGTGCGGCCCCATCCACCTGCGCGCGCTCGCCGGCGCGGGGGTACCTGTCAAGGCGGCGGCCCGAACGGTAGGGCGATCGGCACACCGACCGGCGGCCCGAGCGACAGAGCGCAAAGTTCGCGCAACGAGGGCTTCCCGCCTCCGAAAGCCGGGCTTCTCACGGTGGGCTTGCCCGTAGTCTGAGGGGGTGGGACCAACCGGATAGCAGCCGGTTGGTCCCACTTCTCGTGAAGGCCGGCGTGGCCTGGTGCACGCCAGGTCAGGTGGCCACGCCGCAGGGCGCCTCGCAGCCGCGTGCTGCAGCATGCACGCCACTGCGAGGCGTTCTTCGCCCCCGGATGCCTGTGCCCCTCACCGGCACCGGCAGTGAGGGGCACCAGAGCCACCGAAATTACTTACCTCGACGACCCTTCCGGTTCAACCTGTAATAAACACATGGGCGCACCCCCTTTCAATTGCGTGCGCGTACGCACGGGTTATATGAGGACTCACCTCAGCGCCTGTCGTCAAGTCATCAACAAGAGCCATTCCGACGGCCCAGCTGCTCACACGAAGCCAGTAACACCGCGATAGAGCTGCTCTGTTTGCGGAGACGGTTTTCTACCTCGGGCACGCAGCCGTTCGCGGAGTTCGTCATAGCAGTAGTGAATGGCTTGGAGCCTGCCGAGGCGAGCGTAGACCTCCATTCGCCGGCGGTACAGATGTTCGGCGACGCCGTCGAGTTCAGTGGCGCGTTCGAGGTAAGCAATCTCGGCTTCGGGCTGCTCCTCCAGATCGGCGAGCTGGGCGAGGGCTTGGACGACGGCACGGTTGAGAGCGTCCGCCGCGTTCCGCGCCCAGGCATGCGGTACGCCGGGGAGGTAAGGGCCTGTGTAGAGGTCCGCGGCAGCGCGCAGCGCTGCGACCTTCTCCGGGCCCCTGGCCCGCGCCGCGGTGGTGAGGAGGTCGCGGATCTGCCAGACGTCGCAGGTGTAGAGGTCGGGGTTGATCCGGTATCCGGTGCTGCCCATGAACTGGATGACGATCCGCCCGTAGTTGCCGGGCATCCCGAGCGCCTCGCACATCTTGGCCCGCGTCGCCTTGAGCAGGCCGGCGAACCGGTCGTGCGGGGCCTCGGCCTCCGGCCAGAGCTTGTCGCAGGCCGCGCCCTTGGTGAGCAAAGAGGAGCGGTGCTCGGCGAGCAGACCGAGGAGGGCCCAGGTGTCGGTTCCCCAACCGCCCGCCGTACGGTTTCGCCCCTCGATGACGCACTGACCCACAAGGCGGATCAGGCCACGCCGGTCGACTGCGGCGTTGTGCAGAACGGCCGTGGACCTGGTGGACGTGATGGCGGGTTCCGACGCGGGAGCTTCAGCGGGAGGAAGCACCGCCGGGACACCATGTGGGCCTACGAGCGTAGGAACCGCCGCTGCCTCAGGGCGGACGTCAGCGGGTTGCTGCGCCGTACGGCTGCGCGAACCGAACGGGCCGAACATCGCCAGGAGCCCGGCCAGGCTCCGCATTGCCCACGATCGTCTGGCCAGTGCCCTCGCCGTCGTTCTAACGAACTGCCGCCGCATGCTGCCTCCCTTGCCGCTCTTGAGCGTTCGCACTGATCAGATCGCGCACGGCATCGGATCAGAGAGCCTGAAACTCTTCACGGCGTCTACTGACCAGGGGCAGGACGTCCAGGGTCACGGAAACGCCTCGCCCAGCGGGGCTACGGGCCCGAGATCGCGGTGGTGAAAACCCACCATCGCGCGAACCACTCACCCTCGACACGGCCCACAAAGGAGCATCACCGTGAGCATCGAAGCCACTACCCTCTGTCCGGGGGGTGTCAGTGGACGGGCAGAATCAGATCAACGCACAGCGCCTGCTGGCGGGCGTTGTGCCGGACGAGATCTTCGCGTCGTACTCCAAACTGCTCGCGGAGGACGGCTGCCCGGAGAGCGACGCCGCTTCCCTGCTGGGAAGCGCTGAGCAGGTGGCGGAACTGACCGCCCGTGGGATGGCGCATCTGCGGCCGGACGGTCCGCTGCTGCCGCCGCGTCTCGTACCCGCGCCGCCCGAACTCGCGCTGCAGGGCGTTCTGTCGGAGCTCTCGCGCCGTCTCGTCAACGACCAGGAGCGGCTGCTGGCCGGTCACAAGCGGCTGAGCGACTTCCATCAGACGTCCGCGGCGTCGTCTTCGAGTTCTGGGATGGAAAGGCTCGTGCAGATCGTCACCGATCGGGACGAGATCAGCCGCCTGTCGTACGCGCTCATCAACGCCGCTCGGCATGACTGGCTCACTCTGGACAACTACGTCCTGGAGGCGCCCGTCGAGGACAGCACCGGGTATGCACCGCTGCCGGTATTCGAGGGCCAGGTGCAGTGCCGCGCCATTTACGAGATCCGCTGCGCGGAGCATCCGATCGGCGCGAAGACGATCGAGGCCGCGGTGGCCGCCGGTGAGCAGGCGCGGCTGCTGCCCCGCATCGGGATGAAGATGAAGCTCGCGGACGAGGCCGTCGCGCTCCTTCCGCTCACGCCCACGGGGATGGGCGGGGCGTTGCTCGTACGCTCGCCGGTCATCGTCGGCGCCCTGCGGGAGTATTTCGAGCTGCTGTGGGAGAAGGCGATCCCGTTCGGCAGCACGAAGGCCGCCGGGCCACTCACGTCGGCACAGGCGCAGGTGCTGCAGCTGCTCACCCAAGGACTGTCCGACGAGGCGATCGCCCGTCGGATGGACATCAGCGTCAACACCATGCGCAGACACTGGACCGCCATCCGCGACGAGCTGGGTGTGGAGACCCGCTTCGCCGCAGGAGCCGCAGCGGTACGCCGCGGCTGGATCGACTGACTCGAGAGGCTGTCACATGCTCGGATACCTGGACTTCGTACCTCAGCAGCGATTCCAGCGCACCCTTGCGCTGTCCCCTGATGGCCGATTGGTCGCCTACTCCAGCCACGCCTCCGGCCACTACGACCTTTGGGTCGTCCCCATAGCCGGCGGCGAACCGCGCCGGGTGACGGGTTTCGACAACCGGACGGTACGGCAGTTCGCCTGGACGCCCTCCGGCAAGCAGCTAGTCTTCACCGCTGATGAGAACGGGGACGAGCAGTTCCGCATCTACATGGTCGCTCTGCAGGGCGGTGAACCGAGCGAGGTCAGCTCAGGACCGGACTGCCAACGTATCTTGGCCGAGTCGCCCTTCGACCCCACCGGTCGTTTCCTGGCCTACACCGCCAACGACCGCGATCCCGCCGCCCAGGACCTCATCGTCCATGACCTGACGACCGGCGAGCTCCGCCGCTTCACGCCGCCCGAAGGGGTCGCGTTCGAGGCCGTCAGCCTCTCCCCCGACGGCCGCTGGCTGCTGTCGACCGGCTTCCGTTCGAACACCGACATCGCTGTCTACCTCACCGATCTGGACGACCCGGACGCCAAGCCCGTCTGTGTGACGTCCGCCCTCGGCGAGGGTGTCTTCGAACCCGGTGCTTGGGCTCCGGACTCCAGCGGCTTCCACCTGCTCACCGACCACTGGAGCGAGTTCACCGCCGCCGCCTTCTACGACCTCGAAGCCAAGTCCCTACACGCGATCGCCGCCCCGAACTGGGACGTCGAAACGCTCGACGTCGCTGGAGGCGTACGCATCTGGTCCGTCAACGAAGGCGGCCGCTCTCGCCTGCACGCCGAACGCAACGGCTCCCCGCTTCCGCTTCCTGAGATCCCACCTGGCGTCATCTCGGCGCTGTCCCTGGCGCCGGACGCCTCCTTCGCGGTCCTCCTGATCGACTCGGCGGCGCGGCCGGCCGAACTCGCGGTCCTGGACCTGGCCCACCACGACTTCCGCTACCTCACAGACACGCGCCCCGCGGCCCTGCGTGTCATCAGCCCGATCGTCCCCGAACTGATCACCTACCCGGCCCGCGACGGCCGCGACGTCCACGCCCTGCTCTACCGGCCGGACGGCCCAGGACCGCACCCGGTCCTGCTGTCCGTTCATGGTGGCCCGGAAGCCCAGGAACGCCCCATCTACGCCCGCTCGGGCCTCTACCAGCACCTTCTCCACCAAGGGATCGCCATCCTGGCTCCCAACGCCGCCGGCTCGACCGGGTACGGCACCGCCCACCAGAAGCTCATCTACCGCGACTGGGGCGGCATCGACCTCGACGACCTGGACCACGGCATCCGGTACCTGCAGACTCTCGACTGGGCCGACACCAGCCGCCTCGCCGTCATGGGGGCGTCCTACGGCGGATTCGCCGCCCTGTCCTGCCTGGCCCGCCTGCCCTACTCGTGGGCCGCGGGCGTCTCCATCTGCGGCCCCAGCAACCTCGTCACCCTCGCCAAGGCGTCGCCCCCCACCTGGAAGACCTTCGTCGCAACCGTCCTCGGAGACCCCGACACCTGCGCCGAACAGCTCCTTGAGCGCAGCCCCGTCACACACGCCGACGGCATCACCGCACCCCTGTTCGTCATCCAGGGCGCCCACGACCCGCGCGTCCCCCAGGCCGAGTCCGACCAGATCGTCACCCGCCTGCGCGAACGCGGCGTCGAAGTGCGTTACGACATCTATCCCGACGAGGGCCACGGCTTCACCAACCGCGCCAACGAGCTCAAGGCGTACGAGGCCATCAGCGCCTTCCTCTATGCCCACCTCATCACCGTCGGTGCCGACAATCCCGAAGCGCTCAGTGTGGGGTGACGGCCTAACGAGACAGGTGCCCGTCCGAGAACCGGACGGGCACCGTCGATCACGCGATCCCGTTTTCAGACGTCACCGTCCGCACCGTCGTTGAGTCTCAGCCGCCTGGCCGCGGGCAGGAGCAGGGACAGCGGGCCGAGGTGGTACTCCACCCGCATCTCGCGGACGTTCTCTTCGATGCCTTCAAGTACGCAGTCGAGGCTGAGGTTGAAGTCGCCGATCTCGTCGCTGCTCGCGTAGACGAAGGCCACGTCGCACATCAGCGCGAACAGCTGCGCGCGTACGTCACCGTCGTACCACGGGTAGAGCCTGTTGAGGACGGTCCCGAAGTCCATGGTGCTCAAAGTTCGCCCCTCTTCGTGTCGGATTTCTCGGTACGACGAGGTCGGCCTGATAGCAGCAGGCCGACCCCTCATCCCGCTCCGGCTCCCGTTCGCTCGACGTTCTTGGCTTCCAGGTCGAGGTGGACCCAGACCGTGTGCCCGGTCGCCGGGGTCCCGATTTGGGAGAGCTTCACGACGAGATCCCTGACGATCGCGAGCCCGAACCCGCCTACCGTCAGCTTCCCGTCAGTCGGTCGACGGTCGAACAGGGGGCTGCCTGCTCCTCCGAGGTCGCACACCCCGAGGTAGGCCGGGCCGTTCTCCGGGAGGTGAACTTCTACCCCGAACCAGCCTCCGGCGAGGCCGGACCTGGTGTGCAGCAGGGCGTTCGTCGAGAGCTCGGAGACGATGAGTGCGGCATCATCCTCACGACCGGTTCCATCGAACAGCGCCTCGACCACGCGCCGCACTCGAGCCACCTGATCGTGTTCCCCCGGGAACACAGCTCGCCAATCCATGCGGTCGGACGAGCGCATCCATTCCCATCGTTTCGACGTGTACGGTATTTCGATCATTCGCGGCGTTCCTCCTGTCGTCGGTGGCCGTCGCACCCGGGCGGACACGACCGGCCCCATGAGCGCTCGACTTCATGTGAAGGGTCAAGTCATCCAGTACGTGCGGGGCCGCTCAGGAAGATCCATAGCGGTGTGGTGGCCCAGCACGTCACCCGCGGCGTACCCGTCTCCTGAGGCGAGCACCTCCAGGGACCGGACCGGTGCTCATACCGGGTGCTCCGGGAGCTCGTCGGGCCCTGGCCTCTGCCCCCGCGTGGTGTGGGTGCGCTGTGATCCCGAGTCGATGCGCGAGTACATCGAGTTCCGCAGCGGCAACGTCGCCGACATCCGCCACCTGATCCAGTCCGCGCCGTGGCTCGTCGTACTGCTCTGGATCCCCGCCAGGTCTGTGAGCAACACTCCCACCAGCCTGGCGACAGCGACACCACCAACCGCCCTCCAAGCATGGACGAAACGCTGGCTGACCTACACACCAACGACAGCGATCTGATCCACCGGTGCTCCCACACCGATCTGGCCACCCCGCAAGAGATCGCACAGCAGACTGCCAGCGCCTTCTTCAACGGCGCGCGAGCACTTCGTGGTCACTGCGCCTCGCCGCTGAGGATCTGCCGCCACAGCCTTTGTGCGGCGCGAGCGGGCATCCACGCGCTCTCCAGGATGCCCGCGGGGTCCTTGGCCGGGTGGCACCGGACGAACCACAGACCCCCGGCCGTGCAGAACTCGAACATCGGGTACCTACACGAGCACGAATGGTCGCGGATCCGCAGCCGGTCAGCCCGAGGCAGGATCGGCGACCACTCCACTCGTACCGCCCCCACTCGGTCAGCCGGCACATGGGGGCCGTGATGCTTGAAGTGCGGGGGCGGACCGACACTCACGACCTCACCGCCATCTGAGTCTGATCCCGAAGCAGCGACACGAAGACCTCCGCGTCGTCCGCACTGACGGTCTGCCACAGACCCTTGTCGATGTCGGCATCCCGGAGACGGACACCGCGCCGGGTCGCGTAGAAGACGCCCGCGTCGCTACAGAACAGCGACCAGGCCGGGAACGCCGCGCGAAGTATGTCGAGGTCATAGCCGCGTGCTGACACACAGTCACCGTACAGGCCATGTCTACCCACGTCTATCGACGTAGGCGACCGTAGAGCGACCGGGGCGGTTTCCTACCGTTGACCCATGTTCGAGTTCGAGCCCGACCGGCCGAAGTGGCAGCAGGTGGCAGACGTCATTCGTCAGCGCATCCAGTCCGGCACCTATCCGCCCAAGTACCTGGTCTCCGAGCTCTCACTCGTCCAGGAATTCGGCATCGCTCGCGACACTGCCCGCAAAGCGGTACGCGCCCTCCGCGAAGAGGGCCTCGTCTACACCATCCCGCACATGGGCAGCTTCGTCAGCCCACCGTCTGATACCGAACCTGCACACAGCTGAACACCCCACGCCAGAGCAGGCTGCATGACGTGAGCAGGCGGATCGCCAACAACGACCCGGACGCGCACGAGCTGAACAGCCTCGTGCCTTCTGTCAACAACGTGGCCCTCAATGAGGCTGGCGCCCCTCCTCCTGATCCGCCATACCGACAGCGGGCCGTGTCCCGGTCACGGGGGCGGAAGTTCTTCGATGGTCAGGTCGGAGAAGACCAGGGTGAGGTCGTGCACGTTGGTCTCGATCCGGACTTCATGGAAATCGATGCCGATGGCTGCGGCCCAGCTCCGGGCGGTGGGTGAGTCGGTGATGAGCGTGACGCCGGGATAAAGCGCCTGCCAATTGACACCCCAGACATATCCGTCAAGCTCGGCCCCGGTTTCGTAGGTGGTGAGCCGGTCATCGAGCGAGACCCGCCAGGTGTGGGCTGGCAGCGCGGTGGTGCAGGTGGCCTGCACGCAGTACCGGAACAGGTAACGCCGCGTCGCCGGTGTGGTCCCGGTCTGGGGATCGGGCATCGGCAGGATCACGAGCTGGTAGTCGCGCAGGTGATCCACGAAGCCATGCCGCAGCAGGGCCTGGTCGAAGAGGTCGTCTAACGCCTGTTGCAGCTTGATCACGTCTATGGACGCAGTTCTACCCGCCCGAGGTGACCTTCCGTTGGTGCTGGGGCTTGCGGACTTTGAACCGGGCGATCGGCTTGGTGGTGGTGCGGGCGACCTCGGCGATGACCTGGCTGGCATGCGTGGTGATGCGGAAGGTCCCGTCGGTGTCCTCGATCGTCACGGTCGTTTCGGCGTAGCCGATGCCCACGCGGATGCACTGGCCCGCGACCGAGAGCTAGCCGCGGCTGCTGACGCGCCGCTGCACGCGAACGGGCTCGGCGGCCGGGCGTGGTTCGGGCCTGGCAGGGCGGGCGTCACGCAGGCGGGCCATCTCGGTGCTGGTGAGCGGGTTGGGCAGGGTGCGCAGCAGCGTGTGCCCATCGCTCAGGTGCAGCACGGCACCGTCGATGCGGACGGTCAACCGGCGCTCAGCAAACTGGTAGCCGACCGAGTACTGCCGACCGCCCAGGGCGACCAGGCCGCTGGCGTTGATGGTCCGGTCGACCTCGACCGCCCCGCCGGCGCCGTGCCGGACCGGTGCGGGAGCGGGCCGGATGCGCCTGCCGCCCTCGGCGATCAGGCGGCGCAGGTGCGGAGGGGTGAGCCGGGACGGGACCTTCTTGATCCTGACCCCGCCGGCCAGCAGCTTGACGGTGCCGATATCGACCCGCAGCGTGAGGGTGAGGCCGGCGCAGTGGGTGCCCAACCAGAACTGCTGCCCGCAGATGGCCAGGTTGGCCGAGGCAACGACCCGGGTGAACTCCACGGCCAGCTCGACCAGGTCACCGTCGTCAGCCACCGGCTCGACCGGGTCGACCGGGTCGACCGGTAGCGGTGTCGGCGCCGGCTCAACCCGAGCGTCGGGCTCGGACTCGGGCTGTGGTTCGGACGGGGCACGCAGGGCCGGCGGCAGTCGTAGCGGCAAGGCATCCTCGTGGCGGGGTTGGAACCGGTCGGTGGGCCGGTTCATGTCCAGCGCCTGATGCGGCCGGTGGATGTTCTAGTCGGCGACGAAGGCGTCCAGGACCTGCTGGGCATGCTCGATGCTGGCGAACGGGCCGTGCTCCTCCAGCAGTTCCCGGCGCATCGACTGGTGGAAACGCTCCACCTTGCCCGTCGTCGTCGGCGAGCGCGGCTGCGTCAGCCGATGCACGATGGCGTTGTCCCGGCAGATCCGGTCGAACAACACCTCCCCGCCATGACCGAACCGGGCGGTGAACTGCTTGCCGTTGTCCGTCAGCACCTCACCCGGCGCCCCGAACGCCCGCAACGCCTCGACAAAGGCCAGGCACACGGCCCGGCCGGTGGCCCGCACCACCGCCTTGGCGATCACACAAAAAACGCGAATGGTCATCCACGCCGGTGACCACCTTGACCTCACGCCCGTCGGCCAGGAACACGCCGCCGACGATGTCCAGCTGCCATAACTCCATCGGCGCATCCCGCTGCCAGCGCCGATAGACCCGCTTACGCCGCCCCGCACCGGGCTCGATCAGCCCATGACGCACCAGCGCCCGATACACCCCCATCCGAGACGGCGGCGGATCCACACCCCGGCGGCCGGCCTCGTGCGCCAGCCGGACCGGACCCCACCGCGGATGCCGGCGCCGCAGCTCGCACACCAGCACCTCCACCTCAGCCGGCATCTGTGACGGAGACGAATGCGGGCCCCGCGACCGATCCACCAGCCCGCCCAGCCCCGACTCCCGATAGCGCGACACCCAGCCCGACAACGTCTGCCGCGCCACCCCGACCTCGCGGGCGACCTCGGTCACCGAACCGCCGGCCAGCACCGCCAGCACAGCCCGATACCGCTGCTCCACCACGGACATATCCACCAGGGCCAATCCCGGCCTCCTGACGCACGACGCCGTAACGACGCACGCCAGACTGGCCGATAACGGCACCTGTCGCCCATGTCGTGGGACTCACGCGTCAAGCATGTCCCGGGACAGCACACACGTACAGAAAGATCACCGGATGAGACTTATCTCCACGTTCTCAAGGCACGTGCCGCCTGCGGCGCCCCGCGCACGCCGGGCGGCCAGCGGGCCACGCTGCGGCTCTTCGGCCGATCGTGGCCCGCGCCACCCGCACGCTTCGGACGATGATTCAGCAACCAGATACACGAGGTAAAACTGGACGGCCACTGACACTCCAATCCGGTGGGGTAGGTTAGCGGAGTTATGGCTGCAGATCTTCCCCCGCTAGTCGTCGTCGCATCTGAGCGAGCAGAACGGTACTCGTACGAGCACTCGCCAATCCCTGAGGTCGGTCGACTACTCTCCGTTTTGACTGCGCACCTCCCTGCACCCGCCCGTGTGCTTGAGATCGGTACGGGGACCGGGGTAGGAACTGCGTGGATTGCATCAGGCGCTCTTCCCAGGGCAGATATCTCCGTGATCACACTGGAACGAAACCAGTCCCTGGCGGCCATTGCCTCTTATGGTGCCTCAGAAGGCCTTTGGCCGGAGTTCGTGAAGTTTGGGGTGGGCGATGTACTAGAGATACTTAGCGACAGCGAGCCGTTTGATCTAATCTTCGCAAACGCCCCGGCAGGTAAGTACCGAGGGCTTGATCTTACAATTGCCGCACTTAAGCCTGGTGGCCTGCTGATCGTGGATGACATGACCGTCGCCCCAGAGTCGACCTGGGGACACGACAGAAAGGAGAGCGTCCGTCAGGCACTGCTGTTCCATCCTCAACTAACCGCTGTCGAACTCCAGCATGGAAGCGGGGTCATCCTAGCAACTCGCCGCCCCGCGTCCTGATCGCCCCACCATCGGCCACTTCACGCCCTCTCAGTAGTCGGTATGGATAGTGCGTGGGGGTCCGTTTCAAGGGGCAGCGTGTAGATATTCACCACGGCGACCTCGATGCTGATGTGGCTAAGCGCCAGGGCAGCCTGCAGAAATGAGGTGCCCCGAAATCTCTCGGATTCGGACCCGAGCAAAGTCAGAGCTAGTCCGGGAGGGAAGCATGAGACGTAGCGTGGCGAAGGCGTTGGTGACGGTCAGGTAGGCCAGGCGAAGAAGCACGACCGATCATCATGCCGCATGCGATTTCCCTTCCCTGGCGGTCAAAGATCGCCCAGGCCACCGAAGCTCCTACAAGGCCATGACCTGGCCAGGCGGCATTGTCAAGCGCCCTGCGATGTGAGGCGGTCCGCCGTGACGATATTGCCGATCCCGGGTGAGCATCACATCATCGCTAGTCCACCAACAAACATCATTCGAGGAAGGGCAGCCCTCCTTGGACAGACTTCAGTCGCCGGATCTGCTTGTCGAGGTTCCGTATCTGGGTCGAGTCCGCACCGAACGCCTCCGCTAGAAGCGGACGGACGGTTTCGAACTCCGCTATCGCTTCGTCCGGGTATCCGGACGCTGCGAGCATCTGCGCGATGACGAAGCGTGATTCTCGGATCCGCTCTGCACTGTCGTCGTCCGCCGCGGGAGTGGCGTTGACGGCGTTGCCGACGTAGAAGCGCAGGTGCGGCAGGGCCTTGTCCAGCTTGCCGATCTCGGCGTAAGCGTGACCCGCGTGATACGAGCAGTCGAGGACGTAGAAGTCGTTCTGGGGGAGCCGCTTGCGGTAGTCACGTCCGACGACGTCGAACAGTGACGCTGCCCGGGTGTACTCCCCGGCGTAGAAATGCGCGGCAGCCAGGAAGTGCCGCAGCCGCAATTCCAGGAACGAGTCCTCCGCGCGGGCAACGCCATCTTCCAGGAGACGGATTGCCTCGGATGGATGGTCGTTGTCCAGGAGCACCTGGACGTTGGCCCGCAACTCCTCGAATTCGACTTCGGTGAGGTTTCCCCGGCCGCCGCCCTGCTCCTGACGCTTGACCGGAGCCAGTAACGGCCGCCGGAACGGACGGGTCGGGTCGCGGTTCTCGTCGAGGTTCCCCGCCCCACCGACCGATCCGCCCGGCACCGTCACGAACGGGAGGAGTTCCTCGTAAACGGCCTCCGCTGAGGGCCGAACCGCTGGCTGCTTCGCCATCATCCACAACAGGAGCGCATCGAGCTCCGCCGGGACGTCCGGGCGGCGCGCCCGTACCGACGGTGCCGCCGTCTGAAGGTGATGGAAGCGCACGGGCCTGTCGGTCGTCCCGTGGAACGGCACGTCACCGGTAAGCAGCTCGAACAGCAGGCAGCCTAGCGAGTAGATGTCCGAGGCGGAGGCCACCACCTGGCCTATGCACTGCTCCGGCGACATGTACGGTGGGGTGCCGACGGTCCGGTCCACCTGCGTGAGCCTCGGCAGCGCTCCCGCACCACGCAGGATCGCGATGCCGAAGTCAAGCACCTTCACCAGGCCGCCGTCCACGAGCATCACGTTGGCGGGCTTGATGTCCCGGTGGACAATGTCGATCCGGTGCACGTCTACCAGGACCGCCGCGATCTGCGCGGCGATCGACGCCGCCCAGGACACGCTAGGCATCGCGACGACGTAGTCCGCCCTGTCCAGCAGCGACTCCAGCGTCGAACCACGCAGCAGCTGCATGACGAGCCACAGCTGCGAGTTACCGGCGGGGGCCGTCTCGACACCCGTGTCGTAGACCGCCGGAATGCCAGGGTGCTCCAACTGAGCAGTGGTGCGGATCTCCCGCAGAAACCGCCTACGGTCACGGTCCAGGGCATCGAGGATCTCCGCCGCCTCAGGGCTGTCCGGCCCGCCCGGGATCGCTTCCGCCGAGGAGGTCCGAAGCATCTTGATCGCGACCCGCCGGTCCAGCCGTTCGTCGTAGCCGTGGAAGACCTCGCTCATGCCTCCCTTGCCAAGTGACCCGTCCACGCGGTAACGACCCGCTAGCAGTCGTCTTTCGACCGGTTGTCCGGCCGCATCCTCCACGTCCCATCACCTCTATCTCCAGGTCGAACTCCTATCCGGCTAGACCGCCGGTCTCCCGCCGCATCTCCGCGCGGAGCTTGGCCAGCGCCTCATCCCGTGCGGGCTCGGTGATGATCCGGTAAGCGCGCTTGCGGGCCGCCTCTTTGATCGCCTTTTGGAACTCGTTGTTATCGAAATACAGCTTCATGAAATCGGTGTTACGTTCGGCGTTCTCCGCGACGATGTCATCGAGCCGGTCGTCGGCGACCTGTCCGAACCGGGCCTCGTCGTTCATCAGCGCGATCTGCTGCATCCCGGTGTCCTCGACCAGGCCGACGACCTGCTGGTAGATCAGGATCTGGTCGGCGGTTCCCAGGCCGAGGCCGAAGCGATCGTTCAGCTCCTCGATCACCTCCGACAGCGGCTTCACCTCCGGCTCCCGGTAGCCGCCGCCGTCAGCAGCGTGGCCCCGTACGGCCCGATCGCCGACTGCCGACAGCGACACGTTGTGGCGCCCGGTGTGCTCCAACCGGAAATGGCTCAGGTCTGCGTCCCCGATGTCGATGGAGGTCGAGGGCCGTCCGGGCAGCCGGAGCAGCAGGATCCGGCCGTACTGGTAGAGGCGTTCGAGATCCCGGTCGCCCCAGTCGACGATCTGGGCGATGAGGCTGTAGGCGCGCACGTAGTCCTGAAGCGCGCTCCGGAAGCCCTCCCGCTCGTCGTCGGTGTCCAGCGCGTCGAAGCGGTCCAACGCGGGCTTGAGGTATTCGTGCAGCTCGGCGTGGAGTTTCCGCTCGGCCGCCTCCGGCAGCCGGCCTGGTCCGGCTGCCGCCAGGACCCGGATGAACGCCTCCATCTCCGAGGCGACCAGCAGCTGGTATTCCATTACCTCGCGCTGCTTGGTGTAGAGCAGGTTCGGGTCGCTGGGCTCGGTGATCGTCGTCTCGAACCAGTCCCCGAACGCGGCCTGGATGTCGGCGGCCTGGTTGACGAAGTCCAGGACGTGCACATCATCCTGCGACTTCAACGGATGGATCCGGTTCAGCCGGGACAGCGTCTGCACCGCGGTGACCCCGGTCAGCGGCTTGTCAACGTACATCCCACACAGCAACGGCTGGTCGAACCCGGTCTGGTACTTGTCCGCAACAACCAGGAGGCGATACTCGTCCTGATTACGCGCGGCAGCCTGCGGATCGTCAGCCTTGGTGTACGCGAACCGATCCGGCAGCTGCCCCTCAGGGAAGCCGTTGAGCTGCGACTCGGTGAACTCCAGGCCGGCGTCGTCCTTCAGCTGCCCGGAGAACGCGACGAGCGTGCCGCAGTCGGTGTACCCGCGCAGGGAGACGTAGTTACGTATCGCCTGGTACAACTCGAGCGCGTGCTGCCGCCCGCTGGTGACCACCATGGCCCGGGCTCGCCCGCCGAGCCGCCCGGCAAGGTTCTCCCGGAAGTCGTCGACGATCAACCGGGCCTTCTGCTCCAGCGACTTGGGATGCAGTTCCGCGAGACGGACCAGTCGCGCCTTCGCCTTGCCAGCGTCGACCTCCGGATTGGCTATCTGGGACTCGTTCTGGTCGACGGCCGCGTTCCGCAGCCGCCACTTCGTGTCGTAAGTGATGTAGTTGGCCAGCACATCAAGGATGTAGCCCTCATCGATGGCCTGCCGCATCGAGTAGATGTGGAAGGGAACGTACATCCCGACCTCGCCTGTGCGTGGGTTCACCCGCTCGGGGTCGAAGGTTCCGAACAGCTTCAGCGTCGGTGACTTCGGTGTCGCGGTGAACGCGAAGTACGACAGGTTCGGCTGTCTGCCACGCACCCGTGTCATGTAGGTCGCATCGTCCTCATCCTCCTCTCGCGGCGTCGCGTTCGCGCCGAGTGCCTGCTTGAGCTGGATCGCGGACTCCCCACCCTGCGAGGAGTGCGCCTCGTCGATGATGACGGCGTATCGCTTGCCCGCCAGCTCCATGTCGACAATCTTGTTCAGCAGGAAGGGATACATCTGCAGGGTACTGATAACGATCTTCGAGGTGGCGTCACCGAGGGCTGCGGCGAGCTGCGTCGAATCGACATCGATCTTCTTGACAACGCCAGGTGTGTGGTCGAACTGGAAGATGGTCCTCTGCAGCTGCCGGTCCAGCACCACCCGGTCCGTGATCACGATGATCTTGTCGAACACTGGCTGGTTATCTGCGTCGAAGAGATTCGAGAGCCGGTGTGACAGCCAGGCAATCGTGTTCGACTTTCCCGAACCCGCCGAATGCTGGATCAGGTAGTGATGCCCGGCCCCGTGCTCTCGTGCGTGGTCGACCAGCTTCTGTACCGCGTGCCACTGGTGGTAGCGCGGGAACACCTTCGGCAAGGTGTGTGGGTTCTCCTTCACGCCCCTCCGGTCCGGCACCTGGATATGCATGAACCGGTGCAGGATCTCCAGCCAGTTGTCGCGCTGCCAGATCTCCTCCCACAGGTAGTCCACGCTGTACGATCCTGGCTTGGCCGCCGGGTTTCCCGCCCCGCCGGCCCGGCCGGGCCCGTTGGATCCGATGTTGAAGGGCAGGAACTGCGTGTCGGCGCCGCGTAGGCGCGTGGTGAGAAAGGCCCGGTCGGGGTCCACCGCGAAGTGGACCAGCGCCCGCTTGGAGAGGAACACGTCGTTTGGATCTCGGTCCCGCCGGTACTGGGCGATGGCGTGGTCTGCGTTCTGCCCGGTGTTCGGGTTCTTCAACTCGACCGTTGCGGTCGGCAGCCCATTGACGAAGAGTGCCATATCGATCGAGCGCTTCGGGTGACGCACACTGTAATGCAGCTGCCGGGCAACCGTCAGCACGTTCGCGTCGTACTCCGCGAGGGCATCGGCGGCCAGGGTGTGACCAGGCCGGAAGTACGCCAGGTCGATCTGCACCCCTCGGTCCCGCACCCCCTGCCGCAGCACGTCCAACACCCCGCGCGCGTCGACCTCGGCAGCCACCCGTTGTGCGAACTGCCGCTGCGCCACAGTCTGGTCACCCCCGTAGAACCCAACGAGGCGGTCCCACTTCTTCGCCTGCGTCGCACCGATGAAGCGGAACATCTCTCCGGTGTCGAGCCCCAAGTCGACCTTGAATGTTCCCTGTGCACGCACCCAACCCCGCGCGAGAAGCTTCGCCTCGACCCGATCCTCGAAGGCCCACTCGCCGTGCGCTCCAGGCGTCATGCCAACACACCTCCAACTGGAGGGAGCCCCGACGTGTCCACTCGACCCGCGGTCGGGACATCAAACTGCCCGGTAACAGCAGCAGTGATCAATGCCTGGCGGCGGCCAGTAAGGAGGCCAACCTGTTGGTCCGCTATCTCGCGCAACGCCTCCATTTTAGCCAACGATTCAGTGACGAGGTGGACGACTCGGCGCTGCTCAGAGACAGCAAGCATCGGGATACGAAATCCTGTAATTTTCGTACTGCTCGTGTGAGCGATCCCGGTTGACTTACTCGCAGTCATTTCGAAATAGGAACGGGCATATCGCGTGCGCGTTATCAGCGCGAGATACTCTGGCAGTAGCCGCGAGTCCGGCCTCACCGCAAAAATGGCATTTTGGTGTAGGCATGGCTCAAGGTCGCCGGACCAGACTGTCCCTCGGCCGAGCTTGTCAGGGTCACCACCCTCAGTCATCAGAACGTCACCTGTCTGTAGAGTGCATCGTTCGGCAAGTGATCGCGGAAGTGTCACTTCCTTGATATCTTGCAGGGCGAGTGAGCCATCAAGAACATTCGCTACGCGCAAATATGGCAGAGTGACCGAATCCGCTCCACTATTTCTGCCGGCATCCATGGTGAATCCGCTTTGAACTACCGCCATGGCGCCCAATCGGACGTTTTTCATTCCAGCGATACCCATGGGTCTACCGTCGAGAGCTCGAAGCATCGTTCCCTGCACGGTCTCGTCGATGACCGTCTGGGCTCGCTCTTCAAACAAGGCGCTTATCTTACGCTTCTTAGCGACGAGATCATCGATCCGAGCAGTCTCCTCATCGAGGAATTTTGCGATGCGGCGCTGCTCCTCGATCGAAGGAATGGGAATCGGCACACTTCCGAGCTCGTCCTTTGTGACATGAACCATTCCGATCATGCCACTAGTGAGTTCTCGCTCAATCCAATGAGTAGCGGCTTTCAATGCCCAGAAGAGCCAACCCGGGTCACATCCATGAACATGAACCTTGTAGATGTGCTGGTTCAGGTAGAAGTGACCAGGCTTTTGCCAACGGAAAGGACCGAAAGATGTTCCAGGATTTCCCGACCAGGAATAGAGGAGGTCGCCAGCGGCAACCCTATACCTTTTTGACAGTTCCAACGTAGAAAAGTTGTAGTTTTCTGAGCCATTTAGATTCTCGATGCGAAGAATTGGAATTCCCGCTTCACTCCAGTCGTCCGGCTTGAAGATGTAGCCATTATCTAGTTTTACCAAATATTTTAGCGGCACCACCTTCCAGTGTGCTGGTAGTGAATCCCCATACGGAATGTCCTTGGTCGACTCCGTCACCCCGCCACCTCCCCAAGAAGCTTCTGAATCTGCGTCTCCAATTCGCGCAGTTCGGCGTCGATCTCAGCCAGGGGACGGGGCGGGGTGTAGACGTAGAAGTGCCGGGTGAAGGGGATCTCGTAGCCGACCTTCGTCTTACTGTGGTCGATCCACGCATCCTGGGCGTGCGGAGTGACCTCTCTGGCGAAGTAAGTCTCGATGTCTTCATCGAGCGAGATGTTCTCATAGTCGCGCAGGTCCGGGTCGGGCAGGATCGTGCCATCTTTGGCCTTCTGGACCTCGCCCTCGGGGTCGGAGGTTGCAACCGCGCCAAAGACCGCTTTCATCAGCAGGGCGGTGCTGGGCCACTGGGCTCCGCTGTCGACGACGGCCTTATGCATTGCGTTAGTTGCGTCCTTCTTCGTCCACCAGACTGAGCCGACCAGGCGGCGCAGTGCCTCAATCAACGCGTCGCGTCCGTCCCATTTGGTCAGCGCTTTCGCGTTACCCAGCGCTACCAAAGTGTCCTCGGTGACCTCGAAGCGGAGCTTGAGTGGGCGCTCCACGGTGATGCGGTGATAGCCGAAGTCGCGGGTGCGGAAGATCTTTACCTTGGCGTGGTCGGGGTGGCCGACGTCCGCCGCGACCTTCACCGCGTCGACGTACAACTCGGTGATGTGCTTGATCTGGTCGTCGCTGATCTGCTTGCGCTTGTCCCCGAGGGACTTGCGCATCTTCTCCCACTGGTCACGGGCGTCGAGCAGGATCACTTTGCCGCGTAGCTTCTCGGGCTTCCGGTTGGAGAGGATCCAGAAGTAAGTGGAGATGCCAGTGTTGTAGAAGAGCTGGTCTGGCAGAGCGACGATGCCTTCCAGCCAGTCATTTTCCAGAATCCATTGGCGGATCTTCGACTCGCCGGACTCAGCGGCACCGGTGAAGAGCGGGGAGCCGTTGAAGACGATCGCCAGGCGCGACCCTTTGCCCTCAACCGGGTCCATCTTGTCAAGCATGTGCTGCAGGAAGAGGAACGAGCCGTCGTTGATGCGTGGTAGCCCCGCGCCGAAGCGGCCCGCGTGACCGAGCGTGGCCTCGTCCTCTACCGCGTCCTTGACCTTCTTCCATTCCACGCCAAAGGGTGGGTTGGCCAGCATGTAGTCGAAGGTCCGGCCTCGGTGACCGTCGTCGGTGAAGGAGTTGCCGAAGTGGATGGTGCCGCGCTGCCCGCGCATGAGCATGTCTGCCTGGCAGATGGCCCACGACTCCGCGTTGAGCTCCTGGCCGAAGAGGTAGACCGTGGCGTCCGGGTTGAGCGACTTGATGTGCTCCTCGGCGGCGGTCAGCATCCCGCCGGTGCCGCAGGCTGGGTCGAGAATATTGATGACCTGACCGTCTGCGGCGAGGGCGTCCTTGTCCGGGGCGATCAGCAGGTTGACCATCAACTTGATGACCTCGCGCGGAGTGAAGTGCTCACCGGCGGTCTCGTTGGAGTCCTCGGCGAACTTCCGGATCAGGTGCTCGAAGACGTAGCCCATGTCGTGGTTGCTGAGCCGGTCGAGGTCGCGCATCGAGGCGAACTTCCCGACCACCGCGTAGAGGATCTTCGCACCCGCCAGGCGAGTGATCTCGTTGTCCAGGTCGAACCGGCTCAGGATCGTCCGGACGTTCGGGGAGAATCCGTTGATGTAGTCACGCAGGTTCTTCGCGACGTTCTGCGGGTCGCCTGCGATGGTCGAGAAATCCTGCTGCGAGGTGTTGTAGAACGGCAGCTTCGCCGCGATCTCCAGCAGCTTCTGCTTGTTCTGAATGGTGAGCGCGGCGTCACGGTCGCGTACGGCCTGCCGGGTCGGGGCCATCACCGCATCGAGGCGGCGCAGCAGCGTGAACGGCAAGATCACCCCACCGTACTCGTGGCGCTTGTAGTCGCCCCGCAGCAGATCAGCCACCGACCAGATGTCGGCCGCCATCTTGGTATGACTGGGTCCCGAGGTCACAGCTCTCTCTTCTCCTCATCAGCGGCACTCGTGTCATCAGTGTTCTTCATCAACGTGAAGTCGGGTGCCAGAACGCCGGCAATCAGTCCGTACACGGTCTGTTCAATCACGTGCGCGCTCGCTTTCTCCAGCGCCGCAAGCACGTCCTCCAGCTCCCGCAGGTAGCGAAACGCATCGCCGTAACGTCGCTGCTCAGCCAGGGGCAGCCGGGGAACACGGCAGCGACGAAGGTCATCGCGGTTGAGCGCGCCAAGGGTATTGGCCACCGGGAGCGCCCCGGCATCAGCCCGCAGGAAGGTCGCCAGGAAGTCGGCGTCCAGCTGGGCGGGGTCGATCTCGATGATCTGCGCGATCCCAGTGTCGTCCTCGGCGGTGCCGGTCGCGACGATCGGCGGGCGGCCGAGAGTTCGCAGCAGCACGTCCCCGGCACGCGGGGTGTCGTCGCGCGATCTGACGGTCAGCACTCCGGCGCGTTCCAGCTCGCCGAGGGTGACGGACGAGTGGCGGGTCGGCGCCATCGCTGCGGTGAAGCGCGGCAGCCCCTGGAGCGCTCGCAGATGGAGGGCGTGCAGCCTGTCGGTAACACGGGCGAAGTCATCCGCGCTCGCCTCGACCCTCTTGGTGACATGACGGGACGGCAGCAGGTTCACATCGCCGTCGAGGAGTTCCAGGCGCGGGACCGCACGAGAGATCGTCGGATCAGCGTCGCTGAACAGTCGCTCCCAGACGGCGAACTCGTGCGGAACGTCGGCGGCGTCGCCCAGCTTCGACAGGTCCACCATCCGGACTTCCCGATGGTCAGGAGCGCCGTAAGGCCGCTGCAGAACCCAGAGGTAGACGTCGGTATCGGGGGCGGAGCCCATTCCCTTCGGCAGCGCGATCACGTCTCGGAGCGCTCCGGAGCGCACCAGCGCCGCGCGTATCTGCTGCCCCGACAGCTGCACGCAAGTGCGCGGTGATACCGCGACGACGGCCACGCCCCGCGGCCGCAGATGCGCGTAGCAGTGCTGGACCCAGGCCAGTTCCCCGTCGCGAGGGGCCGGGGTGCCGAACTCCCAGCGCGGATCGGTCGCCAACTCGGCCGAGGGCCACTGCGGCAGGTCGAAGGGCGGCTCGCACACGACGGCTGCTGCCGCGCCCAGATACCTCCTAAGCCGGTTATCCAGCAGGGAGTCGCCGGTGTGAATCTCGTACAACGTACCGAGAGGGTTGTCGCTCAACCTCCGCACGGCCGCCTCGGTAGCCGACAGCCGGACATCCTGCCCAGCCAGCCGAACCTCGGTGCCGAAGCGGTCAGCGACGGCCAGTAGCAGTGTCGCCTCCGAGCAAGCGGGATCGAGCACGACGGGCACGTCCGCGTCCCAGTCGCCGGACGACCCGGCCGAGGCCGTCGAACGCGGCAGCAGCGACGCCATTACTCTGGCGAGCAGCTCACCCGAGGTCAGATCAGCGACGCCGCGCTCCGGCCCCTGCACTGGCAGCTGATCGAGATCGCTGTTCTCCCATGGGCGGGGCTTGCCACCCGGGAACAGAACGGGACCGTCGACGCGCTGCGTCCCGGTCTCGGTCCGTCCGGCCGTCGACAACTGGTCGCCCTTCCCTGTCGCCTTCAACCACAGCTCGACCTCCGCAAGAGAGAACGTCGGGCTGTGTTCGCTGCCACCGACCGGTTTGGGGAACTCCGGATAGCGCCTGCGCCAGTTCGCCACGGCGGCACGGCTGACGCCGGCCAGCCGGGCGATCGCCGCCGCCGTCACCTCATCGTGCTCGCCAAGACTCATGAGGGGACCATACAGGACAACAACCATCATTCCAAGACGTTGTTAGCACTTGTGAACTCTAGCACGAGTGCTAACAAACCGTGGTACGTTGGCACCCGCACGAGTGACAGCCGATCAACCGCCGTGAGCCAGGATGATGAGCGCGACGGTGTCCGCCCGACAAGGACACCTAGGAGCGTCCTCAGTCACCCGATCCGTGGCCGAAAACAGCTTCTCCAACCCTCCGGGGCGCGCAGCCGCGTCCGTGCAGGGGCCTCCAGGCCACGCGACAACACGCCCCAGAACCGGCGCACACGTCGCATCGCACCTACGCCGGCCAAGGCGCACCGCACTTCCCAGCCATCTGGGACCACCCGGGTCCCTGTACCTCAGACGAGGACTGACATGATCACTGAGAACCACAACGCCCCGGTCGCCGCCGAGAAGACCACGACCCCGCCGACCACCCGCAAGACCTCCCTCTACCGCCTGCGCGCCGCAGGCCCGAGCGCACACCCGAACCTCCGCGCATTCGTCCTCCCTCGCTACCTGGACCGCGAAGGCTTCAAAGCCCGCAAGGTCGACCACGAGGGCCTCTCCGGCCTTCTCATCACTGGCACGATCGCCCCTGGTCCGGCCGATTGGTGTGACCCGCTCAGCGCTCTGAGCGGGCACCCCGTCGCCGAGGAGAACCAGACGACCCTCGGCCTCCTCCTGGTCCGCACTGAGCAGGCGATCTACGGCCTCACCTACGGCATGGGCCATTTGATGATCGACCCGGCCCGGATCGACCCCGGATTCGGCATCGAGCTCGCCATCCGCTGCCTGGACGCCGACCGCATCACCAAGGTCCGCCGCCAGGTCATGGACGCGCGGGGCCGGACCGACGAGAACTCCGCCACCGGCGGGGAGCACATCCGGGGCTTCGGGATCGAGCAGTTCGGAGAGATTGTCAGCCAGATCGCCGGCCAGATCGCCAACGTCCCGCTTACCTTCACCAAGGACCGCAGCCGGCCTGCGCACATCACGGGCAACGATCGTTCGGTGAAACTGCCCCTCGGCAGCACGCCCGCCTCCCTGCTCCACGATCTCCAGCGGATCGAGGAGGTCTGCGCCCAGCCGAGCCCGCTGCCGGAGTTCGAGTTCATCGCCCAGGTCCGGCCGCTCCTCCCGAAGTCCGAGCAGGTCCAGCGGCTCGACGAGCGCCTCGACGCCATGCTCGGCGGGGACGAGCGTGCCCTCCTCGCGCTCGCCGTGCCCAGCGTCTGCCGGGACCGCTACGACTTCGCGGAGTCCTTCAAGATGACGCTCGGAGGCCGCTCTCAGTACCACACCGAGCTTGAGATCGACCAGTTCGTCGAAGCCGTCCGGCACCGTCAGCCGGGGGGCCGCCTGCGGGCCCTGCGCGACGGGCGCATCCAGATGTTCGCCGACACGGAGGGCCACGAACTGATCAGCAGCAAGGTTCCCGCTGATCATTGGCTCACCGCCGAGGTGTCCGAGGGCAGCTTCCACTACTTCTACTGGCAGCGGCGATGGTACGAGATCGGCGCGGAATACCTTGCCGTCATCGAGCAGCGGATCGCCGAACTCCTCACCCGCTCCACCGAGATCACGATGCCGCCCTGGCCCAAGGGCAGCGGCCCCAAGGAGAATGACGAGGACTGGTACAACAAGCAGGTCGCCGCCCGGGATGGATACGTGCTGCTCGACAAGAACACCGTGCACACGGCACGCCTGCGCGGCGGCGGACTCGAGATCTGCGACGCCCTCGGGCCCGCCGGCCAGTTCATTTGCGTGAAGAAGGCCGAAGCGACCGCCGAGCTGAACCACCTCTTCGCGCAGGGCCGGGTCGCCATGGAAACCCTGCGCTTCGATACCGAGGCCCAGGAGAAGTTCCTTGCCAAGCTCGACGAGCTGGCCTCGGGCCACCCCCTGGACAGGACGTTCAGGTCGCTGACCCTCGTCTACGGCATCCTGCTCAAGGACGGGGTGCCGCTGACCCCAGACTCCCTGTTCGCATTCGCGAAGGTCTCGCTGCTGCACGCGGTGACCGCTCTGGAGGGGATGGGCGTGCGCGTGGAGATCCTCTCCATCTCCCGGACCTCGGCCACCGGGATGGTCACTCCGGGAGGAGAAGCAGACCCGTCTTCCTAACGGTCAACAACCCCACCTGGTTGACTCGGGCACGTAGCCGTCGAGGATCGCGGTGCGCAACTGAGCGATCAGCGTGATCCAACTAACGACCCTGGCGACCGGCAGCGCCGACGCGGGAAGCCTCACCCCAGTACGTAGCCGCCTGGTTACCACCTCAAGAGTCGATACGCCCACGTTGAGCCAGAGCAAGACGCGGCGTACGCCAAGGGAGGGGAATAGCACGACTACCGCAGCCCTCGTTTGTCGGCCTTCACCACGCATCCACGACCGTAAATCCTGCCGCGCGGCTTCCGTTCCTCGGGCCTGGCGGCCCTGCGGTACGGGTCCACTTGCCACCGGTCACCCCACCTTCTCGCCACACCCAGAACCAGGAAATCAGCAGCCTATTTCTGGACCTGGCCCGCTTCCTGCCCCCCGGCAACTCAACGTCCGCTGGTGTCTCCCGAGAACAGCGCCACCTCCATTCGAGTTGGGGATATACAGGGGATGATCTTCAGCGACACGGTCTCTCGGGAAGGTGTTCGCCCAGCTCAACGCCCCTATGGGGTCCGAGAGGTGCTCGCTCTCCTACAGCCGGTACCGCAGGTTCGAAGGGGGGCACCCTGTGATGTCGCGAGACATCGCAAACCGTCGAACCTGCGGCAGGACCGCACTTTCGAGGGTTTCTTTACTTTCTGGGCTGTCGTGGCTGGTTATCGCGGGTCGGGTCGACGGTCAGCTCCCGCAGGAGTTTGCCGGTGACGGCGCCGATGATGTGGACGTCGAAATCTTCGATCAGGAGCATGACGCAGGTTCAAGCGTAGGTCCGGCCGACGCCGATGTTGTGCAGGCCTCCGGCCAGGCGGAGAGTGACGACGCCGGCCTGGTTGATGCGGTCGTGGCGGACGCGGGTGTGGGTGTCGGTCTCGCGGCTGGCAGACGTAAGCCGCCCGCCCGTCCCGGGGCGTCGGCCACTCCAAAGACAAGACCCACGTGAGCAACGTCTCACCAAGCTGGGCCTGCGCGACCGCATTCAGGCGGTGATCTTCGCCTACGAGTCCGAACTGATCACCGATTAGGTCGGCTCAGGATGCCGTCGGTAGCCACCGAGCCCCGTCGGGTCGGCGGGATCCGCAGCAGCAACTGTGCTGGCGAAGCCACCGCCCGAACCAAGCGGGAGTTGATCGAGGTGGCGCTGCTGTGGCATTTCGAGCAGCTCACCGACCGAGCTCACGCGTTCGTCGCCGACACCGATCCGGCCGTGGCATGACTCGTCCTCCTACGGACGGTGATCGAGACCGGTGTCAGCAAACTCACCCTCGCACCTCCTGGTGGCCGACCGCGACGAGTGCTCGTCGACACCGTCGCCGCTTCGAACCGGGTGAAGGCCGTGGTCAGCGAGGTCCTGCGTCGAGGTCGGGCTACCCGACGAATCATCGGGCCATGAAGACCTTCTTGGCTTCGGGGGAGTCGGGGGTCGACACGTAAGCTTGGCCGACGGACAGTTTTTCCAAGGCCTGGGCCATGTCCTGGCCAGCTCGGCCGCGTAGGAAACCGGCGACCGTTCTGCTTTGCGGGTAGTTGCAGCGGAACGCCACCTTGGTGCCGGCGTTGCCGAGCACGTCCTTGTGGAAGTCGTCCACTCCCTGACTGGCCACCACCACAGCCACGCCGTATTTGCGGCCTTCCTTCATGATCTTCGGCAGAGTGACGTCCTTGGCCAACCGGTGCGCCTCGTCCAGCACCACGGCCAGGCGGAGCTCGCTGGTCTTTCCCCAGTGGAACATCTCCCGGTAGACCTTGCGCAGCACGAACGCGGCGGCGGCCAGTTGTACCTGTTCCATCAGCGTATGCACGTCGAGCACCACACCACCGGTGAGCAATTCGCCGAACCGACCCTCGCCCGCGTTGTCCCGGAACAGGCCGAACTCGCTCAGCGGGCGAGTTCGCGCCGCGACGTTGCGGCCGTGCCCGGCACTTTCCTTCTGTTCCAGGAGGTTGGCGAACTCAGCCATAGTCGGCAGCCCCGTCGGGCCGTTGGCCGAACCGAAGCCGTGTCGCTGGTACAGCTCGCGGAGAACCTCGTAGACCACGTTCCGTTGGATCTCCCCCAGCGCGCTCACATAGCCGACGACCTCGGCCAGCTCCCACGCCGTCTGATTATATTTCTCGTGGCTGACGTCGGTCCGAAACTCGAATGGGGAGAAGTCCAGCCCGTCGCCCGCGTCGACGACCGTTGCGTCGGCCGCGGGGTCGGCCGCCATGTCGCCGTGGAAATCGATGACCAGAGCTGGCAAACCTTGCTCGGCGAACGAGTTGAGAATACGCCGGGTGGTCACCGACTTGCCCTGCCCGGGAATGCCGAGAACGAACATATGCGGACTGCCCGACGTGCTGATCCGCCACGTTAGATCGGCTGAGTTCGCGTCCTTCCCGAGCACAACCCGCACCTCATCGGGCCGTATCTGAACCGACTGTGTCGCCGGTGTTTCCGTGGTAGATGCTGGCTCTGATGGCGGGGTAGCCAGATCCGGCTCGGACGGCGTGTCCGAGGCCAGCTGGGCAACGGGTTCCGTAATGTCCCCGGTGGACACCGGGGCCAGGGTCGGCGTCAATGTGGCGATGCCTGCTGTGCGCAGTTTCGGAGTGGTCAATACCTCGATCGATATCCCGCGATGCTCGCTCGGCAAGTCCGGCTCGCCGGTCAGGCTGACCACGTATCCCTGTTTAGAGATCTCCGGGCGGGTGCCGTCCTCGATCCGGGCGAACTGGCGTTCTGCTGCGGCCAGCCGCTCAGCACTGAGCAGATCCGCTTCGAAGGCCCGGTTCGCATGGTAGCGCAGGATTCCCGCCAGCCGAGCCCGCTGCAGGTCGGCATCCAGACGGGGTTGGTCGTTGCCGAGGAAACCGTCCTCCAACATGGTCACCGTGGCATTGAGGCTGTCGACGATGTTCTCGGCGAGTTGATCTGGCGACGTGTCTTCCTTCAGCGGCTTGACCTCGACGCACTCGAACCTGATCGCCTGCCGGGTGGCGCGGACCAGAATCAGGTCGCAGAACCGTGCCTTTTCCTCCGGTGACTCCTTGTCCTGCGATTTCTTGCGCGTGATGCCGAACATTTCCTGGTGCATGTCGACCGGTACGACGATCGTGTCCTTCAGGTCGCCCCGGCTCTCCAACCAGGACACCAGCGCCGCGAGGCTAACCGCCTCGGCGGCCAGGTCCGACTGACCGATGAGACGCAGCGCCAACCGCCCGGACACGAGTTGCATGGCCCGCAGGGTGCCGCGCACGGACTGAGTGTCGTCGGCGAATCCCAGGCCGCGCATCGCGGTGGCAAGCAGGCGTTCGATCTCGGCCTGGTGTTTCGTGGTCACGGTTAGCCGAGGCCCGATTCCTTCCAGGAAATCGGGCGCGTAGTCCAAGATATACGGCTGGTTTTTCTTCGGGCTCGACGAATACAGTTCCGGCCCGAGGTTGCGGTCGATCGTCATGACCCAGTCCGCACGATCATGCGCCGCGGTCAGCGCCCGGCGTTCCGGCTCGCCGAGCGAGACGCGTAACGCGATGCCGTTTTCCGTCGCCAGTCCACGAGCCGCAGCGAGTGCGGCCTGGTGGGCCCGGTGCGCGTCGACCGCGTCCGCCGCACCGTCCCGCCGCTTTTCGCCTCGGTATTCCCGGAGTTGTACCGCTGGCATGCTTTCCCAGTGCGGGCCGTCCGGGGTGTCTACCGTCCGGTTGCTGGTCGGGGTCAGCAGGTTGCGGAACGACGTGGTGCCTGCCGGGGTGGTCGAGCCGCCACCTGCCTCGACCACGGCCAGGTCGTTGACCACGCTTATATGCGCCGGCGTGTCGTCCTTGGCCAGTCGATCGAACGGCCGCACGCTCAGCCCGAGCGGCGGCTTCAAGTACGATCGTCCGCTCCCTACCCGGTATCCGCCGACGGCCCGCTGCAGGTCGGTCAGCGCGGGCAGCGGATCGGTATTGCCAGGCCGGGTGCTGTAGGCGGTGACCTCTGCGCGTCCGGCTAGTCTGGTGGCGTCGAAGTCCGCGGCCCGGTCGGTCAGTACCGCTTGGCGCAGCGCCTGGGCCAGCAGCTCGCCGGAGCCGGGGTTGATCGCCAGAAGCCGGACGGCGTCCGGCTTCGAGTGGGTCTCCCGGTAGTGCTCAATGCGCTCGGCGACCATCGCGGGCGGCACGTCAGTGGCGACGTCCCGCCAGTCCGTGCCAAGCACGTCGAACACCGCCTGGATGGCGATGCCCGGTTCCTGCTCGTCAGGGGCGAGGTAGATCCCGGTGCCGACCGTTGCCTCCCTGGCGTGCACGAAGATGTCACCGGAGGTCGGGTGGGGCACAGCGAACGGCAGATTGGCCGGGGTCACCCGGCGTACCAGGTCGGCGTCCACCATGGCGCGCCGTTTCGCCTTGTTCGGTTCGATGTCGGCCAGTTCTTTTGCCCAGCCGGTGATCGCCTTGTCATATTCGGCCAGCCAAGTCAGCCGGAGCGGGTGGAACGGCAGCACGACGACCGCCCGGATCGGCCGGCCGCCAGCGATCGTAATGTCCAGTGTCAGCGTGTCCATCGCCAGCAGCGCGCCCCGATACGTCGCGTCAGTCGCCGCACGGTCGAGCGCGTTCTTGTAGCTCTGGCAGTAGGACCGGACCTTGTCCCGGAGCTCCTCGGTCCAGTCGAGCGACTCCACGAGCCAACGGGCTTGATGCGCGCCGAGTAGTGCATGGATCTCTTTACGTTGTTTTGACAATGCTGTCGGCAACGGGTCTTCGACGGGCTCCGTGTCTTCGGCCTGTAGCACCCCACCCATGCGTCCGTTGGCGCGAAAGGCGGTAGCTGTGCTGCCGTCCTTGAACAACTGGTGTTGCAGGTTGACCAGCACCGGGCTGACGCCGAGCAGTACAGTGCGCCGACCACCGAGGCGTAGCGACACCGCGGTATGCGTGTCGTCCAGGCTGTAGGCGTCCTCGGTCAGGTCGTTCTGTCCGGCGAGAACCGCGTCCAGCCTGCCGAGCGCGAGCGCCCACGCCGAGGCACGCCGGGTCTCCCCGGTGATCAGGTCAGCCTCCCAGCGTACGGTGAACTGCTGGCTCTCGTCCTGAGCGAGCTCACCCTCCCTTCCCTGGAGCAACACCGGCTGGCCTGCTGTGTCCAGCCCGGTCACGCGCACCACGAACAGTGATCCCTGTTCGAGGTCGGACTCGTTGAGCTTGATCTCGACGGTGGCAGTACGCCGGGAACCGGCAACGGTCACCTTGGCCTTCGGCCCGGTGTCGTCGCCGTCGCGCAGGTCCTCCGGTGGGAGCACCTCGACCAGCCACCGGTAGATCGCGTCGCTCTTTGCCGGGACGGTCTTCCACGTCACTCGCACCACGGCAGGGGACTCTTCGCCTGCCTCGGTATAGGGCAGGTCGCCAGGGTTGTCTTGCTTGAGCCGCGAGCTTTTCACCACCGCGCCGTTCTCCCGGAGGAACGGGTCGACCCGAACCTGATCCACCGCAACGGTTTCCGGTTCGGTCAGCGGCCATTGACTGAAATCGAGGCCGGGCTCGCCGGCCAGCTCTGCGGTCCACTCGGCGGGATTGGACAGATCTCGGTACGAGCCGGACAGGAACGTGGCAAGATCAACGCGCACCGGACCATCCTTCAGCCGGGCATTGTTGAGCCGATCGGACACCGAGGACACCGCTCTCGCCGGCCGGGAGATGGCCTTGACGCACTCACTATTGCGGGCGAGCCGGTCTACGAGGTCCCGGCCGCCGAGATCCGGGATGAGGCCGACCAGCGGCAACGATGCGCCAACGCTGTGCCAGGTCGGTTCGGCTGTGACTGCGGCGACGTAGCGGGCCCAGGCCTCGGCCGGCCGGTTCCTGCCGAGCATGCTGGCGACCTTGTCCACTCCGACCCGAATATCGTTGTCTGGCAGTTCGTCAACCATCGTGGCACTGGCTGTACGCAGCAGCTCGACCACATCCTGGCGCTCGAAGCTGTTGTCCAGCGAACTGGCCGCAACGCCGGCGCCCACTGGGACCATCAGTACCAGTTGACGCTCCTTGCGGTTGCGTAGTTCGACCGCGCGCTCGGTCGGGATCAGCAACTCGTCGTCGGCCTGGGCACGGGCATCGACCAGGACGTGTATGTCAGCCTTACCGGGCGCGAGGGCTCGACGCACCGCGTCGGCAAGGCGCTCGGCGTCGGCGTGGCGTAGGTTGTCCACCCGGACACAGTGGCCGGGTTCGTGGCGACCAATCCGCTTGGTCAGTGTGGTTGCGATCCGGTCGATGACCAGATCCGGCAGCGTGGTGTCGGTCGGCTCAGGCATCACGATCCCCCAGTGGGTGGCGAACGATCTGTTCGGAGAAGTCGTCGGACAAGCTGTCGAAACATCCGAGCAGTTGCAGCCTGCGCTTGAATGCCGCCAGGTTGGCCGCCGCGGCGGCGCGTGCCTCCGCACCGTCCAGGAACGCCGGAGGCGAGTCGACGAGAATGCCGAATCGGTCGCGAAGCTCCCGCAACAGGTCCTTGAGCGATATGGTCGGCCGGACCGACATATCAGGCCGGACAAACACCGTCATCAGCAGAATCTGCAGTAGTTCGTCTGTCGGCGCGTATCGCCACGACCGGCGGCTATTGGACGACCCGGTGAGAATTCCGTACGGCTTACGCAGCCCGCCGACCGATCTGAACCAGCCTACCGCGTTTGCCGTTGCGCGGTCTTGGTTGACAAATTCAAGCACGTCTAGCAGTTTGTTAAGTTCGCTTTTACCTGAGTGTTGTGTTCTGTCGAGGAAGTCGGCTTCATCTTCTGTGATGTGTTCAGCGCTGCGCTGATTGATTGCCGCGATGTCGTAGAGCTGGGCCATCGCAAACATTTTTATGACGTCGTGTTCGCGTAGTTTGGCAAGTTGGGCGAGCTTATCTGGGTCGGAAAGCGCTTCACGTCGCTCTCGCTCGCCCGGGATCCGCTCGATCGCCAACTCGACGATCATGAGAGTCATGCGGTCACGGAAAGTGAGCCTGATCTGATTGAGGTCGCGCTCCACGCACAACCGGGACAGCCTGTCCGAATCGTCGTTTATTCCGCCGGTGAAGTCGCAGTACAGTTCGATCGGCGATTTCGGGCGATCCTCGACCATGTCCGCAGGTGGGGTACCGGTGCGCAGCAGCTCTCGTCCCGCCGCGTTAACCCGAAGTGTGAGAGCGAAGACACCGAGGGCGAGCAGCCCGGCAAAGGTGGACATCAACGCAGCTGTCGGCAACCGGTTGGCATAGGCAAGGAGGTGCGCGAGAAGCATTTCCCCCAGACGCTCCGTTACGCCGGGGAGCGGGTTCGGCACTTGCGATTCTTGCTTAAATTCCCGCGCATCGCCCATCTCGAATCCTTCGAGAAAGCGAAACTCGAGGAGTGCGCTGATATCCAGCTTGCTCGGGTCGATCAGTTCGGGTTGCCACTTCGGCTCGCGTCCGATCCCCAGACCATGGCCAATATGCTCCGCGATGAGCTTCCGAAGTTCACCGGTCGGGTTGCCCGCTGTTCGGCGGGCTACCTGGGTGCGCAGAAGTTGATAGGCGAAGTCGTCGATATAGCGGTGCCGGGTTCGTGTCCGGGGTACGCCCGCCCGATAGGCCGCCAGGGTGAGGGGAGCAACCGACAACATCTGCTCGTCATTGTGCGCCTTGCCGACAGTGCCCATGTCGACGATGCAGGAGCGCAGCCAGCCGTCCATCAGCTCCCGGGCGCCCGGTGAATTGAAGCCAGTCATGTGCTCGCTGTTGAGCAGCCGGTCCCGATATCCGGCGTAGTCCCGTTCGTTGGTCAAGAACCTGGCCGATCGGCCGCCCTTGACACACGCCTCGAACAGATGGGGCAGCACGCGGTCCACATCCGTGTCCAGTGTGCTGAAGATCGTCAGCGGCCGGTACAGATAGGTGCTCATCGCCTTGGTCAGTTTGATGGTCATGGCGCGTCCTCTCGCACGATCTGGCCGCCGATGGCCTTTGCCCGCAGCGAACGGCCGGAGCCGTCGATGATCCGTACCGCGTGTGCTGGTTCCCGGCGCAGCCGGTTGCCGAACGCAGTGACCTCCTGGCGGATCGCCTCCGAAGCCAGGTCACCGAGGATCTCCCCGTCGGCGGCGCGCAGCAGCAACTCCGCGGTGTCCAAAGTGATCCGGAGTTTCGCGCCGGAGGAATGTCGCAGCACCAACAGGTCGGGGAACGACTCGATGTAGCGGGAGCGTGCTCCGCTTGCGGCCAGCGCGAACTCGGTCGTCTCCAATTCCTTAATCACCACGATGGCGCGTACCGCAGGCGCGTCGTACATTTGGTCCCGCAATGCGAGGCGGACGCCGTCGTAGCCGACGAAGCCCAGCACTTTGGACAGTCCGGCGAGGAACCGTGGCAGCGCTTGCTCTGGCGTGTCCAGGGCGCCGAGGTATTCATCGAGATGCCGGTAACTACGTACCTCCAACCGTCCGGATGCAGTGCCCCACTGGCCGAGGAACAATGCCCGCTTGAGTCGACGTATATCCGCGTCGAGGATAGTGTGCAGGTCGGGGATGAGGTCTTCTCTGGCTCTCGCGGCTCGGATGGCGCCGGGCGCTGGGAGTCCGGCCGGGTCGAGTTCGGCCCATTCCTGGAGCAGGTTGTCGCTGCTGGCGCCGGCGAAGGTCAGACCAGGCAGTAACCGGGCGTCGGTGGCCGGGCCTTCGTCCGCCTCGCGTTCCGAGTGGACTTCGTCGCAGGACAGGTCGCCAGTGATCAGCCAGGCGAATGCGGACCGGACGTCCCGCACGGTCGCCCGCCGACGGCGGCGTAGGTGGCTGGTGAGTACGAGCTCCATGACCGCCGCCTTGGTGGCTGGTGCTCGCAGGTCCGTGGCGTTGCGGAGAATCGGGCAGACGTCTCGAGACACGCAGTCGGCGCAGTCCGACCAGCGGAAGTCAGTGGTGAACAGATCGAGAATAGCTGCCGCAAGATCAGGCGCTTCGGCTTTTGCGTCTGCCTTTTTCGGCATCGCCAACGCCCGTTGCTTGAGGTCGACGAGTACCACCCGGGAGTCCGGGGATGCGTCGCCTCGGCGTTGCTTGGACAGTTCCGCAGCGACGTCCGGGTACTCGTCTTCGTTCTCGGTGAAGAACTGGGTGACTCGGCCGTCGTTCGCGGCGATCAGCACCGTGCACCGGTTCCGGTCCTCGCCGTCGGCTAAGTCGAGCGCCCGATACAGCATCTCGTCGGAGGACAGCACGCCGTTGGACTCCGAGGCGTCGTAGACCGCGACGAACGTGTGGCCGTCGAGCCGTTTGACCCAGCCAGCCTTGTCTTCGTGCACCTTTTCCGCCTGCCGAGCGTCCAGTGCGTCACACACCTTGACAAGGAACGAGGTCTTGCCGTCACCGGGATTACCGCTCAGCACCACGACGTCGAGCTTCTTGTTGAGAATTGCTGGCAGCAGTTCGGTGTCCAGCCGGGTTTTCGCGTAAGTGTCGTGCGCGAAAACGTCGTCTAGGCCGCGGTTTCCGGCGTTGCCGATACCGCTTTCCCGGTACAGCCCACGCAGCGCGGCCACCGTGGGATTCACCTTGCGTTTGTCCGTAGTAGACGGAGTGCTCGGCTCGGTGAGCAGTCGCACGAAATCTGCGGCACTCTGTGGTCGGTCAGCGGGGTCGTACGACACGCCCTGGTAAAGCACGTCCAAAAAGGCGCCGCCGAACCGTAGCCGGTCCTCGTCGGACGGCGGCACCAACGTCCTGCGGCCTGACAGATCGGTGCTGGCATAGGGGTAGCGGCCGAGCATTGCGTGCAGGATCGACGCGGCGGCGGCATACAGGTCGGCGGCGGGGGACCAAGCGCGGCGCTCCCATACCTCCGGTGCGGTGAATGGTGGCGAACCGACCGCAGAATGGGCGTCGTCGACGTGTGCGGCCAGCCCGAAATCGATCAGCCGGGCGGCACCGTCATCCCGCACGATGATGTTGGCGGGGCTGACGTCCCTGTGGTAGAGGCCCTGCTGATGCGCGTCGCCGAGGCCGGCAAGCACGTCCAGCGCGATACGCCGGAACTCGTCCCCGGTCGGGGTTTCGCGCGTGACGAGTTCTTTGAGCGTAGTGCCCGGTACGTATTCCTGGACCAGCACGCCCGGTTCTGGTTGGGGGCGCAGGTCGTACACCCGGGCGCAGAAGCGGCTGCGCAGCGTGTCGGTGTTTTGATATTCGCCGAATGCCTGTGCCCATGACACGCGATCCGGTTTCAGGTATTTGAGCGTGCGCAGCTCACCCTGTAGCTGTTCATCGGTGGCGAGCCAGGTGATGGCCCATGCGCCCTCGCCGAGTTGGTGCTTGAGCCGGTATCTGTCGGCTACCAACTGGCCTGCTATCGGTGTCGACTCGTCCTCGATGATCGCTAATGCCGTCGCCTTGTCCGGAGCGGTCGCTGAGGCCACTTCCGCGGCTTCCGGTCGGTCGTTGTAGTCCGGCGCGAGGCAGCGGGCCATCAGTTCGCCTATCTCCGGATAGGCCGCGGCGCGTTCCCTGGCCTGGTCGTGGTCCGGCGTCTCGTCCTGGTCGCCGTGGATCCACAGCACCAGGGACAGCGCCAGGCTGTAGACGTCATCTTTGGTGCCGAAGAATTCCATGCTGGCGCCCGGGGCGCGAAACGGCGTCGACGGATGGTCGTCGAACAAGCTGGGGGCGATGGTTTCCACGCTGGGGATCCGCGCCCGGCTGAAGTCGCGGAAGCGGACCCGGTCGTCGCCGGTGATCTCGATGTACCGGGGCCGGAGGGCTCGATGCATGATCTCCTTGGCGTGCACCGAGGTCAACGCCGCGAACGCGTCGTGCACAACGGGTTTGGCGATTTCCGGCGGAATTCGGTTCTCCTGATCGGTCGGTGTCGGACGGTCACCGCTGAGCTTCCACAGACTGATGCCACTCAGGTCAGGCATGATCGGGGTGACCCGGTATCCCTCCCAGTCGAACCAGTCGCGTACATGCCAGGTACGATCTTCCTTGGCCAACAAGGTAAGCGCGTCATGCTCGCGTTTGGCGAGCAGTTCCGCAGCGGGCCGGTCAGTGGCGTTGGCCACTGGAACGCAGTGCAGGAACACCAGTTCGCCCGCCGGGTTGCTACCGGCGTAGACCTGGGCGTTGCCATCGGTCCCAAGTAGTCCGGCGACTTTGTACTGCATTATCTGCTTCGGGGCCCCGGCCGGGTTTCGCGAACCGAGACCGAGCAGGTAGCTCATCGCTTTCGGACGCAATGCGGACATCGTGTCCGGCAGGGCGGCGTCCCGGGCGGTCAGCATGGCAGCCGCAGCGTCCAGGGTGACCACCTTGTCCTCGCCGAGATCGCCGGTCCCGGATAGGTCAATCGACGAGTGAGACATGACCACATGGCCGGTGACTGGGCGAACCCCGCGGGGCAAGTTGGCCTGCGCCGCCGTCCACCCGCCGACCTTCGCGCGCAGTCGGCCAGCCAGCACCCGGGCCGCGTGCGCCACCTGGCCGACGGGATCGGACCGTTGCTCGCCGTTGACGTACCACGCTACTTCGCCCGCGACCACATGTGGGCCCCAGGATTTCTCCTCGCAAACGTAGATGCCGTTGACGCCGACCACGATCAGGTCGAAATCGACCGGATCGGTGTGCGTCGGAATCTGGCGGCCGGCGATGACGTCCCAGTCGTCCGGTAGCTCGGCCGTGAGCCGGCGGGCCGTTTTTTCTTCGCCTGGGCCGTGCCAGTCGCTGAGCACGTGCAGCCGCGCCACGTCACTTCACCTCTTTGCGATTGTCGATCTTGTAGTCGTCAGGCCAGGTCCAGCGCCGGACGTCGGGGTTCAGCGCCGCCAGCCGGTCAACGTGGGCCGTGGACTTCGTGTAAGTAATAAGCAACTGGTCGGTGGCGCGGGTGGCGCCGACGAACCCGACACGTTCGCGTTGCCTGGTCGGCTCGTCGATTCCCGTCGGTAAGGTTTCCAACCCGACCAGAAACACTAGCGGGAACTCGTAGCCCTTCCCGGAATGCACGGTAATCACCTTCACCGTCGACGTCTTAGTGTCGAATCCGGACGGGTCGTTCCGGTCGAACACTTGAAACGGAATATCGGCCGAGGTCAACGCGGCACGCAATTTTGTAAGGCCGCGCCATTGCGTGAGCAGGACGGCGATCTCGCCTGGCTGCCGCCGTCCGTCGGCGAGCAGAGCGGCGATTTCCCAAACGACGCAGTCGAGTTGCGCGTTCTTTGAGTCCGCCCAGATCAGATCGACCGGTTGCCCGTCCGGCGCACCGTCGATCCCGGGCACATGTTGCCCGGTCAGCACGCTTGCGGCGCGCAGCACTTGTTTCGTGCTGCGGTACGGCCGAGCCAGCATGTGGCGAACGACGTCGCGGCCAGTTAGCGCCGAGGTCAGATCGACGTCTCGGTACAGCCCCTGCGCCTGGTCACCGACGAGCAATGCGCCGCCACGGCCGGGCCGGACGGTGTCAAGCGCGAACTGTAGCCAAGCCGGGTCGAAATCCTGTAACTCGTCGACAAGCAATGCGTCGAAGGCCTGCGGAATCCCGCGTGCCCTGGCCTTGGTCAGATCCTTGGAAGCGCCGTCGCCGCCGTTGAGATTCATCTGGAAACCAAGCCGGTGGGCGAACTTGCCGACTGTGGTCACCAGCACCGAGGGGTCCTCCACCAGTCGCGTCACATACGGCACCAGCGCACGGTTGTACACCAGCACGGCGATCTCCCAGTCCGGATGAACCCGGCGCAGTTCTCGTGCCCGGGCGGCGAGCAGCAAAGTCTTCCCGCTGCCCGGCGGCCCGGTCGCCACGGCCACGTCGGAGATCGGCGCCAGCGCAGTCACGGCCTGCGAGGTGTCCAGTTGGAACCGGGCTGCGGCCCGGTCTGCGGCCCCCGGGTCGGTGGCGCCGGTGCGCCCGGACTTGCTGAACACCACAGACGGCGCTAGGCGGTCGACGATGGCGGTGAACTCGGCGTCCGGGATCGGCCGCCGAGGCAGGTGATCCGGCCAGGCCGGATCGGTGAGGTCCTGGCGGGACAACACGATCCGCTTGGCATGCGGCTGGTCCGGGTCGAGTAGCCGCCCTGCCGCAGCGCCGAGTACCACCGCCGCGCCGACCGCAGGTGGGCCGAGACCGGTGAGCGACTCGCGTAATTCGGCGCGTTTCCGGTTGATCGAGACCCAGGGCTGCCGGTCATCCGGCGACGTCCCGTTCGGGTCGAGGTCGATGGCGTACAGCCCAGCCATGCGATCGATGAGCAGCAGATCGGGCCGGTCAGGTCCGTCCGCGACCAGCAGTACGGTGCCCTCGCGACCGGACACCGCGGCCGCAGCCTCCGTGAACACCGGATCGATCCTGAACATCAAGAAGCCTTTCCACGTCGCTACCTACTGATCGGTTCGTCCGAAAAGCCGCTGCTCCTCGTTCAAAGTGGACAGAACGGCGGCGGCATCGTCCCGTTCCGCGCGGTCCTTAGGCGCGATGTGGTCCAGTTCGTCCTGAATGGCCTCGCGGGCGGTCGCCGGGTCGATGCGGTGGTCCAGGCCAGGCACCCCAATGCCCAGCTTGACTACCAGATCGGAGATACGGGCCCGTTGCTGTTCGCGACTCGACCGCAACACTTCGGTGCTGGCCGCCCGCAACCCGGCCAGCCTGTCGAGCAGCACTAGTAGCACTCGGAGCATGTCGACCCGCGCGGACCGGGTGCCGTGGATCCGCAACCACGCGGGCCAGGACGACAACGCCAGGTAACCGCGCGCCGGCATGAGCTGGGTGGTAAGGGCTGGAACCACCCACATCGACCGGGTACTACTTTTCGCCCTATAGGCGCGCAGCTCGTCCCGACGAATACTGGCCAATGCCCGCGGCGCAAGTTCGGAGCCGAAGTATGCGCGGCAGAACTCGGCGATCAGCGCGGGATTGGCCGGTACCCCCAACTCGCTCAATGCGTCCACCGCCTGCTGGCGCGCCGGTGTGGCGGCAGAGCTCGCCGTGCCGGTCGTGGCTTGGCGCACGGACTGAGCGGCCGCGTCGAGTGCTGTGCCCACCCGCTCGGCGGCCTGGTGGTCAAGGGCGGGCGTCTTGGTCAACGCGGCCAGCTGACGTAGCAGCTCGTCGATGTCCAGCGGCTGCGGCGCTTCCTGCATGTTCCAGATTTTACCAGACTTTCCCAGACTTCAGCGAGGAGACTCGTGTGCTGCTGATGTCGGTGGTTCATGCACGCACCGTGCCATCACGGGGATCGCTTTATCCTGCCGAGTCGTTACACTAGAGGCGCGTGTCGGTTGACCGCGGTTTACGCCGCCGACCGCGACTGGTCAAGCAGGTGGCCGACGAGCCACGCTCCGGGCCGCGACACCTTCCCGGTTCTCCAGACGGGACGCCACCACTGCACTGCCAGACGGGGAAGGATGTCACATGCCCCTCCCACCCTGCATGACGGGAAATGTTGTCATGTATGCCGAGAGCAATAGTCAAGACCTGTGGATCGTGAGTTCCCAGGCTGCTGTGGGGACGGGTGAGTCCGTCGGGCGTTCGACGAGCTTGCCGTCGATGACGGTGGCGCCGGCGCGGACCAGAGCGACCAGGTGGGCGCCGTTGGGCGGATTCGATCAGTTTGAAGCCATGGCCAGGCCGGCGGCGATGAGGTGGTTGATGTACAGCAGAGAGATACAGCAACAGGGCCACACGGCGCCTCACTCTGACGCCCGCCAGCGTACGCCTGAGCATGGGGAATACCTCTACGATCTTTACTGGCTCCCGTTTGCAAGCAGTCAGTCATGACGCCGCGGTGGGGCATACGCGGGATGATCAAGACAGCAATCCGGGCCACGCAGGGCATTTGAGCAGGTCAACACCTGATATTGGGCTGCTACGCCCTCGCTCTCCTAAAGCGGGTGCCGCAGACATCCGATCTGCGTAAGTTGTCAAGCCATGGCCTTCGATGGTGGCTGGAAGGCGACATCTTCGTTGTAGGTCACGCCCTTTTGCAGGCAGTGGTGGAGGCAGCCGAGCAGGCGGTTGAAGGTGTTGCGTAGCGCGCTGGAGTGTCGCTCGCCTCCGGCGCGTCGCCGGTCGTAGTGGGCTCTGGGGCCCGGCGCTCGTAGGGATGCGAAGGCCCAGACGTATCCGGCAGCGGCCAGGCGCTGATTCTTCACTTTGCGGTGGTGGACGACCAGGCTTTTGCCCGAGGCGCGGGTGATTGGAACTGCGCCGGCGTAGGCCTTCAGCGCGCGTGCGTCTGCGAAGCGGGTGCGGTCGTCGCCGAGTTCGGCGAGCACGCGGGCGCCGGTGACGTCGGCCAGACCCGGGAAGCTGGTGATGACGGCAGCGTCCGGGTGCTGGTGGAAGGCCTCGTTGGTGGCGTCGGCAAGAGCGTCGGCGGCTCGGCATGCTGCATCCAGCTGTAACAGCAATGCTTGGGCCTGACGTCCGAGCGCTTCTTCGACCAGTGGGAGCTGGCGAAGGTGTTCTTCACCGAAGAGTGCCTGCAGCCGGTCGGCCCAGGTGGCGATGTTGCGCTGCCGGCCCGAGGCGCGCAGCAAGGCGTGCAATCGGCGGGCGGTGAGCTTGGCGGCCGCGGTGGGCGTGGGCGCCGCCTGCAGGATGGTGCGGGCTTCGCGAGAGGTCAGGCCGAAGTTCTTGACGTGGAAGGCCGTCAGCGCCGAGGGGAAGTATTCGCGCAGCAGGGATCGCAGCTGGTTGGACAGCTGCTGCCGGCTCCAGATCGCGTCTTGGTGTGCCCGGGCCAGCACGGCGATCGCCTGGACCAGCTCGGAGTCCTGGGGCAGCGGCCGGTGGCAGGCCGCGTCCACGCGCAGGATGTTGGCCAAGGTCATGGCGTCGGCGTGGTCGGACTTGGCGCGCGCGACGGTGTGGCGTTCGCGGTAACGGGCCACGGCCAGCGGGTTGATGGCATACACTCTGCGCCCAGTGGCCCGCAGGCAGGACACCAGCAGACCACGCCCGGTTTCGATCGCGACGGGGATCGGGTTGTCGGGACGGTCGCGTGCTCGGCCAGCAGCTCGACCAGGACCCGCCAGCCATGGGCATCGTCGCTGATGTGCCGTTTGACCACCAGCTTGCCGCCTTCATCGACGAGGGCGACGTCGTGGTGCCGTTCACTCCAGTCGATTCCGCATGTCACCGTCACCGGCGCCTCCTTCGTTCGATCCTTGGCTCAGGTGAGCCGCGCAGGGGCACGCCACGCCCTAATGAGAGAGCTCGACGGCTCGACATCCGATCAGCAGTTCGTGGCCCCAGCCCGCCGCAGGTCCGCGTTCTGCGCAAGGGCTCGAGCGCCCGAGTAGATACGAGCGGTGTCTCCTGCGGCCGGCTCACGCCACGATCGTGACCGAAGAAGCGGCCGGGCGGGCGGCGGCCGAGAGGGAACGAGGTGCACAGCCTGAGCAGAGGACTCGAGGTCCGGTAGGACCCGGGCATTGGCTCGGTCCCCGTCAACCGCTACCCGCCGGCCCTCGCCCCAGTCGCACGGCCTGCGGTCAGGAGTCAAGCTCCGATTCGAATCTAGGCATCTGGAGCGAGCGCCCGAGTCGGCGAAACTCGGGGTCGTACGGAGTCATTAGGTTCGAATCCTGCCGGGGGCACTCATCTAGATCGGCATTTCAGCCCCCTGACCTGCGGTTTCACAGCCGCAGGTCTTTTGTTGTGTGCCCGTGGTAGGCAGCAGGCGGTGCCCACATGCAACCGTAAGACCATGATCAGGGGATATCCGCAGGATGATCTTGATAGCGTTTCCCCGGCTCAGGCCCCGATTACGGCGATCCCGGCCGCCGGCAACCAATGCGACCGCACCGACATTGCGTGGACGCGATCAGCCGGGCCGGTTGCCGGTCGGGATCACGATCTTGGTCTGCGCCCCCTTGGTAAGGTAGTACGTGGTCCACTTCTTGATCATCTCGTCGAGGAGCCAAGCGGCGGACGGCACCAGCGGCAGCCCGATCACCCCCTCCCTGAACTGGACCAGCAGCGGCCAGGCGGTCTTGATGACCGGGTCCCACAGCGGCTCGCGCGGGATGCCGTTCCACTCGGCCACCTGGTCGCCGGTGAGGTAGCGGGAGAACGCGTTGACGAGCGGCTTGTCGATGCCGCCCGGGCTGGTCAGCTCCGCGAGCATGTTCCGCAGGATGTTGTTGAGCTCCACGCCCTCCGCCGTCGGCCCCATGTTCCTGGGCAGGACGATGTCCGACTGAGCGTAGGAGGTATCCCAGGTGGCGGGGATGAACTCGTCCCTGATGCCGAGCATGTGCGCGAGCAGTTGCAACGAGTGCAGGTACGCCGTGGACTCCCCGGAGGAGATGCGCACCTTCCATGCGCGCATGCCGCGCATGGAGAAGGTCGCCAGGGTGTGCCAGGTGACGAGCATGTCCTCCTGGCTGATCGGGATGGGGCCGGACCAGTGGGGCGACGACTTGAGCAGATGCCGTACGGCCGCGTGCACCAGCCGGGTCTTGACGGCCTCGACGACGGCCGTGCCGCCGGGACCCCAGGCGTTCTGCGGCCGGACCGCGTACGCCAGGATGTTCGTCTTCGCGACCCGGTCCTTCAGGTCGGCGCCACCGGCCGAGTAGTAGACCGCGCGGGCCTCCTTGGGAATGGCGGTGGCCAGCATGCCGGCGCCGACGATGGTGAGGACGACGATGTAGTTCCCCTTGAGGACGTGGAAGCGGGCCGCAGCCTCGAGCTTGGCCTGGTCGGCCCACGGCGGGAGCCGGCGTGCCTGCTCGATGAAGGCCCGGAGGTCTTCAGGAAGCCCGGCGGGCAGGGGCTGGTCATTGCGGTTCCAATCGTACAGGAGCCGGTTGACCTCGGGGATGACGCCCCGGTCGAACAGCGAGGCGAGAAGTGGATCGGCGACGTCGTCCCACACCCACCGGGGGTCGGCGCCGCTGCCGGAGCCCGCGACCGAGCCGCTGGCCGGCCAGGTCCAGCCGTCCGCCAGGGCGTTCGCCTGGGCCGGTGAGGCGATGCCCAATGCGCCGAGCGCTCCCAGCGCGGTGCCTGAGATCAGTATGTCGCGCCTGCTCAACTCTGCCATGGCCTGCACTCCTTCGAGGTGGGGGTCTCGCTCAGGGCAGTCTTGACCGGCTCGCCGGAGATCCATCCAGCAGGGAACGCACCGTCGCCGCGCCTGCCAGGTTCTCCCACGCCGCTTCCTCCTTCTCGTACGATGGCGAGAAGTGGGTGACACTAAGAAACAGAATTTGAGTCCGTGTATCATCATGAGAACACGTCGTTACGGACACCACAAGACCCGCTCTTGAGACAGACTCGATGCAGAAGGTGAGCGTGGAATCCGTGCTGTCCGGCTTCATGGCGCCGTCAGGCAGCGCGGGGTGTCGTGACGCCGAGAACAGGCCCAAGGACTTGCCTGCCTTGCCGCCGCAGTTGCAGGGCACGCCAGCGGAGTCGCGGCACGGTATGACAGCAACGAGGCTCTCCGGTAGAGGTATCGGTTCTTGGTCGACTGCTGTCTTACCGAGAGCTTCTTCTCATGCCAAACCGCCCCGGCGCCACCCCTGCCGACCTGCGCAATCAGGTCGGGAAAGCCTCACTAGTGTCAATTTATCTTTTCGGGCATGGGCTTGATACTGGCCCAACCATATCCCCCGAACGGGCAAACGGTGGCAGAAAGACCATTCGGCGACCGTCGTGGCCCGCAAGAGTCTCGCGTACTGACCTCAGGGTCAAGCTCGAGTGACCGGTTCCGCGTTCCGTCCAGCAGACCTTCCTCAGCAATAGGTCGGGAGTAGTGGCCGTTTGCACGTTGCGCCTGATCGTGGCTGAGCGCAGCAACGGTTAGAGCACATGTTGCGCGAGCCTGTTATTCGTTGGACCGTGCCATTACGATCGGCTGAGCGCATCGCAAAGGGTCTGTACGGGGATGGAATCACTCTGCGGTGGCACGGTCCCGTCTCATTCATCGTGGAGGATTCGCCATGTCCAATCCCTACGGGCAGCAGTACGACCCGAACAGAGCGCAGCCCTCTGCTCATGGTGCACCGCCTCCCGGCTACGGAACGGTGCCTCCTTACTACCATCAGCAGATGCGCAACGGATTGGGCATCGCCGCGCTGGTCATCGGTATCATCGGAGTGCTGACCGGGGTGATTCCGATCCTGTTCTTCGCCTCCGGCACCCTCGGCCTTTTAGCGGTGATCTTTGGTTTCGTCGGTCGCGCCCGGGCAAGCCGCGGCACCGCCTCCAACGGCGGTTTGGCGTTGTCGGGAGCCATCCTCGGCCTCATTTCCATGGGACTCGCAACGTGGGGACTGGTTGTCACAGTGAGCGCCGTGGGCGACGCGGCAACGCAGCTCGACAAGGCGCTCGCCTCCGCCACCGCGTCCCCTGAAGGGGCCGATCCCAGCCCGACGAAGAGCCAGACACGCAAACCAGTCCCGCTGGGTGCTGTCGCAAAGGAGCCTCCGTTCTCGTTGAAGGTCGTGTCCGTCAGCCGTGAGCAGACCGTGAGCAGTTCCATCGAGAGCCACAAAGCTCAGGGTTCCTACGTCGTCGTACAGGTCCTGGTGAAGAACACCAGCAACAGCCCTGCCTCGTTCGACGGCACCGACTCAGGCCTCCTGGACAGCGACAGCAAACAGTACAACGTGGACTCGGACGCGACGATCAGTCAAAATCTGGAGACGGGCCAGGGCTTGTACGACGAGATCAACCCCGGCCAAAAAGTCACCAGGGTGCTGGTATTCGACCTTCCGAAGAAGGCGAAGCCCGTCGTGATCGCCATGTTCGGCGCCGAGGGCTCCGACGGAGCGTTCATGTACCTGGTCAAAAACAGCGAGTTGGCCTCGCCGGCGTGATGCGGGCCTTCCGACCAACCCGGGTCTCAAGGTGTGCCGGTCTTGCTCACAGGTGTGCCGTCACGCGAGATGAAATGCCCCTGCAACCGCCTCTCGGCCACGCGCACCGCGTCCACCCGGGAGGTGCGCCAGCGGCAGTGGCAGTGGCAGTGGCGAATACGACCGAGGGGCCTCGGTGAAGCCCCACAGCCATCTTATGGGGCTTTGCGGCTGTCGAGTTGAAAGGGACTCACGGCTTGGGAGAAAAGGCAAGCCCATCGACCTTGCCGCAACTGTGTGAGGGAGCGTTTCGAGGGTGAGCACCTGCATCTGATGAACGGGAACATCTTGTAAGGCTCCGGCCGCCCGTATCGTTTTGACCAGGCTAAACACCCATCATGCGATGCTCGTCTACAAGGCGTCCGGAATGTGTCTGTGCGAGGGCAAGCCGGGCAAGCCCGCTGCGGCTGATCCGCTCACGCTCCACCTGCCCGATGGCCCGAGATTCACTGACCGCCGTCGATGACGCTCTTGCGCGGCTCCCGTCGCCGGGCGCGATGCCGAGCCAGCTGCGCGTACGTGGCCGACGCCTCGGGCAAGCGGCTGAAGAACCTGCCCAAGCCCGGCGGCTTGAGCGAAGTCGTACATGGTTCGTTCGCTGTCGGGCCTGCCGGTGTCGCGGACTTCGCTTTCGCGCCAGGCGAGGTCTGCGGAACCGAGGATCACCCGGCTCTGGTAGGTGATTCGGAAGGGACATTGGAGGTGGAGCGCGAAGTCGCTGCACCTGTCGTCGGCCAACGTGTTCGACGGTGCGGGGTCGAATTCGATGATGCCCATGTTCAGTGCCCGGCCCACGCCGATCGCGTGCAGCCCCAGGAGAGTGCGGAGACGCTCCTCCAGACGAGGATGATGACGAGGCGGGTCGGGAAACAGGGTGGTCCTCCGAACGGCTCCGGCGCTGGCGCTGACCTTGAAGAGGCGGTTCGAGCGGCTCGGGGATCCGCGCTGATGTCCAGAACTGGTCTGGCGACTCGGACGCCGTCCGTCCTTCACCAGGACCTGCTCCAGATACGCGAGCTGGGCATCATCCTCCCCCGCCTCCCTGGGCAGCAACGCCTTGCGCCCGGCGGTCTCGCGAGCGTCGCGCGTGCCGATCAAGCTCATTCTGGCGAAAGCATGAGGTACTGATCGACCTCGACACCGGCCCGCGCCGCCGCCAGCCAGCCGATGAGGTCCGCGCCGATCGAGATGCCCTTCTCCCGAGGCTCCTCGGCGTCGCGGAACTCCTGCACCACGATCAACGTCGCCTCCCAGCCCCGGTCACCGGCGAGATCGCGCAGCGTCCGCGCACCCCGGCCGCCCCACGCCGTCAGCCTGCCGAACACCTCCTCCAACTGGTCCGACCCCACCTGCCGGCCGAGTGCGAGGGTCCATGAACTGAACCCGTACGGCCTGCCCGTCTTAGGGGACGGGCGGCCGTGCCGGGTGGACTCGTCGGGTGCGACACCGAGCGCCTGGGTCACCGATTCCGGGTCACCGTCATCGGCGACCAGGCGCAGGTACACGTTGAACATGCGCTACTTCCACTTGTACGCGTCCTTGCTGATGAGCCAGTAGTAGCCGTCCGACCCCTTGTAGACGTCGAAACTCGAGACCTTGGCGCCACGTCCGAGCTCTTCACGCTTGAACTCGTGCGGATCGAGATCGTACCGCTCCCGCAACTCCTGCTCGAGACGCCGCTCCTTCACCTTGTTGAAGTCGACGCTCTCCTCGGCGGCCCTCTCGGCGGCCGCGCAGTCCTCGCCGGGCCGCTCATCCTCGTTGTGGACGAGCACGTCCACCCCGCCCACGACGACGTGGTAGCTGTTCAGACCGGTGACCGTGAGGTTGTGCACACGCTGCTCACCCGCCGTGCGCTTGGTGACGCCGGCGACCCTGACGCGGGTCTGGCCGCTGGTGAGCAGCCAGTTCGGCCGTGGCCTCGACGGTGCCCTCGACCGTGCTCAGGTCACCGTCGGTGTCGACCGAGACCTTGACCAGGTTCTTGGCGCCGTCACCCACGATGACGGCCTGGACTCGTCTGACGCCGCGTTCACCGGTCCGGGGATCGGCCGCCAGCACCTCATCGCCCACCCGGACCTTTTCGATCGGCTTGGTGCTTCCGTCAGCCATCACCACATGGGTGCCGGGCACGAAGCTGTTCGCCCGTTTAGGCCGTGAACAGGCGCGGCCGAGCGCGGCGGTGGCCTCCGCACCTTCTTCGAGGCCAACTTCAGCCGGTCCTTGGCACTCAGCCAGTTTTTGAAGCGGCGATGGCGTCACCCGTCAGGCCACATTGACGCACCCCAGTCAGTCGTGCAGAGCGCAGGTCGCTCGAAACGATCCTTCGACATCCACCAATGGGTCGACGCCAGGCCGAACACGACTTCTTGGTGATGGGTGCCACGAACCAGGCAAGATGACCTCATGCCCACCGCGCCGGAATCAACCACGTCCTTCTTGCTCGAACGCCTGCACGCGGCCGGTCTGACCGACGTCGTCGCGGTCGAGCCGGTCACCGGAGGCCTCGCCGCGACCGCGGGGCTCGCGCGCCGCGGTGACGGCACGTCGGTATTCGTCAAGGCGTTGAGCGAGCCGCCATCGGGCGACGTCTTCGCCGCAGAGGCAGAAGGGCTCACCGTGCTGCGCGAGGCGGGCGGCGCCGCCACACCCGAGATCATCCTCGCGGACCGCGCCCTGCTCGTGCTGTCCCCACTGCGACCCCGGCCGGCGACCGAGGAATTCTGGGAGCAGTTCGCTCACGCGCTCGCCCACCTGCACACCACCACGCGGCACCCCCGATTCGGATGGCGCCGAGACAACTGGCTGGGCCGTCGCCGGCAGGTCAACACCTGGAACGACGACGGCCACGAGTTCTTCGCCCAGCATCGCCTGCTGCGCTGGCTCGACGAGCCTCGCGTCAGGGAGGCGCTCGACGCCGCGGACCGAGCGGCACTCGAGCGGCTGTGCGGCCGGCTGCCCGAACTCCTGCCGGTCAGGCCCGCGTGCCTGACCCACGGCGACCTGTGGGCGCAGAACATCATGGCCACCCCCGACGGGCACCCCGCGCTCATCGACCCGGCCGTGTCGTACACATGGGCCGAGGTCGACCTGGCCCACCTGTGGACCACGGCACCGCCGCCCGAGTCACACGTGTTCTTCGACCTGTACGCCGAGCTGACCGGACTCGATCGCGACTGGCGCGAACGCATGCCGATCCTCCAATTACGCCAGCACCTGGCAGTGATCGCCCAATTCGAGCCCGACTGGGGCGCCGCCGACATCGTCCGCGCCGCACTCGCCCCCTTCCGGCGACGGCCCGGAGATCAGTCAAGGGGACGCCACACGACATCTGCCGCTGATCCAGCGTCCGAAGAGCTTCCGAAGCCGACCACGACCTGCTGGCCGCCCGGTCGGTGACCACGTTGTCACCGTGACGCAAGAGGCCGTTCTCATCCTGGCGTGATTACTTTGTGTAGTGATGCAATACGCACAGTAGTCGCAGGTTGCGAGAGGGGTCTCCATGCACCACGTCCTGACCAAGATCATGGCGGTACTCGCCGCCCTGGCGACGCTCAGCGTCGCCACCCCCGCACCCGCCCAGGCGGCGGTCCCGGCCTACTTCGTGATGACCGACATCACCCGCGAGAACTTCGTCGTCCAGCTGACCGACCCCGCCAAGATCCAGCACGCCCGCGACCTGATCAGCGGCACCACCACGGACAAGCCACACGTCCTCGGACACATCGTCAAGAGACCCGCCCCCTACAACCCGCGCTGGAGCTACCAGCTGAACCCCGACACGATCAGCTTCTTCGACTTCGGGATCGAGGTCTGTGACGCGACCATCCCGTACGTCGAAGACCACCTGGACGAGGCCGGCGGGGCGTTCCTGCCCGGCCTCGTCTGGTGCCCGTGGACCTCCAGACTCGTCCGCGAGATCCCGGCGCTGTAGCCCTGGCGTCAACACCGCTGTCGCGGCCCCCGGAAACCGCTCCGGGGGCCGTTGGTATCACTTGGCACGGCTCCATCCGGCGCTTTGGTAGATCTTTTTACGCTCTCGCGTCCGAACGAAATGCCGTCGGCGCCTCTTTCGCCGGGGCTTCACACTCGGCCAGAGCCGTCGATCGCGCCTTCCGGAGCGCTTGACCTGCGGGAACATCCGGTACGCTCGCGCTACCCACAGGCTTCCGGTTTGTCCCCATAAATCACTTGCCATCATCATTGTCAGGGATCTGTATGGGTAAATCCGGACTCGTCCGGGAGGTCCCCCACTTCCATGACCTCAGATATCCAGAACGAACCTCATGGTGGGCCGCGCACCGACACGGACGGCCGCCAGGACACGCAAGCGACGCACCAGAGCGCGCACGGGAAGGGCACGGCCTCCCAAGAGCTGGGCCACGACTCTCCGGAGAGGCCGGACACCCCCTCGGGCCCCGACCGGGACAGCACGGGTCAGAACGGCATGTACCAGAACGGATTCCCCCAAGGCGGCTCCCACCATGAGGGTGCCGGCTCGTCATCCGTGGCAACCCGTCCTGCACCAGAGCCGACCCACGCCTCCGACGACACGCTGCCGCACGAGAGCACGCCACCGCACGAGAGCACGCCACCGCACGAGAGCACACCGCCGCACGAGAGCGCATCGCCGTCCGGCACACCAACGGCAACGCCTACCTCAACGTCAGGCGGTCCTGCCCCCACGATGATCCCGCAGCCCACTTCGGGCACACCGACCTTCACCGCGACCCCGTCACCGACCCCGACTCCCACGACGTCGGAGTCGTCCTCCCCCACGCCTTCCCCCTCCGAGTCCCCGTCGGCCACCCCCACGGCCACCAGCGAAGCCGAACCGGCCGCCACCTCCACTTCAGCGGCGGCGACGGCACCTTCGACCTCGCCGGCCTCCACGCCGGAGGCCGTGGCCGACGAGGGCTCCAACGCCCCACCGCCGGCCCCCAGCGCCACGGCTTCCGCCACCGTCCCCGCACACTTCAACGCCGCGGTGTCCACCGAGCAGGCGGGCTCCTCCTCAGCGACACTGGTCACCTCGGCCGTGGTGCTCGTGGTCGCCCTGCTGGCCGTGCTCGCGGTGCTCGTGGTCAGGTCCCGCCGGACCCGCCCGGCCACCGCCGTTCACGTCGAGCCCGTCCCCGTAGCTCCGGTCCCCCAGCACGGCTTCGCCAAGCCCGACGAGGACTACCCGTGGACGCGACAACTCCTCGAAGCCCTCGAGGCCGTCACCGCCCTCGACGAACAGGACAGTGCCAAACCGAGCGCGCCGCACGACCTGGAACAGCCCGGGACCGGCTCCGGCACGGACCCTGAGGCGACCGCCGCCTGGACCCCGCCCTTCAAGCCCTACATCCCGCCTGGCCCCCTGGAGTCGCTCTTCAACTCCGGGTCCCGCGATCCAGGCACCGACCCCGCAGCCGCCTCCCCGTCGGACAACCTCGCCCCCACCGAGAACGAGCCCGTACGCAGGCGGCTCGGCGACCAGCCGGCCGGCGATGACGACGACACCATGCCGGGAAGCACCACTCCGTAGTCCTGGCGCGGCGATAAGCGACCGGGGCCCCGCAGGACGGGCCGGGTTCGTACCACGCGCAGCACAGCGGCGCCGCACAGGTACGAGAGCACCCCGGCCCATGGCAGCCCGGTCGGCCCGTGGTAGCCGGGGCCGGAGAAGGCGACGAAGAGCAGCCCGGCCAGCACGGCGGCCAGGCCGAGCACAGTCGCACCATCCCGCCACGGACCGCGCCGCTCGGCGGAACGCAGCACCGACCGGCGCAGCTCGATCCGTGCGAACAGGGCGACCAGGACGACGAGGACGAGGGCACAAGCCGCTGTCCACGGCACCCGCCACAGCAGCCACGCCGTGGAGTGCGGCGGGGGCTGCCGCAGTACGCCGGTCGGGAACAGCAGAGCGGCCGCGACCGCCGCCGCTGTCATATGCCAGAGGAACACGGTCAGGATGACCGCGTTGACCGCGATCACCACACTCCACGGGCCGGTCCGGCGAAGCCATCGGTTGGCCGCGGGCGCAAGGGCCAGGACCAGTCCGAGCTGCGTGGCCGCGAGCGCCATCAGTGCCAGGGTCGGCGGAGCCGTGTTGTACCCGACCATGGCGACCGGGTACGGGCCCACCACGGTCAGTCCGATCAGGGCGACCAGGCCGCCGGCCATGACCGCGAGCGCCTTGCCGCGGCTCAGCCGCAGGAGCCCGTCCCGCCAGCAGAAGCCGAGCTGGTAGATCGCCATCCAGGCGAACAGGTAGGTGCTCTGACCGACGACCGGCACATGCAGGCCCCTCCGCAGCAGGTCGGCGACGGCGACGATGATCACCGTCGCCAGCGGGGCGGCAAGCCCCGCGCGGCGGTGCAGCGCGTGCAGCCACGGCGTGAGCACCGCCAGGACGAGGTACGCCAACAGGAACCACAGCGGGATGGAGGCAAGCCACGCCGCATGGCCGAGCAGCTCGCTGCCCACCCCGGCCACCGTTGCCGCCACCGATACCAACGGCAGCACCACGAACAGCGCAGTCGTCGGCCGCAGCAGCCGGTCGGTCCGTCTCAGCACCCAGCCGATGCCGTCGCCTCCGGAGGCGCGGTGCGAGGCCATCGAGGCACTGCCGGCGTAGCCACCGACCAGGAAGAAGATCGGCATCACCTGGAACAGCCAGGTGACCGGGTCCAGCCAGCGCAGGGTGTCCAGCGCGTTGTACCCGGACAGCCTGCCGTCCCGGTAGGTCACGGCGACGACGAACCAGTGCCCGAACACCACCAGGCAGATGGCCAGCGCGCGCCACATGTCGACGCTGCGCTCACGACTTTCCGGCGTACGCGCCGCCAGGTCGCGCACCATCGCCGCCGGCCCCCGCATGACTGCAACCCTCGCTCACCGTGGATCATCGCGCGACACTTCGCCACCGGAGCGGAGGCGATGGTGGCCCCGTCCCCCTGACCTGCGGTTTCTAATCTCGGATGGAACGATCCGTCCGTCGTCCGTCGTGGAAGCCCTGTCGGCGCGGTCCGCTCGATGGAGGACCGGGCCGAGGCGACCCGGCGCAGGACCGCCTAGCGAGGTGCTGCGAGGACGTCCTGGAGCACGTCCTTCAGCGTGACGCGGGCCAGCTCGCGCCGGAGGGTCTCCTCGATGCCGTCGTAGATGCGCTGCATCGCCGGCTGGATGCCGTAACCCACCACGCATTCCTGGTCCGGGGTGGCGCGGTGGAGGGCGAACAGCGGGCCGGGTTCCACCGCTTCGTACACGTCGAGCAGCGTCATCGACTCCAGGTCGCGTGCCAGCGACCAGCCCGCACCCACTCCACGCCGCGACTCCACCAGCCCCGCCCTGCGCAGGTCGCCGAGCAGCCGCCGGATCACCACGGGGTTGGTGTTCACGCTGGACGCGATCTGCTCGGAGGTGGCGATCTCATGGCCCTGGCGCTGGTAGAGGCCGATCCAGGCCAACGCATGGGCGGCGATGGTCAACCTGCTGTTGGCGCTCATGCACTCGTCCTCTCGGTCGCAACTCTCGATGTTACGACACGTCTGTCGTAACACATATGGTTGCGACAGGATGTCGTAACTACTACTGTTACGTCAGTCGAGATGGACAACCAGTGAGGTGAGAAGAATGAACAAGCCACTGACGGGCAAGGTCGCCCTGGTCACCGGAGGGGCCCGCGGGCTGGGAGCCGCGACCGTACGGCTGCTTGCCGAACAGGGCGCCGACGTAGCGTTCACCTACGTCAGCTCCGACAAGCAGGCGCAGGCCGTCGTCGACGAGGTGCGCAGCAAGGGAGCGAAGGTCGTCGCGTTCAAGTCCGACCAGGCGGACGCGCGCCAGGCGCCGGCCCTGATCGACGACGTGGTCGCGCACTTCGGCGGCCTGGACATCCTCGTCAACAACGCGGCGATCTCGGTCAACGCCACGGTGGACGACCCGCATGCCGACACCGCCGCGCTGGACCGCATGCACGCCACCAACTACCTCGGCGTGATCGCCATCATCCGGGCCGCCTCCCGGGTGCTGCGCGAGGGCGGCCGCATCATCACGGTGAGCTCCGGGCTCGGCACTCGAGCCGGCGTCCCGGGCGTGGCCGACTACGCCGCGACCAAAGCGGGGATCGAGCGGTACACCATGGGCGCCGCCCGCGACCTCGGCCCCCGAGCCATCACCGCCAACGTCGTGGAAGCCGGGCTGATGACGGGCGGCATGGAGCCGCCGGACCCCGAGACTCTCAAGGCCCTGCTCGGCTCGCTGTCCCTGCAGCGCTTGGGCCACCCCGACGAGATCGCCGCGGCGATCGCCTTCCTGGCGAGCCCCGCGGCGTCGTACGTCACGGGCGCCGTACTGGACGCCCACGGCGGCTACAACGCCTGAGCATCCCGGATGTGGCCACCTACAGCGCTGGGACACACACCTGATGAGTACTGTGATCCAGGCATCGACGGAGATCGACCTGGAGGACGCCGCGGTGGCGCGCAAGAAGCCGGAGGACTCGACGGACCCGGAGAGGGCGATGAGCGCGACCGGTGACGTCGTCTTCGCCGTGTCCGACGGTGTTCTGCTGCTCGACGTGGCCGGACCTCTGCAGGTGTTCGACAGCGCCGGTGGATACCGGGTCCGGCTGGCCTCGGTGGACGGGCGGCCCGTTCGCGCCGACGTCGGCATCTCGCTGAGCGTCGACCTCGCGCTGTCCGAGTTGGACGGCGACGTGGACACCCTGGTGGTGCCGGGATACCCGCGGGACGAGTACGCCGGCGTTGCCCCTGAGCTGGTGGACGCCGTGCGGCGGGTGGCGGCCGGCGCCCGGCGGGTGGTCTCGGTGTGCACGGGCGCGTTCCTCCTGGCACGAGCGGGGCTGCTCGATGGTCGGCGGGCCACGACGCACTGGGAGGCCTGTGCGGCGTTGGCGGAGACATTTCCCGAGGTGCGCGTAGAACCTGACGCCATCTACGTGCGGGACGGTCCGATCGTCACCTCGGCGGGGGTGACCGCAGGGATCGACGTCGCCCTCGCGCTCGTCGGCGAGGACCGGGGCGAGGAACGGGCCCGTGCGGTCGCGAAGTACCTGGTCGTGTTCCTGCAACGTCCTGGCGGCCAGTCGCAGTTCCGTGACCGCGACGCCGTGGCCGGTCCGCGCTCCGCGACCCTGCGTCGGGCGCTGGACCTCGTGGCCGCTGACCCGTCCGGCGACCATCGCCTCACCACGATGGCCGCCGCGCTCGCGGTCAGCGAGCGCCACCTGAGCCGTCTGTTCCGCCGCGAGCTCGCGATGACGTGCGGCCAGTTCGTCGAACGCCTCCGGGTCGAGGCCGCGCAGGCCCTCCTGGAGTCCGGCGAGGACACGGTGCCGGACGTCGCCCGTGCCTGCGGCTTCGGCTCGGGCGAGACGATGCGGCGGGCGTTCCTGCGCGTGCTCGGCGTCCCGCCGTCGGCCTACCGGCACCGCTTCCGGCTCGCCGGTCAGAGAACCGCACCGTGACGACCGGCGGTCAGCCGACGAACCCGAGAACGATGAGCCCGAGGCCCAGAGGCACGTCGAGGGAGATGCAGGCTTCGGCCAGCGACGGCGCCACGACCAGCTTGCGCCGGAGGTGGATCACGTCCCAGATCGCGTGGCTCGCGAGCGCGAGTCCGGCCACGACCACGCCTGCCTGAGGTGTGCTGAACACCGCGAGCACGGCGGCACCGCCGAACCCGACCACCGCGAGGGCCTGGGCGAGGAGCGCGGACCGTGACACCCGCAGGGCAAGGCCGACGACGACGAGGACGACGGCCGTGCCGCCGAGGCCGGCCCACCAAGCTATCCCGATCAGCTCGCTGACGACGACGACCAGGCTGACGCCGAGGGCGGCAGGCCACACGGTCCAGGGTTCGCCCAGCGCCGCTGCGGCGAGATAGCACGTGGCCGCGACGGCCAGGGTGATGGCCAGGGACTCCTGGTTGCTGCCGGTCACCAGGGAGAGGATGGCGACCGCCAGTCCCAGTGCGGTGGGCCAGCGATGCAGGACGACGTGCCGGCGGCCGGCCGTCGGCGAAGGGGCGCTCATGACGGGGACAGTACGAGAGCGCGACACGGCCGTGAACAGAATGACCAGACCTGTGGAATTGATGGCCGGGAGCGTGGAGTCGTACGCATTGTCAGGCCACCCCGGCTGACCTTCCGCCCGACTTTGTCGGTCGTTCTCGCCATACTCGCCGCTGTCGATCAAGAGGATGCAGGGTGGAGGCATCGGCATGAGCGTGGAGCGCACGCTGACGTTCGTCGGCGGGGGTACGGCCAAGTTCTGGGCGGTTCGCCAGGACGGCGCGGAGCTGCACATCCGGTACGGGCGGCTGGACGCGGCCGGTCAGACGCAGGTCAAGTCGTTCGGCTCGGCCGCCGCCGCCACGGCGGCCGCGGACAAGCTGGTGACGGAGAAGTTGCGCAAGGGCTACACGGAGGACGAAACGGTCTCCGCGCCGCAGGTGGCTTCGGCCGCAGGCGCCGGCAGCGTGGACGACGAGGACCGGCTGACGATGCCGGCCGCCTGGTTGCGCGCTCTCCACCCCCGGCGGGGCGGAGCGAAGGTCTCCGTGAAGCGGCCGGATGCCGACGCGCCCGAGAAACTGGCCGCCGAGCTGGACAAACGCCGGAAGGTGCTCGCCGAGATGGTGGCGAAGTGCCCGGATCCTGAGCTCGCGTCCGCGGGCACGGCGTACCTGTCAGGGGATCCGGCCGGCACGCCGCTGGGCGCAGCGGTGGTCGCCAAGGCGGTGGCCGTGTCCCTGTCGTGGGCCGAGCGCGAGACGCTGTCCCTGTTCGCCGAGACCTGGCTGACCGAACGCGGCCTGGTGTTCGCGGCGGTGGCCGTGACCGAGCTGGCCTCGCTGGATCACGTCCACGACGGGGGCGGCACCTGGACGATCCGGCAGCTGGCCGACGGCGAGGCCCCCAACCAGTTGTACGGCTGGACCTCCACTCAGCAGATCGACGCCCGGGTCCGCGCCGTGCTGGCCGCCGCGTCCGACGCCGAGTACGCCGAGGTCGTCGCGGCGCTCGCGGTGAGCCGCGAGGGCGGGCTCCACCACCGCGTGGCGGCCTCCCACCTGGCGCCTGCCGAGACCGGCTGGGTCACGGCCGACTGCGCCGAGGTGAGCCAGAACCTCCCGGCTCTCGCCTACCGCCTGATCGCCGCCATCAGCACGCCGGAGCACGCCGAGCTGATCACGGACCATGCGCGCGGTCACTACATAGGGGACTCCTTCGCCCTGCCCGCCACGGTCGTCGACGGCATGGGCGAGGCGGCCGTGCCGCTGCTGGCCGTCTGGGTGGACCACGCCTACGGCGCGGACAGCCGGAAGCGGCTGCTGAGCGTGCTCGCCGACCTGCCGTACGACACGGCGATGCGGGCCCTCCTCGACCGCATCGAGCAGAAGTACACCCAGCCGGCCTTCCTGCGCGCGGCCTCCCGCTTCCCCCGCCGCGCGATGCGGATGCTGGCCGAGTCCGGCGGCAAGGTCGTGGACCTGCTGCTGCGCGCCCATGTGGCGGCCCATCCCGACCTGGTGGACGAGGTGCTCGCGAGCCTCGACGACGCCGCCGCCGAGCGCGTCAACAAGATCGCGGCCGTTGGGACCGTCGCCGCCGCTCCGCCGGAGGCCCTGCCCGCGGTGCTGGCCAGCCCGCCCTGGACCCGCCCGCGCAAGGCACGCAAGGTGGTCGTGGTGAACGGCCTGGTCTGCACCGACGAACCGGCCCTCGTGTGGGCGCCGGGCGAGCAGGACAACTGGCGTTCCCCACGGGCGGGTGAAGGTTCATGGGATCGGACCTGGGGCCGGAGCTGGGAGGACATCGCCCGCGGGATCGCCAAGGGCCAGGACGGCCACTGGCGTGAAGAGATCGCCCTGTTCGTCGCCGGGCCCGAGGAACTGGCCGCGCCGCTGCTCGGGAAGTGGCGCCCTCGCGACCTGTGGGGGGCGGGCGACTGGATGCCGAGTGTGGTGGCCGAGTTCGGGGCGGCGGCGCTGCCCATGGTGCTCGACAGCGCCCGGCGCGCCCCCGGCTCGGTCGCCGCGTCGCTGCTGCCGTACGCGGCGCCGGAGGTCGCCGTGCTGATGGCCGAGTGGCTGGCCCGGCTGAAGTCCGTACGCGCCACCGCCCTGGCCTGGCTGCACCGCCACCCCGGAGCGGCCGCCAGGGCGCTGATCCCGGCGGCTCTCGGCAAGCCCGGCGTGGCCAGGCTCCGGGCCGAGCAGGCGCTGGCGGCGCTGGTCGCGGGCGGCCACCGCGACACCGTGGCCGAGGCCGCCGCAGGGTACGGGCCCGCCGCCGAGGCCGCGATCGCCGACCTGCTCATGGCCGACCCGCTCGACGCGCTGCCCGCCAAGATGCCCGTGCTGCCCGAGTGGACGGAGGTCGCGATCACGACCCCGATCCACCTGCGCGGCGGCGCGGGCGCGCTGCCTCCCGAGGCGGTACGCCACGTGATGACGATGCTGGCGATCTCCAAACCCGGCGCCCCGTACGCCGGGCTCGCCGTGGTCAAGGAGACCTGCGACGGCCGCAGCCTCGCCGACTTCGCCTGGGCGCTGTTCCAGTGCTGGCAGGCGGCCGGCTACCCGTCCAAGCAGAACTGGGTGATGGACGCGCAGGCGCTGCTCGGCGACGACGAGACCGTACGGCGGCTGACCCCGCTCATCAGGACCTGGCCTGGTGAGGGCGGGCACGCGCGCGCGGTCACCGGCCTGGACCTGCTGGCCTCCATCGGCTCCGAGGTCGCGCTGATGCACCTGCACGGCATCGCCGAGAAGAGCAAGTTCAGCGGGCTGAAGAACCAGGCCAAGCTCAAGATGGACGAGGTCGCCGCCGAGCTCGGCCTGACGCCGCAGGAGCTGGCCGACCGGCTGGTGCCCGACTTCGGCCTGTCCGCCGACGGCAGCCTGACGCTCGACTACGGCCGCAGGCAGTTCGTGGTGGGCTTCGACGAGCAGCTCAAGCCGTACGTGGCCGACGCCTCGGGCAAGCGGCTGAAGAACCTGCCCAAGCCGGGCGTCAACGACGACCCGGAGCTCGCGCCCGCCGCCTATCGGCGCTTCGCCGGGCTGAAGAAGGACGTGCGTTCGGTGGCAGGGGACGCCATCCACAGGCTGGAGCAGGCCATGGTGAACCGGCGTCGCTGGAGCGCCGGCGACTTCGACCGGCTGCTGGTCGGCCACCCGCTGCTCTGGCACATCGTACGGCGGCTCGTATGGGGGCTGTACGGTCCGTCGGGCGAGCTCACCGGCACCCTGCGGGTGGCCGAGGACCGCAGCTTCGCCGACGTCGAGGACGACCCGCTGACGTTGCCCGAAGACGCCCTCGTCGGCGTGGTGCACCCGCTGGAGCTGGGAGAGGGCCTGGCCGCCTGGTCCGAGGTGTTCGCCGACTACGAGATCCTGCAGCCGTTCCCGCAGCTGGGCAGGGAGACGTACGAGCTGGATCCGGCGCTGGTGGCCGAGATCGAAGCCGCCAAGATCCCCACCCGCGCGGTGATCGGCCTGGAGCGGCGCGGCTGGCGGCGCGGCGCGCCCCAGGACGCCGGCTGGCAGGGCTGGATCGAGCGGGACGTACCCGGCGGCAGAACCATCACGATCGGCCTCGATCCGGGCATCTCGATCGGCTACCTCGACTTCGCCGACGAGCAGACCCTGGTGGAGCTCGGGCTCGACGGCCTCGACCCGATCACCACCTCCGAGATCCTGCGCGACCTGAGGGACATCACCCGATGAACGAACACGCCGGCGTGATACCCCTGTCGTGCGATCAGCCGAATGCGCACAACCTGTTGAACTCCGTGACGTCCGTATTGATATCCGCGATCACCTGGTTGGGGTCGCCGCCGGTCATGCCGGTCAGGCGGAAGCCCAGCTCCTGGAACTCTGAGGCCAGTCGCCTGATCTTCGCCCCTACCGCTCCCTCCGCGTCGAGGGCCGCGCCCATCAGGTCGCGGTACGTCTGCTGAGCCGCGGCCGCCTGGCCGCTGCTGCTGGTTCCGGTGTCCCTGCGGTAGGCGGTCAGGGCCGCCGCCGCCTCGTCGCAGCCGGCGGACCGGACCTCCGGCAGCGGTGGAGGGGAATCCTGGACCACTTGGGTGCGGGTCGGCGGTGGGGATGTTCTGGGCTCAGGCGACGAGTCCGCGGGCGATGGTGAAGGCTCGGTGATGACCCGATCCGGCGAGGATGGAGGCGGGGGCGGACTGGAAACCACGGTGCTGGGCGGGGTTGGAGTGGGCGGCATCAGGTAGGCGAAGAGCGCGACCACGGCCGCGATCGAACCTGCCAGAGCGCTCACCGCCGTCCAGTTCAGGCCCGAGCCTGCTCCCCCGCCGCCCGCCCGCGCTGATCCGCTTCCGGCCATGTCCTCATCGTGGCCGAGCCGCCGAACTCGGTCCAGGACGACTCCTGCAGATGTTCCTCCCGGGTGATGCCGCCAGCAGGGCCAGCTCGTACACCACTCCCGCGCGGCCACCGCTGGAGGCGTATCTCCGTGTAATGGCTCCTTCTGGCCTAGGAGGGCAGCCAGAACTGGAGGGTGTACAGGTCCACCTGATAAATCTCGCGGGGAAAGAGAGGCTCCCGGTCGTTGTCCAGGAATTTCCACCGGATGCGCAGCCGCCAGGTTGTGGCGCGGCGGCCGAGGTCGAAAACCCAGTTGCGGTGGATGAAGCCGCCCGTCATGCTCAGGGCGCTGATTCTTCCCGTGCTCAGGTAGATGTCGCCGCTCCAGGCGTGTGGCCAGGAGGCGTCGTCGGGCGGCTCTGTGTCCCAGGTCTCGCAGCGGACGTACAGAGCGGCGCCTGGGCTGGTTGTCGGCTTGACGATATTGGGACCGACCGCGACCCATACACCGGGTTCGTCCCGTAATCCTTCTTCCTCGACACCGAGGTCTTGAATTGCATAGAAGTCGCTAATTGCTGTCTCTCCGGTCAAGACGGCGATCATCTCAGCCATGCTGCTCAGCCTTTTCATTCATGAGGCCCGCCTTTCCTAAGGCGGACCTTTTCATGGATCAGTCGAGTTTCACGTAGAACATATCCGCGTACGTGCCGTTGGTCGCACTCCAGATGGCGACGAGCTGCCCTAGAGACGCCGCAAGAGACGACGCCCTATTGACGCAATCAGCTCGCCACCTGCCTGCGGCCGCCACGGACTCTGAACCGCCCCTGACCAGAAGGCGCGGCCAGGCAGGTGCCGGAGCGGCTCCGGCCGGGCACGCTTGGAGCGTGTGGTTATGGCGCGTTCGCCGGTCGGCGGGCCGGACTCGAGGGATCCTGCTGGTGGTCGCCGTGGGCCTGCTGGGGCTGGGGGTGGCCGGGTTTCTCGCCGATGTCGTAGGGCTGCCTCATGATGTGCTGGCGTTGCTGGATCAGCGTGCCAGCGTGATCAGCATGGTCGTCGGGCTCATCGGCCTGGTCGTTCAGGTTCGCCCGACCGTCCGCGCGCCGGAGCCGCCCCTGCGGGTGGTGGAACTGCCCCGGCCGCCCGCCCGGCACTTCCTCGGCCGCGACCACGCTCTGCGGCAGCTCACGGCTGCCCTCCGAAGCGAGGCGGGAGTGATCAGTCTGGCGATCTGTGGCCTCGGCGGCATCGGCAAGAGTGAGCTCGCTCTGCAGTACGCCCACACGCACCGTGACGACTATGAGCTGATCTGGTGGATCCCCGCGGAGAGCACCACCCAGATCAGAACCGCGCTGGCCCAGCTGGGACGTGCCTTGGCCGCAGCCGTGACTCACCGCGACCAGGGCGGGCCGGCCTCGGTCGCGCCGCTGGCGGAGCAGGACGCGCTCGCGTACGCGTTGGCCTGGCTCGCCGGGCGCCGAGGATGGCTGCTGGTATTCGACAACGTCGAGGACCCGCACGAACTGGACCCCTATCTGGGGCGGCTGGAACGGGGACAGGTGTTGATCACTTCCCGGCGGTCGACCGGATGGGACGCGATCAGCGGCCGGATTCTGCTGCCCGAACTGTCCCCGCAGGAGGCCGTGGCGCTGCTCGCCGACCTGATCGGCTCACCGGTCGCAGAGCCGACGAGCCTGGAGAGCCTGGCCGACGAGCTGGGATTCCTGCCGTTGGCCCTGGTGCAGGCCGGCGGCTACATCGCCGAGACTCCCGGCATGACGGTGGCCCGCTACCGGCGTCTGCTGGCCGCGGCGCCCGGCCGGATGCACGCCGCCTCGCCTCCGGGGCAGAGCGAGACCGATCGACACGTGATCGCCCGCGTGTGGCAGGTCACACGGCACGCCCTGGCGGACCGCGACTCACTGACCGTCGAACTGCTGCGCCTGCTGGCCTGCTACGCCCCTGCCGCCCTGCCCATGAACGCGCTCGGCACCTCGGTGGACGTGGCCGAGTCCGTCTCCCTGCTCGCCTCGTACAGCATGATCACTCTCACCCGGCCGGAACGGGGCCGCCCCGGCGACGCGCCCGAGCAACCCCTGGTCGGCATGCATCGCCTGGTCCACGCCGTCATCCGGGCCGAACTCACCGACGAGCACCGCCATACGCTGCGAGAACGAGCCGCCCGGCTTCTCGAAGCCGCCCTGCCGGCCGACCCGGAGGACATACGCTCCTGGCCGCTGTACGCCCGATTCCTGCCCCATGCCCGCATCGTTCTGGCCCCTGACTCCGCCGGAATGCTCCAGGCGATCCGGTACTTGGCCGCCAGCGGCGACCCGCGTACCGCACACGCCTGGCAACGCGACCGGCACACCGCCCTGCACGCCGCCCTCGGCCCCGAACATCCCGACACCCTCGCCGCCCGGCACGACCTCGCCCACTATCGGGGCGAAGCAGGCGATGCCGGAGCGGCGCGCGACGAGTTCGCCGCGCTCCTGCCCCTCCAGGAACACATCCTCGGCCCGGATCATCCCCGCGTGCTCGCCACCTGGCATGCCCTCGCCCTGTGGACGGGAAAGGCAGGCGACCCCGCGGCGGCCCGTGACGGAGCTGCGGCGCTCCTGCCGATCCGCGAACGCGTACTGGGAGCCGAACACCCCGACACCCTCGGCACCCGGCACGACCTCGCGTACTGGACCGGCCAGGCAGACGACCCGGAAGCGGCGCGCGACCAGCTCCTGGCGCTGCTGCCCATCAGCGAGCGCGTCCTCGGACCCGAGCACCCGCAGACGCTCGGAAGCAGGCACGTGCTCGCTGTCCTGCTCGGCAGGCTGGGAGACCCGCCGGCGGCCCGCGACCGGTTCGCCGCCCTGCTCCGGATCCGAGAGCGGGTGCAGGGACCCGACCATCCCGTCACCTTGAACGCACGACACGAGCTGGCCCGCTGGACGGGCGAGGCAGGAGACGCGGCGTCGGCGCGCGACCGGTTCGCCGCGCTGCTGCCGGTCCGACAGCGGGTCCAGGGGCCCGACCACCCCGACACCCTCGTCGCCTCCGAAGCGCTGGCGTATTGGGAGCGGCGGGCCGGCCCCAGTGCTTCCGCGCTGACGGACCGGATTCCCTTCCGACGGCGACACAGACGGGAGGACGAGTGATCGTGCCGGGATTCAGCGCACGCCCTCCCCGGGACTGGAACCCGGCCGAGCGGCGGTTATGGCGGGCCTTCCAGGAGGGACAGGAGCTGGATCTCCGTACCGGCGTCCCCGACGAGGACGATCCCGCGACCGGTCCTGCCTGGACCGCCGCAAGGCGGATACGGGCGCAGGTCATCGCGGCCCTGCTGCTGAACGGGCCCGCGTCGGCCTCGGGACGAGTGCGTTCGCTGCGGCTCACCGGCGCCCGTGTCACCGGCAGGCTCGACCTGCGCGGCGCGGTCATCGCCTGCGGCCTGGACCTGGTCGGATGCTTCTTGGACAGCGAGCTCGACCTCACGCTGGCGTCGGCGGAGAGCGTGTACCTGAACGGATGCCGACTACCGGAGCTGTCGGCCGAAGTGCTGCGCGCGCGGACGTTCATGATGCGCGACGCCCATGTCGAAGGTGACGTGCGCATCCAGGGCAGCCGCATCGACCTGGACATCGACCTGGATCGGACCCGGGTCGGCGGTCTGCTCAACGCCAACCTGGTGATCGTCGGAGGTGACTTCAACGGCCGCAACTGGCACCGGCACGAAGAACGGCCGGGCGCCGGGCTCGTCGTCGGAGGTTCGCTCAACTTCGCGGGTGCCCAGGTGAACGGGATCGATCTGTTCGCCGCGCAAGCCGGTGAGGGCGTCTGGCTGCAACGGGCCACCGTCGGCTACCTGTGCGCCGCCTCCTCCCAGGTGAACGGCCGGATCAGCCTGCAAGGCAGCACCGTCACCGGCGAACTCGACCTGGCAGGAGCGCTGGTCCGGGCCGGATCTCCGGACGAGGTGATGATCGACCTGTCCGATGCCCAGGTGGGCAAGGCCGTCCTCACCCCCGCACCGCACAGCTTGGGCGTGGTGTCGCTGCGCAACGCCACGTTCGGGACGCTGCAGGACCTGTCGCAGGACGGGCCGAGCCTGTCGCAGGACGGGCCGAGAACGGAGCTCGACGGCGCCGTCTACGAACGGCTGCAACCGCTGCCCCCGCATTCGGCCCGCCGACGGCTGGCCTGGCTGCGCCGCGGCAGCGACAACTACACGCCGCAACCGTACGAGCAGCTCGCCTCCGCCTACCGCGCCTGCGGCCTGAACCGGGAAGCCGGCCAGGTGATGCGCGAGAAGCTCCGCCGAGCCGCAGCTGGACAAGGCCTCGTCCAGCGGGTGTGGGGCCGGGTCCAGGATCTCGTCCTCGGGTACGGTTACCAGCCGTGGCGTGCGGCCGTCGGCGTCACCGTCCTGCTCACACTCGGCACGCTGTACTTCTCCACCGCCCAGTGCCACGCCGCCCCGGCCGGGACCAAAGGACTCTGCCCGATCAAATCCGACGAACATCCCGCGTGGGATCCCTTCCTGTACACACTCGACCTGCTCATCCCGCTGGTGAGCCTGGGCCACGACACCGCCTGGGACCCTGTCGGCCCGGCAAAAGCGGTCGCCCTGGCGCTCACGGTCGCGGGCTGGGTGCTCGCCACCACGATCGCCGCCGCAGCAGCACGCACGATCAACCGCTCGTAGAGGCGTCGAACGGGCCCAGAGAAATCACCAGGTTCGGACCCGAGGCTAGGGCGTCGTCCACCGGGGTCCAGGAGGGGCTCAGCCGGCGATGGCGGCGCGGCGGAACAGGTCTGCAGGCATTTCCTCGTCGAGTCGCCACGTGATGCCCATCGGCCGCTCGCCGCGGTGCTCCACGTAGTGGGCCTTGCCGTGGAAGACGTACGCCTCGGGGTGGCCGAGGTCGTTCTTCTTGCGCTCGCGGGTGAACAGCAGCACGTGGCTGCCCTCGGCCGCGTGGTTCTGGTAGCGGCGGCCCGTGGCCGAGGCGGCGCTGGTCCGGTTCTGGGATTCCCAGTGGAACAGGCGCGAGGTCAGGGCGTAGTCGTGGTACATCGTCTGCGGTGAGAACTCCTTCTCGTTCTTGCGCAGGGTGACCAGCAGGGCGTCGCACCGGGTCGCCGGGCTCCAGGCGACGCCTTCGCGCGCGTTCGAGGGCACCTGGCCGTTCAGCGAGGCCCAGCCGATCGCGGTGAGCACCTCCTCGGAGGAGTAGGAGGCGTTGACCGCCAGCGGCACGCCGTCGAGCTCCACCGGCTTGGCCACGTACCGCGGCCGGTCGACGCCGTAGGCGAGCACCTGCCTGAGCTCGTCGCACAGCGCCGTCTCGCCGCGCAGGCGGTCCAGCGCCTCGTCGTAGGAGGCGAATCCGCCCCCATCGCGCCAGAACGAGAAGAACAGCATCCGGGCGAAGGTCTGGTCGGACGGCGACAGCGACGCGTAGCGCGGACCGTCAGGCTGCAGCAGGCGGGCGTAGGCGTCGCCGCGGGTCCGGTCGTCCACGTGCAGCAACGCGCGGACGCGGCGCCCCAGCTGCTCTTCCAGCAGGGAGCCAGGCCCGGGCAACAGGCCGGTACGGCGCAGCAGCGAGGTCCAGCTGCGATCGTTGCGGTAAAGGTCGCTGATGTCGCGTCCGCTCTCCTCCAGATAGCTGATCAGCGACAGCTCCCCGACGGAGCGGATCTCCTGCGACAGCGTGTTGACCGTCACCCCGAGCTGGACCTTGAGATCGGCCAGCAGCCGCTCCTTGGTCACCCGGTCCAGCACGATCTGGCTGCCCGACGGCAGCAGCGGGAAGTCGTCCTTGACCTGCGTGTCCAGCCGGCCCCTGGAGAACCCGGTCAGCGCCTGGAACCGGTTGGCGAACCGGTACTCCTTGCGGTGCTGCCCGACGAAGTCGAGCACGGTCAGCACGTCCTTGTCCGGCGTACGGCGGAGCCCGCGCCCGAGCTGCTGCAGGAAGATCGTGGCGCTCTCGGTGGGCCGCAGCATGAGCAGGGTGTCGACGTCGGGCACGTCCAGGCCCTCGTTGAACAGGTCCACCGCGAACAGGAACCTGATCTTCCCGTCCGCTAGCGCCCGGAGCGCGGCCTTGCGGGTGCCGTCCTCCGTCGAGCCGTCCACCGCCTGCGAGGGCAGCCCGTGCCGGGTGAAGAAGCCGGCCATGTAGTGCGCGTGCCGTACCGAGACGCAGAAGCCCAGCCCGCGCATGGTCTCCAGGTTGCCGACCTTGTCGCGTACCGCGTTGAACACCAGCCGGGCGCGGGCGTCGTCGCCGGTGAAGACGTTGTCGAGAGCGGCGGCGTCGTAGGAGCCGCGCGTCCATTTCACCCCGGACAGGTCGGTGCCGTCGTTGATGCCGAAATAGTGGAACGGGCACAGCAGATCGGCGTCCAGCGCGTCCCACAACCGCAGCTCGGAGGCGATCCGCCGGTCGAAGAACGCGTCCTGCACCCAGGTGCCGTCCGACCGCTCCGGCGTCGCGGTCAGGCCGAGCAGTTCCTTGGGACTGAGGTGATCGATGATCTGCCGGTACGTCGGCGCGGCAGCGTGGTGGAACTCGTCGATCACCACGACGTCGAAGTGCTCGGGGTCGAACTCCGTGATCCGCCGGGTGAGCGACTGCACGCTCGCGAACACGTGTCGCCAGTGCCGCGACTTCTCCTCCCCCACGTGCAGCTCGCCGAAGTCCGGGGCCGCGAGCACCTGCCGGTACGTGCGCATCGCCTGGGCCAGGATCTCCCGCCGATGCGCCACGAACAGCAACGACGGCCGCCGGCCCAGCCGCTGCTGCAGGTTGCGGTAGTCGAAGGCGGCCACGACGGTCTTGCCGGTGCCGGTCGCGGCGACCAGCAGGTTGCGGTGCCGGTTGTGGACGGTGCGCTCGCGGTCGAGGTCGGCCAGCATCTCGCGCTGGTGGTCGAAGGGATGCGGCACCAGCTCGGGGATGTCGAACAGCTGCTTGCCCACCTGTGAGCGGGCCAGCGCCTCGTCCAGGCGGTCGGCGTCGGTCGCGGGGTCGTACGGCTCGAACTGGGAGCGGTTCCAGTAGGAGTCGAACGTCGCCTCGAACTTGTCCAGCAGCCGCGCGGTGGTCACCGACGACAGTCGAACGTTCCACTCCAGCCCGTCCAGCAGGGCCGCGCGGGACAGGTTGGAGCTGCCGACGTAGGCGGTGTCGAAGCCGGTACGGCGGCGCAGCAGCCAGGCCTTGGCGTGCAGCCGGGTGGAGTTGCGCTCGTAACTGATCTTCACCTCGGCGCCGAAGTCATTGACGAGACGGTCGAGCGCTCGCCGTTCCGTCGCGCCCATGTACGTCGTCGTGATCACCCGCAGCGGCACGTTCCGGCGCCGCAGCTCGGCCAGCGGCTTCTCCAGGATGCGCAGTCCCGACCACTTCACGAACGCGCACAGCAGGTCCACCCGGTCGGCGCTCTCCAGCTCGGCCGCCAGTTCGTGCGCCAGGTTCGGGTCCTCGCGGGCGTTGGTCAGCAGGGCGGCCTCCGCCAGCGAGGTCAGAGGGCGACGCGGAGCGGCTTGTCCGGGAACGTCCTTGACGATCGACAGGAGCTGGTTCGGCCCCTCCGCGACCGTCTCCGGCTCGGCGAGCTGCGCCAGCAGCCGGTTGGCCAGGGCCACCTGCTGGTCGGGGCGCCCCTTCAGCTCGGCGAAGGCCCTCGCCGCCGTCTCGCCGACGAAGCGGGCGAGCAGATGGGGGACCTCCTCGGCGTCGATCTTGGACACCTCGACCAGATGACCGGTTCGCCGCCAGGTGTCGATCTTGGCTTCGAGCGTGCCGCTGAGCAGGGAGTCGTAGAGACCCGGGATCGGAGCGTCGGTCATGTCAGGCCCTCGGAGCATAGGAAGATCACATGTCTAGCCGATGCCTGCGGAGGGCGGCAAGGGGTTCTTGGGCGGCGGGAAAATGGTTTGCCTCGGGTGGTGGGCTCGGGGAAATGTGGTGTTCATGAGGCTCTGACGGACAACACCCCCCTTTTTCGAGATGCCGCGGCGCGTACTCGGCGCCGTGATGCCGCATGCCCATCCCCCTTGTTCAGCGAAGCGAGAAGAGCGTCTTTGTCTCAGCACCCCTCCCCCAAGGCCACGGTCGCCGTGTTCGCCTCCCCCACGAGCTGGATCGAGTCCGATGCCGTCGCGCAGTGCCATCAGGTGGCCGCGCTCGACGGGATGAGGCACGTCGCCGGCATGCCCGACCTGCACCCCGGCAAGGGCGCGCCCATCGGGGCGGCCATGCTGTCGGCCGTCCTCTATCCGTTCCTGGTGGGGTCCGACATCGGTTGCGGGATCGCGGTGTTCCCCATCAAGCTCAGGCGCGTCGTGCCCGAGAAGCTGGCCGCGCGGTTCCCCGATCTCGATCGGGTGCCGGATGCCGACGATCCCGCCTGGGACGTGGTGAAGGGTGACATTCCAGCCGGTTACGTGGAAGGGCTCGGGACGGTCGGCCGGGGCAACCATTTCGCAGAGCTGGCGCGGATCGGGACGGTTTTCGAGCCGGAGCACGCGAACCGGCTCGGGCTCGACGCCGGGGACCTGGTGCTCGTCGTCCACAGCGGCTCCCGGGGGCTGGGCGAGCGGATTCTGCGGGCGCACACCGAGGTGCACGGCGCGGGGCCCGCGCCTGATCCCGGCTCCTACCTGGCGCTGCACGACGACGCCGTACGGTGGGGGGCGCTCAACCGGCGGCTGCTGGCCGCGCGCGTGGCCCACGCCCTGGGGGCCGAGCCCACCGAGCCGATCGTCGACCAGTGCCACAACCTGGTCGAGGTCCGCGATGGGCTCTACCTGCACCGGAAGGGGGCGGCGCCGGGTGACGGGCGTGACGTGCTCATCGCCGGTACGCGCGGCACCCCGTCCTACCTCGTCGCCGGGCACGCCGGGGCGGACGCCGGGCATTCCGTGGCCCATGGCGCGGGCCGCAAGATGTCGCGGGCGGACGCCCTGCGCCGGGGGCGGGCCAAGCACACGGTCGAGGAGCTGCGGCGTACGCCGGTGGGGTCGGTGGTGGTGTGCGGGGACCGGCAGTTGTTGTTCGAGGAGGCGCCGACGGCGTACAAGCGGATCGAGCAGGTGATCGCCGATCTCGTCGCCCACGGTCTGGCCACGCCGGTGGCCACCACGGTCCCGCTGGTGACGTACAAGACGGCCGAAGTCGGCAAGGGGCGGCGGGGGCGTTCGTGAGCGTGCATCTGCTGCTGTCGGCCGGGCGTGGCCCGCAGGAGTGCGCGTGGGCGCTGGCCCGGCTGCTGCGTCGGCTGGAGGTGGACGCCAAGCGGCACGGCCTGGAGACCCACCGGGCCGACACCGTTCCCGGGGAGCGGGCCGGCACCTATCGGTCGGTTCTCGTCCGGATCTCCGGGGCGGGCGTCGAGGAGTTCGCCGCCTCGTGGACCGGGACGTTGTGCTGGCAGGCCCCCAGCCCGTACCGGGCCGGCGCCGGGCGCAAGAACTGGTACGTCACCGCCCAGCCGTGCCAGGTCGACGCCCCGCGTACGGCGTTCAGTGAGGCGGACGTCGACATCGTCGCCTGTCGTACCGGCGGTCCCGGCGGCCAGCATCGGAACAAGGCCAGCACGGCGGTGCGGGCGACCCACCGGCCCACCGGGATCGTCGTCGTGGTCGACACCGAGCGGCAGTTCGGCCTCAACCGGCGCATCGCCCTGCGGCTGCTGCGGGAGCGGATCGAGCAGGGTGACGAGGCGGTGGAGCGCGCCGTCACCGCCGCCCGCCGGCGCGTCCACGACGAGCTCGTCCGCGGCGACCCCGTACGCGTCGAACGCCCCGAGGGCGCTTAGCGTTGCGGGCCGTCCCAGGACCAGCGGGGGATGGGTAAACCCTCCGGCACGTCGGCGGCGGACTCCGGATAGCGGGACATGGTCGTGGTGGTGGCCCAGGCGAAGTAGTCGTGGAGCACCTGACGGAGCGGCTCGCCCTCGGCCAGCCCCACGTCGTCGAGAGCCTGGTCGAAGCAGGCGATCGCGCGGCGGTCCATCTCCTCGTGCTTGCCGTTGCCGCTGTGGAGGCGCACGACGGACGTCTCGTCGCCGTACTGGCCGGAGTAGACGGCCGGGCCGCCGAACGCCTCGGCCCAGTAGGCGGCCAGCCGCTCGCTGTGCCGGGGGTGGAAGCCGTGGCTGAAGGCATGGCCGACCACCTCGTCCGCCATCACCCGGACATGCCACGCTTCGGCGAGACGGAGCAGGCCCTCGTCGCCGCCCGCGGCGGCGTACACGGTCTCCATGACCCGAGGATGCCAGGACCCACCGACAATTCACGGCCCCGCGTCGAGAGTCAGGCGCGGGCCGGTGGGCGGAAGACCTGGCGGCTGTGCCAGGTGATGTGGTCCTGTTCGAGCGTGTCGAGGCCGGCCTGGGGCTCGCGGGCGGGGCGGCCCGCCAGGGAGAGGACCAGGTCGCGGGAGGACTGCGAGCGGCCGGCGTACCTGGCCGAGACCGTGATCGTGTGCTCCGCCGTCAGGCCGAGGACGCCCTTGTCGAACAGCTTGTGGTGGATCGCGCACAGGCACAGGCCGTTCGCGACGTCGTCGGGGCCGTCGAAGGCCCACCAGCGTACGTGCGCCGCGTCCAGGCCGACCACCATGCCGTCCAGCCAGCCCTCGTAGGAGCAGAAGGCGCAGCGGTACTCGTACGCCATGAGCACCCGGTCGCGGAAGGCGGGGTCGCGGCGTACGGCGGGTCTCGCGGCCGGAGCGGTGGCGGTTTCGAGGTCCAGGCCGGTCAGCAGGCACAGGTCCTGGTGCAGGGACGGGGCGAAGTTGGCGTCCAGGAGATGGCGGGCGATCCGCCCCAGCAGGCCGGGCTCCTCCGCCAGGGCGCGGGCCAGGTCGGGGTGGAGGCGGCCGGCGGCCTCGCTGTCGCGCAGGCGGCGCAGCTCGGGGCCCGGGCTGCCGGGACCGTGACGGGTGTCGACCAGCCAGAGGCCGTCGGTCGTCAGGTGGTGGAACGGGTAGCCGGGGCTGGTGTCGCGGGGCGGGCCGTACTCCTTGAGCAGCTGTTTGAGCTCGGCCTCGGCGGCGCTGAACGGGATGGGCCGGTTGCCGTCACGCTGGAAGCGGCCGAGGGCGTAGAGCAGGAGGAGCGGCTTGTGCGGGGCTCGCTCGCCGCCCCTGGTCCAGCGCTTGATCCCGGCGATCCGCTCGATCCAGTCCACGGTGGGCCAGTGTAGAGCGATTCCCCCATCACAGCGTGGTGCGGAGCGTCCGGAGTGCTCGTTCGCACACGGCATGCCAGGTGTCCTTGCCTCGATCACGGACCCGCACGCTGGCGACCACTTCTTCGTCACATGTGCGTCCGTGCCACGAGCACTTGCCCTGGACCGCCAGTGGCCCTCCCGTGTGGTAGCGGGGGTCGAAGTCGTGCACCTCCACCAGCCGGGACTTCATGGCGGTCGCAGGCCGGTGGCGGTGCTCCTCAAGACGTGCCCGCGATTCCCGCTCCAGATCTCGGACGTCGCGGGCCGGCTTCGCGTGGGCGCGGTTGCGGACCAGGGTCAGCCGGCCTGCGGTGTTGCGGTCACGCTTCTGCGGCAGCGGACGTCCCTTGGCGCGCATCGCGGCGCGTACGTGGGTGTAGATGGTGTCCAGGTCCAGCAGGGGACCTCGCCCCTGGATGCCGTCCTGGAAGATCCGCAGCAGTTCGGCGGTGAAGGCGGTGTGCGGCTCGCCCACGGGCGCGAGGGCCTTCTGGTTCTCCGCCGTCGCGGCGAGCACGTAGGTGCCCTCGGTGCCGGCCTCGTCGATGGCGGCCGTGACGGGGTCGGACATCGTGCCCAGTGCCCGCCCGCTGTGGCAGCAGTCGAGGATGACGATCCTGCGGGTCGCGCGGCTGTCCAGCAGAGCGTCCCTGACGTGGGCGTAGGAGACGGCTGTGTACGGGCGCTGCGCGTCGGATCCCTTCAGTGCCAGGTGCAGCTCTCCGCGCCGGGGATCGGTCAGCCCGTGGCCCGCGTAGTAGAAGACCAGGGTGTCGGTGGCCTCGTCGGCCGCCCGCACCACGGGATCCAGCAGGTCCGCGCCGGTCACCGGATCGGCCACGATGGTCACGTGATCGGCGGGGAGCCCCCAGACCTCCTCGGCGGTCAGGACGTCGGCGAGGGACAGGAGGTTGTCCTCCACCGACGCGAGGGCGGGGAGGAAGTCGTAATGCGCCGTCCCGATCAGCACGACCCTGCAGAGGGCGGGATCCGGGACCCTGCTCATGACCGCTTGGCTTCGAGCGCTCGGACGATCTTCTCGACCGTCTCGGGATCGCCGTCCGCCAGGACGATCTTCGTCCCGTCGTGCTCGATGGTGACGGACGGTTTCGCCGGTCGCGTGGCGCGCCAGGCGACGTAGGCGAGCGCGAAGTTGAGCGCCTCGAAACCGCTGTCGACGATCAGCTCGATCACGTCCAGCGCGGCGCCCATCTCCCCGTCCCGGACGGGAGGCCCGCCCAGTCTGACGCGCGCGTGCCTGCGCACCTCCGGGTCGTCCAGCAGCCATTGGCGAAGGGACTGTAACTCCTGCTCAGAATGATCGCCGTCGAAGCGCACGCGGATGGACATCCTGACCCTCCTCTACGTCATGACCACATTACTCACCGGATCGGCGTACGAGGGCGGTTCCACCACAGGGAGAGGGACAGGGCCGTGACGACGAGGAGGGCGCCGCCGCCGGCGAAGAACGGGGCCGTGTCCACCCGCTCGCGGATCACCTGGAAGGAGCCGGGCAGCGAGTCGAGGGCGTCCTGGAGCTGGCCGGCGTTCTCGGCGCGGTGGTACGTGCCGCCGGTCGTCCTGGCGATCTCCTTGAGTGCGGGCTCGTCGATCGAGCGGATGTTGCGGCCGCCCCGGTCGAAGCCGCCCCGGCCGCCGCCCCAGCCGCCGAAGCCGCCGAAGCCGCGGCCGTCGAACTGGGAGTTCTCGCAGACCATCGGGGCCGGGGTCGTGGTGCCGAAGCCGATGGGGAAGACGCGCACCCGGCGCAGCGCCGCCTCCTCGGCGGCGGTCTCCGGGTCGACGCCCTGGGTGTTGGCGCCGTCGGTGAGCACGACGATGGCGGCGCTCGCGTAGCCCGGGTCCGGGCCGCCCCCGGCGGCGGCGTTCGCGCCCGTGGGCGGGACCGACGGGTCGACCTCGGCGATCGCGTCGATCGAGGCGAGCATGGCCTGGCCGATCGCGGTGCCGCGGGCGACGGTGAGGCCGTCCAGCGCCTCGATCAGCTCGTCGGTGTCGTCGGTGGGCGGCACGAGCAGACCGGCCGAGCCGGCGAAGGTGACCAGGCCGATCCTGGGCCCGCCCCGCTGCGACTCGATGAACTCCGCGGCGGCCTTGCGGGCGGCGGTGAGGCGGTTGGGGTCGACGTCCGTGGCGCACATGGAGCCGGAGGTGTCCAGGGCGAGCATGATCGTCGCCGACCTCATCGGCACCGCCACCGACGCCTGCGGGCGCGCGGCGCCGACCGCGAGCAGCACGAGCCCGGCCACGAACAGCGCCGGCGGGATCCGCCGGGTCCAGCGCGTACGTCCGGGCAGCGCGGCCCGTACGAGCGCGATCGAGGTGACCCGCACCGCGGCCCGCCGCCGGCGGCGCAGGGCCCACCACCGGATCGCGAAGATCAGCGGCACGACCAGGACCGACAGCAGCGCCCACGGCCACGAGAACGTCATTCAGATCACCCGCCCCGACCGGAACACGGTGAGCGCCGCTCCCCCGGTGAGCAGCGCGAGGGCGAGCCCGATCAGCCCGCCGGCGAGCGGCAGCGGCTCGTCCGAGACGGTGACCCGCAGGTCGATCGTGTCGGCGATGCCGTCGAGCCGCGCGGCGTCGGAGGCGGGGTGGTAGGCCCCGCCCGTGGTCTCCGCGATCCAGGTCAGGACGTCCTCCTCCAGCGCGGTGTGCAGGCGGTAGCCGTCCACACTCACCGTCGCCCCGGCCGTGGTGCCGACCCCGACGGTGTGGATGTGGACGCCCGCCTTCTGGGCCGTCTCGGCGGCGCGTTCGATGTCGCCGCCCCGGTTCTGGCCGTCGGTGAACATCACGATCGTGGCCGACGGCCAGTAGCCGAGGTCGGGGATGTCGGCGTCGGGGTCGAGGGGCACCTGCTTGCCGGTGATCGCCGTGAGCGAGGCCCTGATGGCGGTCCCGAGCGCGGTGCCGCCGGTGACCTTCAGCCGGTCGACGGCCTTGAGCGCCACGGAGTGGTCGGCGTCGGGGCGGGCGGTGGTGCGCGCGCCCTGTTCGAAGGTGACCACGCCGATGTCGACGCTGTCCGGCTGGGCCTCGATGAACGCGCGGGCCGCCCGCTGCGCCGCGGCCAGCCGGTTGGGGGCGACGTCGTCGGCGCCCATGCTGCTGGAGACGTCCATGGCGAGGATGACGGTGCCCGCGGTGCGCGGGACCGGCACCATGGCCGCCGGTCCGGCGGCGGCGACCGCGAGCACGCCGACGCCGGCGATCGTCAGTCCGGTCCCGAGCGACGCCCGCCGCCCGCCGGGCATGGTGACGCCGGCCGCCGCGAGCGCCCTCGTCCTGCGGCGGCCCAGGACGACGGCCGCCCAGACCAGCGCGGCCGTGACGAGCAGCCCGGCGACCAGCAGAAGGGGGGAGGAGAGCGTCATGATTCCCCGTCCCGGGTCATGACTTCCGCCCCACGTCGGATTCCGTCCCCGGTCATGGCTTCCTGCCCCCGGTGCCGGCGACGACCTCGACCAGCGCCTCGCCCAGGTCTCGGTCCGTGTCGACGCGATGGACGGGAACCCGGGCCCGGCGCGTGCCCGCCGCGAGCCGGGCCTCGCGGTCGTCGACCGCCTCGCGCAGGCGCGCCCGCAGCAGCGGGTCGGCGGAGTCGACGACGAGCTGCTCGCCGGTCTCGGCGTCCTCGACCACGATCAGCCCGGCCTCGGGCAGCACGTCGTCGGCGGCGTCCACGATCCGCAGGGCGACCACCTCGTGCCGGCGGGCCAGGCGTTGCAGCGAGCGTTCCCAGTCGCCGTCGCCGATGAAGTCCGACAGCACGACGACGAGCGCGCGGCGGCGGGCGAGCCGCCCGGCCGCGTCCAGCATCTCAGCCAGGTCGGTGGTAGCGCCGCCGGAAGCGGCGGCGGTGCGCTCCAGCTCGGCGGCGATCCGCAGCGCGTGCCGCCGGGACGTGCCGGGCGGCACGACCCGCAGCATCCCGGTGTCGTACAGCAGCGCGCCGACCCGGTTGCCGCCCCTGCCGAACAGCCGGGCGAGGACCAGCGCCAGCTCGGCCAGCACGTCGTGCTTGCCGCGCCCCGGCCGGCCCGCCGCCATGGACGCCGACCGGTCGAGCACGAGCCACACGGTCAGCTCGCGGTCCTCGGTGAACACCCGCAGGTGCGGCTCGTCCAGCCGGGCGGTGACGTTCCAGTCGATGTGCCGGGCGTCGTCGCCCTCGGTGTACGCCCGCAGCCCCGTGAAGTCGATGCCGGAGCCGCGGTGCGCGGTGCGATGGGCGCCCTGGAGCCGGCCGTCCAGCCTGCGGACGACCTTCCACTCCAGGCGGAGCAGGAGTCTCTCGGGGGCGGTGGCCATGGCGTCAGCGGTTCTGGAGGACGACGTCGGGCGCGCGGACGGCCCCGAGCACCCTGGCGATGATCGTGTCGGAGTCCACGTCGTCGGCCAGGGCCTCGTACGACAGCACGAGCCGGTGGCGCAGCACGTCGAGCGCGAGCTCCGACAGGTCGTGCGGCAGCACGTAGTCGCGCCCGCGCAGGAACGCCAGCGCCCGCGCGCCCGTGACGAGCGCGATCGACGCCCGGGGGCTCGCGCCGTGGGTGACGTAGTGCTCCAGCTCGCCGAGCCCGGCCATGGCCGGGGAGCGGGTCGCGGCGACCAGCCGTACGGCGTAGTCGACGACGGCCGGATCGACGTACACCTGCCTGGCCCGCTCGCGCATCGCCATCAGGTCCTCGGTCGTCACCATCGGCTGCGGCGGCTCCGGCGGGCGCAGCGCCCGCTGGACGATCGCCTGCTCCTCGGGCTGCGTCGGGTAGTCCACGACGACCTTCATCATGAACCGGTCGACCTGGGCCTCGGGCAGCGGGTACGTCCCCTCCGACTCGATCGGGTTCTCCGTCGCCATGACCAGGAACGGCTCAGGCACCCGGAACGTCTCCCGCCCGATCGTCACCTGGTGCTCCTGCATGACCTCCAGCAGGGCGCTCTGCACCTTGGCCGGGGCACGGTTGATCTCGTCGGCCAGCAGCAGGTTCGCGAACACGGGGCCGAGCTCCGTCCTGAACTCCCCCGAGTGCTGGTGGTAGACCCGGGTGCCGACGAGGTCGGCGGGCACCAGGTCGGGGGTGAACTGCACGCGCTGGAACTTGCCGGCGATCGCGGCGGCCAGCGACCGTACGGCGAGCGTCTTGGCCAGGCCGGGCACGCCCTCCACCAGCAGGTGACCGTCGGCGATCAGCGCGACGGCCATGCGCTCAAGCAGCAGGTCCTGGCCGACGATCGTGCGTTTGACCTCGTACAGCACCTGTTCGAGCGGGTGGCCGTGGCCCGGTCCTGGGGGTTTCGTCATACCGAGTTCCTTCTCGTCGGTTCAGATGGCGCCGGTGGGATCGTCCCCCTCGTCGCCCAGGGCCGCTCCGATCGGAACGGCGAACGCGATCCCGGCGAACGCCTCGTCGCCGCCGGGGTCGGCGATCGACACGACGACGCCGACGACCAGGCCGCGGGCGTCCAGCAGGGGGCCGCCGGAGCTGCCCGGGTTGACGGAGGCGTCGAACTGGATGAGCCCCTTCAGGTCGCTCCCCTTGACGGCCCCGCCGGTGGTGCGGTTGAGGCCGGACACGACGCCGGTGGAGACGCTGTAGGTGAGGCCGAGCGGGTTGCCGATCGCCACCACGGGAGCGCCGACCTCCACGCCGCCGCCGAGCGTGGCGGGGACGACGATCTCGGGCAGCTTCGCGGGCTTGAGCGTGGCGACGTCCCTCTCGGGGGCGGAGGACGCGACGGCGGCCTTCGCCTTGGTGCCGTCGGCGAAGGTCACGGTGACGTCCGCGCCGCCGTCGCCCGCCGCGCCCTTGACGACGTGGTACGCGGTCAGGATCGTGCCGTCCTCGGCGGCGATCACGCCGGTGCCGAGCGAATCGCCCGACCGGATGACCACCACGGAGGGCCCGACCCGCTCGAAGACGTCGGGCACCGTGAGCGACGCGCTCGGCGTCGGCGTCGGGGTCGGCCGGGGCTCGGCTTCCTCGCCGCTCCCCCCGCCGCCGCCCAGCCAGTACGCCAGCGCCGCCACGACGACGAGCAGGCCGCCTCCGGCGGCGTACCGCCGAGCCCTCCCGGCCCCGGCTCCCCGGCCCTCGGCCGGATCAGCCTCCTGCGGCGCGTGCTCCATCGCTCCATCGTCATAAAAGTCCGCTCAAAGTGCCACAAACTTCACCTGAGAACTCCATGAGAACCGCTCACGGCCGAGACGCTGACTAGAGTGGCGGGGTGGCAGGTGAGCAAGCCGGCGCTCGGGTGGACAGCTGGATCTGGTCCGTACGCCTGACCAAGACCCGGTCGGTCGCGTCCGACGCCTGCCGGGGCGGTCACGTCCGGGTCAACGGGGTGCGCGTCAAGCCCGCGCACGTCGTCCGGGTCGGCGACGAGGTCCGGCTGCGGCACGACGGGCGCGAACGGATCGTGGTCGTCTCGAAGATCATCGCCAAGCGCGTCGGCGCGCCCGTGGCCGCCGAGTGCTACGTCGACAAGAGCCCGCCGCCCCCGCCGCGCGAGCAGGCCGGGCCGGTGGCCGTACGCGACCGGGGCGCGGGCCGCCCCACCAAGCGCGAGCGCCGCAGCATCGAGAAGCTGTTCGGCCGCCGCGACCGGCCGCGATGAGACCGGTCAGCGGAAGGGGATGTTGACCCACGGGCTGTTCGGGTCGCTCGTCAGGACCCGGTGCGCGTGGAGCATGTCCCCGTACCAGTCGCCGAACTCCTCCTCGTCGAAGTGGAGGCAGCGCCCGAGGACGTAGGCGGCCGAGAAGTCCTCCCACGACCGGTAGGAGATCCGGCTGAGCTGCCCGGCGCGCAGGACCGCCCGCTCGGCCTCCGCCAGGTCGCAGTAGCGGGCGCCGAGCCCCCAGCGGGCCATCTTCGAGGCGCGCCCGTAGTCCCATGCCTCCACCGAGTGGACGAACCCGTTCTCGGGGAGCAGCCCGTCGGCGCGGAAGCGGGACTCGTACCGGGTGATCCGCCCGATGAGCCGCTGCGCCCCCGCGACCTGGGCCTCCGTCTCGGCGTCGGTGCCGCCCGCCGGGAGGCTCCGCAGGACGCGGGCGGTCACCTCGCGCCAGTGGGCGACCTCCACCAGGCCGCCGAAGTCGCGGGCGAGAGCGCTGCGCACCTGCAGGACCGTCCCCCAGAACGGGCTGCTCATCCGGCAGTCGAGCAGCGCCTCGACGGCGCTCGACCACTCCTCACGGCTGGTGATCCCCCACCATTCCTTGAGCCGTTTCCGCTCGCGGACGTAGCCGGTGCCGTGCCAGCCCATCGCGTTCCAGAGCGAGGCGTTGGCCACGCACAGCAGGGCTCCGCAGGCGAGGCCGTGGGCGACCGGGCCGTGCAGCGGGCCGCCGATCCATAGCGTGCGCAGCGCGTTCCTGCGGGGGTAGGCGGCGCGTTCGGCGTGCCGGCGCCACACCGCCCGGTGCTCGGCGGTCGCGGGGAAGTACCCCTCGCAGGGGCTGCCCGGGTTGACGCACAGCCACTCGTCGTCCTGCGGCCAGTCCTTGGCGAGCTCCCCCAGGTCGTCCTGGAAGAAGACCGGGTCGGGCGCCGGCGCCGGCAGCATCCCCGCCGTGTGGAACACCAGGACCTTGGTGCCGGGCCGCGCGCCCCAGGGCGTGGGGGTGTAGCTGACCCAGCCGGGCCGGGAGTCCGCCGTGGCGCGCGGCATCGCGTGATAGAGGTCGGCGGTGGCGAGGACGTCGAAGTACGCGGCCCAGTCACCCCGCGTCCTGGCCGCGTACAGGCCGGCTTCGACGTCCGTGGGCGGACGCCACCCGGGGACAGGTGGCGCCGCCGCACCGGGGCCCATGCCGTTCCACGTCTCCACGCCCCGTGATGTTAGCCCCCCGGCGGGGTGGCGAGGAGCTCCGCCAGGTGCTCGGCGATGGCCGCGATCGTGGGCTGCTGCCACAGGAGGGTCGCGGGCAGCCGGCGGCCGAAGCGCTGCTCCAGACGCCGCCTGACCATGACCGTCATCACCGAGTCCAGCCCCTGCTCCACCAGCGGGCGGCGGACCGCCAGGTCCTCCTGGCCGAGCCGCATCACGGCCGCGATCTCCGCGCGGACCTCGGCCTGGACGCGCTCGCGCAGGTCCTCGGCGGACAGGCCGGCGAACGACTCGACGGTCTCCCCCAGCTCGTCCTCGGCCGCCGCGGGCGCGTCGATCACCGGGTAGCGGAGCCCGGACAGCCGTCCCACCACGCGGCCGTCGGCGTCGGCGACCAGCGCCCGCACGGTGTCCTCGCCCGCCGGATCGACGGCGGCCTCGATGATCACGGTCTCCGGCGGCGCGCCGGTCAGCACCACCTCGTCGATGTGCACGACCATGCGCAGCACCGGGTCGCCGGGGAACACGCACGGGGCGACGGACATCACCGCGTCCATCGCCGCCGCCCAGGTGGACCCAGCGGCCGTCCGTACGGTCGCCCGCAGCACCCCGTCACCGCTCAGCAGCGTGCCGATCGTCCAGTCGAAGCCCGTGGAAGGGACGCCGACGGCGGCCAGCCGCTGATGGACGTACCCGGGGTCGATCGGGGCGAGACCGGCCGCGTCCGGCAGGGTCCCGGAGAGCGCAGGGGCGGGGCCGCCGACGGACGCCGTGACGTGGACCAGCCAGTTCGGCTCCGGCTCGCCGGGCCCTGCGGGCGTGCGCGAGGCGAGCCTGATCGCGGGCGGCTCGTGCACGACCTGGACCTGCCGCCGTCCCGAGGTCATCAGCGGGTGCGTCATCTCCACGTCGGTGAGCACGGGCAGCTCGCCGGCCGCGTCCAGGAACGTGTTGACCAGCACGGCGGCGGGCACGATCTCGACCCCGCCGACGGCGTGGCTGCCGGGGTAGGGCCGGTTGGCGTCCTCCAGTACGGTCCGCCACATCCTGGCCTGGCTGCCCGCGAGGCTCGTCCCCGCGCCGAGCAGGGTGTGGGAGCCCACGTCGTGGCCGCGGTTCTCGGCGGACCCGGCGGCGGGATCGCGCCAGTGGCGACGGCGCTGCCAGGCGTACGGCGGCAGCGGGGCGAGGCCGCCGTCAGGCTGCAGCCGGCTCCAGTCCACCTCGACGCCGGCGCAGTGCGCGCTGCCCACGGCGGTGAGGAAGGCCGCGCGTTCCGGCTGGTTCCTGCGCAGCGAGATGCCGACGAACACGTCCTCGTAACCGGTCTCCGCCAGCGTCTCGGTCAGGGAGTGCGCGACCACGGGGTGCGGGGAGATCTCCAGGAACGCGCGGTAGCCGTCCTCGGCGGCGGCCGTCGCGGCCGCGGCCAGGCGCACCGGGTCGCGCAGGTTCGCCGCCCAGTACGCGGAGTCGAGCACGGGCGTGGACCGGGGATCGACCAGCGCGGTCGTGTACATCGGGATGCGGGGCGCGCCGAAGGGCAGGCCGGCGGTGACCTCGGCCAGCTCGGCGGCCAGCGGCTCCATCTGCGGGCTGTGGAAGGCGACGTCCGAGTCGACCCGGCGGACCATGATGCCCTCGGCCGGCCACTCCTGCACCACCTCCTCGACCGCCGCGACGTCGCCGGACAGCACGGTCGAGCCGGGCGCGGAGGCGATGGCGGCCACCAGGTCGCTCCGCCCGGCCAGCCGCTCGGCCGCCTCCTCGAACGACAGCCCCACCATGGCCATGGCCCCCTTGCCCTCGGCCCGGCGCAGCAGCAGGGAGCGGCGGCAGATCAGCCGCGCGCCGTCGGCGACGCTCATCGCGCCGGCGGTCACCGCCGCCGCGATCTCGCCGACGGAGTGGCCGATGACGGCCGCCGGGGTCACGCCGTGCGCGGTCCAGAGCCTGGCCAGGCCGAGCTGCATCACGAAGATCATGGTCTGGACGCGGTCGATCCCGTCCAGCTCGCCCTCGGCCAGCACCTTGCGGGGGGAGAAGCCGATCTCCTCGGCGAAGATCGGCTCGACCTCGTCCACCAGGGCCGCGAACTCCGGCTCCGTGGCCAGCAGCTCCCGTCCCATGCCGCGCCACTGGCAGCCCTGCCCGGCGAACACCCACACCGGCCCCGGGCCCGGCTCGGGCAGCACGTCCCCGGTGAGCACGGCCTCGGCCGGCAGGTCCCAGGAGAGCCTGCGCAGCCCGTCCGCCAGCTCGTGCCGGTCGGCCGCGAGCACCACGGCCCGGCGGCCCAGGTGGGTACGGCGCCGCGCCAGCGTATGCCCCACTGAAGCCAGGTCGAGCCCGTCGCCGTTGAGCCGGTCGGCCAGCGTGCCGGCGTACTGCCGCAGGGCGGTCCCCGACGCGGCCGACAGCGGGAACACGCGCAGCCCCGTCCCCTCTCCGCGCGGCGTCTCGGAGGCCGGCGGCGCCTGTTCGAGCACGATGTGCGCGACCGTGCCGCCGTAGCCGAAGCTGGAGACGCCGGCCCGGCTGGGGTGGCCGCGGTCGGGCCAGACCGACCGCTTCGTCACGATCTGGAGTCCCGAGGTCTCCCACGGGATGGCCGGGTTCGGGGTGGCCAGCACGCTCGGGGGGATCTCCCCGCGGTCGAGGGCGAGCACCGCCTTGATGACGCCGGCGATGCCCGCGGCCCCTTCGAGGTGGCCGATGTTGGACTTGACCGAGCCGATGAGGCACGGGTCGTCGGCGGTGCGTCCCGCGCCGTAGACGGCGCTCAGCGCCTCCGCCTCCTGCGGGTCGCCGAGCCGGGTGCCGGTGCCGTGCGCCTCGATGTAGTCGAGCGTGCCCGGCGCGACGCCCGCCTGCCGGCACGCCCGGCGCATGACGTGCTCCTGGGCCTCCCCGCACGGGGCCATGATGCCGTTGGTGTGCCCGTCCTGGTTCACGGCGCTGCCGATGACCAGCGCGAGGATGCGGTCCCCGTCGCGCCGCGCGTCGGAGAGCCTCTTGAGCACGACCACGCCGCAGCCCTCGCCGCGCCCGTAGCCGTCGGCCGCGGCGTCGAACGACTTCGACCGCCCGTCGGGGGCCAGCGCTCCGGCCGCGCCGAGCGTCACGGTCTGCCCCGGCGTCACCAGCAGGTTCACCCCGCCGGCGAGGGCGACGTCGCTCTCGCCGAGCCGCAGGCTCTGCGCGGCCAGGTGGAGCGCGACCAGCGACGCCGAGCACGCGGTGTCCACGGCCATGCTGGGCCCGCGCAGGTCGAGCGAGTAGGAGACGCGGTTGGCGACGGCGCAGCCGGCGGCGCCGATCCCGGTCCACGCCTCGATCCGGGGCACGTCCTCCAGCAGCATGCCGCCGTAGTCGGCGGTGCAGACGCCGACGAACACCCCGGCGTCGGTGCCGGCCAGCTCGTGCGGCGGCAGGCCGGCGTGCTCCAGCGCCTCCCACGCGGTCTCCATGAGGATGCGCTGCTGCGGGTCCATCAGCTCGGCCTCGCGCGGCGACAGGCCGAAGAACTCCGCGTCGAAGCCCTCGATGTCGCGCAGGAAACTGCCGTGCCGTACGGCGTCCCGCAGCGCGGCGGCGTGCTCGGGCCCGCGGTCCTCGTACGGGCGCCAGCGCTCGGCGGGCAGCGGGGCGGTGGTGTTGCGGCCGGCGCACAGCAGGTCCCAGAACTCGTCCGGTGAGCCGGCGTCGCCGGGGAAGCGGCAGCCGATCCCGATGACCGCCACCGGTTCGGCCTGGACCCCGCTCGGACTGTCGGCCATCGCGTTCTTTTCCCTTCGCTGACTGCGGATCAGGACCATGAGGGCTTGCCGAGGATCTGGATCACGGCGCTGGAGACGGTGACGCCCGGTCCGGTGCCGAGCATCAGCAGGTGGTCGCCGGGGCCCAGCTCCCCGGTCAGGAGCAGCCGGTCGAGGGCGAGGACCTGGTCGCTGGCGCCGCAGTGGCCGATGGTGCGGCCGTAGTCCCAGGTGGAACGGGACATCGGCAGGTCCAGCGCGGCCATGCAGCGCTGTTCGACGATCTCCTCGGAGTAGTTCATGAAGGCCACCCTGGCGAGGTCGCGGGCCTCGACGCCGCTCTCGGCCAGCGTGCGCTCGACGACCTCCATCAGCGCCCGCTGGATCTTGAACAGCGCCGCCGTGCTCTCGCCCTTGGGCATGACCTGCTGCCGGAACTGCTGGTTCCGCGTCTCGAAGCTCATCCGGCGGCCGACGGTGACGCCGGGCGGGAACAGCGGCTCGGTGCCCCGGTGCAGCTCCTCGGCCTCGGGCACGGTGACCGTGCAGACGGACGCGAGGCGGGCGAAACCCTCCTCCTTGGTGAGGACGAGCGCGCTGGCGGCGTCGCCGCCGATGTAGCCGGGGCCCATCCGCCACCGGTCCATCAGCGGGGTGCCGTAGTTGTCGGCGGCCACCAGCAGCGCGGCCTGCCGGCCCGGCGCGGCGGCGAGGTGGCTCGCGGCGAGGTCCAGGGCGAGGAACATGCCGTTGCAGCCCTGCCTGATCTCGGTGGCGAGCACGTCGCCGCCGACCAGGTGGCGTTGCAGGTAGGAGTGCGGCGGCCAGCCGTCCGGGCCCTGGTGCCAGGTGGAGGCGTACAGCAGGAGGTCGAGGTCGGCCGGTGCGCGGCCGCTGCGCTTCAGCGCGCTGCGCGCCGCGTGCAGGGCCATCTCGGGGGCCGGCAGGTCACCGGCGACGGCCGCCCCGGCCAGGTTGTGCAGCTCGGCCTCGTCGGCCGGGTACCAGCCCTTCTGCACGGCCTTCTCGACGCTGACGATCGTGCGGGGGACGAAGGCGCCCACGCCGCTGATGTAGGTGTCCGTCCACTGCATGACTCTGCCCTCGTTCGCTCGGGACGGCTAGCCGATCTTCGCCGACTCGAGTTCCCTGATCAGCGCGACGATGGTCGCGACGTCCTTGAAGTTGTCGGGGTCGAGCTTGGCGGCCGGGACGGGGACGCCGAGCTCGCGCCGGATGAAGTTCAGCAGCCGCGCCGTACGCAGGGAGTCGAGCAGCCCCGACAGCAGCAGCGGGGTCGTCTCGTCGACCTCCAGCTCGACGTCGTCGGGCACCAGGTTCTCCTGGACGAACGCCACCAGGCGGTCGCTGAGCCGGTCGGCGGTCACGCGCGCGCCCCTTCCTTGGTCACGGGGGCGGGGGCGAGCACGCGGAACACGGCCGCGGCCACGGACGTCCCCGAGCCGAACCCGACCATGAGCAGATGGTCGCCGGGCACGAGCCCGCCGGTCGCCAGCAGGTGCTCGAAGGCGATGAACTGGTCGACCGCGCCGCAGTGCCCGACGCGCCGGCCGTAGTCCCAGGTCGTCTGGTCGAGGTCGATGCCGAGCCAGGACATCTGCCCGTCCAGGTCCTCGCGGCGGCCGTGCGGGAAGGCCACCTTCGTGATGTCGGACAGCTCGATGCCGGCCTCGTCCAGGGTCTGCTCGACCTGCTGCATCATCGTCTTCTGGATGGTCAGGTGGATCCCGGTTCCCCGGTCCTTGAGCAGCCGCTGGCGGAACTCCTCGTGCCGGTCGCCGAAGCTCAGCCCCCGCCCGACGGTGGCGTCCGGCGGGAACAGCGGATAGGCGCCGTCGTTGACCGCGTCGGCCTCGGGGATCGTGGTCGCGTTCACCGCGAGGAGCTCGGCCATGCCGTAGTCCTTGCCGAGGACGAGCGCGCAGGCGGCGTCGCCGATCAGCGCGCCGGGCGTCATCCGCCAGCGGTCCACCAGCGGCGTCCCGTGGTTGTCGGCCGAGACCACCAGCGCGGTCTCCCTGCCGGGGTCGGCCCGCAGGTAGCTCGCGGCCAGCTCCAGCGAGCTGATCATGCCGACGCAGCCGCTGCGGATCTCGTACGCGGGGACGGCGCCGCCGAGGAGGTGCATCTGCAGGTAGTGCTGGGGCTGCCAGCCGTTCGGGCCCTGGTGCCAGACCGACGGGTAGAGCAGCAGGTCGAGGTCCTTGGGCGATGACTCGTTCCAGCGCTCGTACGCGTCGAGGACCGCGCGGCGCGCCATCTCGGGGGCGGGCATGTCGCCGGCGACCGCCGCGCCGAGCTGTCCGAAACGCTCGGCCTCGTCGGGTGGGTACAGCCCCTCCTCGACCGCCTGCTCGACGCTCACGCTGCCCGGCACGAAGACGCCGAGGCTCCGGACGAACATGTCAGATGTACGCACACGTCCCCTAACTGATCGACGGGCACCACGAAGAACGGCGTCTCAAGGGGACGCCGGCGAAGCTTTCCGTAAACGGGTCAGGCGATAACGCGGGATGGGCCGCCGGCCGCCGAAATATTTCGGTCCGCTCTTTGATCGGCCCTCACGAGAGCGAAAGGATAGGGGCAGCTCGCCGGGAAAATCAATATAACTGTCCGCGATCTGGATGATTTCCTTCCGTAACCGGAATCCAGCGGAACGTGGCGGATTTGGGAAATGCCGTATTTCCCGGCGAGCTGCGGTTCATCCTTTGGACGGTTCCAGAGCGCCTTTCCGAAATTATCGGCGCTCAGGTCGCCGGGGTGCAGACCACGCCGTTCAGCCTGAACTCGGCCGGTTTGGCGTTCGTCCCGCTGAAGGTGCCGTTGAGACCGAAACTCTGGGCGGAGCCCGGACCGATATAGGCGTTGTGGCCGGCGTCGCGCGCGGTCGCCTGGGCGCCCGCCTGCGTCACGGTGGCGTTCCAGGCGTCCGTGACCTGCTGGTTGCCCGGCCACGTCCAGGTCACGGCCCAGCGGTCGACGGGCGTCGTGCCGGTGTTGGTGACGGTGACGGTGGCCGAGAAGGCGCCGTCCCAGGTGGTGGGCGCGTAGGCGACCTTGCAGGCGGTGCCCATCTTGAGCCCGCCGCGGATGTGGTTCGCGAAGGTCTCCCAGGTGGGGTTGGGGGCGCCGGCCGTGGTGGTGCTGGAGCAGTTGGCGGTGGTGTAGGTGGTCTGGGAGCCGTAGTGGGCGGGGTCCATGACGAAGTCGATGCCGTGGTCCGCGCCCGGTACCGAGATGAACTGGCCCTGGCCGCAGCTCGCCTTGATCTTGTTGTAGAGCAGGACGCTCTGCCCGTGCGGCACCAGGAAGTCCGCCTGGCCGTGCAGGAACAGCAGCGGCGGGTCGTTCGCGTCGACGTAGTTGACCGGGTTGGCGAGGGCCACCTGGGCGGGGCAGGTCTGGATGGGGCAGCCGATCAGCATCGACTCCGGCGAGGCCGGGGAGTTGTGGTCCAGCCCGCCGGTGGGCAGGTTCTGGGCGTTCATCTGCAGGAAGTCGGTCGGGCTGAAGAAGGCGAGCCCCGTCTGCACGGCGCTGGAGACGCCGGTCGTGCCGACGGTGCCCTCCAAGGATGCGACGCCGCCGGTCAGCGTGGCCATCTCCGTCAGCCAGCCGCCCGAGGAGGTGCCCATCATGGCGAAACGGTTGGGGTCGAGCTGGTAGGTGGCGGCGTTGGCGCGCAGCCAGCGGATGGCGGCCTTGACGTCGTGCACCTGGGCGGGGAAGACCGCCTGGGCGCTGGACCTGACGCTGACGCCGGCCACCGCGAACCCCAGGGGGTTGAACACGGCGGCGATGGCGGCCGCGCCGGTCTTGCCGTCGTCGCTCGACCAGGCCGAGCCGCTGTGCCAGATGATCAGCGGCCGGGGGGCGGTGCCGCCTGACGGCAGGTAGAGGTCGAGCAGGTGACCTTTGGAGCCGGCCGGTTGCGCGGGCGCGTACGCGATGTTGCTGATCACCTGGTCGGCCTGGGCCGGGGGCGGAAGGACGAGCGACACTGCGAGGCCGGCCAGCATGGTCATGACCATGCCGACGATCGCGGCCGGGCGGGAACGAACTTGCATGGTGCGCCTCCGGTGTTTCGGATGATCGCCGCTTGGCAGGTGGCCGTCCGGCTCTCACCCGTGCCGGGGCAGCCGCGATCGGCGCGTCAGCCGTCGCGCAGGTGAGAACAACACACGCCCCCGTGCGGATTCGCCCTCGTCATCGATCGGGCTCGCGATCGATCAGGGCGAGGCGACGATATGCCAGGGATGTGACGGTGGTCAAAGCCCGTCCGGAAACGTCCGGGAATCACCGGTGAAACATGCGCCGCCCTCACGAAAAGGCGGGTGGAAAGTTTCGGGCTCCCGGTGTTGATCTCAGCCGCGATGACTGCCAATGTAATGATCCGCTCCGTTGATCCGCCCCATCGCAGGAGGATTCATGCGAAAGGTTCGTGCGGTTCTCTTCCCGGTCCTTCTGGCCGCGGGATTGTCGTTGACGCTCGGCGCCGCGCCGGCGAACGCGGAAAGGCTGGCCGGTATCTACCGCACGTCCGCGGAATGCCAGCGCGTCGGCGCCTACGGCGAGAGCCAGGGCTGGTGGGACGAGTGGCGCTGCGAGTGGAAGGCGGCGTACTCCTACTACTTCCTCTACTCCTGACCCTCTCCGGTCAGCGCAGGGTGGCGGTGAGCGTGCGGCCGTAGGTGCGGCGGGTCACGGCCTCGACGAGCGTGCCGCCGGGCACGCGGCGGACCGTCACCCCCTCGTCGGCGCGGTCGAGCCGCAGCGAGGGGCCGCGCAGCAGGAAGCTCACGCGGTCGCGCCTGGTCGTCGGGTCCGCGACGGCGACGCTCACCCGGGACCCTGACGTCCGCACGATGACCGCGGCCGGGCCGTCCACGCGCAGGCGGCCGGCGTGGCGCGGACCCGCGGTGAAGACGTTCGCGGCGATCAGGCCCAGCCCCTCGTGCTCGATCGCCTGCACGTGCCGGTCGTTGGCCAGCACGGTCAGCGGCCCTCTCGCGTAGGCGCGCAGGCGGGCCTCGGTGGCGTTCGGGACCAGGGCGTAGGCGAGGGCGGGCAGCGCGCCGGACGCCGGATGGGTGACGGAGGCGGTGAAGACGTTCTTCGTGACCGGAGTGTCCGGGTTGGACGTGCGGACGACGCGGCGGCTGCGGGTCACCGTCTCCAGGACGGCGCTGACCGGCTGGCGGCTGAGGAAGGCGTAGCCGACGGCGGTGCCACGGGTGGCGTTGGCGTAGCGGAGCCAGCGCGGCTCGCCCGTCGCCCCCGGCCGCCACGGCGAGCCGGTCCAGGTCTCGCCGGTGAGCGCCACCGCGTCGGCGGGGGCGGCGATGCGGCTGTCCACCGTGGTCACCGCGGCCCGCCCCGACTGGCCGGAGACGTCCGCGGCCAGCACCACGATCTCGTCGTCGAGCAGGAACCACGACTTGGTGGCGCGGGCGTTGCGGTAGGCGACGAAGTCGTCGGGCAGCAGGCCCGCCTGCTTGGCGGCCCAGGCGGCGTCGTCGGACTGGACCATCCCGGCGATGCCGTACGCGCCGAGCGTCGCGCCGCCCGAGAAGGCGTTCCCTGCGACCGGGAAGTACACGTAGGCGTTCTGGGACTCCGAGGACGCGGTGAAGTTCAGCGGATGGTCCGGGTTGTCGTACCAGAGACGGCCGCCGTACAGCTCGGGGACCGTGCGGCGCTCCTCGGCCGGCGCGGTCACCCCGGCCAGCCGGTACGGCGAGACCGTCGTGAAGTAGTCCACGCCGAACACCGCCCGCTGGTCCTCCCCCGCCAGGTAGAGGTAGTGGGCGCCGTCGCCCTGGAACCAGGGCATGAGGTTCTCGCCGCTCATGTACTCGTACTTGCTGATCCGCTCGGAGCTGCGCGCGAGGGCGAAGGCGTAGCCGGGGCGGCGGTGCACGGTGCGGTCCATCGCGTTGAAGGCGACGCTGCGCTCGGGCGGGTTGAGGTCGGCGGCCTCGATCGAGGCGTCGGCCCGGATCGCGGCGTAGCGGGCGATGCTGACCGGCGAGACGAAGGCGGCGGTGTCGGCGGCCGGCAGGTGCTTGACGTACTTCTTCAGCGCGAGCGCCTGCTCGGCCGGCACGTGGTCGGCCAGGTCGGCGACGGCCTCCACGACCACGCCGACGTCGGCGTAGCCGGTGCCGGTGCGCGAGACCGCCCGCCCCTTGACGATCTCCATCATCCAGCCCTCGAAGATGAGCGGGGCGAAGCCGTCGGCGACCCAGCGGTAGACGACGCCCGGCAGGTCGCTTGTGCCGGCCGCCGCGGTCGCGCCGTCCAGCGTCTTGAGCGTCTGCACGACGCGCGTGAGCAGGGCGCGGCCGTAGGAGCCGGTGTAGGCCACCGAGCCGTGCTGGATGAAGGAGCCGTCGCGGTAGTAGCCGTCGGTGACGCCGTGCTGGAGCGCGTACGGGTCGACGGTGGCGAAGACCGTGGACTGGTCGGCGACGGCCTTGGCCACGCGGGCGTCGTCGCCGGACACCGCGCCCTGGAGGATGCGGTTGGCGGTGATGTCGGCCAGGTTCGCGCCGGTGTGGAAGCGCGAGTCGAGGTCGACGTCGCCGTTCCTGCCGTTGCGGAGGTAGGCGTCCATCGAGGCCACGTAGGTGGCGGTGAGCTCGGGCCGCTCCGCGCGCAGCCGGTCGGCCAGCAGCGCGAGCGTCCTGGTGACGTGGGTGGGGATGCCGATCTCCCACGTGTGCCAGTTGCCGTAGTAGCCCTTCGCCTGGTCGCCGTAGTAGCGCTCGTGCAGCCACAGCAGGCCGTCGGCGGCCCGGCGCTGGGCGGCGGCGTCGTCCGCGAGCTCCCCGCCGGGGACGCGGGTGGCGAGCGCGATCTCGTACAGGTACTGGAAGGCGAGGCGCAGGTTGACGTCGTCGGAGCCGAGCGCGAGGCCGGCGAACAGCTCGCCCTCGCCCGCCCGGTCCATCGCGGCGAGCCGCTGCCTGGCGGTGGCGAGCACGGCGGCGAGCTTGGCGGCGACCTCCGGCCTGGCGTTGACCTCGGGGGTCCCGGCGAGCATGGCGACGGTGTTGGCGATCAGCCGCGCGTGGTCGAACCCGCCCGCCTCGGCGGCGGCGCGCAGCGGGCCGGCCACGGCCAGCAGGCCGGCGGCGGGGAGCAGGGAGAGAACCTGGCGGCGGGAAGGCTGCGGCACGGCGGGCTCCAGGCCGTTGGGGGACGGGCCGCGCTCACCTTACATGATCTCTTTCAGCCCGCACAGGACCCGAGGAGAGCGTCGCTTATGGGAGTGAGCGTCCTGTGCATGGACCGTCTCACCCGCCCGCCGCCACGATGGGGACATGCTGATTCTCGCCCTGCTCACGCTCGTCCTGCACGGGCTGCTCGCCGGTCTCTTCTACGCCTTCTCGATGTCCGTCATGCCCGGTCTGAACGCGATCGAGCCCGCGCAGGCCGAGGCGGCGATGCGGAGCGTCAACCGCAAGATCCTCAACCCGTGGCTGTTCCTGGTGTTCCTGGGCTCGCCGGTGGCCGCGCTCGTGGCCGGGCTGCTCGCGGGCGGCGCGGCGGCCGGGTGGTTCCTCGGGGCGGCCGGGGTCGGCTTCGCCGGCTCGTTCCTCGTCACCGTGGCGGTGAACGTCCCGATGAACAACGCGCTCGACGCGGGCACGATGCGGTGGAAGGACTATTCGCGCAGGTGGACGGCGTGGAACACGGTGCGGGCGGCCAGCTCCACGGTGAGCCTGGCGCTGGTCGGGGCCGCGATTGGCGCGCTGTGACGGGGTAGGGGGCGGACATGCTCGAAAATCTGTGGCAGTACCGTCCTGAGCTGGGGCTACGCGAGTCGCTCGACCTCGTCGGCTTCGAGGTGGACGCGACCGACGGCAAGATCGGCACGGTGGACGAGGCGAACAACGCGGTCGGAGAGAGCTACGTGGTCGTGCACACCGGCCCGTGGATCTTCGGCAAGAAGGTGCTCATCCCCGCGGGGGCGGTGGAGCACATCGACGAGGACGCCCGCACGATCCATGTCGGGCGGACCAAGGAAGAGATCAAGAAGGCCCCGGAGTTCGACGAGAAGACCTACCGGGACACCCGCTACCACGACGAGGTCGGCGGCTACTACGCCGGCTTCCCCGATTCGAGGTGACATGCCGGGACGCAGACGGGGCGAGCCCTCCGTCGCGGCCTCCGGGCAGTGGCGCGACGACGACGGCGTGCGCATGCCCGCGGGCGAGGCGCACGCCTGGCAGCCCGGCACGAACCAGACCCTGTGCGGCCTGCAGCTGAGCCGGGCCCGGCTGCTGCGCTTCCACCACGTCCGCTGGCCCGAGGTTTTCCCGGAGTCCGGCGGCGCGGCCGAGGAGATCAGCGAAGTGTGCCGCAAGTGCGTGGCGGCGTCGGGGCGGCGCTCGCACCGCGGATGGAGCGGATCATGGACGCGGACCTCGCCGCGCCCATGATCCGGGTTCTCAGAGGGGCAGCAGGGGCACCGGTTCTCAGAAGGTCAGCAGGGGCACCGGCGACGGCCGCTCGCAGGTGCTGGCCACCGTGACCGCGGCCCCCGAACCGGCCGAGGCCAGCAGCGACTCCATGACGTCGAGGACGTGGAAGGCCAGCGTCCCGCTCGCCCGCGGCTCCTCGCCCGCCGGGGTGGCGGCGAGGTCGGCCAGCCCGACGCCGCGGCCCGCCGCCACATAACCGGCCGAGTCCGGCAGATCGCGCCAACCCCCCTCGCCCACGGCGGAGAGCTGGACGACGCCGTCGAAGTGGTTCGGGTCCGGGACGACCAGCGAGCCGCGCTCGCCGTGCACCTCGATGTTCGGCGCCTTGGTGGCCGGCGCGTCGAAGCTCATGACGAGCGTGGACAGCGCGCCCGACTCGTGCACCAGCACGCCGGTGACGTGCGTGTCCACGGACACCGGGATCTCCTCGCCGCGCCGCGGCCCTGAGCCGATCGTGCGCTTGCCGCGCAGGCGGGAGGCCGCCCCGATCACGGAGGTGACCGGGCCGAGGAGCGTCACCAGGCTGGTGACGTAGTACGGCCCCATGTCGAGGAGGGGGCCGCCGCCGGGGACGTAGTAGAAGTCGGGGTTGGGGTGCCAGCGCTCGTGGCCGGCGGTGACCATCGTGGCGGTGGCGGCGACCGGGCGGCCGATGAGGCCGTCGTCCACGGCCTTGCGGGCGGTCTGCGTACCGGTGCCGAGCACGGTGTCGGGCGCGCAGCCGACCCGTACGCCGGCCGCCTCTGCCGCCTGCAGCACCCTCGCCGCGTCGGCGGAGTTGGCCGCCAACGGCTTCTCGCCGTAGACGTCCTTGCCGGCCGCGATCGCCTGGAGCGCGACCTCGGCGTGGGCGGCCGGGATCGTGAGGTTGAGCACCACGTCCACGCCGGGGTCGGCCAGCAGGTCCGCGACGGACAGGACGGGGGTGCCGGGCCAGGCGGCGACCGCCTCCGCGGCCCGGCCGGGGTCGAGATCGGCGACGGCCGCGAGACGGAGCCCCGGCAGGCGGTCGATGGTGCTGAGATATTGGGCCGAGATCGCGCCGCAGCCCACGACGCCGACGTTCAGCGGCTGGCCCACAACATGCCCCTCTCGATGATCGTGCGTACGGTGTCGTGCTGGAGGACGTCCAGGCTGTGGCCGGGGGTGGTGACGAAGATGCGGCCCTCGCCCCAGCGGCGGGTCCAGAGCGCGGGCGAGGTCACCTCGCGGTGCCACGGGTCCCAGGAGCGGACCTTCTGGGTGGTCGTGGCGAGCACGTCGATGTAGTCGTCGGTGAGCACCCAGTACTGCTCGGTGACGAGGTCGAAGTCGGTGAGGCCCGCCGTGATGGGGTGCTCGGCGGCCTCGGGCAGCAGGTTCACCGTGTAGGGGACGAAGTTGTCGGCCTGCGTGCCCTCCCGCTCGTCGGGGTGCTTGCCGGGGTGGCAGGCGAACTGGCCGCCGATGAGGTGCAGGTAGTCGGAGGAGTTGCGGTAGGAGTCGGCGATGCCGCCGTGCCATCCCGCCATGCCGGTGCCGGCGCGGATGGCGGCCTCCAGGCCCTTCAGCTCGTCGGGCTGGATGGTTCCCATCGTGTAGCACTGCACGATGAGGTCGACGCCGGACATGTACGACGCGTCCGCGTACGGCGCGGGCGAGTCCGCCCTCCGCACCTCGAACCCGTTCTTCTCCAGGAAGGGGATGAAGAGCTCCGTGGCCTCCACGGGGGCGTGCCCTTCCCAGCCGCCCCGGACCACGAGAGCCCTGCGGCCCTGGTCACTTGCCATGCTTTCGCCTATCGCCGAATGGGTCGAACGATCCGATCGTCGCATCCCGGCATAAGCAACACGGAAGTGGGCAGCGCTTTCCGGGCAGGACCCCACGGCGCGGCACGAGGGGCGGCAGCTTACGGATGCCTTAGTCGGGCGGGGTTCTCATGAGTTGAATGTCGGCGAATGACACGAAAGGTAACGCCTATGCAGGCCCATCAACCTCGCGACAGCCGGATCCGGCGACCGGTGTTCGTCGCCGCCACCGCCGTGTTAATGGCGGCGGGCGGAGCCGGCGTGGCCACGGCGGCGGCGGGCGCCACGCCTGCCGAACCGTCGCCCACCGCGACCCCGACCGAGACCCTGACCCCGACCCCCACGGAGACGGTCACCGTCACCGACGCCCCCACCGAGACCCCCACCGATGCCCCTGTTCCCGAACTCGCGCCGCTCAGCCCCTGGGGCTTCGTCGGAGCGATGCACGGCGAGTTCGCGGTGCCCACGAAGGACGGCTGCGGCTCGGTGACGCTCTCCGCCCAGACGGGCCGGGCGACCGCCGTCGCCGAGGACTCCATCACGGTACGCAGCCAGGACGGCTTCGAGCGGACGTACACGATCGGCGAGGACACCCGGACGATCGCGGGCCGCCGCGGGAACAGCGCGGTCAAGCAGGACGACTGGGTGTCGGTCACCGCGCTCTCCCCGGCCGCCACGACCCCGGCCACCCCCACTCCGGCGGCCCCCACGACCCCGGCGGCCCCCACTACCCCGGCGACTCCCACGACCCCTGAGACCCCCGCGACCCCTGCGGCCCCTGCGGCCCCCGCGGACGGCACGGACGGCGGCGCCGCTCAGGAGGCCACGGACGGCGGCACCGCCCTCTACGTCTACGACCTGTCGCGGCCGGTCAAGCGCTCGTGGAAGGGCTGGGGCCAGCTCCGGCAGTGGTGGGCCCCGGCGCCGTCGTGGCGTAAGCCCGCCGAGTGCCCCACGCCGGCCCCCACCCCGACCGTCACTCTGCCCGAGAACCCGACCGAGACCCCGACGGCGACCCCGACCGAGACGCCGACCGAGACACCCACCGACACCCCCACCGACACCCCGACCGAAACCCCCACGGAAACGCCGACGCCGGCTTCCTGACCCGCCGCGCGTCCGTTCCCGGGCAGCACCCCCGCGTCCCTGGTCACCGCCCGGGACGTCACCCCCCTCCTCCCTCTCTGGCGACTCCGGCCACAAGTCAGGCATTGACGAAAAATCCTTACATGGTACTCATAGATCGAGTCGGAAAGCTTCAATCCCTCGATCCGTCGAGACCCCCCGGAGCTCACCCGAAGGGAGACGCGCATGGCGCGTACCACGTCCGGCCCGCCCGCCGACTTACTCGGCCCCGTCCAAGGAGAGGTCTCCTGGTTCTGCTGCGGCAATTCCTGGGGACCATGCAGCAGCACCGGCAAGGGAGCCTGCGGAACCTGCAACTCCGGCAGCCTCCAGCACGCCTGGCCCAACACCTCCGACGCCTGCTGGGCCATCACCCGCCCCGACTCCTGCGGAGTCAGCCTGTCCCGCCGCACCTGCGGCTACCGGCACCGCACCACCGCCCTCTGCACCGGTACGAGCGTCGTCACCTCCATCGCCGACTGCGGCCCGCAGACCGACCTGTTCTGCGGCGAGCGGAGCTGCTGCGGCGCGACCTGCGCGAGCAACCGGCTGATCGACCTCACCCCGGCCGCCTTCAGCGCGATCGCCAGCCTGTCCGCGGGCCTGCGACCGGCCGAGATCTCGACGGCGTGAGGGGGACGGACATGCGCAGCAGACGGGATGTGCTCAAGTCCGCCGTGCTCGGCGGCGGCGCCGGCGTCGTGGCCGCGACCGCGCTCGGCTCGCTCGGCCCCGAGGCCGCCTTCGCCACCACCGCCGCCCCCGGCGTGGAGCCCGGCGCTCTCGACCCGAACTTCGCCGAGGGCAGGATCCGCTCGATCAAGGACAACACGCTCCTCGTCCTCGGCTCGAACATGGTCTTCCACACCATCCGCGTCGTGGACGGCACCAGCCTGTGGAAGCTCGGACCGGTCGGCTTCGACCAGGCCAGGCCGGGCGACGGCCTGTACGCGCGCGGCGTCCGCATGCCCGACGGGATGCTGGCCGCCGAGGCGGTGTGGCTCAACATCGTCAACATCAAGGGCCACATCACCGACATCAAGGACCAGACCCTCCGCCTGGACCACAACGGGCACGAGGTGCTGTGCCACGTCGTGCCCGGCAAGTCGGTCGCCATCCATTCCGAGTCGCCGCCCACGGCGGACCTGTCCCTGCTGAAGGTCGCCCAGCACGTACAGATCCTGGGCGCCTGGCGGCCGGACACCAACGAGGTCGACATCGCCACCGTGTTCTCCCCCCACTAGGAGAAGCATGATGAACGGGATCGCCGCGTCGCAGCCGTACGTGATCGCCCTCTTCCTCCTCTGGGCCGGGCTGATGAAGCTGTTCGGCAGGCGGATGCGGGCCCAGGCCGGGCGGAGCGCCCTGGCCGGGCTCGTCGGCGCGGCGCGCGCGGTCCCTGCGCTCCGCCTCGTCGGGCTGGCCGAGCTCGCCGTGGCCGCCGCACTGCTCGTCCCGCCGCTCCACCCCCTGGACGGCGCGGCCGCCGCGCTGCTGGCGGCGGGCTTCCTCGGCTACCTCGGCTACGCCCGCGTGGCCGCGCCGGCCGCGTCCTGCGGCTGCCTGGGCGACCACGCCAAGCCCGTGGACGTACGGTCCTTCGCCCGCGCCGGGCTGCTGCTCGCCGCCGGGCTCCTGGCGACGACCGCGCCGGCCGCGCAGCCGCCGCTGGTGCCCCTGGCCGTGCTGGAGGTCGTGGTGCTGCTCGCCCTCTCCTCCGAGCTGGACCGGCACTGGCTCGTCCCGCTGCGCCGCCTCCGGGTCCGCCTCCGCCCGCCGCTCGCCGTCCCTGCCCCCTCCGGGGACGTGCCCCTGGAGACCTCGCTGCACCTGCTGCGCCGCAGCCCCGCGTACTGCTCGGCGTCGGCGCGGCTCACCTCCGACGTACGCGAGACCTGGGACGAGGACGGGACCAGGTTCGTGGTCTACGGGGCGGGCCCGAGCACGGCGGTCTTCGCGGTGCCGCTGTCCGGCGACGACCCGCGCGCCGTCCGGGTCGCCCTGGTCGACGAGGCGGCGCTCGCCCAGTGAAAGGATCGGATCACGTACGATCCGAAAGGCACCTGCACATGGCTCCGAACATCGCCACCGCGCGCCGGGTCGACCGGCCCGAGCTCCTCGACTTCCTCCGCACCCGGCACCACGGCCTGCTCTCGACCGTCCGCGCCGACGGCCGCCCGCAGCTCTCGCCGGTCACCTGCGGCGTGGACGCCGACGGGCGGATCGTGGTGTCCACCTATCCCGAGCGCGCCAAGACCCGCAACGCCAAGCGGGACGAGCGCGTGTCCATCTGCGTGCTGTCCGACGACTGGAACGGCCCCTGGGTGCAGGTGGACGGCCGCGCCGAGGTGCTCGACATGCCCGAGGCGCTGGACGGGCTGGTCGAGTACTACCGGTGCATCGCCGGCGAGCACCCCGACTGGGACGAGTACCGCGAGGCGATGCGCCGCCAGGACAAGTCGCTGATCCGTATCCACATCGACCGCTGGGGGCCGATCGCCACCGGCGGTTTCCCCGCCCGGCTCGCTCCTTGAGCGGACCACTGGTCTTCAAGCCGATCGCAAGTACCAGGGCCTATCTGTAGTGGGGTGAAGTTCTTTGCCCGATCACGGAGACCCCTCATGCGTCGTCTGCTCGTCCTGTTCGCCGCCGCCGTCCTGCCCCTGGCCGGGGCCGCCGCGCCCGCCTCGGCCACGCCGGCCGTCTGGAAGTGGGGGCCCGTCTACTCCGCCGACGGCATGGCCGGCTCGTGGGGGAAGGTCTACCTCCACCAGTTCGGCTACCTCGTGGAGGGCAAGCTGGAGGACACGCGCGGCAAGGGCTGCGCGTGGGCGGTGCTGAAGGCGCAGGACGCGCGCAACGGCCGCTGGAAGTCGTACGGCTTCTACAACTGCCGGCCGGGCGTGGGCTCGTTCAAGAAGGACTACCGCAACGTGCTGCAGATCCGCATGCAGGTCTGCCGCGGCACCGCCTCCCGTCCCACGGGCGAGTGCTCCAAGTGGAAGCCCGTCCTCAAGCAGGGCTGACCCCGCTTCAGAGCACGTAGACCGCCAGCAGGGCGAGACCTGCGGCGAGCGCCGTGAAGGCGAGCGTACGCGGCTGCCTGGCGGCCTCGCGGCGCGAGGACACCACCAGCGTCACGAGCACCGCCAGGGCCGCCGCCAGGTGCAGGCCGTACCAGACGGGGATGGGCAGCCGCACCAGGACGACCTCGTCGGCGGCGCCGTATCCTGCCGCCCCGGCGACCGCGATCAGGCCGAGCACCGCCAGGGCGTACCTGACGCGGCCGAGCAGCGCCCAGAGCACGGCGCCCACCGCGAGCACCATCATCACCCTGGTGTGGAACGCCCGCGCGAACAGCGCGCGGGGCTCCTCGAAGCTCATTGTCAGGATCGACTCGTACGCGGCCGTCATCATCGTTCCGCGCAGCGGCTCGTACGCGCCCGCGTACGGCACCAGCTGCCCGCTCGGCGTGTAGAAGTACGCGAGGTAGGCGCCGGTCAGCAGGAGGAAGGCGAAGCCGTAGAGGAGCGTCTCCCCTACCAGTTGCCGGGCTCGGTCCATTCCCGGAATTTGATCATATTCAGGGCAGCTCGGCGATTCAGGGCGGCAGGGCGATTCAGGGCAGCTCGGCGATTCAGGGCGGCAGGGCGATTCAGGGCAGCTCGGCGATGGCGGCGCGGCTCCAGAAGCCGCCGTCCGCCGACAGCGTGCCGGCCGCCCAGGTCGTGCCCGACCGGGCCGCCCCCTCGACCTTGAAGAACTGTGAACGCTTCAGCCCGGGGATCGCCGGCAGGCGCGGCAGCGGGACCGCGGACCCGCCGGGCGCCGCCACCCGCCAGGTGTCGCGCAGGCGCGGGCTGCCGGTCACGACGAGGACCCCGCCGGAGGGACCGGCGGCCAGGCGTGGGCAGCAGTAGTGGCTGTCGCCGGGGGCGTTCTGCCTGCTCCAGCTCCGGCCGTCCCAGTGCAGGAGGATCGGCGGCGGATCGGCCGGCTCGTCCTCCACCTCGCCGTGGTTGAAGGTGTGCACGCCGATCGCCCACACGTCGTCCTCGCCCAGCACGAGCACGCCGTCCAGCGTGGCGCTGCCCTCGGGCGGCTTGGGCCGGGCGAAGGCGTACGTCGGAGTGGGCACCAGCCGCCAGGAGCGCCCGTCCCAGCGCATGGCCGCGGGCTGGTCCATCTCGCTCTCGGTGACGCCCGGCCCGGAGGATCGGAAGCCGACGGCCCACAGCCCGGTGGAGCCGGAGCCGCCGAGGGCCGACGCGTACGCGGGGAGCGGCACCTTCGTCCAGGACCGGCCGTCCCAGTGGGCGGCCTCCCGGCGGTCGGAGCCGTAGACGGCCCAGGCGTCGGCGGGCCCGAGCACCGCGAAGCCGGCGACGTACGGGGAGTCGATGCGCCCGGGGACCCGATGCCAGGCGGAGCCGTCCCAGCGTACGGCCGTCAGCGCCTGGACCTGGTCGTCGACCCCGAGCTCGGGGAGCAGCAGCCAGACGTCGTCCGGGCCGGAGGCGGCGATCCGGACGTCCGCGCCCTCGGGCACCGCGGCCGCCCCGGGCGGCGGATCGGCCTTGCGCCAGGCGGTGCCGTCGTGGTGGAGCAGCAGGAGCCGGTCACCTTCGGAGCCGGCGGCCCACGCCTCCCGGGGGCCGGCGGCGGTGACGCCGGTGAGGCGGGAGCCGGGCTGGTCGCTGACGTACGCGTAACGCCAGCCGCCGGGGGAGGCGGGGGGGGTGACCACCGGGCCCGGCGTCGGAGCCCCTTCGGACGGGGCCGTACGCGTGGGCGTGACCGTCTCCGTGGGCAGGGGTGTCGGCGCGGGCGACGGAGAACCACTCGCCCCCTGCCCCGCCGCGCATCCCACCGCCACCAGCAAGCTCGCCGCGACCAGCAGCGACGCTACGGCCCTCATCAGGCGAGAAGGCGGGCGGCGATCTGGATCCAGTCTTCGTCCTCCTCGGGCGTCTCGCGCGCCGTGACCCGGTCGGCCGCCTCCGCGAACGCCTGCAGCCCGCGCAGCAGCGCGATCCGCCCGGCGGGCGGCATCTCGCTGAGCACCCGGGCGAGGTCGTCCCGCCGCAGTTGCTGCAGCTCCTCGATGAGGGCGCGGCCGGAGGGGGTGAGGGAGAGCGTCAGCTCGCGCCGGTCCTCCTCGTCGTGGGAGCGCCGGACGAGCCCGGCCGCCTCCAGCCGGTCGCAGAGGCGGCTCGCGGACGAGGGCACCGCCCCGAGCGCCGTGGCCAGGCGGCCCAGGTTGATCGTCTCGTGCTTCTCGATGGTCAGCATGGCCTGGAGCTGGATGGAGGACACCTTCGTGACGAACGCCTGACGTGAGCGGCCCCAGACCGCGACCAGGGCCGCCGCCTCCCTCTCGATGAGGGCCCATTCGGTCGGTGGCAGGTGGCCGACGAAGGAGTCGAACGCTTCAACGGGTGGAACAGGCTCGTCAATCACACGCTATCCACTCAGTGAGGTGATGCCGGTCATGGTCGTTCTCGCCCGGGATGCGGCCCGGATGGCTTCGACCCCGGCTTGGGGTCCGGTGTCCAGTCGAGACATACCACGACCGCATCATCCAGCACTTCCATGCCCCGCCGGAAGTCCAGCAGTCCCCTGATCATCGTGCGGACCGCCTCATCGGCCGGCTGCATGCGCGTGGACTTGATCAGAGACTCCAGGGACGAGCCGCCGAACTCCGTACCGCCCTGGGAGCGCGAGGAGTAGACGCCGTCGCTGGCCACGATCAGCCGGTCGCCGGGCTCCAGCCGCAGGTGCTGCTCGGTGTAGGCGGTGTTGCCGAACATGCCGAGCGGGAGCTGCTGCTCCAGCTCGATGTGGCGGACCTGGCCGCCGCGCATGAGCAGCAGCCGCGGCGAGCCGGCGTCCACCAGCGCGGCCTCGCCGGTCTCGGCGTCGAAGCTCATCAGCAGGGTGGAGACGTGGAGGCGGCCGCCGTACTGGCTGTAGATGGCCTCGTCGGCGAGGCCCGCCTGCTCCTCCAGGCCCGCGCCCGAGCGGCGGGCGTTGCGCAGCGCGGTGATGGTGAGCGTGGTGAGCATCGCGGCCTCGACCCCGGCGCCCATACCGTCGGTGACCGACAGGATGAGGCCGCGCGGGCCGCAGGCCCAGTCGAAGTTGTCGCCGTAGACGGCGTACGCGGGTTCGAGCTGGCCGGCCAGGCGGTAGCCGTCGCCCTGGTGGCCGCAGCCGGGCAGCAGCGCCCACTGCATCTCGGCGGCGAGGGTGAGGCGGGCGGCGCGGCGTACGCGGTGGTAACGGTCGGTGATGCGGTAGGCGTCACACAGGATGTGGCCGAGCGCGGTGGCGATCTCCTGGAGGTCCTCGACGGCCTCCGTGCCGGGCGGCGTGCCGAAGCTCAGGCTGAGGACGCCGACGCGCTCGCCGCACGCGCTGACGGGCAGGTGCAGCAGGGCGCCTTCGCGCTGCGGCGTCTGCGAGGCGAACGTGCGGCCGGCGGGCGTGCCGTCGATGGCCAGACCACGTGCGCCGGGTGCGTACTCTTCGAGAACGGGACGGAGCGTGACCAACGCCGGGTCGGCGAGGAGCACCTCGACGCGCTCGACGGCGAAGTGCAGAGTCACCGCGTCGCGCAGCGCCTCGGCTACGGCATAGGGCGGAGCGGCCTGCATGGCCTGTCGCACCGCGTGAACGCCCTCGGAAATGCTGCCCAACGCATGTCCTCTTCTCCAGGCGCGTTCCGCGCGCCACCGATAAATTTGCACGATAGCAAATAACTCTGAGGTTACGTTCATCCAGGCCCGAACCTGCGACCGGAGTGACGATCCTATATATTTGCCACGCGACAACTAACCGGACGGTCACGGGAAGGATCCGGGTTGGGTGACAGTGAGCCCGCGGAGCCCGCGGCGACCCGCTCGCTGCCCATCCGCACCGAACGTGACCTGCTCACCGCCCGGCACGCGGTACGCGCCGCGTCCCTGGAGGCCGGGTTCGGGCTCATCGCGCAGACCAAGCTCATCACGGCGGCCAGCGAACTGGTACGCAACTGCTACGTCCACGGCGGCGGGGGCAGCCTGCTGATCGAGCACCTGCAGCCGCCGCCCCGGGCCGGGCTCCGGCTGACGATCTCCGACGAGGGCCCCGGCATCCCCGACCCGGACGTCGCGCTGGTCGACGGCTACTCCACGGGCCACGGGCTCGGCCTTGGGCTTGGCGGGGCGAAGCGGCTGGTGGACGAGTTCCGCCTGGCGAGCGCGCCGGGCCGCGGAACGACGGTCGTGATCACCCGCTGGACGTGAAAGATCCTCACTCCATAGCGGATCTGCTCACCTTCGTACGCGGGCCGCGCGCGTCCTCGCCGCCGCGGTGCATGATCCGTCCATGGTGTACGAGGCGGCAGCGGTGTACGAGGTGGCGGCCGTGTACGAGGCGGCGGCGGTGTACGAGGTTGCAGCCGGGCCGGGCCTGCCACGGGCGGCGCGGCGGTTCGACCTGGTGTTCGCGGGCCTGTTCCCCTGGCTCACACCGCTCGACGACGAACGTCCGGCGCTGCCGCCGCACACGCTCGCGCCCCTCCCCGAACTCGCCGCCCAGGCCGAGGACTCCCTGCTGGTACGCCGCGCCTCCCCTGAACACAAGTCCGCCGCCCGGGCACGGCTCGCGGCCGCCGCGACCGCCGAGCAGGCCCAACTGGAGGTGTGGGCCCGGCTGCTCGCCGGCTCGCTGCGGGATCGGGTGGAGGCCGAGCAGAAGGACGGCCGCTACTACTCCCTCCAGTCGCCCCTGGAGGCGATCCTCCCCCTGACCGCCCACCTCATGGCGGTCCACCTGGCCGAACGCCCGTTCCCCATGCTGCTCCCCGCCCTGCCCATCGCCGCCGCCACCCACGACCTCACGGGACCACACGACCCGTCCGGTGCGCTGTTCGCCGGCGTACGCACGGCGATGAGTGTCTGGGCCACCGCCGGAGTAACCGCCCCCGCCAACCCCCCAGCGCCCGGTTCCGGTCCCGGGACCGGGACCGGGACCTGGGCCGGGGCTGACGCCGGGACCAGGGCCGGGACCGACGCCATGTCCGGGACCGGAACCGGAGCCAACGCCGGGACCGACGCCATGTCCGGGACCGACGCCGAAATCGACGCCGGGGTCGGCGATCTGGTGACGCTCTTCTGGCGCCACGACGACGCCTCGCCCGACCGCGCCCAAGCCGCCGCTCACTTCCTACGCCGGATCCCCCGCCACGCCCTCGACGTGATCATGAACAGCCCGCCCGTCCAGCTCACCCCGCTCGGCGCGTACGGCGTCCGCAGGCTCCTGCTAGCCCACCGCTGGACGCTCAGCACGACCACTCCCGCCCCCTGACCGTGCTCCGACCAGACTCTGACCCTGCTCCAACCAAGCCCTGACCCTGCTCCGACCAGGCCCTAATCGCCGCACCCTGACCGGGCCCCAGCTGCGCTCGACGGGGGCCGGCCCTCCCCCAGCTCGCTCCCAGCCCCGCTCGCGCGAGAGCGGCCACTCCCGGCACCACCCGAAGCGGCCGCCCTCCAGCCGACCGGAACGTCAGGCTCGCGGCGCAGACACTGACCGCTGATCGGCCACCACGATGTCATCGAGGTGGAGCACGTCACCAGCACCACCGGCGGCGCTCCTCACCTCCAGCGAGACCGAGGCAGTCCCCGCAGGCGCGGTGAGCTGCCCCGTGAACTCCTGCCAGTCCGCGCTCAGACCACCGAGCGGAACCTGATCGGTCCGCAGAAGCTGCTGGTCGGCATCGCGCCACAGCACGCCGAGCGTCGCGGTGGAAATCCCGGAAGTACCCTGCCTGGCCCACACGCTGACCTGCTTGACGCCCGGCGTGGCGGCGAACCCGGGCCAGTTCGCGAGCTGCACCCCCCATCCACCGCCCTCGGTGACGTCGATCCGCAGCCCGTAGGCACCGCCGTGGGCCGCGCCGGCGGCTCTCTGCACGGAGCTGCCGTACCAGGCGGCCCACTGCCCGACCGACCCTTCGAGCGTCGCGGTGTCGGCGTCGAGGGCGTTGGACGAGGCGGGCGGCTCGGTCACGCCGTTGAGCGTGCTGCCCGCCTCCTGGTTGTAGGGGGCGGACCGCCAGGCGTTCCAGGAGATCGCCTCGCCCCACCCCTTCACGAACTTCCAATCACCGACATACGTGTTGTCGTGGAAGCTGTTGCCGCCGGTGAGCATGACGTTCTGCTGGATCTCCGCGACCGTGTACGGCATCCACGGCAGATTGTCGTCCCCTTGGGCGTACAGGGCCTGCACGCCGCAGTAAGTCCCGGCGCAGGGCACGTTCGCCTTCTCGAACCGGAACTCGTTGCCAAACACCTTGACGTTGCGCGAGTGCCAGCGGCAGTCAGTGCGGTAAGGCTCGTTCTTGATGGACGTGTAGCAGGGATGGGTGGCGTTGATGGGGTCGAGGTAGTCGTCGTCGTGCGGCTTCGGGATCACCGTGGGGCTGACGAACGGCGTGCAGTACGACTTGCTGGTGTTGCCGTTCGAGTTGCAGAACCGATTGGCGTTCTCGAAGACCGTGATGCCGGAGAAGTTGTCCTCGAAGTAGTTGTCGTTGATGGTGAGGTCCGAGCTGCCGCTCGTGCCGTGGGCGAGCCGCGCGTCGCCGCCCGACTCCGAGATGTAGATCGCCGGCGCCGGTGAGCCCAGGTTCTCGTTGCCGCTGACCCAGCCGTTCCGCCTGAAGGTGTTGCGGGTGATGGTGGCGTTGTAGCTGATCTCGTACCAGAGGCCGATGCTCTCGTTGTGCTCGATCCAGTTGCGGTCGAAGAGGAAGTCGACGTTGTTGGTGTCGGCCCAGAGTCCGATGCTCAGGTTGTCGTGTACGTAGTTCTCCGTGACCTTGGCGCCCTTGACGTCCCAGAACTTCGCGCCGCCGGTGCAGCCGCACCCTTCGATCTCGGCCTCCCAGTCGTCCTGGTTGTTGCCGGCGATCTCGTTGTTGTGCACGACGAGGTCCTTGATCGCCCAGTCGCCCTCGACCTGCTTCCTGTACGCGCTGAGGCCGTACTGACCGTTGTCCTTCAGGCAGCTGTGGCGGATCGTGTTGGCGTTCCCCAGGAACACCGCCGCGCCGTCGTTGTGGTGCGCGTAGAGATACTCCATCACCCAGCCGCTGCCGGCGTCGTGGTTGATGACGCCTTCGTCGTTGTTGTCCTTGCCGCGGCCGAAGTTGCGGATCTCCAGGTAGGCGATGCGCACGTTGGAGGCGTCACCGGAGAAGGCGTACCGATTGGTGTTCTTGCCGTCCAGGACGGCGCCCGGAGCCCCGATGTAGACGCTGTCGCTGCCAGGGAAGATCTGGCTGTACTCGCCCTCGCCGAGATCATGGATGCCCGGGGCGAACCAGTAGGTCTTGCCGGTCTGGCCGAAGTCGAAGCCCTTGTTGTTGCCGGCCGGAACCACGATGGCGCCCGACGGCGCGCTGGACGGCCCGCCCCGCCACGGGGCGTTGTCGCAGACTCGCAGGCTGTCCGGCAGCTCGGCGTACCAGCCACCGGCCGCCTGCCCCGCCGCCGCCGGGGCTGCGGCGTTGGCTGCCTGCCCGACGCAGAGGTTGGCGATGGCGACCACGGCCGTTAAGACGCCGATGACAACAGAATGTCGCATGATTTGACCTGTTCTGTCGGTGATGGTGCCTGCGAAGAGTAGCGCCCAAGATCGCCACCAGGCGGGCAATCCGCATCAGCCGCCCAGCCGACGACGGCGCAGCCGCCCGGCCGACGACGGCGACAGCCGCCCGCGCCGCGCCGGCCCGCTCACCCCTGGCCGACCGCGACGAACCCCGTACCCGCCCGATAGTTGGGCGACTGATGCCGGAAGTACGTGTTGTAGACCTCGCAGTAACGCCCACCCTTCGCCAGCAGCGTCGCGTGATCCCCCTCCTCCACGATCCGCCCGTGATCGAGCACGATGATCCGATCGACGTGCTCGATCGTGGACAGCCGGTGCGCGATCACGATCGATGTACGCCCCGCCAGCACCGCGTCAAGCCCTTCCTGGATCTGCGCCTCGGTCAATGGATCGACGCTCGCCGTGGCCTCGTCGAGCACCACGATCGCCGGGTCCTGGATGAGCAGCCGGGCCAGCGCGACGAGCTGCCGCTGCCCCATGGACAACGCCCGGCCGTGCTCGCCGACGTCCGTGAGCAGGCCGTTGGGCAGGGCATCGATCCAGTCGCCGCCGCCCACGGCCGCCGCCGCCCGGTGCACCTCCTCGTCGCTCGCCTCGGGCCGCGGATAGCGGATGTTGTCCGCCACCGTGCCGCTGAACAGGAACGGCGCCTGCGGCACCGCGCCGATCTGCCGCCGGTACGCGCCCAGCTCCAAGCTGCGGATGTCCTGCCCGTCGATCAGCAGGCTGCCTTCCTGGAACTCGTAGAAGCGGGTGATCAGCTTGCTGAGCGTGGACTTCCCCGCCCCCGTATGCCCCACCAGCGCGACCGTCTCCCCCGCCGCGATGGTGAGATCGAAGTCCCGCAGTACAGGACTGGCCGGGTCGTAACCGAAGGTGACGCCACGGAACTCGATGCGGCCCGCCGGCTTCCCGACCGGCCGCGCGTCGGTCTGCACCACGCGGGGCGGCGCGTCGATCAGCGCGAAGACCCGTTCGGACGCCGACAGCCCCTGCTGGAACTGCGACCAGAACGCCGCGATCGACGTCAGCGGGAACCAGAACAGCGCCACACTCTGCAGGAACAGGTACCACTCGCCCGCCGTGAGCCCACCCGCCACCACCCGCGCTCCGCCGAGCTGCACGAGCGCGACCGTGGCCAGCCCCGCCACCGTGAACAGCACGGGGAAGATGGTGGAGAAGACGAACCCCTGGCGCAGCGTCACCTGATAGCTCTGCTGGTTGATCGGCCGGAACTCGTCGTAGACCTGCCGCTCCTGCCGGAAGTTCTTGGCGACGGCGATGCCGCCCATGGTCTCCTGCAGGTTGGCGTTGACCCGGCTCAGCGAGCGCTGCGCCCGCCGGGTGCTGATCCTCGCCACCCGCCGGAACAGCAGCGCCAGCCCGACCACGATCGGCACCACCAGCAGCGTCATCAGCGCGAGCTGCGCGCTGCGCACGAACAGCAGCACCGTCACGAAGCCGACCATCAGCACCTGGCTGATGAGGTCCATCGTCAAAGTGGAGACGGTCGCGAAGTCGTCGGTGTCGGAGGTGACCCGGCTGACGATCCGCCCGGACGGCGTCTCGTCGTAGAACGACAAATCACGCGCCAGCACCGCATCAAAGGCGTCCTCGCGCAGCTGCAGCACGACATCGCCGGTGACCTGCGCACTGTGCTTCTGTCGGAGGTAGTTGAACACCCACGACAACACGCCGGTCCCCAGGATGGCCGCCACGAGCGCCGGCCCGGCCGCGCCGATCGTGCCGTCAGCGATGGCGTCCACGGCGAGGCTGCCGATAGCGGGCACCGCCGCCTGACTCGCCGACAGCAGCACGATCATGGCGGCGACCAGCAGCATCGGGCCCAGCTTGGGCCGGAAGTAGGACAGGATGCGCCGCAGCAGGTCACGATCGTTGTAGGTGCGGTCGTAGTCCTCGGCATCGAGTCCATCCATGATGAACCCCATCAGCGCACCCCTCCCTGCTCCCCTGCCAAAACCCGACCACCCGCACCCGGAACGCCGCTGCCCTGAACGCCGCCACCGTCACCCGGAACGCCGCCACCCGGAACGTCGATCTCGTCATAGTGAGCAAACACCCGCCGATAAAGCCGACTCCGCGCAATCAACTCGTCATGCGTACCGAAGTCGACAACCTCCCCGCGCCGCAGCAACAACACCTTGTCGGCCCACCGAATCTGCGAGAGCCGATGTGTGATCAGCAACGTGCTCCGCCCCTCCAGAATGCGCCCGACAGCCTGCTGGATCTTGTCCTCGGTCGCGGAGTCGATGGCGCTGGTGGAATCGTCGAGCACCAGAATCGCGGGATCGGTGAGCAACGCCCGCGCGATGGCCAGCCGCTGCCGCTGCCCTCCGGAGAGCGTGACGCCACGCTCCCCGATCACCGTCTCGTAGCCGTCCTCCAGCTCCCCGATGAACTCCGCGGCCTGCGCGTCCTCGGCCGCCCGCACCACCGCCTCGCGATCGGCCCGCTGCCCCAGACCGAAGGCGATGTTCTCGCTCACCGACCGTGAGAACAGCACGATGTCCTGCTCGATCGTCGAGATCTGCGACCGCAGCGAGTCGAGGTCCCAGTCGCGTACGTCAACCCCGTCGACCAGCACGCGCCCACCGGTGACGTCGTAGATCCGCGGCACCAGCTTGGTGAGCGTGCTCTTGCCCGACCCGGTCTCCCCCACGATCGCGACCGTCTCCCCCGGCTTCACGGTGAACGACACCCCGCGCAGCGCCGGCTCGCCATCTGCGGCGTAGCCGAAAGTGACGTCCTCGAAGACGATCTCGCCGCGAATCGGCGCGGCATGCCCGTCGGTCCGCTGCTCGATCTCACTCTCGGCGGTCATGATGTCGAGAATGCGCCGGGACGAGACGATGCCGATCTGGATGAGCGAAAACGTGAAGATCGACATCTGCGTCGGGAACCCGAGCATCCCCATGAGCCCCATGAACGCGACCAGTTCACCGACACTGATCGCCCCGATGCCCTGCAGATAAAGCGCATGCCAGAGCGCCCCTGCCATCGCGAACGAGAACAGCAACGTAGGCAGATAACGGGCCTGCACCAGCCCGTTGCGTACGAACGAGTCGCGGTAACGCCGCGCGCTGGCCCGGAACCGCAGCCGCTCCTGCCCCTCCTGCGCGGTCACCTTGATCACCTCGATGCCGCGCACCGCCTGACTGAGCCCGGCGTTGAGCTCGCCGAACTCCTCCCGCATCCGCGTCGCCACCGGGTTGAGCCTGCGCATGTAGGCCCGGAGCGCGATCACGAACACCACCGCGAACACCCCCGGCACCAGCAGCAGCCGCGGATCGATGGCCGCCATGAAGAACAGCGGGACGATGCCGGTGAGCCCGGAGTCGACGATGAGGTCGGCGCCCGGCGTGATCATGATGGAGAGCTGCCGGATGTCGTTGGCGGCCCGCGCCATGAGATCGCCCACACGCTGGCGGTTGTGAAAGGTCTGGCTCTTGCCGAGCAGGCTGACATACAGCTCGTCGCGCGCATCGCGCTCCAGCCGCTTGGCCAGCACCTCGCTCGACAGCCGCGCGACCAGGTCGAACACCCCGCGCGCGAGCACCACCGCCAGCATCGCGAGCGCGATGAGCCCGAGCGCGTCCAGCGGCCCGCCCCGGTGGCCGAGCACGGCGTCGAAGGCGTCGCCGATGTACTGCGGCACCATGGCGTTGAGCGTGGTCATGACCACGGACCCACCCAGGAACCCGACCAGATGGTACGGGTGCCGCCGCAGATGCGACCAGAGCCAACGCACGGGCCCACGCCGGTCGTGACGTGGACCCGCCACGGAGAACTCGGAACTGCTGCTCGTCACAGGCGCCGCCCCCGACCACGGATAGCTGACAGACTCGAACTCGCTTTCTACCACCGGCCTCCGACAATTTCCCAGCGGTTTACCGGCCCCGTCACCCACCTGATCACCGGCCCACCCGGCGACCACGACCACAGCCGGCTGCCGGACAACGCCCCACTTCGCGCCCAGTGGACAACAGTCCGCAAAATCGCGAGAATCACCCCACTACGCCCCTATCCGCGCCATTAAGCGCACAGCCCGCAGCCACCACCCAAGAAAAGCCGGAACGGAACCTCTTTTAGGCGCGCACGAAATCGCTTTTTCACCCGGCCCCATTATGCATATTCCCGCCCCGTCTTATACCGATTGACTGTGCAGCCGGAAATCGCGCTCTGTATCTCCCGCAACCCGGATACGCTGCGCATGGTCACTCGCCCGTCGACCGCCCACAGGGGACCCAGCATGGCGACACAGGAGCAGATCCATGCCGCCCGGCGGCAGATCGAGCAGTTGCGCGATCAGCACAGCGGCGATATCCGCGGCCTGATCCACCTCATTGACGCCGGCGCGATAAAAGGCCCTGCCGCCGACAGACTGGTACGCGACATCAACGGCTGGGACCAGGCGTACCGCGGCCTGTTCGACCGCGCACTCAACCTGCTGGACACCCTCCACCCGGAGGGCGCGACCTCATGACCCCCGGCCCGACGACACCCCTCGCCATCGACCCGACGCTGATGACCCAGCTCATCTCCCTGATGAAGCGCCTCAGCCAGACCGTCCCCGAGACCGGCGCCCAGGTGGACAAGGCCCTGAGCACGGTCCGGCTGAGCATGCCCGGCCCCGGCGCTGCCCGCGACATCGCCCACCAGATCGGCACAAAGGTCCCCGAACTACAACGCCGCCTCGACCTGATGCTCGCCGCCCAGAAGGTCGCGCTCAGCAGATCCCAAGCCCTGTGGGCCGACGAGTCCCAATGGGTCTCCGACACCCCCGCAGCCGGCGCCGCAACGGCCGACCGCCTGGCCGCCGCCCTCCGCACCGCCATGAAGAAGGGCGCCATCGACGCCAAAACCCTCGCCGACCTCCAGAAACACCAGAACGACCCATACTTCGCCATCGCCTTCGCCACCCAACTATCCCCCAGGGAGCTCAAGCAACTACTCACGTCCCTCTACCGCCGCAACACCACCGTGCTGGGCGCCGACCCGGAAGCGATCGCCGAGCTCGACAAACTGTCCGCCGCCCTGAGCACCACCCTCGCCACCGCCTCACGCGGCGCCGGCTCACTCAAGCTCCCGAAGGGCTACGTCGACCAGCTCCTGGAACACCTCGACACCCCCGAAACCGCCTTCGCACTCAACAAACTCCTGCGTACCGGCCGCTTTGACGACACCTTCCTCCGCGAGCTGGCCACCAAGGTCTACGACTACGAACGCAAACAACCCCCAGGCTCCCTGTACTGGCACAACCTGACCCCCGCCACGCAACCCGCCAACGACCTCCCGGCCGCGTACAAGGACCCACTGGCCGCCGTAGCAGCCGCCCTCGCCCACAACCCCCGAGCCGCCCAGGACTTCCTCACCGACCCCCAACGCAAGCCCCTCGACTACCTGATGCGCGAACGCACCTGGTACGAAGCCACCGACACCGACCTCGGCCACGCCCTCGAAGCCGCCACCACCACCTTCCGCGACCACGACCTCCCCCCAGGCGGTTCCCGCGGCTACAAGTCAGCCCTGATCGCCTCCTGGACCCTCCACTTCTGGACCAACCCCTCCGTCCAGTCCAACCTCCGCAACACCCGACAGAGCGTAGGCAACATCCTCAGCTCGTACATGAGCGACCTCAATCGCCTGTCCAGCCAACGGGTCTCACAGCAGCCCGGCGTCACTTCCGCCTCCGACCCCGATCCGCACATCAAAGGTGTGCAGCCGTACGGTGCCATGTTGGACCGAAAAGGTGTCATGGACGTGATGAAATGGGCTTTCGCTGATCCCACCGTGCTAAAGACGGTGGTGACAGCACAGGGACAGTACAGCATCAACGTGCTGAACGAACGGGCCGCCAAGGTCGCTGAACAGCTCCACTCGGATTTCGAGAAGTGGCGTAAAACGAATCCCGAGGCGACCGCCGCCGAGATCAACGACCAACGTCAGAGAATCCTGGAGGGTCTCATGACAGGCCCAGACGGCTCAGGATTCAGCTCAGACATAGAAAGGCTGAGCCGGACCCTGTATTTGGTCACCGACGCCGGCAACATTGCCCACATCGAGAAGGCCGATGCGCGCGACCGGGTTTTCGGCGCCTTCAAGGACGCTGTCACCAGTGTGACCGACCTGATCCCCGGACCTCAGGGCAAGATCAGCAACCTGCTCTTTGAAAAGGCCAAGGCAGGAGTGTTCGGGCAGGTGACAGGCGAACAGGGATCGGTGGCACGCAGTGAGGCGGAATCCACACTCGGCCAGAGCATCGACATGTTCACCGACATCACTGCGGACGTCATGATGCAACACGGGCTCTTTGGTGACGGCGAAGTGCCGGCCAGAACACACCCCTATGCATCGATCAACCACCCCCGCGGCTCCGAGGGGGATTTCGTCGCAGGCAACAAGATCGTGCCCTGGAGCCAGATGAACCAGCAGCAACGCGACGCCTACACGGAGTGGCTCGACCTAGCGGAGACGGGGACGGTCTTCCGTGACCCATCGAACGCGGTGAGAGAAGGATTCGGTCAAACCGCAAATTCCAAAGGACCAGGCAGATGAGGTCGTCCGCCCTTGCAGCCCTGCTGATCACAGTCGCGCTCGCGACAACTGCCTGCGATTCCGCACCTCCTGCTGATACGAAGCCACTGGGTAACGTCACAGCGAAGCCGCAGGAATGTGGCCTGATCTCCCGGCAGGCCATCACCCGAGCCACGGGATTGCACGACTTCCTAGCCACCGGAAGTCGGCCGGGTGACCCCTTCAGCCGCTGCATCGTGCGGAAGCTGCAGAACGACGAAATCGGAGCGGAGCTATCTATCACCCTCGACAATCCGTCGGCTCTGTCCCTGGCGGAATTGGAAGGCACGAAGAAGGCCGACCACGGAGTGGACCTACCAGCAGACATCGGCCCTGGATTCACCGCTCAGTTCGAAGGCAAGCACGGCTTGAGCACCTACGCCAACGCATGGACCCCCGACGCTCGTCGACTTCTGACCATCTGGATCACCCCCGGCGCTCCAGGCCGCGACCACAGAGCGGACGCCATCGAGTTCGTCCGCCAACTCAAACCCATCCTGCTCTCTCCGTCCAAGTGACGCGGCGAAGGTCTCGCTGACCGCCCATCGGCGACTCGATCGCGCATCATCCAGCACGCCCGCTCAGAAGCAGGCTCCAGAGACGTTCCGCCCGAGCGCACGCGAGCCACGCCGTCTCGTGCCTCTCCACGCCGCCCTCCGAACGCACTACACGCTGGATGAACATGAGCCCACCCGCCTGACAGAGCTCGTAGACCACGGACCTGCACTCACAAGTGTGATCACGTACCCGCACATGTGACGTTCGGTGACTCGGCGCTCGCCAGACGAGCCGCTGATACCCGTCCTGGAACGGCGCCGGGTGCAAGCCATGCCAACCTCGCTCACCCACGGCACGCTTCACCTTCCGGATGCCGCTGAGAAGATCATCTGGGACGGCCGCCCGCTCGACATCCAGCAGCGTCCGCAAACAGGCTCAAGCAGCGGAACGTCACCCCAACAAGCCGTGCGAGCGACATCGGCTTGTGCTCCGTCGTCATCGCACGATAGGTCCGCCCACACCACCCGCCCAGCCTCGTCACCCGCAACCCCGAGCCGGTCGGCGAGCGCAACAACGATGCTGAGCCCCCGCCCGCTCTCAACCAGCCCTCTCTGATGCCCTGACTGAAGACTGGGCTCATCCCAGCCGCCTGCGTCCTTTACCGCAACCCGGACGAAAGCATCGGCGGACCATATCCCGACCGTGAAAAAGCTGTTGGCCGACCTGGTGTGCAGGATGGCGTTACCAACGAGCTCGGCCAGACACGAGATCGCGTCATCACGTACCGGTGAGTCCTGGAGCAGAGCATCGGCGAGCCGCCGCACCTTCCCCAGTTGTACGCGTTCGCCCGGGAAATCACCCCGCCAAGCCATCCCGTTCATTGCCCCGCCCTTCCGCACCCGACGACAGCTTCCGCCGTCACTCACCGCGACCGTCTCGATACTGACATGCACTCTGCAAACTTGCACAGCGAAAAGATGAATGTCTCCGAGGCGCGCAGTGCACGTGTAACGTTCGGGACAGCCAATCGAGGTGGTGACCATGAGCGGAAAGCGCGGGGTGACGCTCCGAGCCCAGTGGCTCGGCAAGCATCTACGAGAGCTACGCGAACGCGCTGGGCTAACGCTCAAGGAGGCTGGCGAGTACCTCCAACGCGACGGCTCCACGGTCAGCCGCTTCGAGACCGGTCTCTACCCCGCCCGTACGCCTGACGTCCTCGCCCTCCTTGACCTGTACGGGGTCACAACGTCTCAAGAACGCGAAGGCTTGGTTCGCCTGAGCCGCGACGTATGGCAGAGCGGCTGGTGGGACAATTACTCAGGGGACGTGTCGCATGGCATCGTTGACTATGCCTGGCTGGAAGCCCGCGCTGAGAGCATCTACTCCTTCGACGCTCTGATGATCCCTGGCTTGCTCCAGACCAGGGACTACATGGAGGCCGTCATCCGCGCGGCGGACCCGGACGTGACCGACCACCAGACCAACCGCTGGGTCGACTTCCGGCGCGCCAGACAGGGCATTCTCACGGACGAAGGCCCACACCTCTCGGTAGTCCTGGACGAGTGCGTGCTACGCCGCCCGATTGGCGGACCTGGAACCATGCGGGACCAGCTGACACACCTCGCGAAGCATGCCACCGCCTCCAAGATCGAAATCCGCGTTCTTCCGCTCAGCGCGGGAGCACACGCCAGCCCTGACGGCGCCTTCCGTGTCTTCCAGCTCCCCCAGCCCTTTCCAGCCATCGCGTACGTTTCAACCCCAGCGGGAGCAATCTATGTCGAAGGAGATACCGCCGATAGACTTAAGCTGAAATATGACCGCATACGAGATAACGCGCTCAGCACCAAGAGTTCGCTGGAGCTGATCGGGGCGGTCGCTGAGAGTTTCGCCGACGCCTAAAGGACGGAGCCGCCCTATCATGACCACTCCCGAGGTCGCTTGGCACATCAGCAGCTTCAGCGCCGATGGCAGCGGGAACTGCGTAGAAGCCGGCCCTATCCAGGACGGGTCCGGCCGGGTGGCCGTTCGCCACAGCAGGCTTCATGGCGAAGTGATCATCTACACCAAGGCCGAGTGGCAGGCTTTCGTGGCCGGAATCCGCGCAGGAGAGTTCGACTTCTTTGACTAGCCTCAGCGGTGAACCCGGCCGTTAGCACCCTGCCAACGTCCCCCGGAGGGCTATTCAAGATCTGGAAAAGCCTCCCGGATGATGCTAAGGAGCTTGGCTGCGCCAGCCTGATCGAACTGCAGGGTCTGACTGACTTTCTTCGGAGACTGTCTGCCATCGGACCCATAGGTGCTCAACTGGAGTATGCGGCCTTCAGCCGTATGCACCACTTGATAACCACACTCGACCTCGGTCGGGTGAAGCCCGGCATTTTGCTTCGTCCTGGAAAATTCACGCACAACCGCCAAAGCATCCTCCTTGCAGATGAAGACCGAACTTCTTATAGAGGTAAGCGGTAAGCGCGCCTCATATTCCGACCTGCTTGGCCGCGATATCCGACTACGATCTTTCGCCGGCGCAGGAGCAAAACAGTCATCCGATACGGTTGGCGGCGGTCCGTCCCTTGTTCCAGCTTTCGATGACCATCTGGTAGCACTGACTCTCTCGTGACCCAGTACCGCTGTTGTTGTAGCCGCCATTCGACGCGCGGGTCAGCGCTTCAGACCTCCAGCGCGCGGCCAAACCCCGTTTGAGCATCTTCTTGGCCAGGTCATCGTCGTCGACATTCGCACCGTGACGCCCGAGGAACATGGCCACTCCTCCCAGGATTACGCCGTCCCAGGACTCTTTGTCCCTCCCCCAAGCCAGTTCGACAACCCGCAACGTTCGATGCAGAACTTCGGGTCCATACTGCTTCGTGATCCTCAAGACGGCCGACACCGCACCGACGCTGTTCGTCGAGCTTGACCCCAAGCCGAGCTGGTGATCCTTCAGCACTCTGTCGATGCTCACACAAAGCGCATCCCCCGCAGTCAGCCCAACCCTGTACTCGTCCAGCGTGCTGACTTTTGCTGACTCTCGATTCTTGATGAGGAAGAGAGTCGCCTCTTGCTGCTGGTCGAGGCCATAGTGGATCTCCGCTTTGAGGGTGCGAAGGCCCCGCAGTCTGCATGCCTCAGTTCTGTGCATGCCGTCAACCACGTACCGAAGGCCGTCGGCGCGCTCAGAAACCACGATAGAGCCGAGAGCGTCCACGATGAGCCCATCGGCGATGCTCTTCGCCCGCTTCGGGTTGAGCTTGCGCTGTGCATCCTCGTCAATCTTCAGCGTATCGATCTCAACCTCGACACCGTAGTCGACGCGGTGATCTGGGAGTTCGTACTGGAAGCGAGACTTGGCCACTCGAAGGACTCCGTTCTCGGATGCTAGCTAGGCTTCTTTTTCTGACGCTCTTGCGGCGGTTCCTGGTGGGTACCGACGCTCTTGAGAAACTCAGTGGCCACCTTCGGGTCCGTCGTTGACACGGTCCAGCGCTCACTTCCGCTTCGCTTGTCCCAGTGCAAAACTCGACGCTGCCCACTCTGATCAGCGAGTGAGCCAACCAGTGCGGTGAGGACCACGAACACAACCACCGCAGCCCAGGCCAATGTGCTGTGCTTCATCTCGGTGGCGAGGTTGACGGCAATACCCAAGCCAGCCGACACCACAGCGCCCCAAAGCGCCCAGGATTTGAGGCTCATATCCGAGGACCTCTCAGGACGGACTCTCAACGATGTAGGCCGTCCTGGTCACATGCGCGACTCCCCACTCGGGCCTGACGAGAGCGTAGTTGAAGACAGCTAACCCGCACAACCAGAACCTATATGAACTAGCATCACAGATGCCCAACAAGCATTACTAGCTCGACATTTTCACAGGTCACAGCTTCTCCTGCAGCTCAGACATCCAGCAATTTCGCGACGAACGCACGACTCGACCTCAGGCCCTCATCACATAACGACAACCGGACAAATAGGGTCAATTAGGCACAAAAGCGTGCATTAGGGACGGTATCGATGCCTAAGGATTCGACTGCCCGCCCGGCATGAGCTACATGCTGAGTCGGTAACAACGAGATAACGTCCGTCAGATACTTTCGCCCCTGCGAGCGGTCAGCTCGTAAGGGCTCTTGCGCCTGGCGAAGCGACCGCCTCCGCCGCCGCCTCTTCTTCAAGAGGCGCGACGAAGATCACCTGGCCTGAATGGTGACTACCAAGCCTTTCTCGCGCAGAAGTTCCGTTGCATGGCGTACTGAGCCACGAGCGATCCCACGCTCCTGCTGCATCGAGCTCTCTCAGGGGGCATCAGAGACTAGCTTTCTGCGGCGTCCGCGTCGTCAGGTTGGCTGACGAAGGTCCCCTTGCCCAAGACGGAGTACAGCGTGCCGTCTGCGAGTAGGGCGTTCAGCGCCCGGCGCGCCGTTCCCTTCGACACGCCCAACTCGACCGCCAGACGCGGCTCACCCGGGACAGGCATTCTGGGCCGATAGACCCCGTCGGCGATCCTGCGCCGGATCTCGTCCGCCACCGCCTGCCAGCGAAGCTCATCGGGCTTGAAGTCCATATGGGTAACGATAGGAAGCTAGGAGTTCCCCCGCCTTCCTAAAGGTCCATCCGTCAGCACACGGAATTGCGCAGGCTAGCGAGATGAGGCGAATGAGGACGTTCACCGTGACCATCGCGGGTACCGAGCGGTTCGACGGGGAAGCTCCGTACACCTGGGTCGTGGAGGCACCCAACATGGCCAGCGCGACGGACAAAGCCGTGGCGTACCACGCGCTTTCTCAGGATCAACGGCTGTGTGATCTGGAGATCGACCCTCTTCGCACCTTCGAGGGCACCCCTCCTCCGGATTGCGGCTACTACTGGAACGATCTGCGAGCTGAGGCGCTTAACTGAGCGCTCATCCCCCGCGTCAAGGCCGAAGCCCGCAGGCTGGCCGGCGTGTCAGTCCTTCGGCCAGCGCTCCCGGGGCGCGACGAATGTTCCCCGGCCCTGGATGGTGACTACCCAGCCTTCCTCGCGCAGGAGTTCCATCGCACGGCGTACTGAGCCACGAGCGATCCCATGCTCCTGCTGCAACGAGGCCTCGGAGGGCACCGTCTGCCGTTCTTCCAAGTCGCCTGCCTTGATTCGCTCCCTGATGATCCGCGCCAGCTGCTCATAGATCGGGGTCGGGTCAAGCTGGTCAACTGTCATACCCAGCACGTTAAGGACGTACTTCCAGGGCCTTACATGCGGTACGAGCTGTACGAGCTAGACGGGCTGTACGGGCTAGACGTATGGTTGGGCAGTTGGAGAAAGGAAGGGCCCGTCCGGCGATGCAGCGCCGAGACGGGCCCGTCAATCGGACACGGGAGGTCCGATTCATGAGCAACTCAACCACAGACCTGCGGTTCTCGCCTCTGCTGGCCGCCGAGGTTCAAGCCGTGCTCGAAAAGCACGGCTATCGACTGCCAGCGGGTGGAGATCACGTACAGGCGTTGGTGCTCGCGCGGGTTGAGGTCGCGCTCCAGAACCTCGCTGCGATCTTCGAGGGGAGGACCCGGTGATCCAGTGGGACGAGTTCGCCGACTACCACGGGCAGCACGATGAGCGGCCGAAGCCTGGTCATCTCGTTCTCAACTGGTATGTGCCCGGCAGCCGTACGTCGCGCGTTCGTGTGGTGGCGCACACGTGTGAGTGCAGGGGCATCGTGTACGAGCTCTGTCACATCGCCGGCCAGGGATTCGTACGGCGGACCGATCGGATACAGGGGACGGTTCACGAAACGGCCTGGATGAGCACGACGAGCGCCCTGGACACCTTTCATCGGATCCTGTGGGGACAGGCGCGATGAGAGTCAGGTAGGGGCTCTTGCTGGTGTGACGGGGCGCGGCGATGCTGAGAGGAGGGTCGGCTGGGGGGAGGGGTGGGTGTGGGCTCCGGGTCGTGGTTCGTCGTTGGGCTCGACAACGGGGGGAACGCCAACAACGCCACCGTTCTCGATGACGCGGGCCGGTTCCTCGTTCCGGGGATGGTCGAGTCGCCGAGTCGGGTGCGGGAAGGGCCGAAGGTGGCGTTGCGGGCGCTTGCCGAGGCGATGGAGCGGGTGCTGGAGGTCGCAGACGTACGGCGGGCGGCCGTGGTGGGGGTTGGGTTGGATACGCCGGGGCCGGCCAGTGCGTACGGGGTCATCTCGTCGCGTGGGTCGACGAACTTTCTGCATCCGGAGTGGGCCGGGTTCGATATTCGTACGGCGCTGGAGGATTTGCTGCAGGTGCCGGTCGTGTACAGCAATGACGCCAATGCGGCGGCGCTGTACGCCCATCACGCCTATTTTGGGGCGGAGGAGGCGGGGCGGCGGTCGTCGGTGTCGGCGATCGTCGGAACGGGGCTCGGCGGTGGGGTGGTCGAGTCGGGGCAGGTCGTGCGGGGGGCGGCGGGGATGGCTGGGGAGCTTGGGCACATTCCGCTTCCGTCGGGCGAGGTGTTGGAGGATGGGCAGGCGCTGCCGGAGTGCAATTGCGGCAATGTGTGTGATGTCGAGAGTTTGGCTTCGCTGACGGGGATCGAGAAGAATTTGCTGCCCTACTGGCTCGGGCGGTATCCGGGTCATCCGCTCGCGGCTGAGCCGTTAGCGGTGGCGGCCAAGGCTTTGCGCGGGTACGCCGAGCGTGAGGATCCGCTGGCGTTGAGCGTGTTCGAGCAGCAGGCCAAGGCTCTGGGGATGTTGTTCACGATCGCGGCCAATTTCACCGATCCGCACGCGTACTTCCTGGGCGGGGGTGTCGTGGCGGCCGGGGCGCGGTTCCGGGACTGGCTGCTGGGGCGGGTGCGGGCGTACACCGCGCTCCGGGTCGAGCAGCGGGAGGCGGCGGTGTTCGCGCTGGTGCCGGATTTGGACATGGCAGGGGCGAGGGGGGCGGCGATCGCTGCGCGCGAGGTGCTGCGGCCGCTGTTCGGCCTGGCCGGTACGGCTCCAGGCGTTCCCGGCGATCCAGGCGGTCCCGGCGATCCAGCCGGACCGGGTGTCGCCTCGGCTTGAAACGGCGGGAAGCCATCGCTCCCCCATCTACTAAGCAGAAGAAGCGCCCTCTAGCCCAGGCGTTCCCGCAGGCGTGCGCGCAGCGGTTCGTAATCGTGTCCGGGAAAGGATCGGGGAAAGACCTCGAGCATCGCGGTCAGGTTCTCGGCGGTGTCGTGGTGGCGTGGGGCGCTGAGGTCGACGTCGGCGAACAGGTACTGCCAGCCGAAGGCGCCTTTGGTCACCAGCAGTGTCTCCAGATATGTGCTGTAGTCCAGATGCAACCGGTGCAGCATGGTCCGGGTCGTGACGTAGAACCAGATCTGGGGTTCGCCGCCCTTCGGGGGCATGCGCAGGCCGGCCACGGCGCCCTCGCCGGCGAACGGCGCCTCGTCGAAGATCTTCAGTGTCGCGAGGACACTACGGTCGCCGGGCGGCAGATTCACCTCCCCCAGCGCCGGGTGCGGCCGGCCCACCAGGCAGTCGTAGATGTTGCGCAGGAAGAACTCGCCGTGCACGCTTCCATCGGTGGCGGCCCAGGCCGCATGGTACGCGTCGGCCGCGAAATGGTAGGGCCGCAGGACGTCGGGCAGCCCCACACCCCACTCGGCGGCTATGCGTTCGCACACCTGATCCGGGTCCGCCAGCAGTTCGAGCCGCTGTGGTGTCAGGTCCGGAGCCGGAGGCCGACGTTCGACCTCGACCCCGCCGCAGCGCTCCAAATCCGCGATGGCCTGCTCAAGCCGCATGCCATAGGTCACTTCGGTGCGCCCTTCGCTCATCTCGGCTGCCAAAGCTTTGGACGATCAGGCTGAGAGAGAGGTTCCCGGCATCATCCTGCCGAAAGACGCCGCGGCTCAGGGCGCGTCGGGTTGACCTCGACTTTGGTTGAGGTTGAAGACTGGCGAGGACGGTTTCTCCCGCGATGAAAGGCGGTCGTCCTCGTGCGTGCGATTCAGGTGGCCTCGTTCGGTGGGCCTGAGGTGCTGGTTCCTGTGGAGGTGCCCGATCCGGAGCCCGGGCCCGGGCAGGTGGTGGTCGGGATGGCGGTGGCGGATGTGATCTTCCTGGACACGCTGTTGCGTGCCGGGTGGGGGCAGGAGTTCTTTCCGCGGGAGCTGCCGTACGTGCCCGGCGGCGGCGGAGCGGGTGAGGTGCTGGAGGTCGGCGACGGGGTGGATCCGGCGTGGGTCGGGCGGCGGGTGGTCGCGCGGACGTCCACGGGGTACGCCGAGCGGGTCGTCGCCGGGATCGAGGAGATCGTCGCGATTCCGGACGGGCTGGCGTACGAGCCGGCGGCGGCCCTCGTGCACGACGGCGTGACGGCGCTCGGCATGGCCGACCTGGGCGTGCCCGAGGAGGGGGAATGGGTGCTGGTGTCGGCGGCGGCCGGTGGGGCGGGGTCGTTGCTGGTGCAGCTCGCCGCCGATGCGGGGGCGCGGGTGGTGGCGGCCGCGTCGAGCGGCGACAAGCTGGCGCTGGCGAAGGAGCTGGGGGCTGAGGCGGGCGTCGATTACACGCGGCCCGGGTGGGCCGAGCGGGTACGGGAGATCACCGGGGGCGGGGCGGCGCTGGTGTACGACGGGGCGGGCGGAGCCCTCGGCACGACTGCGGCCCGGGAGGCGGTGGCGGACGGCGGGCGGTTCGTCACGTACGGGACCGGCGAAGGTTTCGCGTCACCCGACCAGGAGGCGGCCGAGCGCCGGGGCGTGCGGCTGTTCTTCCCGCTCATGGAGGGCCCGCCCGCGCCGGAGGTCGCCCGCGAAGGGCTGGAGCGGGCACTGCGCCTGGGTGCGGAGGGGCGGTTGCGGCCGGCCGTCGGCGCCGCCTATCCGCTTGAACGGGCGGCCGACGCGCATCGCGCGCTGGCCGCGCGGACGACGGTGGGCAAGTCGCTGCTGGCGGTCCGCCCCGCGCGGTGATCGGCGGGCCGCGGCAGCGGCAGCGGCAGCGGCAGCTCGGAGTCGCGGCGGGGTCGCGGCCCGGGTCGCGTCACGCGAGCGGCAGCGGCGGCTCGGGGTCCTGGCGGGGGCCGAGGATGCGGCGTTCTGACTCCTCGATGCGTACGTCGTTGATGCTGGCCTCGCGCCGCCGCATCAGCCCGTTCTCGTCGAACTCCCACTGCTCGTTGCCGTAGCTGCGCCACCACTGGCCGGAGGGGTCGCGGCTCTCGTACTGGAAACGTACGGCGATGCGGTCGCCGGACACCGCCCACAGCTCCTTGCGCAGCGCGTAGTCCAGCTCGCGGTCCCATTTGCGGCTTAGGAACGCCCTGATCTCGTCGCGGCCCTGGAGGAACTCGTCGCGGTTGCGCCAGACGGAGTCCTCCGTGTACGCGAGCGCGACGCGGTCGGGGTCGCGGGTGTTCCAGGCGTCCTCGGCGGCCTGGACCTTGATCCGGGCGGTCTCCTCGGTGAACGGCGGGACGGGCGGGCGGGTCATGGGGCCTCCTTGGCGCACGACAAGCGGAGAACGAACGTTCTCCCGTATCGTAGAGAACGCTCGTTCTCCAAGGCAAGGAGCCCCGGTCATGGAACACGCGGAACGCGTTCTCACCGCGGCTGCGGACCTGTTCTACCGGCGTGGCGTGCGCGCCGTCGGCATGGACGAGGTCCGGGCCGCCTCCGGCGTGTCGCTGAAGCGGCTCTACCAGTGCTATCCCTCGAAGGAGGCGCTGGTGGTGGCGTACCTGAAGCGGCGGGACGAGCGCTGGATGTCCTCGCTCACCGGGTACGTGGCCGGGCGGCCCGACCCGGTCACGGCGGTGTTCGAGTGGCTGGAGCGGTGGTTCGGGGAGGACGACTTTCGCGGGTGCGGGTTCGTCAACGCCTATGGGGAGCTCGGGGTGGAGTCCGACGCCGTACGGGAGGTGGTGCGGCGGCACAAGGAGCGGCTGCGCGCGTACCTGCGCGGGCTGGCCGTCGAGGGCGGGGCGGCGGATCCCGGGCTGGTGGCCGAGCAGCTTCTCGTGCTGATCGACGGGGCCACCGCGGTCGCCATGGTGAGCCCGCGCGAAGCGGCGGCCACGGCGGCCCGTGCGGCGGGCCTGGCCGCCTCCGCGATCATGGCGGCGGACGGGACCCCGGGGCGATAGCACGCTCGGCGTCAGACGAGGCCCCGGGGCGACAGCGCACTCGGCATCGGACGGGGCCCCGGGGCGATAGCGCGCTCGGCGTCGGACGGGGCGCTGAGGCGACAGCGCCCCGAATGCCGGACGGGCCCCTGAGGCGACAGCGCCCCGAATGCCGGACGGGCCCCTGATGCCATGACGGGATCGGCGATCATGCGAGAATCCCCGTTCATGGCCGTCATCCACCAAACCACCCTCAAACCCACCAAACTCGAACTGCTCACCGCCTGGCTGCCCACCCGCCCCTGGTATCGAGGCGATGGCGTGCCGAGCCTGGTCAAGGCCGGTGGATTCCGGCTGGACGACCCGCAGGGCGAGGTCGGGATGGAGTTCATGGTCGTCGCCGACACCTCGGGCGCGCGTCCGGTCGCCTATTTCGTGCCGCTCACCTACCGCGGCGCCCCACTGGACGGAGCCGAGGACGCCCTGGTCGGCACCATGGAACACGGCGTGCTGGGGCGGCGCTGGGCGTACGACGGCTGCCACGACCCGGTCCTGCTCGCCCAGTTCGCGGCCCTGATCGAGGGCCGGGTGCAGGCCCAGGACCAGAACGTCAGCGACACCGTCGACCAGGAGGTCAGCCGTGCCTTCAGCGGCGACGTCCTTCCTCGTTTCCCGACCGTGTGGAACGACGACGAGGGCACCGAGCTGAAGGCGGCGGACGGCACGGTCCTGCGGCTGCAGCGGGTGCTGGGGCCGGCCGACGCCCCCGAGGAGGCGATCGGGCACGTCGCCGGCGCCTGGACCCTGCCGGACGGCGTACGGGGGCGCGGCCTGTTCGCCGTCCTGCGCCCGGCCTGAGCAGGCCGGGCGGGTCTCAGCGCGGCAACACCTTGTCGAGGGTGATCGGCAGGTCGAGGACGCGCACCCCGGTGGCGTGGCGGACCGCGTTCGCGACCGCCGCCGCCACCCCCGCGATGCTGACCTCCCCGATCCCCACCAGCCCCAGCGGCATGGTCGGGTCCGGCTCGTCCAGATAGTGCACGTCGATGTGCGGCACGTCGGCGTGCACGGGCACGTGGTAGTCGGCGAGGCTCGGGTTCATGATCCGGCCGGTACGCGGATCGACCAGCGTCTCCTCCGACAGCGCCATCCCAAGCCCCATGACGATCCCGCCCCGGAGCTGGCTGGCGGCCGTCTTGGCGTTGACGATCCGGCCCACGTCGAACACCCCGAGCCACCGCGACACCCGGATCTCGCCGGTGTCCCGGTCCACCCGCACCTCGCAGAAGTGCACCCCGCAGGCCGCCTTCACGAGCCGCCGCCGCTCCAGCAGCGTCCGGATCATGAACACGGGCATGTTGGCCTTCACCTCGGCGGTGACATGGTCACGGCCGGCCCGGGCCAGGATCTCCGCGTACGTTCCTGGAGCGCCCCGGCCCAGCCGCCGCACCGTCCGCTTCAGCTTGGCGCAGGCGGCCACGACCCCGGCCGCGACGCTGGCGGTCTGTGTCGAGCCGCCCGCGCCGGGCGCGTCAGGGAGCGAGGAGTCGCCGTACTCGACCCGCACCGACTCCAGGGGCACGCCCAGCTCGTCGGCGGCGATCTGGGCCTGGACGGTGGCCGCGCCCATCCCCATCTCCTGCAGCCCGCAGCGCACCACGACCCGGCCGTCCGCGCCGAGCCGGACGCTCACGTTCGCGGGCAGCACCATCGCCGGGTGGTAGGCCGTCGCGACGCCCATCCCGACCAGCCACCGCCCGTCCCGCGTCGCCCCGGCGCGCGGGTCGCGGTCGCGCCAGCCGAAGCGTTCGGCTCCGAGCGCGTACGCCTCCCGCAGCAGCCGCCGCGAGAACCGCTTGCCGTCCACCGGATTACGGTCAGGCTCGTTGCGCAGCCGCAGCTCGACGGGGTCGAGGCCGAGCTCCCAGGCCAGCTCGTCCATCGCGGACTCGATGGCGAACGTGCCGATGGCCTCGCCGGGGGCGCGCATGGCGGTGTTCGCCAGCAGGTCGAGCTCGACGACGTGCTGACGCAGATGGATGTTCGGGGCGGCGTAGAGGTGGCGGGTGGCGGCGGTGATCGGCTCGGGCATGCCGCCGATCCGCCCGGTCCTGGAGACGCTGGTGTGCACGATCGCGGTCAACCGCCCGTCGGCGTCCGCGCCGAGCGCGACCCGCTGCGTGCTGGGGGTGCGCCCGCCGACCGTGTGGTAGACGGCCGCGCGGCTGAGCGCGAGGCGTACGGGGCGGCCGACGGCCCGCGCGGCCAGCACGGCGAGCAGTGTCCCCGCCCACACCATGGCCTTGCCGCCGAACCCGCCGCCCACGTACGGCGCCAGCACCCGGACGCCACTTTCCGGCACGCCGAACCGGGTCGCCAGGTGCTTGCGCAGCCAGGCGATGTTCTGGGTGCCCTCGTGCACGGTGAGCCGGTCGCCGTCCCAGACGGCGGTCGTGGCGTGCGGCTCCAGGGCGTTGTGGTGGTAGGGCGGCGTGGTGAAACGCAGGTCCACCGTGACCGGCGCGGCCTTCAGCGCGGCCTCGGCGTCGCCCTTGTCGGCCTCGCTCTCCTGCAGCAGGTTGCCCTTCTGCGGCACGGCGTTCGGCTCCTCGGCGGCGAAGTCGAGGACGGCGGGCAGCTCCTGGTAGACCGGCCGGACGAGGGCGGCGGCGTGCCGGGCGGCCTGCGGGGTCTCGGCGACGACGACGGCGACCGGCTGGCCGTTCCAGTGCACCTCGTCCGTCGCGAGGTAGTTGACGGACGTGGCCGAGACGAACGTGCTGAGGTCGAGCGGCGTGAACTTCGGCGGCGGCTTCATGGCCGGGGCGTTCTCGTGGGTGAGGACGTCGATCACGCCGGGCACGGCCCTGGCCTCCGCCGTGTCGATCGCGGTGATCCGGCCGCGCGCGACGGAGGCGTGGACGAGGGCGGCGTGGGCCAGGTCGGGGTAGTGGTGCTCGGCGGCGAAGCGGGCCTCGCCGGTGACCTTGGCCCGGCCGTCGACGCGGTCGACGGGCTTGCCGACGTAGGCGGCCGGGGCGGTCGCGCGCTCGGTCTCGGTCGTGGTCATGCCGTCCCCTCCTCGTCGGTCAGGTCGCGCGGCATCCGGGCGATCCCCTCCTCGTCGGTCAGGTCGCGCGGCACCCCGGCGATCCCCTCCCCCAGCCCTTCCCCCAGGTCGCGCAGCGTGGCCACGACGGTCGCGCGGGCCAGGCCGGTCTTGAACGCGTTGCCGGGCCGTACGTCGGCGGGCGCCAGCTCGGCCTCGGCGGCCCGCCGGTACGCCTCCTCGCTCGCGGGCCCGCCGAGCAGCAGCCGCTCGGCCTCCCTGGCCCGCCACGGCGTGGTGGCCACGCCGCCCAGCGCCAGGCGCACGTCGGTGACGACGCCGTCCGTGACCTCCAGTGCGGCGGCCACGGAGACCAGCGCGAACGCGTACGACGCCCGGTCGCGCACCTTGCGGTAGCGGGAGCGGGCGGCGACCGGCGAGGGCGGCAGCTCGACCGCCGTGATCAGCTCGTCGGCGGCCAGCGCGGTCTCGACGTGCGGGGTGTCGCCGGGCGGCAGGTGGAACTCGGCGATCGGGATCCGCCGGACGCCGCGCACGCTGCGGGCCTCCACGACGGCGTCGAGCGCGGCGAGCGCCACGCACATGTCCGACGGGTGGGTGGCGATGCAGCTGTCGCTGCCGCCGAGCACGGCGTGGGAGCGGTTGAAGCCGCCGATGGCGTCGCACCCGGCTCCGGGCTCGCGCTTGTTGCAGGCCGACTCGCGGTCGTAGAAGTACGGGCAGCGGGTGCGCTGCAGCAGGTTGCCGCCCACGGTGGCCATGTTGCGCAGCTGCGCCGACGCGCCCGCCAGGATGGCCTGGGAGAGCATCGGGAAGCGGGCGGCCACGCGGCGGTCGGCGGCCAGGGCGCTGTTGCGTACGAGGGCGCCGACCCGCAGGCCGCCGCCGGGCAGGTCGTGCACCTCGTCGAGGGGCAGCGCGGTGAGGTCCACGACGGTGGCGGGGCGCTCGATGCCCTCGCGCATGAGGTCCACCAGGTTGGTGCCGCCGCCGAGGAAGCGGGCGCCGGGGTCGGCGGCCACGGCCAGCACGGCCTCGTCCACGTCGGCGGGCTTGAGGTAGGCGAAGGGTCTCATCGGGTCACGTCCTTGATCGCGTCCACGATGCCGTTGTAGGCGCCGCAGCGGCACAGGTTGCCGCTCATGCGCTCCCTGATCTCGGCCTCGTCGAGCGCGGCGGGGTCCGCGCCGGAGGCGGCGTGCTCGGCCAGCATGCCGATGGCCGAGCAGATCTGGCCCGGGGTGCAGTAGCCGCACTGGAGCCCGTCGTGGCGGACGAACGCCTCCTGGAGGGGGTGCGGGGTCACCCCTTCGATCGTGGTGATCTCCTTGCCGTCGTACTGGACGGCGAGGGCCAGACAGGAGTTGATCCGCACGCCGTCGGCGAGGACCGTGCACGCGCCGCACGCGCCCTGGTCGCAGCCCTTCTTCACCCCGGTCAGGCCCAGGCGGTCGCGCAGCAGGTCGGCGAGGCTCACCCAGGGGTCGGCGTCCAGCTTCTCCTCGGCGCCGTTCACCCGCATCCGTATCTCGGTCACGACGGGGACGCTAACAGAACAGTGTCCGCCTAACAAGAGAACGTTGTTCTTTTAAGTGCCGCCAGTATGCTGGCAGCGACATGACGCGATCGGCATTCCTCCGGGCCAGGCGGCCTGAGCACAAGGAGCAGCGGCGGCAGGCGATCCTCGACGCCGCCCGCGAGCTCGCCGCCGCCTCCGGCGTGCGCACGGTCAGCCTGGGGGCGGTCGCAGAGGCGGTCGGCCTGGCGAAGTCCAACATCGTGCGTTATTTCGGCACCCGCGAGGAAATCTACCTCCAGCTCGCCGCCGAGGAGTGGCGCGCCTGGGCGGAGGCGGTCACGGCACGCCTTCCGGAGACCACGGACCCCGACGCGGTCGTCACGGCGCTGGCCGAGACGCTCGCCGCCCGTCCCCTCTTCTGCGACCTGCTCGGCAACACCTCCACCAGCCTGGAGCACAACGTCTCCGTCCCGGCCGCGCACGCCTTCAAGCGCACCGTGGTCGACACCGTGACCGAGCTCGGCGCCCGCATCGCGCCCGCCGCCGGCCTCACCCCGACCGAAGGGCTCGAACTCGCCGCGGCCGCCGCGGGCCTGGCCGGGGTGCTCCACCCGGCCGCCAACCCCTCCCCCGTCCTGCTCCAGGTCTACGCCCAGGACCCCGAGCTGGCCGCCTCGTGCCCGCCGTTCGTGCCGACGCTCGTGCGCGGGCTGCGCGCCATCGCGGCCGGGCTGCCCGCGCTGCGGGAGAGCTGAAAGTTTCAGCGGCGTCCAGCGCATTCGCCGCCGCGGCGGCCGATTGCTGTACATGACGGCGGTTTCCCAGCACGGTGTGCCTAACCGGTTAACACTGGAGAAGGGACCCCCATGAGGAAACCCATCGGGCTCGTGGCGGCGGCGTTCCTGTCGCTCCTCGTCTCGATGCTCGCCGCCCCTGCCCCCGCGCACGCCGCGGTCGGGCTGCGGGTCAGCGGCACCAAGATCGTGGAAGCCAACGGGAACGCGTTCGTGATGCGCGGCGTCAGTCACGCGCACACGTGGTACACGAGCCAGACGAGCTCCTTCGCCAACATCAAGGCGCTGAAGGCCAACACCGTCCGCGTGGTGCTGAGCGGCGGCCGGTGGACGCCGAACGCCGCCTCCGACGTGGCCAACGTCGTCTCGCTGTGCAGGCAGAACCGGTTAATCTGCGTGCTCGAAAACCACGACACCACGGGCTACGGCGAGCAGAGCGGCGCGTACACGCTGGACCAGGCCGTCACCTACTGGAACAGCGTGAAGAGCGCGCTCACCGGCACCGAGGACTTCATCATCATCAACATCGGCAACGAGCCGTACGGCAACAACAACGTCTCCGGCTGGACCAGCGCCACCTCCTCGGCCATCGCCCGGATGCGCACCCTCGGCTTCCAGCACCTGCTCGTCGTGGACGCGCCGAACTGGGGCCAGGACTGGCAGTTCACCATGCGGGACAACGCCGCCACCGTGGCCGCCGCCGACCCGCAGCACAACACCGTCTTCGCCATCCACATGTACGGCGTCTTCGACACGGCCGCCGAGATCACCGCCTATCTCGACGCCTTCCAGAGCGCGGGCCTGCCGCTGATCATCGGCGAGTTCGGCTTCAACCACTCCGACGGCAACCCCGACGAGGACACCATCATGGCCCAGGCCCAGCAGCGGGCCCTCGGCTACATCGGCTGGTCGTGGAGCGGCAACGGCGGCGGCGTCGAGTACCTCGACATGGTCACCAACTTCGACCCCGCCCAGCTCACCTCCTGGGGCCAGCGCATCTTCAACGGCGCGAACGGCATCGCGTCCACCTCGCGCGAGGCCACGTTCTTCAGCGGCGGCAGCACCGACACGACCCCGCCGACCACGCCGGGCACGCCGTCGGCCGCGAACGTCACCTCCTCCGGCGCCACCCTGTCCTGGACGGCCTCCACCGACACCGGCGGCTCGGGCGTGGCGGGCTACGACGTCTACCGCGAGCAGGGCGCGACCGACCCGCTGCTCGGGACGTCGGCGACCAACTCGATCACGCTGACCGGACTGTCCGCCGCCACGCAGTACCAGGTGTACGTACGCGCCCGCGACGTCGCCGGCAACACCTCCGCGGCCTCCGCGACGACCACGTTCACCACCCAGCAGGGCGGCGGCCCGAGCGGCGGCTGCACGGCGGCCGGGACGGTGCAGAGCCAGTGGGGCGGCGGCTACGTGGTGCAGCCGGTCACGGTGACCAACACCGGCACCTCGGCCACCACCAGCTGGACGGTCACCTTCACCCTGCCCGCCGGCCACACCCTCGCCGGCTCGTGGAACGCCACGGTGAGCGTCAGCGGCCAGACGGTCACGGCCAAGAACGCGGGCTACAACGGCAACCTGGCCCCGAACGGCTCGGCCGGCTTCGGCTTCCAGGTGGCCCGTCCCGGCGGCAACACCGCGACGGTCTCCTCCTACACCTGCGCGGCCTCCTGAACGTGGCCGGTCCTCGCCATCGGGCGAGGACCGGCTCACGCCAAAGCCTCGGAAGGAGCGGTGAGCAGCGGGAACATCACCTCGACCCGGGTGCCCCCGCCCGGCTCGCCGCTCACCACGCAGATGCCGCCCAGCTCGGCCGCCCGCTCGCGCATCGACCCGAGCCCGACGCCCGACCGTACGGACTCGGGCAGCCCCTTGCCGTCGTCGGACACGAGCACCCGCAGCCCCGACCGCTCCCGCTGGAGCACCACCCGGGCGCTGGAGGCCGCCGCGTGCTTGCGGACGTTCGTCAGGGCCTCCTGGACGATCCGGTAGACGGCCACCTCGACGGCGGCGGGCAGCCGGCTCAGGTCGCCCTCGACCTCCGCCTCGACCGCGATGCCCGGCGACGAGCGCTCGGCGAGGTCGCGTACGGCGCGGGCCAGGCCGAGGTCGTCGAGCGCGGGCGGGCGCAGGCCGTAGACCAGTTCGCGGATGTCGCCGGTGACGGCGGCCATGCCGGTGTGCAGCTCGCGCAGCAGCTCGTCGGCGGTGTCCGGGGAGTCGGTGAGGCTGAGCCTGGCCATGTTGATGGTCATCGCCATGGCCGACAGGGTCTGGCCGAGCCCGTCGTGCAGGTCGCGGCGCAGGCGGCGGCGCTCCTCCTCGCGCGTGGTGAGGATGCGCTCGCGGGAACGCTGCAGGTCGGCGGCCATGCGGACGGCGTGGGCCACGTCGGCCGCGTACGGGGTGAGCGTGGTCAGCACCCGCTCGTTGTGCGCGGCCGGGAACCTGCGCGGCCCCGGCGGCCCGACGAGCAGCCGCCCCACCCGCTCCCCGTGCCAGACGAGCGGCACCTCGCGCGGGCTGTCGCCGACCCGGCCGCTCTCGACGTAACGGGGCTCACCGTCGGCCACCTCGACGGCCACGCCCTCGACCGCGAGCCCGTCGCGCAGCACGCCGACCACGGCGGTGAGCGCGTTGGCCGGGTCGCCGCGGCGTACGGCCTGGGTGAGGCGCTCGGCGAGCAGGGCGGGGTCGCCGACGGACCCGTACAGCATCCGGTCCACGACCCGCTGGAGCAGGCGGCGCAGCGGCTGGAAGAACGCCCCGGCGAACAGCGCGGCGGCCACCCCGGCGACCTGGCCGTAGCCGGAGACCACCAGGCTGGACAGCGCGCCCGCGCCGAAGTAGACCGCGCTGACCACGGCCACCACGCCGGCCGCCACGAAGGTGCGGCTGATCACCGTGTCGATGCCGTAGAGCCGGTAGCGCATCACCGAGAACGCCACCGCGAACGGGATGACCGCCGCCCACACGATCGCCACCCACAGGAACTTCTGGGTGAAGGCCGCGACGACCAGGAAGATGATGTAGCCGGTGAAGGCCAGCAGCGGCCAGCCGATCTGCCGCCGCAGCACCGGGTCGGCCCCGCGCAGCCGCACCGCCAGCGAGAGCGCGGCCAGCGCCATGGCGAGGTAGATGCCGGTCCAGCCGACCACCCCCAGCGTGTCGAGATAGGGCGTGAGCGCCGGCACGGCCAGCGGATTGGGGATGACCTCCGGGAAGAGGTAGCCCGCCGCCGGCGGCGGCTCCTTGAAGGTGTTGCGGACCAGTGTGAGCGTGATCGACGCCCAGCCGAGCAGCAGCGCCGCCCGCCAGCGCGGGGACGGCAGCCGCCCGTCGGGCGAGTACAGCGGCAGCAGCATGGTGAGCGTCAGCCCGCACACCGCCCACCCGACGTTCGCCGGTAACCGCATCCAGCCGGCGAGTGCCAGGTCGCCCGAGGCGGCGGCGCGCAGCATCAGAGCGTCCGACAGGTCGCTGACCGCCGCCGCGAACCCGCCGACGCACATGAGCCAGGCCATGTTGAGCCGCGGCCGGTGCACGATGAGGAACGCGCCCACGGCGGGGAAGGTCAGCGCGACCGCCGACTGCGGGGAGGCGGTGAGCGCCGGCGTCCACGCGTCCGGCATCCCGGCCCACACCAGCCAGGACGCGACGCCGAGCACCGGCGAGACGGCGGCCATGATCATCGCGACCAGCCGCGCGGGCGTGGCCTTCCCGAGGTCGGCCTTCTCGATGTCGTCGGTGGGTCGGCCGCTCACTGTGCCCTCCGTCCTCCGGACCCGGCAGGAGGGGTCCGGGCAGAACGCATTATGCCCTGGCCCCATGAACCCATAGGGCCAGGACAATATAGGCGCTACTGGACGGTGATCGCCGCCTTCGCCGGCAAGGTCGTCCCCTGGACCTGGCCTGTCACGGTGAACGTGCCGGGCCTGGCGTACGTGTCGGGGTCGATCGCCTCCCAGGTCACCGGCACCGAGCTGTCCTTAGAGCCGTCGTTGAAGGTCGCGAGCACGGTGCCGGGCAGGGCGGGCGCGACCCCGGCACGCGTGGTCACGCTCTCCTCCGCGATCGAGGTGACGGTCACGGCGGCGTTGACCCGGACGTGCACGGTGGCCTCGACCGCCCCGCGCACGCCCTCGGCGAGCCCGGCGACGGTGAAGCTCCGGCCGCCGGTGGCGACCTGGGCGGGCGTGACCTGCTGCCAGGTGACCGGGGCCCGGCCGCGCCCGCCGTCCGCGTACGTGGTCTCGACCGTGGCGGGCAGCTCCGGCAGCACGCCCGCCAGGGTGGGGACGTGCACCGGGCGGACCGCGTCGGGCGGCACCGCGTACGCCTTGACCTCCAGCAGCCCGACCGAGGCCCCGCCGGCCTCCATCCGCACGCGCAGGCGCGAGGTGGTGACCGCGTCGAAGGAGACCGCGTTGTAGGCGTCGGCGGCCACCGGGTACGTGCCCGGGATGTCGGCGAAGGCGGTCCCGTTCCAGTACTGGAGCTGCCAGGAGGCGGGCACCCGCACGCCGCCGCCGTCGTCGAAGAAGTACACCTCGGCCTGGTCCAGCCGGACCGGCTCGGGCCAGTCGAGCTGGACCCACTGCGTGCCCTGCTGCGGCCAGGTGCCCCAGCGCGGGTTCGCGGCGTCGTTCGAGCTCGGCGGGTCGATGCCGTCGTTGATCGCGGTGACCTTCTCCCACGGCGAGGTGTAGGAGGCGGTCGGCGTGGCGTAGGGGGCCACGTTCGCCCGCTCGCCCTGCGCGGTGGCGGTGACGGTGACGCTCGCGGCGGCGCTCTTCGCGCCGTCGCTCGCGGTCAGCTTCAGCGTGTACGTCCCCGGCTCCGAGAACGCGACCACGGTGGTCGTCCCGGCCGGCTCGGCGAAGAACGCCTCTCCCGGCCCGTCGACCTTGGACCACTGGGTGGTGAGCGTCCCCGACGGCAGCCCGTCGTCCTCGACCACGGCCTCGATCCTGACCTGGCCCGGCCGGTTGAAGGCGGTGTCGGGCACCGCCAGCACGGACGGCGCCCGGTTGGCCGCCGGGCGGGCCCCCTGACCGGTCAGGTACGCCTGCACCTCCTTCAGCCCGGCCGCCTGCCCCGGACGGGCGGTAGGCAGCACCCGCAGCTTCGCGGTGGTGATCGTCGGGAAGCGCACCTCGTTGAGGTTCGCCCGTGGGTAGGCGGGGGTGCGCGCCTGGCCGGGCACGTCCTTCCAGGCGCCGGCGTCGTCCTGGTACTGGACGCGGTAGACCGCGGGCTCGGCGTAGCGCTTGCGGTCGGCGTAGAAGTAGAGCCTGACCAGGTCCACCTTGCGCCGCCCGCCGAGGTCGGTCTCCAGCCACTCGCCGCCGCCCCAGTACGGCTCGTTGATCGTGAACCCGTCGGCGGCCCCGGTCGCGTCGCCGGAGGCGGCGGTGGCCGAGGCGACCAGGTTGGGCCGGGTGGAGCGCAGGTCCACGCCGGCCTTCTGGAACAGGTCGGTGACGCGCTCGCCTTCCAGCTCCACCTGGGTCGGCGCCTTCATGGACGGGGCCTTCTCCGCGTGCGTGGCGACGGCGCCCTCGACCTGGCCGGTGCGCGGGTCCCAGATCGCGTGCTTGAGCTCCGGCAGGGTGACCTTGCGCTTGCCGTTCACGAGGATCGAGTAGCCCTCGGGCACGCCCGCGTAGTGTGTGGTCCCGTCGCCGGGCTTGTCCCAGACGATGGTGAGGTCGTCGCCCCGGTAGTCGACGCCGTTGACGGTGAAGTGGTCCCAGCCGATGTCCACCGGCCACAGCTCGACCTTGCCGTCCGAGCGCGGGCGCAGGCCCATGGCGTCCTCGATGACCGTCCAGTTGCTGCTGCCCAGGATCGTGTGGTGGATCCAGGAGCGGTAGCCGATCGTCTTGGTGTCCGGCTTCCAGTCCGCCCAGAACTCGTTGGCGTCGGGGTAGCGGGTGTCGCCGCCGACGTACTGCGACCAGGCGTTCCAGTAGAGGAGCTGCTTGTACTGTGCGGCCGTCAGGTACGGCGAGGCGTACTCGCGCAGCGCCTTCGAGAACAGCGCGAAGTTCCGCGTCGAGTTGATCTGCGAGAAGTTGTTCGAGCCCGGCTTGCCCTGGGCGGCCGCCTCGGCCTTGTCCTTCTGGTTGGCGGTGTACGCCGGGAAGATCGGGTACTCCGCCGGGTCGGCCCACAGCCGCAGCGCCTCCCGGTACTTCGGGTCGTCGGCGGGCACCAGGCCGGTCGCGAACGGGATGTAGTTGTTGGACTCCTTCCAGGGGATGAGGTTGCCGGTCTGCAGGTCGCGGTGCTTGAACAGCTTGTCCTGCTCGTCCCAGAGCAGGGTGAGGATGCCGTTCTTCACCTTGTCGGCCACGGCGCGCAGCTCGGCGGCCTTCGCCTGGTCGCCGCTCAGCTCGTACGCCTGCGCCGCCGCCATCGCGTTGGCGTGGACGTAGGCGCCCTCCAGCCGCTCGTTGGCCCGGTCGTAGTAGTGGAAGGAGACGGCGTCGGCGTCGTTGCCGGTCATCGCCTCCCAGTCGTACTCGATGACGCCGTTGCCGTTGGAGTCGTAGGCGGCGAGCTGGCCGCGCACGTCCTTCTCCGCGTAGCGGGCCAGGTTGCGCAGGATCGCGGGCTGCCCGCCGTGGATCTGGTAGCTCTCCAGGGCAGCGGCCGAGATGTACTGCGTGTAGCTGTTCGACCAGTTCTCCGGGTCGCCCGGGTTGTCGGTGTACTTCGAGTTGCGCGAGACCTCGCCCGCCGACACCCACGGCCCGTACGAGTAGATCGGGTCGCGCAGGTACTTCAGGTCCTGCACGAACATCGGCACGGTCAGCACGATCGCGTTGTTGTAGCCGAGCGCGCCCTCGACCGACGTCGGGAACTGGAAGTCGTTGCCCGGGATGTCGGCGTCGAGGAAGTTGAAGCGCATCAGCCACCAGCGGTAGTAGACGAACTTCTTGATGTTCTCGTCGGGCACGTCGATGTACGGCAGGTTCTCCGCCCACCAGGCGTTGTAGTCCTGGAGCTGGCGGCGCAGCGCCTGCTGCGGCGAGCGGTCCCGGTAGGCGTCGTACTCGGCCCGCGAGCCCGGCAGCTCCTCGGTGACGAAGCCCATCTGCACCTTCGTGCGGACGGTCCGGCCGGGGCCGACCGTGAGCGTGCCCTTGAGCTCGCCGCCGGCCGCCTTGAGCCCGTCGCCGCTCAGCCTCGGGAAGATCGTGGTCAGCTTGTTCTTGGCCGCGACGACGCCGGTCAGCTCGCGCTCGCCGTCGGCGGTCCGCGCGTACGGCGAGGTCACGGTGACCGGGACGGTCCGCGCGGCCGTGCCGGTGTTGGTGATCTCCAGGGTGGTGACGGCCACGTTCTCGGCGGTGACGAACTTCTTGACGCCGACCGACAGGCCGTCACCGGCGTAGACGCCGCTCCAGTGGCTCGGCATCTGCAGCCGCTTCGGCACGTCCTCGGCGAGCGCCGTGCCCAGCGAGACGGTGTAGGCGTCCCGGTCGTCGATGCTCTCCCAGTACGCGACCGCCCCGCCGAACCCGATCTTCGCCGGGTCGTGCGTCTTCATGAACAGCGCCCGCCCGCGCGACATCAGCCACGTCCCCGCCGGGTCGTCCCCCGGCCGGGCGAGCATCCGGTCGATCCAGTACGAGTCGCCGCCCTTCTCCTTGGCGTAGATCGCCTTCATCATCCGCCGGGGGTCGTACCCGACCGGCTCGTCGGGCACCGGGTCGTCGCCCGTGAACACCGGCATCCCCAGGTCGGGGGCCGCCGCCGCGGGGGAGGTCATGAGCGAGACCGTGAGCGCCAGCACGGTGAGCAGCGCCATCTTCCGCATGGTCACTCCCCGGCCCCGACCGGCAGCCAGACGCGCATGGTCGCGGGGCCGCGATTGCCCCACCGGTGGTACGGCACCAGCCGCAGACCGGCGTCCGCACCCGAAGGACGCCCGTCCGGCTCGTGGCCGTACGGCCAGCCCGGCGGCTCGCTGCCGCCGCCGAGCGACGCGGCGACCTCCAGCTCGACCACCCCGTCCACGTGGTGCTCCACGGGCGGGGCCACGCGGGCGGCGAGGTCGCCGAGCGGCGGCTCGTCGGCCACCGACTCCGCGCAGTAGACCAGCGGCCCGCGCTCCACGGCGGCGCTGCCCCGCAGCGCGTCCACGCGCCGGTCGGGGAACGTCCAGCGCGGCGCCATCGGCAGCTCCAGCCGCAGCTCGTCGCCGGTCCGCCAGGGGCCGTCGGCGACGGCGTAGCCGGGGGCGACCTCGCGGACCTCGCCGCGGTGCGTGAGCCGCGCGCCCTCCGCCCAGGCCGGGACGCGAAGAGCGATCCTGCCCCTGCCGCCGGTCAGCGCCCGTACGGTCACCGCGCCGTCCCACGGGTAGCCGGTCTCCACCTTGACGGCGAGCTCCCCGTGCCTGATCTCGGCCGGGGTCGGGTGGTGGATCTGGATGCCGTCCGCCGTGGCGGTGGCGACGTACGCGGGCAGCGAGGCCAGCGTACGGGCGATGTTGTTCGGGCAGCAGGCGACGTCGAACCAGGGCGAGCGCAGCCCGCCCTCGGGGCCGTGGTTCACCCCGTCGAGCGGCACGGCGGGCACCCGCACCTGCAGCGGGTTGGCGTAGAAGAACGAGCGGCCGTCCAGCGCGACGCCGGTGGCCAGCATGTTGTAGAGCGTCCGCTCGGCCAGGTCGGCGTAGCGCACGTCGCCGGTCGCCAGCAGCAGCCGGTGGGACAGCATGACGGAGGCGATGCTCGCGCAGGTCTCGTTGTAGGCCCGGTCGGGCGGCAGCTCGTAGTCCTCGCCGAACGACTCGTCCGTGTGGCGCGAGCCCATGCCGCCGGTCAGGTGCGTACGCCGGGCGACCGTGCGCTCCCACTGCGCCTCGACCGCCTTCAGCAACTCCTCGTCGCCGGTCTCGACGGCCACGTCCACGACGCCGGAGGCCAGGTAGAGCGCGCGTACGACGTGGCCGCGGAACACCTGGGCCTGCCGTACCGGCTGGTCGTCCTGGTAGTAGGCGCGGCCGAAGGGGATGTCGGCGAGCGCGGGCAGGCCGCGGCGCTCGACGAAGCGGCGGGCCATCTCCAGGTAGCGCTCGGTCCCCGTCGCCCGGTACAGCTCGACCAGCGCCATCTCGATCACCGGGTGCCCGCAGGTCTGCGTGCCCTCCATGAAGCGGCGGCACACGTGGTCGGCGGCCCGCACCGCGACCCTGGTCAGCGTGTCCTCGCCGTGCGTGCGCAGCCGGGCCACCCCGGCCTGGATGAGGTGGCCGTAGCAGTAGAGCTCGTGGCCCCACTCCAGGTCGGTGTAGCGGCTGCCGGTCCAGCGGGTGTTGAGGTAGCCGTCGCCCTCCTGCGCGCCCGCCACGATCTCGGCCAGCGCGGGCAGCCCCGGATGGTCCGCCCAGGCCATGGCCTCCAGCAGCTTGTAGATCTCCGAGTCGCTGAACTCGCGGCCCCGCCTCGGGCGCTCGCCCCGGAAGTTGCCGATCCAGCCTTCGCGCTCTTCCCATTCCTGGCAGTGGGCGATCGTGACCTCGCGGTTGAGCGCCACCCGGTCGCCCCAGAAACCGGGCGAGAGGCGTACCGCGTCGAGGCCGAGGGGGGACAGGACGCCCGATGAGGGCAGGACGGGATTAGCCACGCAGAGCTCCTGACATGAATCCGCGCACGTAGTGGCGCTGCAGCACGATGAACAGGACGAGACAGGGGATGGCCATGACCATGACGCCGGCCTGGAGCATGCCGTAGTCGACGGCGCCGAACGTGCGCTGCGTCATGCTGACCACGGCCACCGGCAGCGTGAACGACGCGCCGTCGTTGAGCAGGATGAGCGGCGCGAAGAAGTCGTTCCACGAGGCGAGGAAGGCGAACAGCCCGACCGTGATCAGCGCCGGCCGCACCGCCTTCAGCAGGATGCCGGAGAAGGCGCGGAACGTGCCGCAGCCGTCCACCAGCGCCGCCTCCTCCAGCTCGCGCGGCAGCGCCTCGAACGCGTTGCGCATCATGAACAGCGCGAACGGGAGCTGGAACATCACGAACACCAGCGACAGCCCGACGAGCGAGTTCTGCAGGCCGAGGTAGCCGAGCAGCACGTAGAGCGGGATGAGGATGGTCGCGTACGGCACCATGAGGATCGCCAGCGTGGCGAGGAACAGCACGTTCTTGCCGGGGAAGTCGAAGCGGGCGAAGCCGTAGCCGCCGAGCGCCGAGACGACCAGCGTGCCGGCCACGGTCATGACGGAGACGAGGACGCTGTTGGTGGCGTACGTGCCGAGGCCCTCGCCGAAGCCGGCCATCTCCAGGTAGTTGGACGGGTCCTCCAGCGACGCCCAACCGCTCCACACCAGCGGGAACAGGAACAGCACCGCCAGCGCCGACAGCGTGAGATAGCGGCTCATCGCAGCCTCCGCATCATGAACGTGTTGAGGCCGACGAGGGCCACGAGCAGCACGACCGACAGCGCCGCCGCGCCGCCGAGGTCGAAACGGAAGAAGGCGTCCCGGTAGACGACCATGACCATCGACACCGTGCTGTTGTCCGGGCCGCCGTTGGTGAAGACGAAGAACTGGTCGAAGGCGAGCAGCGAGCCCGTCACGCTGAGGATGAGCATGAGGGCCAGCGTCGGGCGCAGCAGCGGCAGGGTGATCCTCGTGAAGATCTGCCGGCGGTTGGCGCCGTCGCTGCGGGCGGCCTCGTACACCTCGGTCGGGATGGCCTGCAGGCCGGTGAGCAGGATGAGCATGTTGAACCCGGCGAAGCGCCAGATCACCAGCGTGATCGTGGAGAACAGCGCCATGTTCGGGGTGCCGATCCACTTGACCGGCTCGCTGGTGAGGCCGATGGCCTGGAGCATCGGGTCGATGGGGCCGAAGTCGTTGTTCAGCATGCCGTAGAACAGCAGGCCCGCCGCCGCGAAGCCGACCGCGCCCGGCAGGAAGAACGCGGTGCGGAAGAACCCGATGCCCGGCCTGCGGTCCTGCACGAGCAGGGCCAGCCCGAGCGCCACCGCCGACAGCAGGACGGTGGTGAGGGCGGTGTACTTCAGCGTGAAGAGCACCGCGTCGACGAAGAGCGGGTTGTCGGCGATCTTGGTGTAGTTGTCCGGGGCGTTGAGCGCCGGGGCGCCGAGCAGGGGCCAGCGGTTGAGCGACATCCAGACCACCAGCACCAGGGGCGCGACGAAGAGCACGCCCACGATGACGGCCGTCGGTGCCGCGTACAGCCAGCCCTGGATCTTCCTGCTCCGCCACCGGGCGGGGGGCGTGCCGTGGGCCGCCCGCCGCCCGGAACGGGTCATCGTCAGGGTCATTGCTGCAGGGACTTCGTGATCTCGGCGTTGAGCTGCGGGAGCTTGGAGGCGTCGCCGAAGACGGCCTCACGGGCGTAGCGCAGCCACGGGCCCTGCGGGTCGTTGAAGGTCTGGCCGAAGCGCAGGGCGAACGGGGTCTGGCCCTTGGCCACCAGCGAGTTGATCAGCACCACGCGCGGGTCCTCGGACGAGTACTTGTTGCCGGCCAGGTCGGTGCGCGCGAGCACGTCCTTGTTCTTGGCCATGACCTCGACCTGGGCCTCGTCGCCGACCGTCCAGGACAGGAACTCCCAGGCGGCGTCGGCGTTCTTGGTGGTGGAGCTGATGCCGATCGAGTCGCCGCCGACGAACGTCGACTCGCCGCCGTCGGGGCCGGCGATCGGGGCGACGCCGATCTTCATGTCCTTCGGCATCAGGCCGAGCGTGGTCGAGGGCATCGGCATGACGCCGATCTCGCCCTTCGGGAAGAAGCCCGTCCAGGTCGGGCCCTGCTCCTCCTTGGCGGTGGGGCCGGTGACCTTCTTCTCGTACAGCTCGCGCCAGATCTTGAAGACCTCGGTCATGGCGGGCTGGTCGTTGAGCGACTGGGTGCCCTCGGCGTTCATGACCTGGCCGCCGGCCGCCCAGACGGAGGGCCAGAAGGTGAAGACGTAGCAGCCGCCGCAGTTGCCGCCGAAGAACGTGCCGTGGACCTTGCCGTCCTTGCCCAGCTTCTCCTGGACGGCGGTGGCCTGCTGGGCGAACTCCTTCAGCGACTTCGGGCCCTGCTCGGGGTCGAGGCCGGCCTTCTCGTACAGGTCCTTGTTCCAGAACCAGACCGACAGGTCGAGGGTGTGCGGCAGCGTGTACATGCGGCCGTCGAGCGTGCCCAGCTTGATGTGCGAGGGGGCGAGCTTGTCCTTGTACGGCAGAGCCGCCAGTCTGTCGGTGATGTCCAGGAACAGACCCTGGGAGGTGTAGTTCGGGACGAAGATGACGTCGGCCGCGAACACGTCGGGGAGCTGCTTGGCCCCGGCCGCGGCGGCGATGCGCGGCTGATAGTTGTCCGTCGGGATGACGGTGAGCTTGACCTGGTTCTTATGGGTCTTGTTGTACTGCTGGACCAGCCGCTCGCTCTGGGTCTGGGTGGCGGCGCGGGTCCACATCGTGATCGTGACGGGGCCCGCCTCCTGGGCGCCGCCGTCGCCGCCGTTCCCGCCGTTTCCGCAGGCCGCGGCCGTGAGCGCTAACACACCGAGAAGGGAGATCCCGGCCAGCCTTCGTCTCATGTTGTGCTCCTGGACTTAAAGGTTTTCGGAAACGTAGAAGAAACACGGACCTCTGTCAATGGGTGCTAGGGTGCTAAGCAGTTCACAGCGACCGAAAAGGGTTTCGAAGCATGGCGACTAAGCGGGCGACCATCAACGATGTGGCCTCGCTGGCGGGGGTGTCGATCGCCACGGCGTCCAAGGCGCTGAACGGGCGGCAGGACGTACGGGCCGCCACGCGCGAGCGGGTGCTCGCCGCCGCGGCCCAGCTCTCCTTCCAGCCGAACGCCCTCGCCAGAGGGCTGCTGTCCGGCCAGACGCGCACGGTCGGGCTGCTGACCTCCGACAGCGTCGGCCGGTTCGGCATCCCGGTGCTGCTCGGAGCCGAGAACGCCTTCGGAGCCGGCGAGATGGCCGTGCTGCTCTGCGACGCCCGCGGCGACGCCATCAGGGAGCAGCACCACCTGCGGGCGCTGCTGTCACGCCGGGTGGACGGGCTCATCGTCGTGGGCGAGAGCACCGACCCGCGGCCGTCCGTGAGCAAGGACCTGCCGGTGCCGGTCGTCTACGCCTACGGGCCCTCCGACGACCCGGAGGACGTCTCGTTCGTGCCCGACGACGTGGGCGCCGCCGCCATGGCCGTCAACCACCTGCTCGCCCTCGGCCGCCGCCGCATCGCCCACGTCACCGGCCCCACCCACTACAAGGCCGCCCGCGACCGCGAGGAGGGCGCCCGCCTCGCCCTGGAGGCGGCGGGCCTCCCCCAGGCCGGCCAGACCCTCTCCGGCCCGTGGTCGCAACGCTGGGGCCGGCACGCCGCCGAGATGCTGCTGATGTCCGAGCCCGAGATCGACGCCGTCTTCTGCGGCAGCGACCAGATCGCCGCCGGCTTCGTCGAGGCCGCCCGCGAACGCGGCCGGCGGGTGCCCGACGACATCGCGGTCGTCGGCTACGACAACTGGGAGGTCCTGTCCACCGAGACCCGGCCGGCGCTGACGACCGTGGACATGAACCTGGAGTCACTGGGCCGGACCGCGGCCCAGCACCTGTTCGCCGCGATCGACGGCAAGGCGACGCCCGGCGTCCACAAGATGCCCTGCCAACTCGTCATCCGCGACTCCACCTCCCCACCCGGCATCTCCTGACCCGTGGGCGCGTTCGGGACGCATGGCGGGCCCCTGAACGGCAACTAGTCGACATCGATGAGGCGCCTCAAGGACTCGGGTAGAGCGGTCAGATAGTTGCCATCCAGGTTGAGCCCGGTGAGAGCGGGCAGGTCGCCCAGCCACTCGGGCAGAACGGTCAGCCGGTTGTCGTACAGGTCGAGCCAACCGAGGGCGGTGAGATTCCTCAAGGACTCGGGCAGAACAGTCAACTGATTGCCGGCCAGGTCGAGCGCTTCGAGGGCGGTGAGGTTCCTCAAGGACTCGGGCAGAACGGTCAACTGGTTACCGGCCACGTTGAGGTCGGTGAGAGCGGTGAGGTTCCCCAGCCACTCAGGCAGAACGGTCAGCCGGTTCCCGTACAGGCCGAGCGATTCGAGGGCGGTGAGGCTCCTCAAGGACTCGGGCAGAACGGTCAACTGATTACTGGCCACGTTGAGCACGGTGAGGGCGGTGAGGTTCCTCAAGGACTCGGGCAGAACGCTCAACTGATTACCGGCCACGTTGAGCTCGGTGAGAGCGGTGAGGTTCCCCAGCCACTCAGGCAGAACGGTCAACTGATTGCCGCCCAGGTTGAGCCGTTCGAGCGCGGTGAGCTGGGCGAGTGACCCGGGCACCGTGCTCAGCTGGAGACGGCGCAGGTCGAGGTCGGTTGATCCGTCCTCCGAGCACTCGGCTATCCGTGTGGCGGCGATCGCCTGGCCTTCCTCGGAGTCCATCATGATCTCTTTTTTCCTTGTCCACTCGCGCGCCTGGGCTCGCCCTGCGCCATACCGGTCGCCGTCCCCTCCTCGGCCGCTTCGGGCACGAGGATCGACGATGACGATAGAGACGGGCACTGGAGAATGACTTGTAAGTCATGGGACGGCCCGGCCGGCGGGGCTGGTAATCCGGATTAGCACTGCGGGAACCCTTGACACCCGACGCGGGGGAGGCGAACAATTCCGGCATTGCCCCTCGCGCTAATGCGCATTAGCTGAGGAACGTCATGCCTCCCCCCGATCCCTCGTCACACCGTCGCCTCACCCAGCGCGACATCGCCCGCCTGGCGGGCGTCAGCCAGACCACCGTCTCCCTGGTGCTCAACAACCGGGCCGGCGCCGACTCGCGGATTCCGGCCGAGACCAGGGACCGGGTGCTGCGGGTGATCCGGGAGACCGGGTACGTCGCCGATCCGGCGGCCCGGCGGCTGGCGGCGCGGCGCAATCGCATGCTCGGGGTGTTCACCTACGAGCCCGTCTTTCCGAGCGCGACCGGCGACTTCTACCACCCGTTCCTCGTCGGGATCGAGGAGTGCGCCGAGCAGTTCGGGTGCGACCTGCTGCTGTTCACCAGCGCGCCCACCGTGGACGGGCGTAAACGCGTCTACCACCAGGACAACCGGCTGCGCCTCGCCGACGGATGCGTGCTGCTCGGGCGCGAGCTGGACCGGGAGGACCTGGCGCGGCTGGTGGGCGAGCGCTACCCGTTCGTGTCGGTGGGGCGGCGTGACGACGCGGGCGGCACGGTGCCGTACGTCGGCGCCGACTACGTCTCGGCCGTCCGGGACCTGGTGGTGAAGGCCCGCGCGCTGGGCCACGAGCGGGTCGCGTACCTGGGGCACGGGGTCGGCGCCGAGTCGTACGCCGACCGTTTCCGCGGCTTCGCCGACGCCGTCGAGCGTCCGCTGCGGCTCGTACCCGGCGAGGCCGCGGACATGGCGGAGCGGGTGCTGGCGGCGGACGTCACGGCGGTGTTCGCCGAGGAGTACGCCGACGCCGTCGCCCTCGCCGACCTGCTGGGCAGGCGCGGCGTCAGCGTTCCCGGCGACCTGTCGATCCTGACCCTGGGCGACCCCACCCGCCCGGCGCCGACCGACATCGACTTCACCGGCTTCCTCATCCCCCGCAGGGAGATGGGCCGGCAGGCGGTCGAGGACCTGACCGAGCTGATCGAGGGCGGACCGCCCGTCCAGCGGCTGTTGCCGTGCGAGCTGACCGAGGGCGTCACCCTGGCGCCTCCCACCAAGTGAAAGGATCGGAGTTGCGCGAGTCGAGCACCGAGGTGCTGATCGTCGGGGGCGGCCTCGGAGGAGTGGCCGCGGCGCTCGCGGCCCTGCGGGCGGGCAGGAAGGTGGTGCTGACCGAGGAGTACGACTGGCTCGGCGGCCAGCTCACCAGCCAGGCCGTCCCGTCCGACGAGCACACCTGGGTCGAGCAGTTCGGCATCACCGCGAGCTATCGGGCGCTGCGTGAGGGCATCCGCGACTACTACCGCCGCCACTACCCGCTCACCGAGGGCGCGCGCGCCTGGCGGGCGCTCAATCCGGGCGCGGGCTGGGTGAGCCCCCTGTGCCACGAGCCGCGGGTGGCGGTCGCGGTCATCGACGCCATGCTCGCCCCCTACATCGGCGGCGGGCGGCTGACGGTGCTGCAGCCGTACCGGCCGGTGGCGGCCGAGGTGGACGGCGACCGGGTGACGGCGGTCCGGCTCGCGCACCGCGACGGCGGCGACGAGCACTGGATCACCGCGCCGTACATCCTGGACGCGACCGAGACCGGCGAGCTGCTGCCGCTGACCGGCACCGAGTACGTCACCGGCTTCGAGTCGCAGGCCGACACCGGCGAGCCGAGCGCCCCGGCGACCGCGCAGCCGCTCAACATGCAGGCCGTCTCCGTCTGCTTCGCGATGGACCACGTGGACGGCGACCACACGATCGACCGGCCGGAGCGCTACGACTTCTGGCGGACGTACCAGCCGGAGTTCTGGGGCGGGCCCATCCTCGGCTGGCGCAGCCCGAACCCGCGCACGCTGGAGATCACGGAACGTTCCTTCACCCCCAACCCGGGCGACGACCCGCTCCAGGTCCACGCCGACCAGCGGCGCAACCCCGGCGACGGCAACCTGTGGACCTTCCGCAGGATCGCCGCCAAGGACCTGTTCACGCCGGGCGCGTACGCCAGCGACATCACCCTCGTCAACTGGCCGATGATCGACTACCTGGAGGGCGGGATCGTCGACGTCCCCGACGCCGCGGAGAACCTGCGGCGGGCGAAGGAGCTGTCGCTGTCGGTCCTGTACTGGATGCAGACCGAGGCGCCGCGTCCCGACGGCGGCACCGGCTGGCCGGGGCTGCGGCTGCGCGGCGACGTCACCGGTTCGGCCGACGGCCTGGCCCAGGCCCCGTACGTGCGCGAGTCCCGCCGCATCCGCGGCGCGTACACGATCGTCGAGCAGGACCTGTCGCTGGCCGTGCGCGGCGACAAGGGCGCCGTCCGCTACCCCGACTCGGTCGGCATCGGCATGTACCGCATCGACCTGCACCCGTCCACAGGCGGGGACAACTATCTCGACGTGCCGAACAGCCCGTTCGAGATCCCGCTCGGCGCGCTGCTCCCCCGCCGCGTCGAGAACCTCCTCCCGGCGGGCAAGAACCTCGCCACCACGCACATCACCAACGGCTGCTACCGGCTGCACCCGGTCGAGTGGAACATCGGGGAGGCCGCCGGCGCGCTGGCGGCGTTCTGCCTCGACCGGTCGACCACGCCGCACGCCGTGCGGCAGGACCCGGCTCTGCTCGCCGCGTTCCAGGACCGCCTGGAGGCGCAGGGCGTCGAACTCCACTGGCCGGACGTCACCGGCTACTGATCCCCCCTTCTGTACTCCCCCTCTGCAAGGAGCGCCGATGCGCATCACCCTGGCCGCCGCCGGCCTCGCGGGACTGCTCGTCCTCACCGCCTGCGGCTCTGGCGGCGACGAGACCGCGAGCGGGCCCGCCGCGCTGCGGATGACGGTCTGGACCGGCAACGCCGAGCACCTCGACCTGCTCAACGCGATCGCCGCCGACTATCTGAAGACCCACAAGGACGTGGCGTCGATCAAGTTCGACACGCTGCCGCTGGAGAACTACACGACGACGCTGACCACGCAGATGGCCGGCGGCAACGCGCCCGACCTGGCCTGGATCCTGGAGAACTCGGCGCCCGACTTCGTCGGCTCGGGCGCGCTCGCGCCCCTGGACAACCTGGTGAAGCCGGAGGAGTTCGCCCCCGCGACCACGAAGCTGTGGCAGCGAGACGGCAAGCTGTACGCCTACCCGTTCTCCACCTCGCCCTTCGGCGTCTTCGTCAACGAGGACCTGCTGAAGCAGGCGGGCCAGAAGGTCCCGAAGGCCGGCTGGACGTGGGAGCAGGCGGTCGAGACGGCGGCGGCGGTCAACGCGAAGACGGGCAAGGCCGGCCTGGTGGTCCGCGACTTCGACTACAAGGGCTGGGACAACCTGGCCACCGTGTGGGGCGGCTGGGGCGCCGAGGCGTGGAGCGAGGACGGCCGGACCTGCGGGTTCACCAAGCCCGAGATGGTCGAGGCGATGACGTTCCTGCACAAGGCGATCTTCGAGAAGAAGGCGCTGCCCGGTCCCGGCACCACGGCCGACTTCTTCGCCGGTGAGGCCGCGATGACGATCACCCAGATCTCCCGCGCCTCCCTGCTCAAGGACGCCACCTTCACGTGGGACCTGATCCCGCTGCCGACCGGCCCGAAGGGCGGCTACAGCGTGATCGGCCAGGCCGGCGTCGGCGTGGTCAAGAAGAGCCCGAACGCCGCCAAGGCCGCCGACTTCCTGGCCTTCCTCTCCAACCCGGACAACGCCGCCAAGCTCGGCCAGTTCTTCCCGCCGCCGCGCACGCCGCTGCTGACCGCCGACGGCCTGGGCAAGAGCAACCCGCTGCTCAAGCCGGAGCAGCTCCAGCAGGTCGTCATCGACGGCATCGCGAACGGCCGGGTCAAGCCCAACCACGCCGGCCAGGCCGAGCTGGCCCAGACCGTACGGGCCGGGCTCGACCCGCTCTGGCAGCCGGGCGCCGACGTGGCCAAGACGCTCGCCGGGGTCTGCGCCGCGATCCAGCCGATGCTGGCGAAGTGACGGCATGATGGCGATCGACGTCCGTCCCGGCGGTCGCTGGTGGACCGCGCGCCGCCGCGACCACCTGGTCGGCTACGCGTTCGTGGCCCCGCAGTTGCTCGGCAGCCTGCTGTTCGTGTTCCTGCCGCTCGGGCTGGTCGTCTACTACAGCCTGCACGAGTGGAACGTTCTGGCCGACACCTTCGACTTCGTCGGCGGCGACAACTACCGGCAACTCCTCGCCGACCCGAACGTCCCCAAGGTGCTCACCGCGACCGCGGTGTTCTCGGCCGGCCTGGTGGTGTTCAACCTGTCGCTGGCGATGCTGCTCGCGGTGCTGCTGAACCAGCGGCTGCGCGGCACGGTGGTGTTCCGTACGGTGTTCTTCTCGCCGGTGGTGGTCTCGCTGGTGGCCTGGACCATCGTGTGGGGCTTCATGCTCCAGCGGAACGGCGGCGTCAACGCGTTCCTGGACGTGCTGGGCGTCGAGGGGCCCAACTGGCTGCGTACGGGCTCGGGCGCGATGGTGTCGGTGATCGCCGTCCAGGTCTTCAAGAACGTCGGGCTCAACATGGTGCTGTTCCTGGCCGCGCTGCAAGGCGTGCCCAAGGAGCTGTACGAGGCCGCGCGGCTCGACGGCGCGGGCGCGTGGGCCCGGTTCACCCGGATCACCCTGCCGATGATCAGCCCGACCGTGCTGCTCACCTCGATCATCACGGTCGCCGGGTCGCTCCAGGTCTTCGCCCAGATCGCGGTGCTCACCCAGGGCGGCCCCGGCACGTCCACGACCGTGCTCGTCTACTACCTCTACCAGCAGGCGTTCCAGTTCCACCACTTCGGCTACGGCGCCACGCTGTCGGTGCTGCTCTTCGTGATCGTGCTCGCCCTCACCGTGCTGCAGTGGCGGATGCGCAGGAGGTGGGTGTTCCTTGAGACGTAAGACTCTTCTGTACGGCGTCCTGTGCGTGCTGTGCGTGCCGTTCGTCTTCCCGACCTGGTGGATGGTCACCTCGTCGCTGAAGCCGGTCAACGAGATCTTCGCCTTCCCGCCGTCGCTGCTGCCGAACGCGCCGCGGCTGGAGGCGTACCGGCAGGTGTTCGAGCTGCAGCCGTTCGCGCAGCAGTACTGGAACAGCCTCTACATCGCGGCCGTGGTGACGGCCGGGACGCTGGCGATCTCGGCGCTGGCCGGCTGGGCGTTCGCGCGCATCCGCTTCCGCGGCTCGAACGCGTTGTTCCTGGTGATCCTGGTCGGGCTGCTGATCCCGAGCGAGGTCACGATCGTGCCGCTGTTCCGGCTGTTCCACTCGGCGGGGCTGACGGACACGCACTGGCCGCTCATCCTCGTGCCGGTGCTGGGCGCGCCGAGCGTGCTGGCCACGTTCATCATGCGGCAGTTCTTCCTCGCGCTGCCGAAGGAGCTGGACGAGGCCGCGGCCGTGGACGGGCTCGGGCGGCTGGCCACGTTCTTGCGGATCGGGCTGCCGCTGGCCAGGCCCGCGATCGGCGCGGTGGCGATCTTCACGTTCCTGCACAGCTGGAACCTGTACCTGGAGCCGATCGTCTTCCTCACCACGCCGGAGCGATTCACGCTGCCGCAGGCGCTCACCCAGTTCGTGGACGCCTACGGCGGGCCCATGTGGAACGTGCAGCTGGCCGCCGCCTCGATGACGGCGCTGCCGGTGCTCGTGGTGTTCGTGCTGGCGCAGAAGCAGTTCGTGGAGGGGCTGGCGCACACGGGTCTCAAGGGATGATTTGCTGGAAGCATGCCTGATCTCGTTGTCGACGGCGGCGACAAGCTGTGCGTGCAGCTCCTCATCGAGCTGCGCGGTCACGTGCGCCGCGCCGGCCCCGGCGCCGTGATCCATCTGATCGCCACCGACCCGGCCGCGCCCGTCGACCTGCCGGCCTGGTGCCACCTCACCGGGCACACCTACCTGGGGCCGGTCGAGGGAGCGGGGCGGCCGACGTTCGCGCTGCGGGTGGCGGAGGAGGCGCACGAGACGCAGGACGCGCGGCCCTGGCACGTGGCTTGACCGGTTAACGGAGGTCTGCTCCGGGTGGCCTACAGTTAGAGGCGGTTACCCGGTTCAGGGCGGGAGCCAGGTCAAGAGAGGGAGTCCGTGAAGCGACCGACGATCGCCGACATCGCCAGCAGGGCGGGCGTCTCCAAAGTGGCGGTGTCCTACGCGCTCAACGGGCAGCCCGGCGTGTCGGAGGCGACACGGGCCAGGATCGTCGCCATCGCCGAGGAGATCGGCTGGCGGCCCAACAGCGCCGCGCGGGCGCTCAACGGGGCCCGCGCCGACTGCGTGGGGCTCGCGCTCTGCCGTCCCGCCCGGGTCCTCGGCGTCGAGCCGTTCTTCATGGAGCTGATCAGCGGCATCGAGGGGGTGCTGGCCGACCGGTCCTACGCGCTGCTGCTCCAGGTCGTCACCAGCCACCAGCAGGAGAGCGAGGTCTACCGGCGCTGGTGGGGCGAGAGCCGCATCGACGGCGTCTTCCTCGTCGACCTGCACACCTCCGACACCAGGATCGGCGAGCTGGAGCGGCTCGGCATGCCGGCCGTGGTCATCGGGCACCCGTCGCAGTCGGGCTCGCTGTCGGCGATCTGGTCCGACGACGGGCAGGCCGTCCGCGAGACGGTCGGCTACCTCGTGGCGCTCGGTCACCGGCGCATCGCCCGGGTGGCGGGGCTGCCCGAGCTGGTGCACACCGCGCTGCGCGACCGGGCCTTCGCCGAGGCGTGCCAGGGGGTGGCCGAGCCGGTCACGGTCCACACCGACTACACCGGCGAGGAGGGCGCCCGCGCCACCCGCCGCCTGCTCAGCTCGCCCGACCGGCCGACGGCGATCATCTACGACAACGACATCATGGCCGTGGCCGGGCTCTCGGTGGCACAGGAGATGCGGGTCGAGGTGCCGCGCGACCTGTCCGTGGTGGCCTGGGACGACTCGCCGCTGTCGCGGGTCGTCCGTCCGCCGCTGACGGCGCTCACCCGCGACATCCCGGCCTACGGGGCGCACGCGGCGCAGCGGCTGCTCGCGCTGATCGCCGGGGAGAGCGTCCCCCCGTACGAGGACCAGGCGGCGGCGCTCACGCCGCGCGGCAGCACCGGCCCCGCCCCGCTGTAGCGTCCCGGCACGTGTCGCGCGGCCGGGGCCAGGCGGCTGGCAGACCGCGTGGCCCTGCGCGCGACACGTGCCGCCCCCTCCTTCGCGGCGGGTCCGACCTCACTGAGCGCTCGGGCCGACGGTCGAATACCTCCATGTCGCCACGAATCTGGACGGGCGCGTAACGCCAGGTCTGCGGGGTAGGCGGCACCCATGACTGAGAGCCTTGACACCGATCTGCTCTGGGAAGAGTTCCACCGCGCGGTCAACATGAACTCGGAGGAGCTGCGCTCGTACCTGCTGGCGGACGCGTCGAACGAGGACGGCTTCCCGCCCGACCCCGACCTCGGCATCGACGAGCTCGGACGGGGCGTGCTGCACGTCCTGAGCAAGCGCAAGGGCGATCTCACCAGGACCGATCTCGACGTGATGCGGCAGGTCATCGAGCTGGTCGAGACCCTGGACGGCCGGACCGACGACGAGTCGCGGCGCGAGCTGATGTCCGTCGGCCACGACCCGCTGCGAGGCTGACCCCCTACCGGGGGCGCGCACTGCAAGAATGGGTCTTCGTCCATCCGAGGAGACCCGTTGAGAGACAACCTCGACCTCGCCGCGAGCGCCCAGAAACTGGCCGACGCCGCCCCGACGGGATCGATCGACCGCGCCGCCGCCTCGTCCGTGGCCATCACGCTCGCCACCACCCGCGACATCGACCAGGCCAGGGAGACCCTGGGCGGGCTCTCCCCCGAGGAGGTGCGCGAGGCCGCGCTGGAGCTCTTCGACCGGCTCTCCGCCGACTCCTAGGGCTCCCGGGCCGATGCGGGTCGGGATTCTGGGGCCGCTGCAGGTGGCGGGCGCCCAGGTGGGCGGGGCCAGGGTGCGGGCCCTGCTGGTGCGCCTGGCGCTCGACCCCGGCCGGGTCGTCCCCGCCGACCGGCTGATCGACGACCTCTGGCCGGACGAGCCGCCCGCCCATCCGGCGGCGGCGCTGCAGTCCCTGGTGTCGCGGGCCCGGCGCGAGGCCCCCGGCCTCATCGGCTCCCATCCCGCCGGCTACCTGCTGGACGTGCCGCCGGGCGAGGTGGACGCCTGGGCGTTCGAGCAGCTCGTACGCGACGGCGAGGCCCACCGGGCGCTGGCGCTCTGGCGGGGGCCCGCGCTGGCCGACGCGGCGGACCTGCCCTTCGCGGCGGGCCCCGCGGTGCGGCTGGAGGAGCTGCGCCTGACCGCGCTCGCCACCAGGATCGCCCACGACCTGTCCGCCGCCGGTCCGGTCCTGGAAGGGCTGGTGGCGGAGCTGGAGGGGCTGGTGGCGGCGCATCCGCTGCGGGAGCCGTTCCACGCGCTGCTGATGCGGGCGCTGTCGGCGCTGGGGCGGCGGGGCGAGGCGCTGGCCGTCTTCGAGCGGATCAGGGCCGCCCTGGGCGACGAGCTGGGCGCGGGCCCCGGGCCCGAGCTGCGCGAGGCCCACCTGGAGGCGCTGCGGGAGCCGCCGCCCGCGCCGCGCGGCAACCTGCCCGCCCCGGTGACGAGCTTCGTGGGCCGGGCCGGCGACGTTTCCCGGCTGCGCGCCCTGCTCGGCGGCGGGACCCGGCTGGTCACCCTGACCGGCGCGGGCGGCGCGGGCAAGACCCGGCTGGCGCTGGAGGCGGCCGGCGGGCTGGTCGCGCCCGGCGGGGTGTGGCTGGTGGAGCTGGCGGCCGCGGACGGGGTCCGGGCCGCCGTGGAGAGCGTGCTGCGGACCAGCGACCCGGCGGCGGCGTTACGCGGGGCCGGCGCTGTGATCGTGCTCGACAACTGCGAGCACGTGGTGGAGGAGGCCGCCAGGGTGGCGGGGCGGCTGCTGGCGGAGGTCGCGGACCTGCGCATCCTGGCCACCAGCCGGGAGCCGCTCGACATCCCCGGCGAGACCGTTCATCCCGTCCCGCCGCTGCCGGAGACGCAGGCCGTCGAGCTGTTCGCGGCGCGGGCCGCCGCGGCCAGGCCCGGCCTGCGGGTGGAGCCCGGCCAGGCGGCGCGGATCTGCCGGGAGCTGGACGGCATCCCGCTCGCCATCGAGCTGGCCGCCGCCCGCCTGCGCACGATGCCGGTGCCGCTGCTCGTCGAGCAGCTCGGCGAGCAGCGGCAGCGCCTGGCCCTGCGCGGCGGGCGCACCGCCGAGCCGCGCCACCGCACGCTGCGCGCGGTCATCGACTGGAGCTGGAACCTGCTCTCCGACGCCGAGCGCGAGCTGCTGCGCGGGCTGACCGTCTTCTCGGGCGGCGCGACGTACGAGGCGATCGCCCGGGTCTGCGGCGGCCGCCTGGACCTGCTGTCCTCGCTCGTGGACAAGTCGCTCGTCGCGGTGTCCGGCGACCGCTACACGATGCTGGAGACGATCCGCGAGTACGCCGCCGCCGACCTGCCCGAGCTGCGCCGCGCCCACGCCCTCCACTACACGGAGCTGGCCGAGCGCGCCGAGCCGCACCTGCGCACCGGCGCGCAGTTCGCCTGGCTGGCGGTGCTGGACGCCGAGCACGGCAACCTGGAGGCCGCGCTGCGCCACGCCGAGGACCCGCTGCGGCTGATCCTGCCGCTGTTCTGGCCGTGGATCATGCGGGCCAGGCTGCGGGAGATCCGCGAGCAGGCCGCCGCCGTGCTCGCCCGGGTCGGGGACGTGCCGCCGCCGGGCAGGGAGCTGGCGCACGGGCTGTGCCGGATGCTCGCGGGCGAGCCGGCGTCGGAGGCGGTGCGTGACTCCGACCATCCGGCGGCGCTGAACTTCTGGGCGATGGGGGCCGTGCTGGGCACCCCTGACGACGTCGTGGCGCTCACGGAGCGCGGCGCCGAGCGGCTGCGCGACCATCCCGACCCGTGGGTCAGGTCCGCGGCGCTGCTGGTCGCGGGCCTGGTGCGGTTCGAGTACGGCACCGTGGCGGGCGCGGAGGACCTGCTGGAGCCGGCGCTGGACGGCTTCAGGCGGACCGGCGACCGGTGGGGCCAGTGGGCGGCGTCCTACTGGCTGTCGCTGGCGGCCGAGAACCGCGGCGACTTCGCGGCCGCCGTCGCGCTCACCGAGACGCCGGGGATGGCCGGGTCGCCGGGGCTGCCGGGGCTGGAGGAGGTGGCGCTCGGGCCGATGTCGTACCTGCTGCGGCTGGGGCAGCTCAAGTGCCGGGCGGGCGACCTCACGGGCGCGGCCGGCGCGCTGGCGCGGGCGCAGGAGGCCGCCGAACGGTCGCGGGAGCCCGAGCCGCTGGCCCGGGTGCTGCACGCGCGCGCCGAGCTGGCCCGGCGCGGCGGCGATCCGGCGGAGGCGCGGCGGTTGCTGGAGGCCGCGCTCGCCCTGGACGTCGAGGCGAGCGCGCAGTTCCGTGCGCTGCTCCAGATCGAGCTGGCCCGGGTGACCGAGCCCGGCCGCCCGCTGCGCGCGGCGCTGGAGCTGATGGCCGGCTGCTCCGACCGGACGGTGCGGGCCACGGTGCTGGAGGGCGTGGCCGGGCACCTGGAGCCGGCGCCCGCGGCCGAGCTGCTGGGCGCGGCGCGGGCGCTGCGCGGCATCGCCGAGTCCGCCGACCCGTACGTGACCGCCCTGGCCGCGCGCTGCCGCGAGGCGCTGGGCGCGGCCGGTTTCGCGGCGGCCGTGGAGAGGGGCGCGGCGCGGCCGGACCCGGAGCGGCACGCTCTGGGGTCGCTCGCGTCCCGGTGAAACGCCACGACCTGCGAAGCTTCCCTACCGGTGTCCGATACGTCAGGGTGGCAACAACGAATCCGTGAGGAAGGAGACCTGTGGCCAGTCCTGGCACGCTGGACGCTAGGGGAAGCGATTTCGCCCGGCTAGCCCATCGCATCGCGGACGCCGGCCTGCTCGACCGGCGTCCCGTCTACTACGCGGTCCGGATGGGCGTCTGCGTCGCCGTCTACGTCGCCTCCTGGACGCTGTTCGCCCTGGTGGGCGACTCGTGGCTGCAACTGCTCGTGGCGGCGCTGCTGGCCGTGGTGTTCAGCCAGTTCGGCTTCCTCGCCCACGATCTCGGCCACCGCCAGGTCTTCCGCACCCGCCCGCCCAGCGACCTCGCGGGCCTGCTGTTCGGCAACCTCGCGATCGGGCTCGGCTGGGGCTGGTGGAACAGCAAGCACAACCGGCACCACGCCAACCCCAACCACGAGGACCACGACCCGGACGTCTCGCCCGCGGTCATCGTGTTCTCGGCGGACCAGGTCGCGAGGAGCCGCGGCCTGCCCAGGCTCGTCGCCCGCCACCAGGCGTTCTGGTTCCTGCCGCTGCTCACGCTGGAGGCCTGGCACCTGCACGTGGCCAGCGTGAAGGCGCTGCTCAAGCCGGGGGCGCGGCGGCGGTGGCAGGAGCTGGGACTGCTCGCGGCGCACTTCGCGGCCTACTTCGGCGCGGTCTTCGCGGTGCTGCCGCCGGGCAAGGCGCTGGCGTTCCTGGCCGTGCACCAAGGGCTGTTCGGGCTCTACCTGGGGTGCACGTTCGCGCCGAACCACAAGGGCATGCCGGTGCTCACCAAGGAGGACAAGCTCGACTTCCTGCGCAAGCAGGTGCTCACCTCGCGCAACGTGCGGGGAGGGCCGGTCCGCGACGTCCTGCTCGGCCAGCTCAACTACCAGATCGAGCACCACCTGTTCCCGAACATGCCCGCGCCGAACCTGCGCCGCGCCCAGCCCATCGTGGAGCGCTACTGCGCGGAGATCGGCGTCAGCTACCTGCAGACCGGCCTGGTCGCCTCCTACCGGCAGGCGCTGGGTCATCTGCACGAGGTGGGCGCCTCGCTACGCTGACTCCTCCTCCTCCAGGCGGGCGACCAGCCTGTCGCGGCGGCGCTCCAGCTCCGCGATCAGCTCGACCTGCTCGTCCGCCTGGCTGATCACCGCGGCCTTCTCGATCTGGTCGGTCGCGCCCATGTCCCGGATCTGCTCGCGGATGTCGTGGTTCTCCGCGCGCAGCCGGGCCAGGTCCTCGTCGAGCCGGCGCAACTCATCCTTGGTGCTCATCCACGGACGGTACCCGTACAGAATGGGAGGCATGCGAAAGCCCTCCACCAGCACGCTGGTCTCGCTCGCGGCGGTCGGCGTCGTGGCGGTGGGCACGGTGGTCACCGCGATGCTCAACCCGTCGCGGCCGCCCAACCTGCTGGACGTGCTGCTGCCGCTGGCGGCGAGCGCGGCGACGCTGGTCCGGCGCAGGTTCCCGGTCACGGCGCTGATCGTGGTCGCGCTCTGCGTGGCGCTCTACTACCCGTGGGGGCGGCTCGACGGGCCCCTGCTGGTGCTGGCGTTCGTGGTGCTCTACACGGCGGCCGACCTCGGGCACCTCACCGCGGCCGTCGCCACCGGGGGCACGCTGCTGCTGGCGATGGGGCTCGGCGAGTCCGGCGGCACCCGGCACGTGGACGACACGATGTTCGTCGCGATCGGCGGCTGGGTGGTGGCGGCGGTGGCGTTCGGCGGGGTGACCAGGACGCGGCGGGCCTACCTGCTGGAGGCGGAGCGGCGGGCGGCCGACGCCGAGCACAGCAAGGAGGAGGAGGCCAGGCGGCGGGCCAGCGAGGAGCGGCTGCGCATCGCGCGGGAGCTGCACGACGTGCTCGGGCACAACATCTCCATGATCAACGTGCAGGCCGCGGCGGCGCTGCACGGGCTGAAGAAGCGGCCCGAGGAGGCCGAGCGGGCGCTGCGCACGATCAAGGACACCAGCAAGGAGACGCTGCGGGAGCTGCGCACCACGCTGGGGGTGCTGCGGCAGGTGGACGAGGGCGTGCCGACCGCGCCGGCCGACAGCCTGGCCAGGATGGACGCGCTGGTCGCCGCCTCGGGCCTGACCGTGCGCACGGAGCTGTCCGGGCCGCTCGACGCCCTGCCCACCGAGGTGGACCTGGCCGCCGCCCGCATCATCAGGGAGGCGCTGACGAACGTCTCCCGCCACTCCGGCGCGGCCGAGGCCCGGCTCTCGGCCGCCTGCCGGGACGGGGAGCTCGTCGTCCGCGTGGAGGACGACGGCCCCGGTGTCACGTACGACGGGGGCAGCGGCTTCGGCCTGCGGGGCATGCGCGAGCGCGCGAGCGCGCTCGGCGGCACGCTGGAGGCCGGTCCGCGCCCCGAGGGCGGCTTCCGCGTGGTCGCCCGCCTGCCGATCGAAGGAGCCCGATGATCCGCGTGCTGCTCGCCGACGACCAGACCCTGGTACGAGCGGGTTTCCGGTCCATACTCAGCGACGAGGACGACATCGAGGTGGTCGCCGAGGCCCCCAACGGCGAGGTCGCCGTGGCCGGAGCCCGCGAGCACCGGCCCGACGTCGTGCTCATGGACATCCGCATGCCCGAGCTGGACGGCCTGGAGGCCACCCGCAGGATCGCCGGCGACCCGCGGCTCGACGGCGTCAAGGTGATCATCCTGACCACGTTCGACCTGGACGACTACGTCTACGGGGCGCTGCGGGCCGGCGCGAGCGGCTTCCTGGTCAAGGACACCGAGCCGGCCGAGCTCATCCACGCGGTCCGGGTGGTGGCGCGGGGCGACGCGCTGATCTCGCCGTCGGTCACCCGGCGGCTGATCGCCGAGTTCGCCGGCCGGGTGAAGCGGCCCGAGCCGGGCCCCCGGCTCAACGCGCTGACCGAGCGCGAGCGGGAGGTGCTGACGCTGGTCGCGGCCGGGCTGTCCAACGACGAGATCGCCGCCCGGCTGGTGCTGAGCCCGGCCACGGCGAAGACGCACGTCAGCCGCATCATGACCAAGCTGGCGGCACGCGACCGGGCCCAGCTCGTGGTGCTCGCGTACGAGGCCGGGATGATCACGCCCGGCTGGCTTACCACCTGAGCGGTACGCGAGGGACCCGCCTGCATCCCAGGGTGTACGGGCAATCGTCGTCCCCGGCATGACGCGGCGGCCGGTGCCGTGACCGGAGACTCTGCGGCATGGAAACGGTGGATCTCGCCCGGCTGCAGTTCGCGCTCACGGCGGGCGCGCACTTTCTCTTCGTCGCGCTCACTCTGGGCCTCGCGACCCTGGTGGCCGTGCTCCAGACCCGGGCGACGGTGACCGGCAGCCCGATCCATCTGCGGATGACCCGGTTCTGGGGCCAGCTCTACCTCATCAACTACGCGATGGGCATCGTCACCGGCCTGGTCATGGAGTTCCAGCTGGGGCTGGCGTGGAGCGGGCTCACCGAGTACGCGGGCGACGTCTTCGGCTCGGCGCTGGCCATCGAGACGCTGGTGGCGTTCTTCGTCGAGTCGACGTTCCTCGGGCTGTGGATCTTCGGCTGGAACCGGCTGAACCGGTGGGCGCACCTGGCGCTGATCTGGGTGGTGACGCTGACCGCGTACGCGTCGGCGTTCTGGATCATGGTGGCGAACGGCTTCCTGCAACACCCGGTCGGCCACGTGCTGGAGGGCGGGGCGCTGCGGATCGCCGACTTCGGGGCGATGGTCGGCAATCCGGCCGCGCAGCTCGCGTTCTGGCACATCCTGGGCGGTGCGCTGCTCACCGGCGGGTTCTTCATGGCCGGGGTGAGCGCCTACCACCTGCGGAGGCGCACGGCCGAGCAGGACTTCTTCCGCAAGTCGCTGCGGCTCGGGCTCGGGCTGGCGCTGCCGGCGGCGATGTTCACGGTGACGTTCGGCGGGCTGCAGTTCTCCTACCTGCAGCCGTCGAAGACCGCGGTGTGGGCGGACCGGGCGGAGCTGATGGCCGAGACGCAGGCCGCGATGGCGGCGCTGCACGGGCCCGGCGACTACCTGCCGCCGGTGGGCGCGGTGCGGGTGGCGGGCGTGCTGATGATGGTGCTCTGGCTGGTCATGACCGTGGTGGCGGGGCTGAGCGTGCTGCTCATGGCGTTCCGGCCGGCCGTACGGTCCTTCCGGCCCTGGCACTGGCTGCTGACGCTGATGATCCCGGTGCCGTTCGTCACGATGCTGGCCGGATGGGTGTTCCGGGAGGTGGGACGCCAGCCCTGGGCCGTGTACGGCCTGCTCACCACGGCCGAGGCCATGTCGCCGCTGACCGCGACGCAGGTGCGGGTGTCGCTGACCGCGTTCGTCGCGGTGTTCGCGGCGCTCATCGCGGTCAACTACTGGCTGCTGGCCCGGCACGCCCGGCGCGGCCCCGGCGCGGTCGCGCTCGGCGAGCAGCCGGTCGAGCCCGCCCCCGCCCCCGTCCCCACCTTCTAGGAGTACGCCGTCATGGAGATCTTCGTTCTCGCCTTCTTCGCCCTCGGCTATCTCGTGCTGGGCGGGGCCGACATCGGGGTCGGCATGGTGCTGCCCTACCTGGGGCGCTCCGCGGCCGAGCGGCGCGAGGTGATCGCCGCCATCGCGCCGTTCTTCCTCGGCAACGAGGTGTGGCTGGTGGCGACCGCCGGGGTGCTCGCCGGGCTGTTCCCCGAGCTGGAGGGCGAGCTGCTGAGCGGCAACTACACGCTGGTGGTCGGGCTCGTGCTGGCGTGGGTGGTCCGCGACATGGGGCTGTGGCTGCGCGGGCGGCTGGAGCGGCCCGGCTGGCAGGCGTTCTGGGACGGCGCGACCGTGGCGGGGAGCTGGGGGCTCGCGCTGACCTGGGGGCTGCTGCTCAGCCGCGTGCTGCTCGGGCTGGAGGGGCCGATCGCGGTGCTGCCCGCGCTGGTGGTGGCCGCGCTGTTCGGCACGCACGGGCTGACGTTCGCGGCGCTGCGGCTGCGCGGCGGGCTGCGCGAGCGGGCGGGCGTGCTCACGGGCGGCGGCGGGGAGGCGCGGGCGTACGCGCTGACCGCGGCGGCGCTGCTGGCCGTCGGGGTGCTGGCGGGGCTGCGCCTCCCCCTGCATCCGGGCACGTCGGGGCCGGTGCTGGTGCCGGTGGTCCTGGCACTCGTCCCGTTCCTGGTGGCGTCCCAGGCGTGGGTGTGGTGGACCTTCCGGCACCGGGTCACCGGGCCTTCCTACCTCTAGAAGACCGGAACCCCTTCCCTGGTGAGCTTCCAGTTGGAGGCGGCGAAGTCGGCCGGGTCGATGGTGCCCTTGGCGGTGGCGTACTCGATGAGCGCCTGGCGGATCTCCACCTGGGCGTTGTAGAGGACGGGGGCGGTGGTGACGTGCGGGAAGCCGCCGCCGCCCGACTGCCGGTAGTTGTTGATCGCGACCACGAACTCCTTGTCGGCCGGGACGGGCTGGCCGTCGTAGGTCAGGTTCGCGATGCGCTGCCCCACCGGCTTGCTGACGTCGATGTCGTACGAGACGCCGGAGAGCTGGTCGTAGTTGTAGTCGGGGGTGCCGGAGGCGTTGGTGAGCGTGGCCACGTCCACCGGAGCGCCGGGGGCGAGCTGGTTGAAGTACTTCGCCGAGTACTCCAGGTAGTCCTTGATCTGCGCGCCGGTCAGCTTGATCGCCAGCAGCGTGTTGTCGTAGACGTAGAGGCCCGCCACGTCCCTGACCCGGACGTCACCGGCGGGGAAGACCGCCGAGCGGCTGAACGGGGCCGCGATCGACAGCACCGGCAGCGTGTTGTCCGGCAGCGCCTGCTTGACCGTCTCGGTCTGCACCTGCTGGATGTAGTCGAGGATCGGCGTGTCCTTGTACGGCGACTCGGCCGCCGACAGCTCCTGCGCCGACTTGGCCACGACCTTGTTGACGTAGCCGACGGTGGTGTCGTGCTGCGGCTTCAGCAGCGAGACGATCTTGGGGTCCTCGGCGACCGTGTTGGTGTTGATCGTGGCCGAGGACTTGCCGGTCACGACCCACTTGCCGCGCTGCTTGGCGAGCTGGAAGTCCAGCCGGGACAACCGCTGGCCCCACCGGCCGGGCTCGGTGAGCAGCACCTGCTGCCCGGTGACCTTGTTGGTGACGAACTTCTGCGGCACGTCGTTGTGCGCGTGCCCGAACAGCACCGCGTCGATGCCCGGCACCTGCTCGGCGACCAGGGCCGAGGCGTTCTCGACGGGCAGGTCGCCGCCGTAGGAGGACATGCCGTTGTCGCCCGCGTGCGCGGTCACGACGACCACGTCCGCGCCGAGGCCGCGGATGACCGGCACCCACTTCTTCGCCGAGTCGACCAGGTCGGTGAAGCGCAGCTTGCCCTCGACGTTGGCCTTGTCCCAGATGGCCACGCCGGGGTTGGTGAGGCCGAGCACGCCGACCTTGATCGGCTTCTCGCCCTTGACCTTCATGGTCTTGATGACGAACGGCTGATACGCCGGCAGGCCCGACTTCGCGTGCACGGCGTTCGCGCCGAGCACGGGGGCCTTCATCTGCTTGATCCAGGTGGCCAGCAGCGGCAGACCGTAGTTGAACTCGTGGTTGCCCAGGGTCACGGCGTCGTAGCCGATGGCGTTCATGGCCTTGGCCATCGGGTGCGTCTGGCCGGTCTCGGTGATCGGCTCGATCTTGGCGTAGTAGTAGGCGAGCGGCGTGCCCTGGATCGTGTCGCCGGAGTCGAAGAGCAGCGTGTGGCCCGGCCCGCGCTCGGCCCTGATCGTGTTGACCAGCGTGGAGACCTTGGCCAGGCCGACGCTGTTGCCCGCGCTGTCGGCGTAGGCGGCGTCCTTGAAGTAGTCCCAGTTGAGGACGTTGCTGTGCAGGTCGGACGTGCCCATGACGGTGACGGTGACCGTCTTCGCGGGTCCCGCGTGGGCGGCCCCGGCCTGAGCGGGGAGCGCTGCCAGGGCCAGCGCGGTCAGCGCGGCGGCCCCGGCGAGGGCGAGCTTCTTGGTCTGCATGTGCCTGGAGGGTAATCGGGACAAATTACTCAGTGGTTACGATTTACCCAACGGCTCCCGGGTCACGAACTCCCGGATCAGCGCGGTGATCTCGGCCGGGCGCTCGTGCAGGACCACGTGACCGCTGTCGAGCTCGGCGTACTCGCTGCCGGGGATGGCGGCGTGCATCGCGCGGGCGTGCTCGACCGGGACCAGGTAGTCGCGGGTGTTGCCGACGACCAGCGTGGGCGCGGTGATCTTGGGGAGCAGGTCGCGGACGTCCACCCTGAGGTCCAGCTCGATCTGGCGGAGCGTGCCGCGCGGCGGCTCGCCCATGAGCGCCGCGACGCCTGCCTCGCGGACGAACTCGGGGCTGAAGGCCACCAGCGGCCCGTACGCGGCGAAGCTCTCGGGGTCGGTGCGGGCGAGCCTGGCCCAGGTGCGCAGGCCGAGTTCGAGCCGGTCGTCGGCGAGGTGCGTCCAGCCCGCGATGAGCACCAGCCGCCGGACCAGCTCGGGCCGCTCGGCGGCGACCGCGGCGGCCACGACCGCCCCGAGCGAGAACCCCACCAGGTCGGACGGCCCCTCGAAGGCCGCGGCGACCTGCCCGGCGAGCAGGTCGAGCGTGAGCTCGCCGCCGGGGTCGGCGGTGGCCCCACTGCCCGCGTAGTCGGGGGTGATGACGGTGCGCAGGTCGCTCAGGCCGGGCACGAGGTGGGCCCAGTTGGTCGCGGCGTCGCCGCCGGTGCCGTGGACCAGGACCAGCCCGGGGCCCTCGCCGGCGCGGCCGTAGTGGACGGGGCCCGCGGGGTGCTGCGCGATGGGCATGGTTCTCCTCAACCTTTCTTTAGTGATCGCTACAGAACAGACAATAACATAGCGATCGCTATAGAATGACGGCATGGCAAGGCAGCGGACATTCGACCGGGACCTCGCGCTGGAGCAGGCGCTACGGGCGTTCTGGCGGCGCGGCTACGAGGCGACCTCGATCGCCGAGCTCACCGCCGCGATGGGCATCAAACCGCCCAGCCTGTACGCCGCCTTCGGCGACAAACGCCGCCTGTTCGAGGAGGTCGTCGCCCGCTACCAGCGCACCTACGGCGCCTTCACCACCCGCGCCCTGAACGAGGAGCCCACCGGCCGGCAGGCGATCGAGCGCGTGCTGCGGGAGGCCGCGGCCGAGTACGCCGACGCCGCGCACCCGCCCGGCTGCATGATCGTCTCCTCGGCGGTCAACTGCGGGCCGGAGTCCGCCGAGGTGGAGGAGCTGCTGCGCGAGCACAGGAAGGAGGCCACGGCCGCGCTGAAACGGCGCATCGACGACGACCTCGCGGCGGGCCGCATCCCGGCCGGCACCGACACGGCCGGGCTGGCCGCCTTCTACGCCTGCGTCATCCAGGGCATGTCGACGCAGTCGCGCGACGGGGCGGGACCCGCCGAGCTGCGGCGGATCGCCGCCCTCGCCATGGCGGCCTATCCGGCTGCTGATCCGGCCGCTGCTCCGGCTGCTGCTCCGGCCGCTGCTCCGGCTACTGCGACATGACCCCCGCGTCCTCGGGCGCGATCTCCGGCGGGGAGGCCCGCAGCCAGCGGCAGTCGTGCGGCCCCAGCGGCAGCTTCACCTTGGCGTCGGCCGACACGTCGAGCGTGCCGTCCACCAGCAGGTCCGTGAGCTGCTGACCCTCCAACCCCGGCAGTTCCAGCTCGGCGTCCACCGCCGTGTCGCACAGGTTGTGCGCCACCACGACCGTGGCGCCGTCGGCGTCGCAGCGGTGTGCGAAGACCGCGTGGTGCCCGGCGTCCAGCACGGTGTACGTCCCCCACGCCAGCTCCGGGCACTCCCGGTAACGCTCGATGAGCAGCTGGAACCAGCGCAGCAGCGAGGCCGTGTCCCGCTTCTGGTCGGCGACGTTGACCCGGTCGGGGGCGAAGGAGCCCTCCGGCATCTCGCGCACCGGATCGGCCTGGCTGAAACCACCGTCCGGCGTCCACTGCATCGGGACGCGGACCGCGAGCCGGCCCTCCTCGGCGAGGTTCTCGCCCATGCCGATCTCCTCGCCGTAGAAGATGACGGGGGTGCCGGGCAGGGAGAACAGCAGGCTGTAGGCCATCTTGACGTGGCGCAGGTCACCGCCGAGCATCGTCGGCAGCCGGCGGCGCAGGCCCCGGCCGAAGATCTGCATGTCCTTCTCCGGCCCGAACGCGTCGAAGACCTCCTGCCGCTCCTCGTCGGTCAGCTTGTCGAGGGTGAGCTCGTCGTGGTTGCGGAGGAACATGGCCCACTGGCCGTCCTTCGGCGGCTTGGGACGCTCGCGGAGGGCGTCGGCGAGGGGGCCGGCGTCCTGGCGTGCCAGCGACAGCCACGCCTTCTGCATGCTGATGAAGTCGAAGCACATGGTGACCTGGTCGCCGAGCCCGTCGCCGAAGTACTTCACCAACTCCGGGTAGGGCACGTTGACCTCGCCGAGCAGGATCGAGCCGCCCTTCCTGCGGGTCATGAACGCCCGCATGTCCTGGAGGAACTCGTGCGGATCGGGCAGCTTCGGGTCGACGTTCTCGATGAGGAACGGGACGGCGTCCACCCGGAAGCCCGACAGGCCGAGCTCCATCCAGAACCCGAGAATGCGGGTGATCTCGTCCCTGACCTCGGGGTTGGCCACGTTGAGGTCGGGCTGGTGCTTGTAGAAGCTGTGCAGGTAGTACTGCTTGGAACGGTTGTCCCACTCCCAGAGGGAGTCCTCCTTGTCGGGGAAGACCACCTTGCTCGGGTCGTCCGGCTCCGGCTTGTCGGACCAGACGTACCAGTCGCGCAGCGGCGAGTTCTTGCTGCTGCGGGACTCCTTGAACCAGGGGTGCTGGTCGGAGGTGTGGTTGACGACGAGGTCGGCGATGACGCGCAGGCCGCGGTCGTGGGCGGTGCGCATGAACTCCACGAAGTCGCCCAGCGTGCCGAGGCGGGGGTCGATGCTGTAGAAGTCGGTGATGTCGTACCCGTCGTCCTTGTTGGGGGTCGGGAAGAACGGCATCAGCCACAGACACGTCACACCGAGCCCGGCGAGATAGTCGATCTGCTGGGTGAGCCCGCGGAAGTCGCCGACGCCGTCACCGTTGCCGTCCTTGAAGGTCTCCACGTCCAGGCAATAGACGACGGCGTTCTTCCACCAGACGTCAGAGGTGTACGTCAGTCGCATGACCCCCCGACTACCCCTGCTTTGCCGTTTCAGGCGATTCGCGCGGCGACGGCGTCGAGCACCCAGTCGAGCTCCAGGTCGAAGGACGTCCCCGCGTCCGTCTCCGTGCCCTCGTGCACGAACCTGGCCAGCGCCGGATAGCGGCCCGTGTCCAGCATCCTCGTCAGGTGGGGGCCGTGGGCGCGCTGCCAGTCGTGCTCGGACAGCCCCGTGGCGCGCTCGGCGCGCAGGTTCGCGATCTCGCGCCTGATCGCGCCGGTGACGTAGGCGTTGACGGTCGCCACGGCGCGGGCCACGGTGTCCACGTCGGCGAGGCGGTCGAACGCCGCCAGCGTGACCTCGGCGGCGGCGAGGGCGTTGGGCCCGAGGCTCGGCCGGCCGCCGAGCAGGTCGGCCAGCCATTCGTGGCGGAGTGCGGCCTGCCGGGTGCGGCGGGCGTGGGCGCGCAGGGTCTCGCGCCAGCCGGTGGCCCGGTCATCCGGGGCGGGCAGGATCTCGGCGTAGACCGCGTCCAGCATGAGGTCGAACAGCTCTTCCTTGGTGGCGAGGTAGCCGTAGAGCCGCATCGGTCCTGCGTCGAGCCGGGCCGCGACCTTGCGCAGCGACACCGCCTCCAGCCCGCCCTCGTCGGCCAGCTCGACGGCGGCGGCGACGATGCGCTCGCGGTCGAGCGGCACGGGCGCGGGCCGGGGCTGCGGCTCTGGCCGGTCCCAGACAGTCATGGAATACATCGTACGATTGCGATACGGCGTATCTAGTCAATACAGTGTATCGACATGAGACAACGTATCGCCGTCGTCGGCGCCGGGCCCGGCGGCCTCGCCTTCGCCCGCGTCCTGCACCGCCACGGCCACCCCGTCACCGTCTACGAACGCGACCCCGGCCCCCGCGCCCGTCCCCCGGGCGGCACCCTCGACCTGCACGAGAACATGGGCCAGTGGGCGCTCGACCGGGCCGGGGTGCTCGACGGCTTCCGGGCCCGCGCGCGCCCCGAGGGCCAGGCCATGCGCATCCTGGCCGAGGACGGGACCGTGCTGCGCGACTGGGCGCCGCGGCCCGGCGACCCCCAGCATCCCGAGATCGACCGCGGCGACCTGCGCGACCTGCTGCTCGGGCCGCTCGACGTCCAGTGGGGCCGGGCCGTGACCGAGGTCGTGCCGTCCGCCGGTTCCACGGCGCGGGTGCGCACGGCGGACGGCGGCGAGGAGACGTACGACCTGGTGGTGGGCGCGGACGGCGGCTGGTCGCGGGTGCGTCCGGCGCTCTCGCCCGCGACCCCCCGCTACACCGGCGTGCGCTACGCCGAGACGTCGCTGGACGACGTGGACGCCCGCCATCCCGACCTCGCGCGCCTGATCGGCGACGGCTCCATGGCCGTGTACGGGGTGAACAAGGCCCTCGTGGCGCAGCGCAACAGCGGCGGCCACGTCAAGGTGTACGCCCAGTTCCGCGCCCCGCTGGAGCGGTGGGCGGAGCCGGACGGCGCACGGGAGGAACTGCTCGCCCTGTTCGACGGCTGGGCCGATCCGCTGCTCGACCTGCTCAGGCGCGGCGGCCCCGTCGTCCACCGCGCGCTGCACGTCCTGCCCGTGCCGCACACCTGGGCGCACGTCCCCGGGGTGACGCTGCTCGGCGACGCCGCCCACCTGATGCCGCCGCTCGGGGCCGGCGCGAACCTCGCGCTGCTGGAGGGAGCCGAGCTGGCCGAGGCCGTGGCCGCCGCCGCTCCGGGCCGCCTGGACGAGGCCGTCGCCGCCTTCGAGGAGCGGATGCAGGGGCGGGCGGTCAGGTGGGCGAGGCTCACCGCGGCCGGGCTCGACCGCATCGTCAGCCCCGACCCGGCCGACGCGCTCGCCTTCTTCGACGAGCTCCAGAGCCCCGAGCAGGTCCGTTAGGGCGGCGTTTGCGGGGGAATGGCGTTCCATCGACGGGCTGCGATCCGCGCCACTAAGGTTCGAACGCGACGACAACCAGAAAGGCCCCCCGCATGAGCGACTACGCGATCACCTTCGATCTCATCGACGTCGACAAGGACGGCCGGATCTCGGCCGAGGAGCTCGTCCGGCTCATGGAGATCATGGGTCAGCCGGTGACGCTGGAGGCGGCGCAGGAAGGCGTGCGCAGGCTCGACAAGGACGGCGACGGGCTGATCGACGTGGAGGAGTTCGGCGCCTTCGTCAGCCGGTGAGCGGTGCCGCCGCCGGTATAGCCGGATGTGATAAAAGCAAGCACTTGCTACAAAACTCCTGTCGCCTGGGTCACAATGGCGACAGGAGGGACGATGGCCATCAAGAGTGACGTACGCGAAAGCCGGGCGCCCGCGGGCCTCGTGAAGACGCTCAGGTCGGGCATCGGCCGGGTCTCCGAAGAGGTGATCGAGGAGATCCAGAACCGCATCCCCGAGTACGCCAGGCGGGAGGACGAGCTCTACATCAAGGTCCTGCGCACCGCAGTCGAGCAGGCCATCGAGGGCTTCCTCGACCGCGTCGAGAGCCCCGACGCCGCCTGGGACCCCGAGCCGTTCCGCATGGTCGGCAAGGGCGAGGCCGCCGAAGGGCGCAACCTGGAGCCGCTGCAGACCGCGCTCCGGCTCGGCGCGCGGGTGGGCTGGCGGCGGCTCACGGAGATCGCCGACCCGCTCGGGCTCTCCCCTCAGTGCCTGTACGACCTGGGCGAGACCATCTTCGTCTACCTCGACCAGCTCGCCGACGCCGCGGCCGAGGGGTTCGAGGAGGCCAGGGCGCGGGCCGCCGGCGAGATCGAACGTCGCCGCGGCCGGCTGCTCGACCTGCTGCTCAGCCAGCCGGCCGCGAGCCCCGAGGCGATCGCCGACCTGGCCAAGGCGGCCGGGTGGCGACTGCCGCGCACGGTCGCCTGCGTGGCGCTCGACGACCTGCCCGGCGTTCCCGCACAGGGGCCCGCGCAGGGGCCCGCGCAGGGGCGGCGTGGGACGGCGTACCGGATGCCGGCCCGGATGCCGGCGCTGCCGCCCGACGTGCTCGCCGGGCTGGAGCGGACCACGCCGTGCCTGCTGGTGCCCGACCCGAGCGGGCCGGGGCAGGCGCAGATGCTGGAGCACGGGCTGCGCGGCTACTGGGGCGCGATCGGGCCCGCGGTGCCGCTCGCCGCGGCGGCGACGTCCCTGCGCTGGGCGCGGGAGGCGCTGGAGCTGTCGCGGCGCGGCGTGCTGCCGCGCGGGTTGCCGCGCTGCGAGGACCACATGGCGACGCTGGTGGTGTTCAAGGACGAGGAGCTGGTCAACGCCCTGGCCGAGGCGCGGCTCGCGCCCCTCGCGCACCTCCGCCCCACCCAGCAGGACCGGCTGGCCGAGACGCTGCTGGCCTGGCTGCGGTACGGGCGCGGGGCCGGCGAGGTCGCCGCCCGCCTGCACGTACACCCTCAGACCGTGCGTTACCGGTTACGCCAGCTCGAAGAGCTGTACGGCGAGCAACTCGCCGACCCGGACGTCCGGTTCGAGCTGGAGATCGCGCTCCGCGCCCGCCAGGCCGTGAACAGGACGTTCAGAGGGGCCGGCGGAAGAGCCTGAGCCGGTCCTCGCCGATCCGCGCCCGCAGCGCGTGATCCTCGATCCCCAGGTCCTCCGACGGGGCGAGGGCGAGCACGCCGACCTTGCCGACGTGCTGGTTGAGCTGCACGGCGCGGGCCGCCTCCGCCGCCCCCTCCAGCGGGTAGACGGCCGACAGCGTGGGGTGGACCATGCCGAGCGAGATCAGCCGGTTCACCTCGTGGCATTCCTGGTAGTTCGCGCCGTGGGAGCCGATGATGCGCTTGAGCTTCATCCACAGGTGCCTGTTGTCGTACTCGTGGGCGTAGCCGCTGGAGGAGCCGCAGGTCACGACCGCGCCGCCGCGCCTGGCGACGTACACCGACGCCCCGAACGTCTCCCTGCCCGTGTGCTCGAAGACGATGGCCGGGTCCTCCCCCACCTGCCGTCTGATCTCCGCGCCGAGCCGCCGCCAGCCCTTCTCGTCCGCCAGGCCGCCGTCGAGCTGCGAACGGTCCACGACGTACGGGCAGCCCATGCGGCGCAGCAGCTCGGCCTTCTCCTGGCTGCCGACGACGCCGACCGGGATGCCGCCGCCGTTCCTGACGAGCTGCACGCCGTACCCGCCGAGGCCGCCCGTCGCCCCCCACAGCAGCACCACGTCGCCCTGCTTCATGCGCGCGCCACGCTCCCCGACGAGCATCCGGTACGCGGTCGAGGCGCACAACATGTTGCAGGCGGCCTCCTCCCAGCTCAGGTGCCGGGGCTTGGCGAGCAGTTGCGTGGCCTTGACCACGGCGAAGTCGGCGAGGCCGCCGAAGTTCGTCTCGAAGCCCCAGGCGCGCAGGTCGCCCGCCAGCATGCCGTCGTGCTGGATGACCGGGTCCTCGCCGTCCACGTACGCGGGGCTGGTCACCACCCGGTCCCCCACCCGCCAGCGGCGGACCGCGCGGCCGGTCCTGACGATCACGCCGGCCGCGTCCGAGCCGAGCACGTGCACCGGCAGGTCGTGCCGCGCGTCGCTGCGCCCGAACCGCTCCAGGAACGCGAACGTCGGCACCGGCTCGAACATCGCCGACCACACCGTGTTGTAGTTGATCGCGCTCGCCATGACCGCGACCAGCACCTCGTCCTCGGCCAGCTCCGGCATCGGCACCTCGCCGACGTGCAGGGTGCGGCGGACGTCCTTGTCCTGCTCGTCCTGGTCGAAGCTGCCGACCTCGTCCTTGCGCAGGTGGGCGGCGCGGTAGGCGGAGGGCACGTCCAGGCGCGCCAGCTCGGCCGGCTCGGCGCCGGCCACCACCGCCTCGGCGAGTGCTGTCGTCTTCACAGGAGTAGTCCCTTCAGGTGCTCGGCGATGACCTCGACGTGGGGCGGGTCGAGCAGGTTGAGGTGGTGCGAACCGGGGATCTCGACGACCTCCAGCCGGGGCGCGTACGGGGCGAAGCCTCTGGCCGGGTCGTCGGCGTGGGCGTACCGGGGGTCCTCGACGGTCCAGGGGGCGGGCTCGGTGGAGCGGTAGAGGACCGCGCGGCCGTGGTACGGGCCGGCGGGGCGGTAGCGCTCGATGGCCCGGGTGTCGTCGTGCGAGGTGAGCTGGTGGCGCAGGATCGCGGGCGGCAGGGTGGCGAGCACGCCCGACTCGGCGATCCTGGCCTCGGTGAGCGCGAACTGGGCCGGCTCGTCCAGCGTCTCCAGCTCGGCGCGGTCCAGGTGGATCGGGGTGCCGTACGTCCTGGTGAGGTAGGCGGCGAAGGCCGCGTAGCGGCGGGCGGCGAGCCGTCGGCGGTCCGGCCCGCCGACCTCGTCGGGGAGGCCGGAGTCGATCATGGCCAGCAGCTCGACGTCGTCCTCGCCGAGCAGCCGCGCGATCTCGAACGCCAGGATCCCGCCGAACGACCACCCGCCCAGCCGGTACGGGGGCTCCGCGGCCCGGCGAATGGCTTCGGCGTAGCGGGCGGCGCGGCCGGGGATGTCGTCCGGCTGGTCCAGGCGTTCCAGGCCGAGGACGGGGACGGGGAGCCGGGCGGCGAGGAGGGCGTACACGCCGGTGGTGCCGCCCGCCGGGTGCGCCAGGAAGATCGGCGCGCCGGCGGGAGCGGCCGGGGTCAGCGGCCGGACGACCCCCCGCCCCGCCTCGGCCTCGTCCACCCGCCTGATGGCCACGGCCAGGTCGGCGGGGGTGACGACCTCCCGCGCGGACTCCTGGCCGAGGAGGGCGAGGGCTTCGGGCAGGATGCCGGGCGGCAGCGGCTCGGTGACGGAGGGCTCGCGGCCGAGCAGCCCCGCGAGCACGCGGGTGACCTGGCGCTCGGCCGCGTCCCTGGGCTCGACGACGGCGAGACCCAGGCTCTCGGTGACCGTGCGTGCCAGCGCGCCCAGGGTGCCGCCGTTGAGCAGCGGGGCCGCCGCCACCCGTACGCCGAAGTCGTGCTCGATCATGCCCCGCAACCGGGTGGCGGCCAGCGAGTCGAGACCGAGGTCCGTGAGGACGACGTCGTCCCCCAGCCGGGACGGCTCCACCCCGAGCACGGCGGCGGCCCGTTCCCGCAGCTTGTGAGAGACGCCCACCGGCCCCGGCAGGTCCTCCAGGGCCGGGGCCTCGGCGACCTCGGAGAAGTACGGGATGCGCACCAGGGACGGGAAGAGCGCGACCGCCCGCGCAGGATCGAGCTTGACCACCCCCGCCGGGAAGTCACGTTGCAGCAGCGCCTCCAGCGCCTCCAGCCCCTCGTCCTCCGTCAGGGGCTCGACGCCCGGGGTGGCGGGCGCGGCGGTCCCGGCCCAGGGACCCCAGTTGACGGCGAGAGCGGGCAGCCCCTCGGCGCGGCGGCGCTCGCACAGCGCGTCCAGCCAGGCGTTCGCGGCGGCGTAGGCCGCCTGGCCCGGCGAGCCGAGCAGGGACGCCGCCGACGAGAACGCCACCCACCAGTCGAGATCCAGGTCCTTGGTGGCGTCGTGCAACCGCTGGGCGCCGACGACCTTGGCGGCCCACACGCGGGCGAGGCCGTCCGGTTCGAGGTCGGCGATCAGGCGGTCGTCGAGCACCCCGGCGGCGTGCACGACGCCGCGCAGCCGCAGCCCGCCCTCGGTGGCGGCGGCCACCAGCCGCTCGGCCGTGCCCGGCGCGGCGAGATCGCCGGTGACCGTCCTGACAGGCCCTGCGTCCGGGTGGGGAGTACGGCTGTTCAGCACGACGCGGGTGGCGCCGCGTTCGAGCAGCAGACGGGCGGTGAGGCGGCCGAGGTGTCCGTGGCCGCCGGTGATGACGTACGCCCCGGGTCCGGCCACGGGGCCACAGGGGGACGGGAGGGTGACACGGCGGAGGCGGGCCGCGTAGCGGATGCCGGCCCGCCAGGCCACCTCGTCGTCCTCGGCGTCGCAGGACAGCTCCCTGACCAGCGCGCCGAGGTCGTCGTGGTCGACGAGGCGGGCGCGGGTCTCGGGATGTTCCAGGGCGAGGACCCGGACCAGGGCCCGGAGGGCGGCGGGCCCTGGGTCGGCGAGGTCGCCGTCGCGTACGGCCTGGGCCCGCTCGGTCGCGATCACGATCCGCGCCCCCCGCCGAGCCAGCCCGGCCACCCGGAGCATGACCCGCTGCACCCCCGCCACCCCGAGCCCCGGCGGCACCAGAACCAGCACCCCGTCACCAGGCAGGACGCCACCACCCGCCGGGGCCCCCTCGCCCGAAGGGGTGGGCAGCAGGGCGCGGAGGCGGGCGGCCCGCGCATCCCCCTCCTCGGCCAGGACGAGCCAGGGGCGGGACATGCCCGCCTCCGGCGGCGGTGGCACGCTCACCCACGCCCGCGCGACGAGCTTGGCGTCCAGCGTGACGGGGACGGGCCCCGGGAGCAGGTCGATGAGCTCGGGAACCCCGGTGACCGGGCCGGACACGGCGCTCCCGTGGACGGTCCACCGGCCTGCGGCGTTCTTCGCCGAGAGCTCGACGCGCCCGTCCGCGAGGGTGATCGTCACCTGGGCGGGAAGCGGCAGGTGGGCGTGCAGCGTCACCTGCCGGAGCTCCATCTCGTCGGAGGTCTCCGCGACGGCCGCGCGGGCGAGCCGCGCCAGGACGGCGGGCGTGAGCACCGGATGGCCGTCCCGGTGCCATTCCTCCGGCGGCAGCCGCCAGGGGGCGTCGGCGAGGTCGTCGAGCGTGGTGGTCCACGAATGGCAGGACGGCGTCTCGACGTGCGCGCCGAGCAGCGGATGCCCGGCCGGCGGCCGTTTCGGCTCGGCCCAGTGCCGTACGTGCTCCCAAGGCGAGTGCGGCACGTCGGCGAGCCGCCCCCGCGTCCGGGGCGGCACGGCCACGGCGACGGCGGCGAGCTGGTCGTGGAAGGGCCCCTCGGTGACGCGGGCGGTCGCGGGCAGGGTGTCGCGGAGCGCCCCGGACAGCAGCGGGCGCGGCCCCAGCTCGGTGAAGAGCGTGTGCCCGTCCTCGGCCGCCGCCCGTACGGCCTGCATGAGCCGTACGGGACGGCGCAGCCCGGCCGCCCAGTACGCGCCCTCGAACGCCGGCGCCTCGCGCGGATCCTCGAAGACCGGCGAATAGTACGGGATGTCAGGCTTGCCCCCCGCGATCCCGCGCAGTTCCTCACGCAGCAGCGGCACCAGCGACCGTACCTGCGGCGAGTGCCCCGCCCCCTCGGCCGTCAGCGTCCGCGCGAACAGCCCCCGCGCCGCCACCGACGCCGCGAACTCCGCCACCCGCTCCGGCTCCCCCGTCACCACGGTCTGCGACGGCGAGGCGTACACGGCGACGTGCAGGTCGTCCGGCACCTCCTCGGCCCCGGTCTCGACGACCGCCATGGCCCCGCCGCCGCCCAGCCCGCCGAGCAGCCGGGCCCGCGCGCAGATCACCCGTACGCCGTCCTCGACGCCGAGCCCGCCCGCCACCACCGCGGCGGCCACCTCGCCCATGGAGTGCCCGATCACGGCGGCGGGCTCGAAGCCGTAGGCCCGCCAGGTCTCGGCCAGCGCGAGCTGCGCGGCGAAGATGATCGGCTGGAGCGTGGCCACGCCGGCCGCGCCGGGGTCGTGGACGTCGATGCCGGCCTCGTCCCGCAGCATGGGGGCCAGCAGGTCGAGGGTGCGGCGGTAGGCGGGCTCTGCGGCGTAGAGCTCCAGGGACGGCCGGTGCGGGCTGTAGCCGCTGAACACCCAGACGGGCCCCTCGGCGGCGGTGACGGGGCCGACCGGCCGGACCTCGCGCAGCTTGGCGGCCAGCTCGCCGGCGTCGCCCGCCACGACGGCCGCCGCCACCCGCCCGCGCCCGGCCCGCCTGGCGAGGGTGTGGGCCACGTCCGCCAGGTCGGCGGGGGGCTGCCAGGAGGCGAGGACGCGGGCGTGGCGCTCGACCCGGCGGGGGGTCGCGTCGGTGAGCAGGAAGACGTGCTTGGCACGGACCGGGAGAGCGGCCTGAGGAGCGGGGAAGGCGTCCAGGGCGACGTGGGCGTTCGTGCCGCCGAAGCCGAACGCCGACACCCCCGCCCTCGCCGGGTCACCACCCTCCCGGCACGGCCACGGCGTCGGCGCGGTGACGACGCGCAGCCGCTCCCACGGGATGTGCGGGTTCGGCTCGCGGAAGTGCAGGCTGGGCGGGATCACCCCGTGGTGCAGGGCGAGCACGGCCTTGATGAGCCCGGCGACGCCCGCCGCCGCCTCCAGGTGCCCGAGGTTGGTCTTGACCGAGCCCAGCAGGACCGGCGTCGGCACGGCGGCGGCGATGGCCCTGGCCTCGATCGGGTCGCCGAGCAGGGTTCCGGTGCCGTGCGCCTCGATGTAGTCGGGCCCGCGGCCGAGCCGCCCGTACACCTGCCGCAGCAGCGACTCCTGCGCCTCCGGGTTGGGTGCGACCAGACCGTTGGAGCGGCCGTCCTGGCCCACGGCGCTCTCCCTGATCACCGCGAGCACCCGGTCGCCGTCCCGTACGGCGTCCGCGAGCCGCTTGAGCACCACGACGCCGCAGCCCTCGGCCCGCACCATCCCGTCCGCCGCCGCGTCGAACGCCTTGCAGCGCCCGTCGGCCGCGGTGCCGCCGCCCCGGTCGAAGGCCACGGTGACCAGCGGCGACAGCAGGAGGTTCACCCCGGCGGCGAGCGCCAGGTCGCACTCGCCGGCGCGCAGGCCGGTGACGGCCAGGTGGGTGGCGACGAGGGAGGAGGAGCAGGCGGTGTCCACGGCCAGGGAGGGGCCGCGCAGGTCCAGCAGGTACGACACCCGGTTGGCGGCGATGCTGAGCGCGGCCCCGGTGGCGGTCCAGGCGTCCACGGCGGCGAGGTCGGCGCCGGTCAGGTGGGCGTACTCGGTGCCGGAGAGACCGGCGTACACGCCGGTGCGGCTGCCGGAGAGCGTGCGCGGGGCGTGGCCGGCGTGCTCCAGCGCCTCCCATGCGGTCTCCAGGAGCAGCCGCTGCTGCGGGTCCATGGCGGCGGCCTCGCCCGGCGAGATGCCGAAGAACTCGGCGTCGAACCCCGCCACGTCGGCGAGGAACCCGCCGTGCCGGGTGACGCCGGCCAGCGCCTCGCGGGTGCGCGCGGAGCCGTCGTCGAACGCCTCCCAGCGCCCCTCCGGCACCTCGCCGACCGCGTCCCGGCCGTCGACGAGCAGCTTCCAGTACGCCTCGGGGCCGTGCGCGCCGGGGAAGCGGCAGCCGACGCCGATCACCGCGATGGGCTCCCCCGCCGTCCCGCCAGCCTCGGCGGTCTCCTGGGGCGCGGACAGCGCGCGGGCGAGCCGGTCGATCGTCGGGTGCTCCCACACGATCGTGGGGCTCAGCTCGCGGCCCAGCAGCTCGCCCAGCTCGCCCGCCACCGCGACGGCCTCGCGCGAGGACAGCCCGTGCTCCTCCAGCGGGCGGCCGGGGTCCACCTGCCCGCCGAGCCGCTCGATGAGGAAGGTCCGGATCTCGCTCTCATCGGGTACGTCCACGAAACACTCCCGAGTGCGCCGGGGCCGGGGTGATCGGCCACCCTACTGAGGAGCGCCGGACGGGCGGCACGACCGTACGGAACATTCCTCGGTCGTGTTTTGTCACGCCGGTGACAATCCGGGCGAAATTGTCCGACGGGCCACAACGGACGGGCCGATTTCGTTGCGCCGCCTCATAGCCCCGGGCCGGCGCCGCCTCTACTCTCGCCTGCACCCCGAGCGAAGGAGGGCTCCCATGCGTGCCCTGGCGGCACTGGCGGCGGCGACGGCGCTGCTGCTCTCCTGCGCGGCCCCCGCCTCCGCCGACCCCGACTGGTCGTTCGCCCAGGAGAGCGAGCCGCCGCGCGCCGAGCCGGCCACCGGCGGGTACGCCCCCGGCCAGCGCGCGCTGCCCGGCCCCGCCCGCGTGGTCGCCGAACGCCGGCTCGACCCGCGCACCCTGGACCTGCTCGTCTCCTCGCCGGCCGTCGGGAAGCTCACGCCGGTCCGCCTGCTGCTGCCCCGAGGCTGGTCGCGGACGGCCGGGCGGACCTGGCCGGTGCTCTACCTGCTGCACGGCGGCGCCGACGACTACACCTCGTGGACCCGGATGACGGACGTGGCCACGTACACCGCGAACCTGGACGCCATCGTCGTCATGCCGGAGGCGGGCCGGGCGGGCAACTACTCCGACTGGCACAACGCCGGACGGGGCGGGCCGCCGAAGTGGGCGACGTTCCACACCTCGGAGGTGCGGCGGCTGCTGGAGTCCGGCTACCGGGCCGGCACCCGGCGGGCCGTCGCCGGGCTGTCGATGGGCGCGTACGGCGCGATCAAGTACGCCGCCGCCAACCCCGGCATGTTCCGCTTCGCGGGCGCGTACAGCGGCATCATGGCCACCCGGCTGCCGGGCATCCCCGCGGTCATCATGAACGCGCAGGCCAGCGAGAAGCAGGACCCGCTCGCGCTGTGGGGCGACCCGAAGCGGAACGCGAAGGTGTGGGCCGCCAACGACCCCCTGGCGCTCGCCGCCGGCCTCCGCGGCACCTCGCTCTACATCTCCAGCGGCAGCACGTCGCTGAACGGCCCGCTGGACCGGCCCGACGCCGCCTGGAACCCGGCCCACCTGGGCGAGCCGATCTCCGCCTACACGGCGCGGGCGCTGAGCGAGCGGCTGAAGAAACTCGGCATCCGGCACACGCTGCACCTGTACGGGGACGGCACGCACACCTGGCCGTACTGGACGCGCGAGTTCAAGAGGTCGTACCCGATGATCGTGCGCGCTCTGGGGCTGCGGCGGGGATGACGCGGCGGGCCATCGGCCCGCCGCGTCCTCCGCCTACGGGACGTCGAACGTCTTGCGTCCGCCCGCCCCGATCACCTCGATCCCCTTGGCGCCGAGGATGCCGTCGAGCGGCAGCGACACCGAGTAGGGCGCGGTCGCGGGCAGCCCGATGCCGCGCAGCCTGCCGACGACCTCGATCCCCCAGTATTCGGGCTGCCGGACGTACACGAGCGGCGACAGCTCGACGTGCATGGTCAGGTACGGCTTGGTGCCGTTGACGACCAGGATGAACGTGTTCGGCACGATCCCCGGCACCACCCGCGCCTCGTCGAAGTCGATCAGCCGCACGGACTGCGGCGCGGGCAGTTCGGCGAAGTCCTCCGTCATGGCGGAGCCCCCTTGCGTGAGATGGTCAACCCCCGTCGGTTACCGAAACTCTCACGCCGGCCCCGTCCGGGCAACGACTGTCGCGGGCGAGGCGGCTCAGGCGACGTGCAGGTAGACCTGGCCGAACACCTCGGACAGCCGCTTCAGGTCGGTGGCGAGGTCGACCTCGGGGTGGGCCGGGTCGTAGAAGGTGGCCAGGCGGGCGCGGAGCGAGCCGAGCTTCCCGAGCTGCTCCCACGCCGGGGTCGCGGCCCACTTGTCGCCGTAGACGCGGACTGTCTGGTTCTCGGGGTTCACCCAGCGGGTCCACAGGGTGACGGTCTCGGCGGCGTCCTCCTGGAGCGGCGCGGCGACGCGCTCGGTGAGCGCCTGGGTGACCTGCTCGGCGGTGAGCGCGGAGGTGACGGTGGCGTCCTCGACGGCGATCTGGCCGTAGGCGTCCCAGGCCCGGCCGCGGATCTGGATGGACTGGTTGCGCTGGGCCTCGGCGGCGTCGATCTTCCAGGTGGCGTACCCGCTCGCGAGGAGCACGTTGTCCAGGGCGAGCTGGTCGGCGTAGCCCTTGGTCAGCCAGGCGCCGACGCGGTCGGGGTCGAGCAGCGGGTACTTCTTGCTCATCTCGGCCTTGCAGGCGTCGTTCGCGCCGCAGCCGAGCACCGGAGCCACCGTGTGCACCGACAGCTTGCGGCCCGGCACGGCGGCGCGCAGCGCGGTCGCGGCCGTGGCGACGAACTTGTCGATCTCGTCGGCGCTGTCGAACGTCTCGTTGAAGCCGAGCTGCGAGGTGAAGCGGATGCCGACGACGCCGGGCTGCGTGGCGGCCAGCGCGGCGACCTTCTTGACGGCCTCGTCCAGCTTGCCGGCCTTGTAGTCGTCGGCCAGCTCGGTCTCGATCCAGAGGCGCAGGCCGGTCGGGGTGGCGGCGGTCGCGGCCTGGCCGGCGGCGGTCTGCTTGGCGGCGGCCTTGTCGGCGGCGCTGATCTCGCTGCCGTCGGTGTAGCACTGCTCGCCGTTCTGGCACTCGGGGGTGCCGCCGTCCTCGGCGCCCTCGACGTCCGGGTCGCCCGCGTCGTGGGCCTCGCCGTCGCCTTCGGAGTCCACGGCGCACGCGTTGGCGGGGTCGGTGCAGTCGACGCGGATGGTGCCCTGCGGGCCGGAGTCGATCATGTTCTGGCCGTCGTTGCCCAGCCAGAACCTGGCGATGTCGGCGGCCTCCTCGGGGGTGGCCATCCAGGTGCAGACGACGTACGCGGGGGTGTCCGCGGCCAGCAGGTCGTTACAGCTGCGCGGATCGTCGGCCGACCAGGCCGGCAGGCCGATCCCGAGGAACGACAAGGTGATTCCGAGGACGAGGAGCTGCCGCAGCCGCTTTCGCATGGCACCTGACTTCCTGGGGGTGATCGTGGCCATATGCACCATATCTGGCTGATCAAGGACGTTCAATGAGATCGGCTGCCGTCCGTACTCCCTTCTCGACCGTCAGTCGCTCGCCGAGTCGGGCGGCCCGCTCGCGGTGGCGGGGTGCGGCCAGCAGCCGATCGGCCAGTTCCCGCCGGTCGAGCCGGCGGATCGGCAGCGGTGGCGGGCCGGCGCCGAGTGCCGCGACCCGGCGGCCCCAGAAGGGCTGGTCGGAGAAGAACGGGCAGACCACGCTCGGCACCCCGGCCGTGAGCGCCGTCCCGGTGGTCCCGGCGCCGCCGTGGTGCACGACCGCCGCCATGCGCGGGAACACCAGGTCGTGCGCCACCTCCCCCACCGGCAGCAGGTCGTCGCCCGCCGCCACCGGCAGTCCCTGGACGACGCCGCGCAGCCCGGCCAGCCGCAGCGCGGCGACGACCTCCCCGGCCACCCGCTCCGGGCACGGCATGCTGCCGAACCCGACGAACACCGGCGGCGGGCCGGCCGCGAGGAAGTCCTCCAATTCCTCGGTGCCGCCCTTGCCCGGGAGCCGCCAGTAGCCGGTCAGGTGCACGTACCCGGGCCAGTCGCGCGGGCGCGGCACCACCAGCGGGCTGACCCCGCACAGCACCGGCACCCGCTCCCGCCGGTCGGCGGCGAACGGGCTCCCCCGCAGCGGCCCCAGCCCCAGCACCTCGGCGCGCAGCCGGTTCATCAGACGGGCGAGCACCAGCAGCCCGGCCCGCTCCACGACCGCGTACGAGGCCCGGTTCCCGAGCCGCCCCAGCGTGGCGAGCGGCACCAGCGGGTTGGGGAACTCGCCGGTCGGCTCGCTCGGCTGGAACTGCAGGATCCGGTACGGCATCCCGTGCCGCTCGCTCAGATGCCGCCCGAACGCGCCCAGCGCGGGGGCGAGCACCAGGTCCGCGCCCGCGCAGGCGGCGTCCACCTCGGCGACCAGCCTGGCGGCCAGCGGCTCGACGACCGTCCTCAGCCCGCGTACGAAGCCGAGGTGCCCGCTGTCCAGCCACGCCCGCCCCTCCTCGCCGTCCAGGACGGTCGCGGGGTCCACGCTCAGCGCGACGAACCGCACGCCGGGAGCCGCCAGGGCGGCGTAGCGGGCGGGCGCGGCGAGCACGATGTCGTGCCCGCGCCCGGCCAGTTCAAGCGCCAGCGCGGCGCACGGCTGCGTGTCCCCGCGCGACCCCAGCGCCAGCACCGCGACCCTCACGACAGCGCCCTCACGACAGAACCCTCACGACAGCGCCCGGCCCCGCGTCACTTGAGCGTTCTCAGCGCGATCAGCGCGCCCGCCAGCACCAGCCCGGCCGCCGCGAGCAGCCCGGTGGCGTACCCGGCGGCGAAGCTCGGGGCGGCCTGCACGACCGCCCCGACGGCGGCGATCCCGAACAGCCCGGACACCTCCCTGCTGACCGAGAAGACCCCGCCCGCGACCCCGGCCCGCGACGCGGGCACCGCGCCCAGCACGGCCGAGCCCAGCGGCATGGTGAGCGCCGAGCCGATCCCGATCGCGCACACGGCGGGCAGCAGCCGCCCCCATCCGTCGCCCGCCTCCAGCGTCGCCGCGACCGCCATCCCGCCCGCGACCAGCGTCAGCCCGGCCGCCACAGTGCGCCCCGCGCCCACCCGCCGCTCCAGGAGCGGAGCGAGCGGCGTGACCAGCACCACGAGCAGCGCGAGCGGTACGAACGCGAGCCCCGACCCGGTCGGCGTGAACCCGAGCACCCCTTGCAGGAAGATCGCCGTGTAGAAGAACACGCCGTTCACGCCGAGCCCCCAGAGCACCTGGGCCGCCACCCCGCCCGCGAAGGCCCGCACCGCGAACAGCCGCAGGTCCACCATCGGATCGGCGGCCCGCCGCTCGGCCACGGCGAACGCGGCCCCGCCGCCCGCGCACAGCGCCAGCGCGGCGACGACCGCCGGAGAGCCGTACCCGTGCTCGCCGCCGTGGATCAGGGCGAAGGTCCCCGACGCCAGGAACACCGCCGAGGCCAGCACGCCGGGCACGTCCAGCGCCCGCCGTACCGGCCGCGAGGCGGGCACCGCCACAGCGGCGAGCGCGACGACCGCCGCGCCCAGCGGCACGTTGACGAGGAACACCCAGCTCCAGTGGGCGTGCTGGCTCAGGTAGCCGCCGACCACCGGCCCGAGCGCGAGCGCGGCCGCCCCGGACGCCATCCAGACGGCCACGCCCGTCGAGCGCCGCCGCTCGTCGAGCACGGCGAGCACGGCGAGCGTCGCGGGCAGCACCAGCGCCGCGCCCGCCCCCTGGACGAGCCGGGCGGCCACCAGCGGCCCCACCGTCCCGGCCAGCCCGGCCGCGAACGAGGCCGCGGTGAACAGCATCAGCCCGGTCAGCAACGTCGTCCGGTGCCCCCAGACGTCGGCCAGCCGCCCGCCGGCGGGCATGAGACCGGCGAACGTCAGCAGGTAACCGGTGGCCACCCATTCCAGGGCGGCGAGGCTCGCGCCGAGGTCGCGCTGGATGCTGGGGAGCGCGACGGTGACGACGGTGTTGTCCAGGGTGGTGAGGAACCCGGCGAGGGCGACGGCGGTCAGCAGCCGGCGGCCGGTCGCCGGGCGGGTCGCGGTGCGGCCGGTCACCGGTCCACCTCCACCCAGGTCCAGCCGGTCCCGTCGGGGGTGGCCCGCACCACGCGGTCCCGTTCGCGCCCGATCCGCTCCCACCGTGGCCCGCCCTCGGCCCTGGGCCGGCCACGCCCTCCGGCCCCGGACGGGTCCTCGCGCGGGGCCGGGGGCCCCGGAGCCGCCACGGGCTCGCGCAGGGCCGGGGTGCCCGGAGCCGCCACGGGCTCACGCAGGGTCGGGTTTCCCGGAGCCGCGGCCGGCTCGCGGAACTCCACGCGCCGGTGCAGCGCGCGCAGCGGCCGGGGCAGCCACCAGTTGGCCCCGCCCATGAGCCGCATCGTCGCGGGCACCAGCAGCGCCCGCACCAGGGTCGCGTCCACCACGATGGCCACGAACAACCCCACCCCCAGCAGCTTCACGATGGTGATCCCTGCGGTCGAGAACGCCCCGATCACCACCAGCAGCAGCAGCGCCGCGCTGGTGATCACCCCGCCGGTCTGCCGCAGCCCGGCGGCCACGGCGGCGGTATTGTCCCCGGTGCGCAGCCACTCGGCCCGCACCCGCGACAGCAGGAACAGCTCGTAGTCCATCGACAGCCCGAACACCACGGCGAGGATCAGCACGGTCACGGTCGCCTCGACGGTCCCGGTGGAGGTGAAGCCCAGCACGGACGCGAGGTGCCCGTCCTGGAACGCCCACACGATCACCCCGAGCGAGGCCCCGATGGACAGCACGTTCATGAGCAGCGCCTTGACCGGCAGCACCACGGACCCGAACGCGGCGAACAGCAGCACCGCGGTCACCGACCCCACCACCAGGGCCATCCAGGGCAGCCGGGCGGCGAGGCTGTCCATGAGGTCCATCTGCGCGGCCGTGGGCCCGCCGACGACGACGCGCCGTACGTTCGGCTCCGGCGACAACGTTCTGATGGCGGTGACGAGGTGCTGCGCGTCCGCCGACATGGGGTCCACGTCGTAGCGGACGGCGAGCCGGACGGCCCCGTTGTCCTCCGACAGCCCGGCGACGTCCACGCCGGTGACGTGGGGCAGCCGGCGCAGCCGCGCGGCGAGCGGGTCGGCGTCGTCCGGCGTGACGGGGGTGACGGCGCTGATCGCCGCGTGCCCCTGGCCGAGCGGCCCCGGCCGGGCGGGCGCCTCGGTGAAGGACCGCTCGACCAGCACGTGCACGTCGATCGCGGCCATCGAGTTGCGCCCGAAGTCCCGGTCGACGATCTCGGCCACCCGGCGGCTCTCGGAGTCCGCGGGCAGCACGCGGTGGTCCACGTTGCCGAACGTGACGTGCAGGAACGGCGCGGCCAGCGCCACCAGCACGGCGGCCACGGCCACGAAGTAGAGCACCGGCCGGCGCATGACGCTGGAGGCGACGGCGTGCCACATGCCGCCGCCGCTCCCGCCGTCCCCGAGGTCGGGGGTGAGCCGGAGCGCGTTCACCCGCCGCCCGAGCACGCCGAGCGCGGCCGGCAGCACGACGAGCGCCGCGCCCATCGCGACCAGCACCACGGCCGCCGCGCCGAGCCCGATCGAGCGCAGGAACATCTGCGGGAACACCAGCAGCCCGAGCAGCGCCGTCGCCACGGTCAGCCCGGAGAAGGCGACGGTACGCCCGGCGGTGGCCATGGTCCGCACCACGGCCTGCTCGCTCGTCGCCCCGGCCGCGATCTCCTCGCGGAACGCCTTGAGCACGAACAGCGAGTAGTCCACGGCGAGCCCGAGCCCGAGCATGGTGACGACGTTGAGCGAGAAGACCGAGACCTCGGTGACCTCGGTGAGCAGCCGCAGCAGCACCAGCGCGCCGAGCACCGCGAACGCCCCCACGAGCAGCGGCAGCCCGGCCGCCACCAGGCTGCCGAACACCACGACCAGCAGCACCAGCAGCACCGGCATCGAGATGGCCTCGGCGCGGGCGAGGTCGGCGGCGGTCTGGTCGTTGAGCTCCTTCAGCAGCGGCACCGGCCCGCCGACCGAGACCTGGAGGTTCGTGGCCCGCCGCAGCCGGTCGGCGACGGCCGCGTAGCCGGCCTGCTTGTCGCCCTTGAGCGTGACCAGCGCGTACGTGGACCGCCCGTCCTTCGACACCATCAGCTTCGACCCGGTCGTCCAGTACGTCGCGAGCGCCCCCACGTGCTCGGCCGGCAGCGCCCGCAGCGCGTCGTGCACCGCCTTCTTGTATCGGGGGTCGCGGGCCTTGACGGACGGGTGGTGGTAGAGGACGACGACGTCGGGGGCGTGCGCGCCGTACCAGTCGTCGCTCCACCGGGCGGCGGTGGTGGAGTCGGCGCGCGGGTCCTCGAAGCCGCCGTCGGCCATCCGCCCGAACAGCTCCATGCCGAGCGGCGCGACGAGGAGGGCGGCCGCCAGGCTCAGCACCAGCAGCGTCCACCTGCCGCGGTAGACCAGGCGGCCCGCGCGCTCAAACAAGGGCGCCCTCCAGGTACGCCCGCAGGCAGGCGCGCCGGGCGAGCTTGCCGCTGGAGGTGCGGGGCACGGCCCCGGCCTCGGTCAGCACGAAGTCGTGCACCGCGAGGTCGTGCCCGGCACGTACGGCGGCCCGCACCGCCCGCGCGACCTCCGCCGCGTCGGCCCCCTGCCCGCGCCGGGACCGCTCGGCCACCACGACCAGCCGCTCGGTGTCCTCGCCCGGCACCGCGAAGGCCGCCACCCGGTCGCGCCGCACCGCCTCGTGCGCCTCCTGGACCGTGGCCTCGATGTCCTGCGGGTAGTGGTTGCGGCCGTCCACGATGACGAGGTCCTTGATGCGGCCGGTGACGTAGAGGCGGTCGTCGTGCCACACGCCGAGGTCGCCGGTGCGCAGCCAGCTGTCGGCGCCGAAGACCTCGGCGGTGCGGGCGGGGTCGCGCCAGTAGGCGCGGGCCACGTTCGGCCCGCGCACCCAGATCTCGCCGACGTGGCCGTCCGGCTGGTCGCCGGCGTCGCCGACGATCCTGACCCGCTGCCCGTGCGGCCGCCCGCAGGCGACCAGGTGACTGGCCGGGCCCTCGGTCCAGGGGACGGCGCGCCCCTCGCGCAGGGCGTCGCGGGAGAAGGCCGTCACGACGGGCCGCTCGTCGCGGCCGGTGGCGGCGACGAACACGGTGGCCTCGGCCAGCCCGTACGCGGGCGTGTGCGCCTCGGGCCGCAGCCCGCACCCGGCGAAGGCCGCGTCGAAGGCGGCGAACGCGCCCGGCCGGACCGGCTCGGCCCCGTTGAGCATGACCCGGACCCCGGACAGGTCGAGCCCTTCCTTGTCCTCGGGGCGGACGCGGGCGGCGGTGAACTCGTAGGCGAAGTTGGGCGCGCCGGTGAAGGCGTCGGCCTCCTCCGACAGCAGCCGCAGCCACCGTACCGGGCTCATGACGAACGCCACCGGGTCCATGAACACCGCCCGGTTCGCCCCCATGATCGGCATGGCGACGGTGGCGACCAGCCCCATGTCGTGGAAGAGCGGCAGCCAGAGCACCGCCGCCGAGACGCGGGGCCGGGCGCGGAAGACCTCCCAGAGCTGGGCGGCGTTGGCCGTGAGGTTGCCGTGCGTGATCTCGACTCCGGCGGGGGCGCGGGTCGAGCCGGAGGTGTACTGCAGGTAGGCGAGGTCGCCCGCGGCGATCGGCTCGCGCTCCCACTCGTCGGCGAGCAGATCGGAGACGGCGTCCACGACGACGACGGGCGGCTCCTCTTCAAAAAGCCGGGCCTCCCCCAGGAAGGCGTCCACACCGGGCCGCGCGGCCGTCGTGGTGAGCACGACGGCGGGGGCGGCGTCGGCGAACGCCCGCTCCAGCCGCTCGCCGTGCCCCGGCAGCCCGGGGGCGAACAGCGGGACCGCCACCAGCCTGGCGTACATCGTGCCGAGCACGGCGACCACGTAGTCCAGCCCGGACGGCGCGAGCACGGCCGCCCGGTCGCCGGGGCGGGCCAGCTCGCGCAGCCGTACCGCGAGCGCCCTGGCCTTGAGGTCGGCCCGCGCCCACGTGTACGTCCGCCGGGAGCCGTCCCCGAGGTGGTCCACGAACGTGTACGCCGGCGCGTCCGGGACCTCGCGCGCCCACCGCGCCACCCGTGTGATTAGCATCTCGTCCGGCATGCCCGCGTCCCCTTGGCTGGAGCTGGAGGGACCTAGCAAATTACGGGAGGATCGGGCCGCGATTCTTGCCAAACCCCTGCACATTCCGCGGCCCGTCTTTTTTATCGAGTGACAAGACACGGGGCCGGATGGCAGGCTTTGACCGTTTTGTAGGGGGTTCTTGGTGCACGACTACGCACGCGATCTCGGCCTGCTCCGGGATCGCCGCTTCGCGCTGCTGTTGTCCGGGCGGACCATCTCCGTCCTCGGCAGCGCCTTCGCCCCGGTGGCGCTGGCGTTCGGCGTGCTCGAACTGCCCGGGGCGAGCGCCGGAACACTGTCGATGGTCCTCGCTGCGGCCTCGGTGCCCATGATCGCGTTCATGCTGGTGGGCGGGGTCGTCGCCGACCGGCTGCCGCGCCAGCAGGTCATGATGACCGGCGAGTTCCTGGCCTCCGCCGGCTACTTCGCGATCGGCGCCATGATGCTCACCGGCTGGACGCCGATGCCCGCGCTGATGACGGCCGCGGCGCTCACCGGCATCGCCACGTCGCTCGCGCTGCCCGCGCTCACCGGGATCATCCCCGACGTCGTGCCGCCCGACCGGCTGCAGTCCGGCAACGCGCTGCTCGGCCTCGGCGCGAACGCCTCCCGCGTCGGCGGGGCGGTGCTGGGCGGCGGCACGGTGACGCTGTTCGGCGGCGGCTGGGCGCTGGTGGCCAGCGGGGCCATGTTCGGCGGGGCGGGCGTGCTCGTCGCGCTCATGCGCTTCGACCGGATCGAGCGCCCGCCGGGCGAGCGGCACTCGGTGCTGAAGGACCTGCGGGACGGCTGGCGGGAGTTCCGCAGCCGGCAGTGGCTCTGGGTGGTCGTGGCGCAGTTCTCGCTGCTGATCATGGCGTTCGAGGCGGGGCACGGCGTGCTCGGGCCGCTGCTGTTCAAGGACCACCTCGGGGGGCCGGCGGCCTGGTCGGCGTTCCTCGCGGCCGAGGCCGTCGGGATGATCGCCGGGGTGCTGGTGTCGATCCGGCTGCGCCCCCGGCGGCCGATCCTGGTGGCGGTGCTGCTGTGCCTGCCGGTGGCGCTGCCGTACCTGCTGCTCGGCAGCGACGCGCCGCTCTGGGCGGCCGTGGCCGCGGCGTTCGTGCTCGGGGTGTGCTTCGACGTCTTCGGCGTGCTCTGGCAGACCACGATGCAGCGGGAGGTGCCGCCCGAGGCGCTGTCGCGGGTCAGCTCGTACGACATGCTCGGCTCGCTCATGTTCGGGCCGCTCGGGCTGCTGCTGGCCGGAGGCGCGGCGGACGCGTTCGGGGCGGAGACGTCGCTGCTGGCCTGCGCCGCGATCATCGTGGTGTGCACGCTGGGCGCGCTGCTGGCCCCCGGCGTGCGGAACCTGCGCGCGCCGGTCGAGCCGGTCGAGCCCGTCACTCGATGATGAGCCGGACCACCACGCCCGCGCAGTTGCCCGCCACGCAGATCCGCACCGGCACCTCCGAGATGCCGGCCTTCGCCGGGACGCCGCCCACGTGCCCGTCGGGGCCGATGGAGACGCCCTCGGGCAGCCTGCCGTGGTCGGTGACGGTGAAGGTGGGGAGCACGCCAGGCGGGCCGCCGTTGATCCCGATCTCGCCGTTCAGCGGCACCCCGGCCTTGCCGGGGAAGATCAGGTCGCGCGGCGTCCAGGGGACGTTGCCGAGCACCACCAGGGTCACCCGCGTCTCCCGGCAGGACGAGCCGGAGCAGATCTGGACGGGAGCGACGTAGGTGCCGACGCGGGCGGGCTTGCCGTGGAGGCGCCCGCCCTCGTCCACGCTGACGCCGACGGCGAGGTAGGCCGGCCGGACGGAGACGCCCTTGGCGGTGGGCAGGAGCTGCTGGGCGACCTCGATGCCCTCGGTGACGTAGAAGGTGTCCTCGACCAGCTCGCCCTCGGGGCGGTGGTAGGGAGTCTCCCGGGCCATCAGCTCGACGGGCGCGATCGGCTCGGTCAGCGACGGCACCGTGGCGGACAGCCCGCACACGGCCATCCCGGCCAGCAGGAAGACCCACCTTTGCCGCACGTGCACCCCCCGGTTCCGCTGCTTCCCGTACGTACCCCCTTCGCGGCGCAGCGTCACCAGATAATGGGGAGATGGCCGCTGAATCCGTACAGACCTTGGAACGCGGGCTTCGCCTGCTGCGACTGCTCGCCGACGGCAAGGCCGGGCGCACGCCGACGGAGCTGGCGGGTGAGCTGCGGCTGAGCCGGCCGGTGGTCTACCGGCTGCTCACGGCCCTGATGGCGGAGGGGTTCGTCCGCCGTGACGCCGATGGGCGGGTGCATCTGGGGTTCGGGGTGCTGGTGCTGGCGCAGGCGGTGCAGCCGCTGCTGCGGGCGGCGGCGGTGCCGACCCTGCGGCGGCTGGCCGAGGAGGTGGGCGCGACCGCGCACCTGACCGTGGCCGAGGGGGACGACGGCCTCGCCGTGGCGGTGGTGGAGCCGTCGTGGACCGACATGCACGTGGCCTACCGGGAGGGCTCCCGGCATCCGCTGACCAGGGGCGCGGCGGGGCAGGCGATCCTGGCGCTGCGCGAGGGGCGCGGCGACTACTTCGTCTCTGAGGGGCAGTTGCAGGAAGGAGCCCGGGGCGTCGCCGCGCCGGTGACCGGGCTGCCGTGGCTGGAGGCGTCGGTGGGGGTGGTGACGTTCGGGCCTCTGGACGAGCGCGCGGGGGCGCGCGTGGTGGCGGCGGCGGCCGAGCTGTCGGCCGCGCTGGGTTGACATCCTCGGGCACATGACGGACGGTTAGTACACATAGAGGACACTTGCGTCCGATAACAGGACAGCTTGGGAGGGGCCGGTATGCCGTACTACCGGGTCGTGGGAGAGGTGCCGCGCAAGCGGCACGTGCAGTTCAGGCGGCCGGACGGCGGGCTCTACGCCGAGGAGCTGATGGGCGAGGAGGGCTTCTCGTCCGACTCCTCGCTGCTCTACCACCGCCACCTGCCGACCGCGATCGTCAAGGCCGAGGCCGTCGAGCCGGTCGCCGGGACGCGACTGGAGCCCAACCTGCCGCTGTCGCCGCGCCACTTCCGCACCCAGGAGCTGGGCAGCGCGGGCGACCTGGTGGGCGGGCGCATGCTGCTGGCGGGCAACGGCGACGTCCGCTTGTCGTACGCGACCAGCGACCGCCCGAGCGAGCTCTACCGCAACTCCATGGGCGACGAGTGCGTCTACGTCCAGCGCGGCCGGGTGCGCTTCGAGTCCACCTACGGCGTGATCGAGGCCGGCGAGGGCGACTACGTCGTCATCCCGACCGGCACCATCCACCGCTGGGTGCCGGACGGCCAGGTCAACGTGCTGGCCATCGAGGCGTCCGGGCACATCAGGCCGCCCAAGCGCTATCTGTCGCAGTACGGCCAGTTCCTGGAGCACGCGCCCTACTGCGAGCGCGACCTGCGCGCCCCCTCCGAGCCGCTGCTCGCCGAGGGCGAGGAGGTGCCGGTGCTGGTGCGCACGCGCGGCGGACTGACCCGGCTGGTCTACCGCGACCACCCGTTCGACGTGGTGGGCTGGGACGGCTGCCTCTACCCGTACGCGTTCAACATCGAGGACTTCGAGCCGGTGGTGAAGAAGACGCACGCGCCGCCGCCGGTGCACCAGACGTTCGAGGGGCCGGGGTTCGTGGTGTGCTCGTTCTGCCCCCGGCCGCTGGACTTCCACCCCGAGGCCGTGCCGATCCCGTACAACCACCACAACGTGGACTCCGACGAGTTCATGTTCTACGTGGGCGGCGACTACTCGGCCCGCAGGGGCTCGGGCATCGACGTCGGCTCGGTGTCGCTGCACCCGGCCGGTTTCACGCACGGGCCGCAGCCCGGCGCGGTCGAGGCGGTCGTCGAGGCGGTGGCGAACGGCGTGACGACCACCAGCGAGATGGCCGTCATGGTCGACACCTTCCGCCCGCTCGACCTCGGCCCGGCCGCCCTGTCCTGCGAGAACTCCGGCTACGCCTGGACGTGGGCCCGATGAGCGCCACCCTGTACGCCGCGCTCGTGGACGACGCCGGGCTGTTCCCGCCGACGTCCCTGCACATGGAGGAGGCGCTCGCCCGCAACCGGCGCGACCTGGAGAGCGGCAACCCGGTGCTCACCAACCGCTTCCTGTGCCCGGCCGGCCGTCTCGACCGGCTGCGCGGCCAGGACTTCCGGCCGGAGCGCATCGGGCTGATCCTCGACACCGAGGAGCTGCCCGACTTCGGCGACCTGCCGATCGACCTGGTCGAGACGCCGCTGCCGGAGGGCGAGACCGTCGAGGCGCTCGCCGCGCGGCTCCGGCTGCCCCTGGGGGTCCGGCTGTTCGCCGAGGTCCAGCCGCGCAAGCTGGCGATCGACGTGCCCGAGGGCACGGGGCTCAAGGTGCGCTGCGGCGGGCTGACGGCCGACGCGTTCCCGGCGGTGGAGCCGCTGGCGGCGTTCGTCAGGTCGTGCGTGGACCACGGAGTGCCGTTCAAGGCCACCGCGGGGCTGCACCACGCGGTGCGGCACTTCGACCCCTCGCTCGGCGTGGACCGGCACGGGTTCCTCAACCTGCTGCTGGCCGTCTGCGAGGCCGTGCAGGGGCGCGATCCCGCGCACGCCCTGCGCATGACCGACGTGGGGCAGCTCGTGCGGATGGCGCGGGCGGTGCCCGAGGAGATCGCGGCGCGGGCGCGGCGGCTGCTGGTGAGCTACGGCTCCTGCGCCACCCACACGCCTTTGGAGGACCTGCGTACGCTGGGCCTGATCGAGGAGGATCAGTGAGCTGGGGCATCGACAACCTGCCGTACGGCGTCTTCTCCCTGCCGGGGCAGGAGCCCCGCGTCGGGGTGCGCTACGGCGACAGGGTGCTCGACCTGACCGCCGCGCTGCACGACGAGGTGTTCGCCGCGCCGTCGCTCAACCCGTTCATGGCGCGGGGCCGCGCGGCCTGGCGGGACACCCGGGCGCTCATCCAGGAGAAGCTGACGAGCGACCTGTCGGTCGTCGAGCGCCACCTGGTCCCCCTGGCGCAGGTCGAGCTGCACATGCCCGTCGAGGTGGCCGACTACGTCGACTTCTACTGCTCGCTGGAGCACGCGAGCAACGTCGGGCGGATGTTCCGGCCGGACGACGAGCCGCTGATGCCCAACTGGCGGCACCTGCCGGTCGGCTACCACGGCAGGTCGGGCACGGTCGTGGTGTCCGGCACGCCGGTGCGCCGGCCTCAGGGGCAGCTCGGCGCGGGCCGGTTCGGGCCGTGCGGGAAGCTGGACGTCGAGGCCGAGCTGGGGTTCGTGGTCGGGGTGCCGACGGAGATGGGCACGCCGGCCGGCGAGTTCGAGGACCACGTGTTCGGGGTGACGCTGGTCAACGACTGGAGCGCGCGCGACATCCAGTCGTGGGAGTACCGCCCGCTCGGGCCGTTCCTGGCCAAGTCGTTCGCCACGTCGGTCTCGCCGTGGGTGACGCCGCTGGAGGCGCTGCCCCGGATCCCGGGGCGGGCGCAGGACCCCGAGCCGCTGCCCTACCTGCGCAGGAAGGCGGACTGGGGGCTGGACATCGCGGTCGAGATCCTGCTCAACGGCGAGGTCGTGGCCCGGCCCCCTTACGCGGAGATGTACTGGACGCCCGACCAGATGCTCGCGCACCTGACCGTGAACGGTGCGTCGCTGCGCACCGGCGACCTGTTCGCCAGCGGCACGATCTCGGGTCCCGAGCGCGGCCAGCGCGGCTCGTTCATCGAGCTGACCTGGAACGGCGCCGACCCGATCAAGCTCGGCAGCGGCGAGACGCGCACGTTCCTGGAGGACGGCGACACGGTGACGATCAGGGCGACGGCCGGCGACGTGACCTTGGGGGAGGTTTCCGGAACTGTCGTACAGGCCCTGAATGTCACTCAAGGTGCTTGACCGGTGGCTCCCCGCTAATCTTGGGGGACCCCTTCTCCCGGACAGCAGGAGTCATCTCTCATGCGGCGTGCCGCGACGCTTCGTGTCGCCTTCCTCCTGGTCTGCGCCATGGCGGCGGTGTCCGTGGCGTGCGGCTGCGGGCCGGTCACCGCGGAGACGCCCGCCGCCCCGCCGGTCGTGAAGATCGCGCCGGCCCTCGACAGCGTCCGCGCCCGGCCGGGGCGCGGCCTGGTGATCAGGGCGACGGGCGGCACGCTGAGCGAGGTGGCGGCGCTCACCGGCGGCGAGCCGGTGCCCGGCCGGCTCGACGCCGAGCGCCGCGTCTGGCGCTCCGACTGGACGCTGAAGCCCGGCGCCGAATACACCGTGGCCGCCACCGCCACCTCGCCGGGCGGCCCCGCCACCGTGCTGGCCGGCCGTTTCCGCACCCGCCCCGCCCAGGAGACCTTCGGGCTCGCGGCCACCGCGCCGCTGCCCGGCGAGACGGTCGGCGTCGGCATGCCGGTCATCCTCGACTTCGACCGCCCGATCGAGGACAAGGCGGCCGTCGAGCGGGCCCTTGAGGTCAGGTCCGGGCATCCCGCCGAGGGCGCCTGGCACTGGGCCGGCGACACCCGCGTCATCTACCGCACGCGCCGCTTCTGGACGCCCAGGCAGCGGGTCACCGTCACCGCGCACCTGGCAGGGGTGCGCGCGGCCGACGGCATGCACGGAGCCGTCGACTCCACCTTCGCCTTCACCGTCGGCCGCGCCCAGACCAGCGTGGTCGACACCCGCACCCACCGGATGACGGTCGAACGCGACGGCCGCACCGCCCAGCGCATGGCGATCAGCGCCGGCATGGCCACCACCCGCGAATACACCACGACCAGCGGCGTGCACCTCACCATGGACAAGGGCGACCCGGTCCGCATGATCTCCCCCGGCCGCGAGAAGGGCGATCCCGGCTTCTACGACCTGCTCATCGAGCACGCCGTACGCATCTCCGACAGCGGCGAGTACATCCACGCCAAGGACAACGTGTGGGCCCAGGGCCGCCGCAACGTCAGCCACGGCTGCGTCAACGCCCGCCCCGACCAGGCCGCCTGGTTCTACGCGAGCTCGCTGCGCGGCGATCCCGTCACGATCACCGGCACCGGGCGCGAGCTCGCGTGGGACAACGGGTGGGGTTTCTGGCAGCTCACCTGGGAGAGGTGGATCGAGGGGAGCGCCCTGCGGGCCGCCGACGCCGCAGGTGAGAGGGTGCCGCCGGGGTTGACTCCGGGGCTAGGTTAGAAGAGGGGGGAACCACCCGCGGCACGGGCCCGTTGTTCTTACAGGAGGGCCGGACATGGATGAATGGGTCATCTGGGTAATCCTCGCAGTCGTCCTCGGCGTGGCGGAGCTTTTCACCTTCACGGCGGCTCTCGGGCTGCTCGGCGCGGCGGCCCTCCTCACCGCCGCGACCGCGGCCATCGGCCTGCCCGTCCCGCTGCAGTTAATATTCTTCGCCGCCGCCTCCGCGGCCGGTCTCCTGGTCGTCAGGCCGCTCGCCCTGCGGCACATCAAGCAGCCGCAGCTCCAGCGGTTCGGCGTGGAAGCCCTCGTCGGCAAGCCTGCGTACACGGTCTCGGAGGTCACCGGGCGTGAGGGGCGGATCCGCGTCGGGGGCGAGGAGTGGTCGGCGCGTGCCTACGACGAGACACTCGTGATCCCCGCGGGCGCGACCGTAGACATCATCGAGATCGAGGGCGCGACCGCCCTCGTATATCCCCGGGAGTAGGCATGGATCCGCTCTTGATGGTCGGCATCTTCGTCATCCTGTTCGCCGTCTTCACCGTGCTCAGAGCCGTACGGATCGTGCCGCAGGCCCGGGCCCGCAACGTCGAGCGGCTCGGCCGTTACCACCGCACGCTCAAACCCGGGCTCAACTTCGTCATCCCGTACATCGACCGCGTCTACGCCATGATCGATCTGCGGGAGCAGGTCGTCTCGTTCCGCCCGCAGCCGGTCATCACCGAGGACAACCTGGTCGTCGAGATCGACACGGTGCTCTACTTCCAGGTCACCGACCCGCGGGCGGCGGCGTACGAGATCGCCAACTACATCCAGGCCGTCGAGCAGCTCACCGTCACCACGCTGCGCAACGTCGTCGGCTCGATGGACCTGGAGAAGACGCTGACCTCCCGCGACACCATCAACAGCCAGTTGCGCGGGGTGCTCGACGAGGCCACCGGCAAGTGGGGCATCCGCGTCAACCGCGTCGAGATCAAGGCGATCGATCCGCCCAAGACCATCAAGGACGCGATGGAGAAGCAGATGCGGGCCGAGCGCGACAAGCGGGCCGCGATCCTGACCGCCGAGGGCCAGCGCCAGTCGCAAATCCTCACGGCCGAGGGCGACAAGCAGAGCCGCATCCTGCGCGCCGAGGGCACCAGGGCCGCGGCGATCCTGGAGGCCGAGGGCCAGTCGCGCGCCATCGACCAGGTCTTCCAGGCCGTGCACCGCAACGACCCCGACCCCAAGCTGCTCGCCTACCAGTACCTCCAGGTGCTGCCGCAGCTCGCCCAGGGTCAGGGCAACACGTTCTGGGTGATCCCGAGCGAGGTCACCTCGGCGCTGACGGGCGTGTCGAAGGCGTTCACCGAGGCGCTGCCGCGTTCGGCGGCCACCCGCGAGGAGGTGGCTCCGGAGCACTCGGCGGCCGACGAGGACGCCGCCCGCGCGGCGGAGGCCGCGGCCGAGGCCGTCGCCGACGCCCAGGAGGCCGACCCCAAGGGCCCGCGCCAGCTCACCCAGGCCATGCAGGAGCCGTCCCCCTTCCCCGACCTCGACCCGCAGCCCAAGGAGGCCGAGCGCTGAGCCCCTGGCGCACCGGCCCGGTCCCCTCGCGGGGCCGGGCCGTCGTGGTTCACGCCTGCCCGCCCGCGAAGTACGCGGCCAGGTCCGGATCGAGCGGCGGCACGTCGTACGGCATGCCGCCGTCGCGCAGCGACATCGTCGCCATGTAGCCGGCCGCCACGCTCATCCGCGCCGCCACCGGCGAGGTGTCGGTGGCCCCGCCCTCCTGGACGAACCTGCGGAACTCGCCGATGATCTCGGCGTCCGCCCCGCCGTGCGACCCCTCGGCCAGCGGCACCTTGTACGCGATGTCGCAGTCGTCCCGGTAGCCGGTCGGCCCGGTGTTCCAGACCTTGACCGTGTCGCCGGGCCCGTCGCCGAAGTTCTCCAGCCGCCCCTCGGTGCCGATGACGGTGTAGTTGCGCACGTAGTCGGGCGAGAAGTGGCACTGCTGGTAGGCGGCGATGACGCCGTTGTCCAGGCGCATGTTCATCACGGAGACGTCCTCGACGTCCACGACGTGGTGCAGGTCGCGGCGGGCGGTGGGCGGCCACTCGTACGTGCGCAGCCAGTCGTCCGGACGCGGGGTGCCGGGGGCGCGGCGCGGCAGGTCGCCGTAGACCATGAGGTCGCCGAGCGCGTTGACCCGGGTGGTGTAGCCGCCGGCCAGCCAGTGGATCACGTCGAGGTCGTGGGCGGCCTTCTGCAGCAGCAGGCCGGTGGTGCGGGTGCGGTCGGCGTGCCAGTCCTTGAAGTAGTAGTCGCCGCCGTAGCCGACGAAGTGCCGCACCCACACGGTCTTGGGCTCGCCGATGACGCCCTTGCGGATGATGTCGCGCATCAGCCGGACCACGCCCATGTGGCGCATGTTGTGGCCGACGTACAGGCGGGTGCCGGTGCGGCGGGCGGCGCGCAGGACGGCGTCGCAGCCCTCCACGGTGATCGCCATCGGCTTCTCCAGGTAGACGGCCTTGCCGGCCTCCAGGCAGTCGATGGCGATGCGCTCGTGGGTGTCGTCGGGGGTGTTGACGATGACGGCGTCGAGGTCGGGCCGGTCGAGGAGCGCGCGGTAGTCCTCGGTGAGGAAGCCGGCCTCGAAGCGGGCCGACTGGCTCTTGAGCACCGCGGGGTCGGAGTCGCAGAGCGCGGCCACGACCGATCCGCCGCCGGGACGGTGCGCGTGCAGCGCGAGGCTCGTCCGCAGGCCGAGACCGATGACTCCGATGCGCAGGTCTTTCACACGAGTCCTTCCACGTTCGAGCGTTGTGTGACCTGCAGGCTAGCGGTCAATTATGAAAACAACTAGCTTTAATCCAGCGCAAACAGGTGCTGGTCGGCGTGGTCGAGGGCCAGGCGGACCGCGCCGATCACGATGCAGTCGGCGCCCAGCGCCGAGGCCACGACCTCGGGCGGATAGAGGCAGTGACGCTCGAAGACCTCACGCGCCGGCTCCACCAGCAGGTCGCCGGCCGAGGCCAGCGCGCCGCCGATGACCACCATCTCGGGGTCGAGCGGGTTGACCACGGTGACCAGGCCCGCCGCCAGCCCGCGGGCCAGCTCGCGCACGGCCGTCGCGGCCCGCTCCTCGCCCGCGCGGGCCCGGCCGATCGCGAAGTCGGCGCTCTGCCGCATCGAGCGCAGCTCCCCCGGCTCGGCCGCCATCGCGTAGTCGATGACGTGCCGGAACGCCGTCCAGTTGTCGTTGGGCTGGGAGCCGATCTCGCCCCCGGCCGCGTGCGCGCCCCGGTGCGGCCGGCCGCCGACCAGCAGGCCCATGCCGATGCGGTCGCCGGTGAACAGGTAGACCACGTCGGAGCGGCCCCGCGCCGCGCCGCGCCAGTGCTCGGCCAGCACCGCGAGGCGCATGTCGTTGTCCACCAGCACGGGGACGGGCAGCCTGCGGGCCAGCTCGCCGCGCAGGTCGAGCCCCGTCCAGTCGTCCAGCGCGACGCTCTTGACCACCCGGCCCGCCGCGTCCACGGTGCCGGTGGTGCCGACGCCGGCGGCCACCAGGCCCTCCAGCGTCAGACCCGCCCGGCCGGCGGTCTCGGCGGCCAGCGCGGTCGCCGCGTCCAGCCGCTCGGCCGCGCTCAGGTGCCGGTGGGTGGGCACGCAGCCGGAGGCCCGCACCGTGCCCGCGAGGTCGGCCACCATGGCCCGCACACTGGAGCCGCCGATGGAGACGCCGAGCACGTGCCCGGCTCCCGCGCGGAACCTGAACCGCCGGGCCGGCCGCCCGCGCTGCCGGTCGCCCTCGTCCTCCGTCCACTCCTCGGCCCAGCCCTCGGCGACCAGGTCGTCCACGATGGTCTCGGCCGTCGGCCGCGACACCCGGACGGCCCTGGCCAGCTCCGACAGCGTGGCGACGTCCACCTCGCGCAGCACGCGCAGGATCGCCGCCGAGTTGAGCCTGCGCAGGAGGGAGGCGTCGCCGCTCTGCTGTCGCACGTGACCTCCACATCGAGTCATCTTCAAGCCTATTGCGTAATTGTGCCTGCTCGCGGGCCCGCGTGAAGCTGAGCTGTGGGGGCACTTAAGAAGTCCTCGATGGACACCTCACGAGTGGACCGGGCACAGTGCGTTAGGTTCGACCTAGGGGGAGAGAGGGCCATGAAAGCGCTGGTCAAGGAGAAGGCCGAGCCCGGTCTGTGGCTGGTGGACGTCCCGGAGCCCGAGGTGGGGCCCGGCGAGGTGAAGATCCGCGTGCTGCGCACCGGCATCTGCGGCACGGACCTGCACATCCGCAAGTACGACGACTGGGCCAGGCACACGCTGAAGCTGCCCCTCGTCGCCGGGCACGAGTTCTGCGGCCACGTGGTCGAGGTGGCGCCCGGCGTCGAGGACGTCGCCGTCGGCGACCTCGTCAGCGGCGAGGGCCACCTGGTCTGCGGCAAGTGCCGCAACTGCATGGCCGGCCGCCGCCACCTGTGCCGCAACACGATCGGCCTCGGGGTCAACAGGGACGGCGCGTTCGCCGAGTACGTCACCCTCCCCGCCACCAACGTCTGGGTCCACCGCACCCCGGTCCACCCCGACATCGCCGCCATCTTCGACCCGTTCGGCAACGCCGTGCACACCGCGCTCTCCTTCCCCCTGGTCGGCGAGGACGTCCTGATCACCGGCGCCGGCCCGATCGGCCTGATGGCGGCGGCCGTCGCCACCCACGTCGGCGCGCGCAACGTGATGATCACCGACGTCAGCGACGAGCGCCTCGACCTGGCCACCAAGCTCGGGGTCTCGCTCGCGCTCAACGTCTCCCGCACCTCCATCGAGGAGGGCATGCGCCGGCTCCAGATGCGCGAGGGCTTCGACGTCGGGCTGGAGATGTCCGGCAACCCGGCGGCGGTGCGCGAGATGATCGCGCACATGACGCACGGCGGCAGGATCGCCATGCTCGGGCTGCCCGCCGAGGAGTTCGCGATCGACTGGGCCACGGTCGTCACCTCCATGATCACCATCAAGGGGATCTACGGCAGGGAGATGTACGAGACCTGGTACAACATGTCCGTCCTGCTGGAGAAGGGGCTCGACCTCTCCCCCGTCATCACCCACAGGTTCGACTACCGCGACTTCGAGGCGGCCTTCGACACGGCGGCCGGCGGGCGTACCGGCAAGGTCATTCTGGATTGGAGCGCTTGATGTTCACCAACGTGCGCGGGCAGCTGCGGACGACCCTCGACGAGATCGCCGAGGCCGGGCTGCTCAAGCCCGAGCGGGTCATCACCACCCCGCAGAGCGCCGAGGTCGGCGTGGCCGGGCGCGAGGTGCTCAACTTCTGCGCCAACAACTACCTGGGCCTCGCCGACCACCCCGAGGTGGTCGCGGCGGCCAAGGAGGCGCTGGACCGGTGGGGGTTCGGCATGGCCTCCGTACGCTTCATCTGCGGCACGCAGGAGGTGCACAAGGAGCTGGAGTCCCGGCTGTCGGAGTTCCTCGGCATGGAGGACACCGTCCTCTACAGCTCGTGCTTCGACGCCAACGGCGGCGTCTTCGAGACGCTGCTCGACGCCCAGGACGCGGTCATCTCCGACGCGCTCAACCACGCCAGCATCATCGACGGCATCCGCCTGTCGAAGGCCCAGCGCCTGCGCTACGCCAACCGCGACATGGCCGAGCTGGAGGCCCGGCTGAAGGAGGCGTCGGAGGCGCGGCGGCGGCTCATCGTCACCGACGGCGTCTTCTCCATGGACGGCTACGTCGCCCCGCTGCGCGAGATCTGCGACCTCGCCGACCGCTACGACGCCATGGTCATGGTGGACGACTCGCACGCCGTCGGCTTCGTCGGCCCCACGGGACGCGGCACGCCCGAGCTGCACGGCGTCACCGACCGCGTGGACATCATCACCGGCACCCTCGGCAAGGCGCTCGGCGGGGCCAGCGGCGGCTACGTCGCGGCCCGCGCGGAGATCTGCGCGCTGCTGCGCCAGCGCTCGCGCCCCTACCTGTTCTCCAACTCCCTCGCGCCCGTCATCGCGGCCGCCTCGCTGCGCATCCTCGACCTGCTGGAGACCACCAGCGAGGCCCGTGAGCGGCTGCGCGCCAACACCGCCCGCTTCCGCGCCGCGATGACCGAGGCCGGTTTCGACATCCTGCCCGGCGACCACCCGATCGTGCCGGTCATGATCGGCGACGCGGCCGAGGCGGGCGCGATGGCCGAGCGGCTGCTCGACCTCGGGATCTACGTCGTCGGGTTCTCGTACCCGGTGGTGCCGCAGGGGCAGGCGCGGATCCGGGTGCAGCTCTCGGCCGCGCACCGCGAGGAGGACGTCGACCGGGCGGTGGACGCCTTCGTACGCGCACGTAGCTGAGTATCCTCACCTGCGTGATAGACACGCGGCGGCTGCGCACGCTCCGTGCCGTGGCCGACCACGGCACGGTCACCGCCGCGGCGGCCGCGCTGCACCTCACGCCGTCGGCCGTGTCGCAGCAACTCGTGGCCCTGGAGCACGAGGTTGGGCACCGGCTGTTCAACCGCGACGGGCGCGGCGTGCGGCTCACCGCGGTCGGCCGGATCATGCTCGGGCACGCCAACGAGGTGCTGGCCCAGCTCGAACGGGCCCGTGCCGACGTGGCCGCGTACGCGGCGGGCGAGGCCGGCGAAGTGACCGTGGCCTGCTTCGCCACGGCGATCAGCGCCGTGCTCTCCCCCGCGATCGCGGCGCTGCGCGCGAGCGCGCCCGGCATCCAGGTGCGGGTGCTCGACGCCGAGGGCGACCAGGGGCTCGCCATGCTGCTGGACTCGGCGGCCGACCTCGCGGTCGCGGTCGAGTACCGCGGGGCGCCCGACGCCGCCGACGGGCGGCTGTCCCGGCTGCCGCTGTACGCCGAGCCGTTCGACCTGGTGCTGCCCCGCGGCCATCCGCTGGCGGACTCGGCCACGCTGGTGTCGCTGTCCGCCGAGCGGTGGATCGGGCCCTATCCCGGCAATCCGGTGCATGACGTGATCACGTTCGCCTGCCAGCAGGCGGGCTTCACGCCCAACGTCGCCCACTGCTCCGACGACTTCCGCGCCGTGGTGGCGCTGGTCGGGGCGGGGGCCGGGGTGGCGCTGGTGCCCCGGCTGGCGCTCCGGGACATGGCTCCCGCCGGGGTGGTCGTGCGCCGTACGCAGGGGGCGGCCGAGCGGCGGGTCTTCGCGGCCGTGCGGCGTGGGGCCGACTCGCATCCGGTGGTGCGGCCGGTGCTGGCGGCGTTGCGGGAGGTGGCGTCCTCGATCGGCGGCACCCCGCCCGATACATCCTGATTTATCGGCGTATTGGTGCCCTATCGTTGATCTTCACATCGGATCACATCGAAGGAATCCCGAGTGCGCATGATCAAGCGGAGTGCGACCCTCTCCCTCGGCCTCGCGACCGCCCTCGCCGCGTCGGTGACCCTGAGCGGCCCGGCCGCCGCGGCGTCCACGCCCATCGGCGCGTGCGGCGGCGGCAGCTACCACGTCATCGACAGCCACGCCTACGGCTCCAGCGCCGTCACGTACCTGCTCTACAACGGCACCACCAACTGCGTGGTGACGTGGAAGACGGGCGCGGCGGGCAACAGCACGTACGTGCGCGCCGTGATCTGGCCGTACGGCGGGGAGGGCAAGGTGGACGCGGACAACTACCGCTACTACGCCGGGCCGGTCAAGGTCAACGCGGCCGGCAAGTGCGTCAAGTGGGGCGGCACGTACGGCGGCACGTGGTGGGAGAGCGACTGGGAGCACTGCGGCTGACCCCGGCCCTCACACCTCGGCGCGGGCCAGGCGGAGCGCCTCGGTGAAGCGGGCGTGCCGGTCCAGCTCCGCGCGTACGGGCTCCAGCACGAGCCGATCGCTCACCTCGGCGATGGCCGTCCGCAACGCCTTCCCCGTACGGCGGGCGCGGCGGCGGCCGCCCAGCCAGGCCAGCAGCCGGGACAGCAGCGCGACCAGCACCCCCGCCAGCGCCCCGCCCGCCAGCAGCACCGTCGGCCACGGGACCGGCCCGGCGGTGGGCAGCGGCGGCTGGGGCAGGCGCAGGTAGTCCATCCCGAACAGCACCCCCAGCCAGAGCGCGCCCGCCAGCATGGCCGCGAACACCAGCCACTGCAGCGCGTTCACCGCGCTCCACCAGCGGGGGCGGCGGGTCGCGTCGAGCGAGGTCGTGGCGATCGCGCGGTCCACCGCGTCCATCAGCTCGGTGGCGTGGGAGCGGGCCGCGTGGCGCACCGCCGTCGCCCAGGGGCCGGGCAGGCCGGTGGCGGCGGACTCGCCGACGTCCCTGAGCGCGGTCTCGACCTGCGCCCGCTGCACGGCGGACGCGCCCGGCACGGACGTCCGCCCGACGATCTCCGCGTCCCCTGGCGAGGGGAGCTGGGGGCGCGCGTTCTGGACCGCCGTCGTCCCCAGGCGGAGCCGGCGCAGCGGGTCGGGACGGAAGCGCCGCAACCAGCGGGTGACCGGCCAGCCGGTCGCCACCACGGCCCGGTGCCGATGCCCCTTGGCCACGGCCTCCACCACCAGCGGCACCCCTGCGGCCCGCGCCAGCGCCTCCCTGAGCCCCTTGTCGACCCCCTTGCCGAGTCCTCTCCCAGGCCCCTGCTCCGGCCCCCTCCCAGGTCCCTTCTCCAGCCCCCTCCCAGACCCCTGCTCCAGCCCCCTCCCAGACCCCTGCTCCAGCGCCGGGACCTCGCCCCCGCCCCCGCCCCCGCCCTCGGCCGCACCCAGGTGGGCGGCGGCCGCGGCGACGTCGGCGCCCAGGCGGGCCGCCCACGACGCGCGGGCCGCGACCCGCTCGTCCAGCACCTCCCGAAGCCCGGACATCCCCTCACCGGTACGCGCCGAGACCGCCAGCACCGGGACGTCCGCCAGCCCGTCGCCCTCCAGCAACCGCCGCAGGTCGCCGACGCAACGCTCGACGGCCTGCGGCGGCAGCCGGTCGACCTGGTTGAGCACCACCAGCATCACGTCCCGGTGCCCGGCCAGCGGCCGCAGGTAGCGCTCGTGCAGCGCCGCGTCGGCGTACTTCTGCGGATCCACCACCCACACCAGCAGATCGACCAGCTCCACCAGGCGGTCCACCTCCAGCCGATGGGAGAGCCGGATGGAGTCGTGGTCGGGCAGGTCCAGCAGGACGAGCCCGGACCCGTCCGCGTCCGCGGCGGAGTGGCGGTGCGGGACGTCCAGCCAGTCGAGCAGCGGGCCCGCGCCCTCGCCGTCCCAGAGCGCCGCCTGCGCGGTCGAGGTCGTGGGCCGGGTGACGCCGACCGCCGCCAGCTCCTGCCCCGCCAGCGCGTTGTAGAGGGACGACTTGCCGCTGCCGGTGGCCCCGGCCAGCGCGGCCACGGTGTGGTCGAGGGACAGACCGGCCCGCGCTCCCGCCCGTTCGGCGACGGCCCGCGCGGCGGTCACCGCCTCCTCGGGCAGCCGGCCGTCGCCGAGCGTGGCCGCCTCCAGCAGCGCGCTCACCCGCGTGTCGAGGGACGGCCCCTCCTTGCGCCGCAGCAGCTTCACCGGCCCTCCTCCTCGGCGCCGGACTGGACCGGCAGCTCCATGGTGGCGGCGGGCTGCCACGCCCCCGGAGGGAGCGCCGGCTCCACGGCCGACGCCGGGAGGTCGGCGCGCCGCGCCCGCTGGGCCCTGATCTCGGCAAGGGCCTCGTCGAGCTGCTCGGCCGTGCCCTTCGGCGGTTCGGCGGACTCCAGGAGGGCGTCGAAGCGGGCCGCCTCCTCCGCCAGCAGGACGCGGACCCGTTCGCGCAGGTCCTCGCGGGCCGTGACGGTCAGCGTACGGACCGCCTGGTCGCCGAAGACGGCCTCCAGCACCTTCTGCGACAGCACGCTCGTGCCGCCCGCGATCCCCACCTCGATGCCGGTCAGCCCGCCCGTGGAGGCGAACACCCCCAGCATGAGCAGCAGCCCCGCCCCGTTCACCCCGAACGAGGCCACCCGTGCCGCGGTCCGCCGCTCGGCGCCCTCGTCGCGTACGAGGTCGAGCACGAACTCCTGCCAGCCGCGCACCGCCGCCTCCGCCCGCCTGCCGAGGTCGGGCGAGGCCCGCCCGAGCCGGGCCGACTCGACGGCCCCGAGCCGGTCGAGCAGCCCCGCGCCGCCGGGCGCCGCGGACCAGCCCTCCAGCGCCCGCTCGGCGGACCCGTCGGCGGCTCCACGGATCAGCGACTCGACACCGCTCTCCAAGGCCTCCTTGAGCTGCGTCTCCGGCACCCGCCCGGTGAAGAAGCCCACGATGCGGTCGCGCAGCCAGCCGACGCGGCTCTCCAGCGTACGCATGAGGTCGCCGGTGCCGATGAAGTCCTGCCAGCGGGCCAGCACCTCGCCGCGCAGCAGCGAGCCGTCGCGCATGCCGCCGTCGAAGTCGGCGAGGCCGCCCGCGTACGCGTTCGCGACGATCGCGCGCAGCCCGTCGAAGCCCGCCTGCTGCCTCGCGACCGCCGTGGCCAGGGCGGGCACCCGGGTCTCCAGGCTGTCCAGCGCGCCGGAGAGCGTCTGGCGTACGACGCGGGCGCGCTCGGCGGCGTCCTCGGCCAGCCCGTTGAGCCAGGAGGCGATGGGGCGTACGTACTCCTCGGGCAGGCGCGCCTTCTCGTCCGGCAGGGCCGCCTCGGGGACGGTGAACAGGCGGGTGCCGTCGAGCCCGTTCTCGTCGAGCAGCCGGTTGAGGTCGCGGGCCACCGGCTCGATCGCCTCCCGCGACACCCGGTCGAGCACCACGGCGAGGGCCGTGCTCCGTTCGCGGGCCGAACGCAGGAAGCTCCACGGCACCTCGTCGGCGTACCGGGCGGCGGTCGTGACGAACAGCCACAGATCGGCGGCGGCGAGAAGCTGCGCGGCCAGCTCCCGGTTGGCGGTGACGACGGAGTCGATGTCGGGCGCGTCGAGCAGCGCCAGCCCGGCCCCGACCGCGTCGGAGGTCACCACGCGCAGCGCGCCGGGGCCCTCGCCGGTGGCGCGGGACAGCCCGGGGAGCACGTTCTGCCCCATGAACCAGGGCCGGTCGGCAGGGTTGACCACGAGCGTGGGGGTCAGCGTGGTGGGCCGCAGCACGCCCGGCTCGGCCACGTCCGCGCCGACCAGCGAGTTGACCAGCGTGGACTTGCCCGCCCCGGTGGAGCCGCCGACGACGGCCAGCAGCGGCGCGTCGATCGCCCGCAGCCGCGGCAGCAGGTAGTCGTCGAGCTGCCCGGTCAGCTCGCGCAACGCCCGCCGGTCCGCCGCCGCCTCGCCGATCGCCAGCGGGAACAGCTCGCGGTCCAGCGGCCGGCGCAATGCCTCCAACGCGCCCAGCAGATCCATACGCCTCACGCTACCCACGCGGAGGCCGATTCAGCGGTGCCATGTGGGGAGCGTCGCGGTGCGGAGCGGTACCGTGACACCTCTCGGATCTCGACCTCGTGGAGGACTCGTGTCGGACACGGGCTGGACCGACAGCCCCTTATCTGCGGCCTCGCCGCCCCGGCGACCCGGACGCCTGGACAGCCGAGGCGGAGGCGCACGGCCGTGCCGGGACGAACCAGCTACGCGGCGTGGAAGAGATCCGGCCGCCGCAGGCGGTGGCCGACGCCCTGCGGCTCGGTCCGGAAGACACCGCGATCGTCCGGCGGAGGCTGGTGCTGCTGGACGGGCGGCCGACGGAGCTGGCCGACTCCTACTATCCCGTCGGGATCGCGGGCGGCACGAGGCTCGCCGAGTCCCGCAAGATCCCTGGCGGAGCCGTCACCCTGCTGGCCGAGCTCGGCTATCGGCCACACAAGGTCGAGGAACGGGTCACCGCCCGCCCCTCGACGGAGCCCGAGCAGGCCGTGCTCGGCCTCCGCCCGCAGGACTGGGTCCTGGTCCTCACCAGGGTGTCGCGTACGAGCGCAGGGACCCCGTACGAGGTCAGCGTGATGACGATGGTCGCCGACGGGCGCGAGCTGCGTTACGAGATGACCATCAGCAAGGAGACGTGACAGCTTGGCAAGGCGGCCCGACCCACGCCCTCGTCATCAGCAGATCGCGGCGGAGCTGCGAGCCGAGATCATGTCCGGCGCACTGCGACCAGGTGAGCAGTTGCCTTCGACGCCGCAGTTGGTCGGCCGGTTCGAGGCGGCGAACGCGACGATCCAGCGAGCCCTTCAGTCCCTGAAGGACGAGGGTTTCGTCCGTGGTCATGCAGGCAAAGGCGTGTTCGTACGAGAACGCCGGCAGTTCGTCGTCGAGGCCACCGCCTACAAGCCGCCGACCACGGGCGGCTACAGCTACGAACTGCTTGAAGTGAGCAAGACGCCGCCGCCGTACGACGTAGCGACGGCACTCGCGACACCTGACGGCGAGAACGTCGTCCTGCGCCACCGCCTGCTGCTGCACGACGGCGAGCCGGTGGAGCTGTCGTGGTCGTACTATCCGCTCGACATCGCCGCCGACAGCCCCTTGAGCAGCCGTAAGAAGATCCGGGGCGGTGCGCCGCAGGCACTCGCGGACCTCGGCTTCCCCGAGCGGCGTTTCGAGGACCGCATCTCGGTACGGCAACCGACCCTCGATGAGGCCGAGGGTCTGGACCTGCCGGCCGATGTGCCCGTCTTCCGGCAGTTCCGGGTGGTCTACAGCGATTCGGGACGGCCGGTCGAGGTCTCGATTCTGATCAAGGGCGGCCATCTCTACGAGCTGTCGTACCGTGACCAACCTGCGGAGGGCCGACCCGACGCCCCGGACCGTCAGGGGCCGGGCGGCGGTTCGCGGAGCACGTAGCCGACGCTGCGCAGGGTGTGGATGAGCCGTGGCTCGACGTCGTCCACCTTGCGCCGCAGGTAGGACACGTACGACTCCACCACCCCGGCGTCTCCGCCGAAGTCGTAGTTCCAGACGTGGTCGAGGATCTGCGCCTTCGACAGCACCCGCCCGGCGTTGACCATGAAGTAGTGCAGCAGCTTGAACTCCGTCGGCGACAGGCGCACCGACCGGCCGCCGCGCCAGACCTCGCGGGAGTCCTCGTCCAGCTCCAGGTCGGCGACCTTGAGCCGGGTGGCGGGCGCGCCGTCGACGCGGGTGCGCCGGAGCACGGCCCGGATGCGGGCCTGCACCTCCTCCAGGCTGAACGGCTTGGTCACGTAGTCGTCGCCCACCCGCAGGCCCGCGATCTTGTCCTCGGTGGCGTCGCGGGCGGTGAGGAAGAGCACGGGCGCGTCGATGCGCTTGGCGACCTCCAGGCCGTCGAGGTCGGGGAGCATCACGTCGAGGACCACGAGGTCGGGCGAGGCGCGTTCGGCGACCTCGACGGCCTCCTGCCCGTCGGCGGCGGTCAGGACCTCGAACCCGGAGAAGCGCAGGCTGGCGGAGAGCAGGTCCCTGATGCTGGGTTCGTCGTCCACCACCATGATCAGCGCCTCGGGTTTCGTCACCTACTTACAGTGACAAAACGACCTGAGGGTTAGCTGAACGGTCACTCCAAAGCTAGTGGGAGTTCGACCCGGAACGTGGAGCCGTCCTCGACGGTGCTGGTCACGGTGACCTCGCCGCCGTGGGCCCGTACGAGTGCCTGGACGATGGCGAGGCCGAGCCCGCTGCCCCGTTCCTCGGTCGAGCGGCGGCGGGCGCGGGCGGTGTCGGCCCGGTAGAAGCGTTCGAAGACGTGCTCGACCTGCTCGGGGGTGAGTCCGGGGCCCTGGTCGGCGACCTCCAGGAAGACCTGCTCGCCGCCGGCGCCGACCCGGACGATGATCGGCGAGGCGGGCTCGGTGTGGACGATGGCGTTGGTGACGAGGTTGCTGACCACCTGGCGCAGGCGCACCTCGTCGCCGGAGACGATCAGGGCCGCGCCGCCGACGACGTCGAGCTTGATCGTACGGTCGGGCGCGATGATCCGGGCGTCCTGCACGGCGTCGGCGGCCAGCGCCAGCATGTCCACGGGGCGCATCCGCAGCGGCCGCTGCTGGTCCACCCTGGCCAGCAGCAGCAGGTCGTCCACCAGCAGGCTCATCCGGCCGGCCGCCTTCTCCACGCGCTGCATGAGCTCGACGGGGTCGGCGCCGGGGTTCTGGCGGGCGTACTCGGCGAAGCCGCGGATGGAGGTGAGCGGGGTGCGCAGCTCGTGGGAGGCGTCGCCGACGAACTGCCGCATGCGGTCCTCGGAGCGCCGGGCGGCCTCCTCGGAGGCGGAACGGGCGGCGAAGGCGGCCTCGATCTGGGCGAGCATGCCGTTGAGCGACCTCGCCAGGCTGCCCACCTCGGTACGGGGGTCGGCGTCGGGGACCCGGCGGCCCAGCTCGCCGCCGGCGATGGCCTCGGCGGTGCGCTCGATCTGGGCGAGCGGGCGCATGCTGCGCCGGACGATGGTGACGCCCACGACGGCGAGGATGAGCAGGCTGCCGCCGCCGCCCAGCAGCTCGATGAGCACGAGCCGCTTGGTGATCGCGTCGACCTCCTCCAGGTCCACGGCGACGACGAGCGTGGTGCGATGCACCTGCCGCTGCAGCACCCGCCATTCGCCGTCGCCGCTGGAGGCGAGGGCGGTGTAGGCGTCCTGGCCGGGGGCGCTGCCGAGGAGGGGCTTGGGCTTGGCGTCCACGTCGCGGTCGGTCAGCATCGGCACGAAGTCGCCGCCGGGCTCCTTGACCAGGACGATCGCGTCCGACTCGATGAGGATCGGCCGCTCGGGGGTCTCCCTGTCGTTGCGCCGGTCGTTGACGATCTTCTTGTGCATGCGCTCGCTGAGCAGCGTGAGCTGCCCGTCCACGCGGTCGATGAGGTAGCCGTGCAGCACCGACACGCTGACCAGGCCGATGAAGACCATGCCGAAGCCGAGCAGCGCCAGCATGGACGCCATCAGCTTGATCCTCAGCGGCAGCCGGGTCATCAGGAGCTCGGGGGCAGGCGCAGCACGTACCCGACGCCCCGCAGGGTGTGGATGAGGCGGGGGCTCCGGTTGTCGATCTTGCGGCGGAGCACGGACACGTACGACTCGACGATGCCCACCTCGCCGCGGAAGTCGTAGTCCCAGACGTGGTCGAGGATCTGCGGCTTGGACAGGACGCGCCCGGCGTTCGTCATGAAGTAGCGCAGCAGCTTGAACTCGGTCGGCGACAGCGGCACGGCGGTGCCCCCGCGCCACACCTCGTGGCTCTCCTCGTCCAGCTCGATGTCGGCGAACGTGAGCCGCGGCGGCGCGGCCGGCAGGTCGCCGCTGGTACGGCGGAGCACCGCGTGGATGCGCGCGATCACCTCCTCCAGGCTGAACGGCTTGGTCACGTAGTCGTCGCCGCCGATCGTGAGGCCGCGGATCTTGTCCTCGGTCTCGTCACGGGCGGTCAGGAACACCACCGGCGTGTGCAGCCCGCCGCCGCGCAGCCGCCTGACGATCTCGAAACCGTCCAGGTCGGGCAGCATGACGTCGAGCACGACGAGGTCGGGGCGGTGTCGTTGCACGGAGGCGACGGCGTCGACGCCGCTCTTCGCCGTGGTCACGTCGAAACCCGCGAACCTGAGGCTCGCGGCGAGGAGTTCGAGGATGTTGGGGTCGTCCTCGACGATCAGCAGGCGTGATTCCATCACCATAAGGATGCCTTTAACGGACGAGTGCTGGGACAATTCCGGCAACATGCCTGGCGATCGCCAGGCTCGACGTGGCCGCGGGCGACGGGGCGTTGCGGACCAGCACGACGTTGCCGTGCACGTCCACGACGAAGTCGTCCACCAGCCGGCCGTCCCTGGCCACGGCCTGGGCGCGGACGCCGCCGGGCGCGCGTACGAGGTCGGCGCCGCTCAGCTCGGGCACGTAGCGGCGGGCGGCCCGGACGAAGGCGCCCTTGGCGAGGCTGCCGCGCACCTCCTTGATCCCGGTGCGCCAGTGCTGCCGGGCCAGGCGGAGGGTGCCGGGCCAACCAAGAATTTGCCGGATATTTCCGAACTTGCGCCAGTTGTAGCCCTCGTACGCGAGCGCCAGCACCGCGTTCGGCCCCACCAGCACCTCGCCGCCGACCGTACGGGTCAGGTGCACCCCCAGGAACGGATAGCGCGGATCGGGCACCGGATAGATCAGCCCGCGTACGAGCTCCTTCGCCGCGCCCTGGAGCGCGTAGTACTCACCACGGAACGGGACGATCCGCACCTCCCCCGGCCGCCCGGCCATCGCGGCCACGGCGTCCGTGCCGAGCCCGCCGCAGACCACCAGGCGGTCGAAGGTGAAGATCCGGCGGGCGGCCAGCACCTGCACGCCGCCCGCGCGCTCGCGGATGCCGCGGACGGGGTGCGCGAGGCGTACGGACCCGCCCAGCTCCTCGACGTCCTCGGCGAGGCGGCGGGCGACGGCGGGGAAGTCGCAGATCGCGGTGTGCGGGGAGTGCACCGCGCCGACGCCCACCGCGTGCGGCTCGACCTCGCGCAGCCCCAGCGCGTCCAGCTCGGCGATGCCGGGGACGCCGTTCGCGCGAGCCCGCTCGGCCAGCGCGGCGAGGCCCGCCCGCTCGGCGTGGGTGCTCGCCACGACGAGCTTGCCCACCTCCTCGTACGGCAGCCCGTGCGCCGCGCAGTAGTCCTTGAGCAGCGCCACGCCCTCCCGGCACAGCCTGGCCTTGAGCGAGCCGGGCGGGTAGTAGATGCCCGCGTGGACGACGCCGCTGTTGTGCCCGGTCTGGTGGACGGCGACGCCGTCCTCCTTCTCCAGCACCGTCACCTCGGCGCCCCGGGTGGCGGCGAGCTCGCGCGCCACCGCCAGCCCGACGATCCCGGCGCCCACGATCCCGATTCTCTCCGTCACATGACCGATTTTCCCGGCTTACCGCCCGTCCCCGCCATATCAGGACGAATCGAACATGAGTACGATGCCGATATGTACGTCCCGCCCGAGTGGCCCGCCGAGGTCCGTCCGCCCAGCGTCCCCGACTGGGAGACCTCGGCCGTGGCCTGGCTGCTCGACGCGGTCCCGCCCGACTACCGCGCCTACGAGGTGCTGCGCCGCCACCCCGTGGCCCTGGCCAGCATGGCCAGGCACCACGTGCACTCGGCGGTCGAGGCCGCCCGCGCCGGCTACCGCGCCGCCGCCGTCGACCTCAAGGGCCACCTGCCGCCGCACGCCATCGAGGCGGTGCTCGACGCCTACCGACAGGAGGGCCCGCGGCTGGTCCGGCTGTCGCGCTCGATCGAGGTGGTGGAGCGGGCGCTGCGCGGCGACATGTTCACCGCGACCATGCGCGGCGGCGGCCGCTGAGGCCGGTCAGGTGGCCGCTAAGGCCGTCAGGCGGTCCGGCGGGCGATGAAGGTGATCACGCCGATGGCCGTCGCCGCCGCGGCGAGCCAGATGAGCACGTCCTTCAGCGCCAGCCCGCCCCCCGCCGCACTGTCCGCCTGCGCGTCCATGCTGCTCTCGGCCTTGGCCGGGCTGTGGGTGGGGGTGGGGGTGGGCGCAGGAGTGGCGCCCGGCGAGGCGGAGGCCAGCGCGCGGGCGGGCAGCGGCACCCGGTAGACCGGGCTCCGCGCCCCCTCGCTGCCGGTGAGCAGGGCCTTGCCGTCCGACGTGAACGCGATCGACTCCGCCTGCTCCAGCTGCGGCATCGTCACCCTCGCGATCGTCTCGCCCGAGGGCTTGTAGAGGGTGGCGGAGAAGTAGGTGCGCACGACGTACGAGGAGCCGTCCGGCGCGTACGCCGCGTCCGTCGCCATGATGGGCGCGGCGGCCACCCTGCGCAGCACGTTCGTCCGGTCGGTGCGCAATGTCTTCGGCGCGGCGTAGACCGAGCCCGCGAACTCCTTGGACACCACGTAGAGCCGCCCGGTCCTCGGGTTGACCATGATGCCCTCGGCGTTGCGCGCGCCGTCGGCGTAGCGGAACCGGTAGCGGACGGCGGGCAGCGTGGCGTCGCCGAGCCGCTGCGGCTCCATCACCTTGTAGATCGACACGTCGGGCCAGGCGCCGTCGAGGTTGTCGCCGATGTCGGCGAACCAGAGCACGCCGCGCCCGGTGCGCGGGTCCTTGCTCGCGGCCATCGCCTCCCAGTCGCGCGCCTCCGCGCCGCGCAGCTGGTACGTCGCCCGGGTGCGCCCCTCGCCGTCCACCGCGTAGAACGTCGGGGCGGCGGCGCTGTCGTTGTGCGTGTAGTAGATGCCAGGATGGGTGGGCGACACCGCCAGGCCGCTGGACTCGGTGATCCTCGGGTCCTTGAACGTGAAGAGCTTCTCCATCCGCTCGTCGTCGTCGGCCGCCGCCGCATGGACGGGCACGACGGCCAGGCAACAGGCCGCGAACACGGCCGCGAGCATCCGGATCAAGGCATCCCCCACGCCGCCATCATGCCCCACCGGCGCGCCGGGAAGCGTCTGGCCTGGAGTGCGCTCCAGGTCTTTAGGGTTGGATCCATGGACTATGTCAACCTCGGACGCAGTGGCCTTCAGGTCAGCCCCCTCTGCCTCGGCACCATGAACTTCGGCCCGCAGACTTCGGAGGAAGACTCCTTCGCGATCATGGATCGGGCCCTGGAGCTGGGCATCAACTTCTTCGACACCGCCAACGTCTACGGCTGGAAGCTGGGCGAGGGCATCACCGAGAACATCATCGGCAGGTGGTTCGCCCAGGGCGGCGGGCGGCGCGAGAAGACCGTCATCGCGACCAAGCTCTACGGCGGCATGAGCGAGTGGCCGAACGACAGCAAGCTGTCGGCGCTCAACATCCGCCGGGCCTGCGACGCCTCGCTGAAGCGCATGCAGACCGACTACATCGACATCTACCAGGCGCACCACGTCGACAGGAACACTCCGTTCGAGGAGTTCTGGGAGGCGATGGAGGTCCTGCGCCAGCAGGGCAAGATCCTCTACGTCGGCTCCTCGAACTTCGCCGGCTGGCACATCGCCAAGGCGCAGGAGACCGCCGCCCGGCGCAACTTCCTCGGCCTGGTCAGCGAGCAGTCCCACTACAACCTGCTCACCCGCGCGGTCGAGCTGGAGGTGCTGCCCGCCTGCGAGGACTACGGGCTCGGCGTGATCCCGTGGAGCCCGCTGGCCGGCGGCCTGCTGGGCGGCGTGCTCCGCAAGATCGACAAGGGCCGCTCGGCGAGCGAGCAGATCGTCAAGCAGCTGGAGAAGCACCGCGACAAGATCGAGGCGTACGAGAAGCTCTGCGACGAGCTGGGCGAGGACCCGGCGCACGTGGGCCTGGCCTGGCTGCTCAAGCAGCGGGCGGTCACCGCGCCGATCATCGGCCCGCGCACGCTGGAGCAGCTCGAAGGCAGCATGCGCACGCTGGAGATCGAGCTGGACGACGCCGTGCTGGCCCGCCTGGACGAGATCTTCCCCGGTCACAGGACCGCGCCGGAGGACTACGCCTGGTAGGGCTCAGGTGAGCAGCGCGCCGAGCACCACGATCAGCAGGAGCAGGCCGAGCACCAGGGGCAGCAGCCAAGGACGAGGACGATCCACGCCCTGGAGCCTAGCCCGGCTCGGCGGGTGCGAGCGCCCATTCGGCGAGTGACTCGTACCTCACCTGCGGTCCGGTACGGCTGCGCACCAGCCGCACCGTCTCCGCCCGCCACGGCGAGCCGCTGAACCCCGACAGCGACTCCACCAGCGGGCGGAGGTCGGTCTCGGTCCTGGCGCGGGCCAGCGTGAGGTGCGGGTGCATGGGTTTGGCGTCGGTCTCGGTGGCCCCGGCGCGGCGGGCCCCGGCGCGTACGGAGTCGGCGAGCCTGGTCATGGAGTCGCCGGTGACGCCGATCCAGAAGACGCGGGCGCGGCGGGCGGACGAGAAGGCGCCGAATCCGGCGAAGGCCAGGTCGAGCGCGTGATGCCGGCGCACGGCGCGGGCCAGGCGGGTCTCCAGCTCGGGCAGCGCCCGCTCGGGCACCTCGCCGAAGAAGCCGAGCGTGATGTGCCAGGTGGCCCGGTCGGGCCAGCGCAGCCCCGGCACCTGCCCGACGTGCGGCGCGATCGCGCGTTCGATCTCGTCCAGCACCTCGTCGGGCGGCACCAGGGCCGCGAAGAGCCTCATGCCAACACATTGTGCCCGCTCGGAGCGGGCGCGGACGGGTCAGGCCATCGCGAGGGTGGGGCGGGAGACCCTGCGGCTGATCAGCCGCGACACCACGACCGCGAGCCCGGTCCCGGCCAGCACCAGCACGCCGGACAGCAGCACCCCGAGGCGCGGCCCGCCGAGCTCCGACAGCCAGCCGACCAGCGGCGCGCCGAGCGGGGCCCCGCCGGTGAAGACCAGCATGTAGATGCCCATCACCCGGCCGCGCATCTCGGCCGACGTGGCGAGCTGCACGCTGGCGTTGGCGGCCGTGTTGACGGTGATCAGCGCGACCCCGGTGGGCACCAGCAGCAGCAGGTAGACCGGGTAGAACGGGGCCAGCGCCGTGAGGATCTGGAACGCCCCGAACCCGATCGCCCCGGCGAACAGCACCTTGTTCGTCAGCTTGGCCCTGCGCGCCGCGAGCAGCGCGCCGCCCAGCGCGCCCACCGCGAACATGCTGGAGGCGAGGCCGAACGACGACGCGCCCGCCTTGAACACCTCGCGCGCCATCAGCGCTATGGACATCGAGAACGACTGCGAGAACATCGACACGAACCCGATGAGCAGCACCGGCAGCAGCAGCTCCTCGCGCCGTACGACGTAGCGCAGGCCCTCGCGGAGCTGCCCCTTCGCCCTCGGCACCGGCTCGGCCGGGTTGAGCTCGGAGGCGCGCATGAACACCAGCGAGGAGATCACCGCGCCGAACGTCAGCGCGTTGACCAGGAAGATGGGGCCGGTGCCGCCGAGCACGTAGATCAGCACGCCGGCGAGCGCCGGGCCGACCACGCGGGCCAGGTTGAAGATGGAGCTGTTGAGCGCGATCGCGTTGGGCAGGTCGCGGCGGCCGACCATCTCGACCACGAACGCCTGCCGGGTCGGCACCTCCACGCAGGAGATCATGCCGAGCAGGAACGCCATCACGTACACGTGCCACACCTGGGCGCTGCCGGTCATCGTCAGCACGCCGATGGTGAGGGCCAGCATGGCCATGAGACTCTGGGCCGCGACGAGGATGGGGCGCTTCGGGTAGCGGTCGGCGAGCACGCCGCCGAACATGCCGAACAGCAGCATCGGCAGGAACTGCAGCGCGGTCGCCGTGCCGAGCGCCGCCGCGCTGCCGTTGGTCAGGTCGAGCACCAGCCAGTCCTGGGCGGTGCGCTGCAGCCAGGTGCCGACGTTGGAGACGGCGCCACCGGCCGCGAACATGCGGTAGTTGCGAATCCTGAGCGACCGGAACATCCCGGTCCTGGGTTGCTCAGGCTCTATATCCTGCTGAGCTTCTCCAGAATCGGCGCGGCCTGCCTGAGGATCGACTTCTCCTCCGGGGAGAGCTCCTTCAGCCGCTGCGTCAGCCACGCGTCCTTGCGTCGGCGTTCCTCCTTCAGCAGCTTCTGGGCGGCCTCGGTCACGGTCACGGTCACCTGGCGCCGGTCGGTCGGATGCGGGCCACGGGCGACCAGTCCGCGCTCCTCTAGACCGGCGATCACGCGGGTCATCGAGGGCGGTTGCACCTTCTCCAGCTCGGCCAGCTCTCCGGGCGTAATCCCGGAGTGCCGCTCCACGGCGGCGAGCGTCGCGAACTGGGTGGGCGTCAGCGAGTGCGCCGCCGCCTGTCGTCTGAGTCGTCGGTTGAGCCTTGTCAGCGACACGCGCAAGGCTGAAGCCAGACCCGCGTCGCCGCGCAGACCTGTCTTGTGCGGGGTGTTGGTTAGCATGAGTCATTACCTTTGCTAACTATACGGCAGTCCACGATATTTCCCCAACCGTTTAGGCGTCTCACCCCTTGATACCCCGGAGCCGCCCCGCGTGTGCGGGGCGGCTCCGGGCCTGCGTGACGCGCGTTCAGATGCCGAGCAGCGCCCGGATCGGACCGATCGCGAAGTAGAGCACGAACAGCACCGCGGTGCCCCACAGCAGCGGGTGCACCTCGCGCGCCTTGCCGCGCACCACCTTGATCAGCACGTAGCTGATGAAGCCGGCGCCGATGCCGTTGGAGACCGAGTAGGTGAACGGCATGATGACGATCGTGAGGAACGCCGGGATGGCCATCTCGTAGTCGTTCCAGTCGATGTCGCGGATCGCGGTCATCATGAGGAAGCCCACGACGACCAGCGCGGGCGCGGCGGCCTCGTACGGCACCACCGTCACGAGCGGCGCGAAGAAGATGGCCACCAGGAACAGCGCCCCGGTCACCACGCTGGCCAGGCCGGTGCGGGCGCCCTCGCCGACGCCGGCCGCCGACTCGATGTAGGTCGTGTTGGAGGAGACGGAGCCCGCGCCGCCCGCCGCCGCGCCGATCGAGTCGACGAGCAGGATCTGCTTGGTACGCGGCAGCATGCCGTCCTCCTGCACCAGCCCCGCCTGCCGGCCGACGCCCACGACCGTGCCCATGGTGTCGAAGAAGTCGGTGATGAGCAGGGTGAAGACGAACAATACGGCCAGCAGGATCGTCACCCGCTGGAAACCGCCGATCGGGTCGAACTCGGCGAACAGCGTCAGCGGGTTGTGGAAGCCGAAGATCTGCTCGGGGACGGTGGGCCGGTTGAGCTGCCAGCCGCCGGGGTTCTCGGCCGAGAAGCTGCCGGCCTTGGTGAGCGCCTCGACGACGATGGCGAGGACCGTGGTGCCGACGATGCCGATGAGGATGGCGCCCTTCACCTTGCGCGCCACCATCGCGGCGGTGGCGAGCAGGCCCACGATGAAGACGAAGATCGGCCACGAGGTGAGGTTGCCGGCGATGCCCAGCTCCAGGGGCGTGCCCTGGGCCTTGCGCACGAAGCCGGCGTCCACGAAGCCGATCAGCGCGATGAACAGGCCGATGCCCACGCTGATGGCGGTCTTGAGCTGGGCGGGGATGGCGTGGAAGACCGCGGTGCGTAGCCCCGTCAGCACCAGGATCGCGATGATGACGCCTTCCAGGAAGACCAGGCCCATGGCCTCTTCCCAGCTCATCACCGTCGCGATGTTGAAGGTCACGAAGGCGTTGAGCCCGAGCCCGGCCGCCATCGCGAAGGGCACCTTGCCGATGACGCCCATGAGGATCGTCATCACGCCGGCCACGAAGGCGGTGCCGGCGGCCACCAGCGCGATGTTGGGCGCGCTGCCGTCGCCGATGTACTCGCCGTCGATGTCCTTGCCGGTGGCGATGATCAACGGGTTCAGCACCACGATGTACGCCATCGTGAAGAAGGTGGCCAGACCGCCCCGGACTTCCCGGGAGACGGTCGATCCTCGCGCGGTGATCGCGAAGAAGCGGTCCAGTGCGGATCGGGGTTCAGTGTTCTTTGTGTCGCTCACGACGCGAAGGGTGACAGTATGGGATGACCTGCGGAAAGTGTCAGTAATACGATCGAGACACTATTGGAAGCTAGGCTGAACCACGTGAAGCAGTGGCACCCCGACCCAGAGCCGATCAAGACCAACGACGTCGCCGCCGTCGGCGTCGGCACGGCCCTCTGGGCCGTCGCCCTGGTCGTCCTGTTGATCTTCCGTCCCGCGCCCGGGAACGAGTGGTGGATCTGGACCTGCGTCACGGGAGTGGCGTTCGGCTTCCTCGGGATGTGGATGGTGCGCCGCCCCCGCGACAACTAGCCTCAGGGGCCCGCCGTCAAGCGGACCCCTGAGACGCGGCTACGACAGGTCGGCCTCGGCCAGCAGCAGCGGCACCGCGTCGGGATCGCGCAGCAGCGCGGCCACCGCGAGCCGGTCGCCCCACTGTCCCGTCGCCCAGGCGAGCCCCCGTGCCAGCCCGTCGACCCCCGTGCAGTGCACGGCGCCCTCGAAGTAGCGCCACGCGCACTCCACGCCGTCGACCAGCAGCTTCTCGTGCTCGACGTACGTGCCGGGAGCCGCGGGCAGCAGCGAGCGCACCTCGGCCGGCACCTCGCGCACCTCGCCCGCCGAGGTCACCTCACCGGTCGTCAGCTCGCCCGCCAGCGGCAGGTCGAGCAGCTCCGACAGCGACTCGGCCAGGTCGTAAGGGGCCAGCACCAGCGGCCGGTCGGCGACGAGCTGCAGCAGGTCGGGCGCCTCCACGACCACGGCGTCCTCGGCCGCCGCCACCACGATCGACCCGCGCAGCACCGCCCGCACCCGCGACGGCGGCGCCACCCGCTCGGGATCGACGCCGGCCAGCGCCACCCACAGCGTGCGCAACTGGGCCCGGTCGACCTCGACGGACTCGTCGGCCATGAGGTCGAGCAGCTCCTCGGGGCCGCCGTGCGAGGCCAGCAGCTCGGCCAGTGTGGTGCGGACGCCGATCATCGACAGCGCCCCCTCGTCGAGCCCCGCGGGCGCGTCGGCGTAGAGGCCCTGCAGCAGCGGGTCCGCGCCGGGCAGGCGCAGCTCCAGCGGCTTGCGCCCGTCGAGCACCGGATGGCGGGCCAGCCACCACGCGGTGTAGGACGGCACCTCGACGCCCGCGATCCGCAGCGGGTGGAGCGCGGCCCGCAGCGGCGGCCTGGCCAGCAGCGCCAGCGCCGCCGGCCAGTCGGCCACCAGCTCCAGGTCGCGCACGGCCGTGAACTCGGGGATCAGCGGGGGCACGTCGAGCTCGGGCAGCAGGTCGAGCACGTGGTCGAGCCAGTCGACCTCGCCGTCGAGGTCGTGGTCGCACTCGTCGGGATCGAGCAGGACGTCCTCGTCGTGGACGACCGCGAACCCGTCGAGCACGCCCGCCGCGGCCAGCACCCGCGAGCCGTACGTCTCCTCCAGCGCCGCCGAGGCGATGCCCAGGTGGCCGCCGGGCTCCAGCACGCCGGCCAGCGCGCCGTCGGCCAGCATGAGCTCGCCGGCCGGGTAGAGCTCGCCGTCGGCGGCCGGCAGGGCCAGCTCGGCCAGCCAGGGCGCCTCCCCCGGCGCCAGCCCGGCGGCCTGGACGAGCGAGAGCACGGCCCGCGCCACCGGCTCGGGCTCGGGGCTGTCGAGCGACTGCGCCACCGCGGCCTTGGTCAGCGGGTCCTCCAGGACCGTGCGCGGCGTGGCCTCGGCCGCCCCCAGCCGCAGCAGCGCCGGGTGGGCCGCCTCCGGGTGCACGATGCGCAGCCCGAGCGGCGTCAGGTCGAGCTCGGCCCCGCCGTCGGACAGGATGAGCGTGCCGCGCGGCCCGCGCACCACGCGCCCGTCGGCGAGCGGCACCGGCAGCGCGCCCAGCGACTCGGGGTCGTCGGCGGGCAACACCTCGTACAACGAACGCCACCAGGACGGCTCGCGTCCCTCCACGGCCTCGCCCGACAGCAGGTCGACCACGTCGGCCAGCTCGACCCGGCGCACGCCGAGCGCGGTCATCGCCGGATGGCGCGGCGGCCAGCCGGCCGGCAGCAGGCCGGGCACGAAAGCGGCGACCGTGGCCAGCAGCTCGGCCGACCCGGCGGCCAGCACGGCCGCCTCGCGGCCGCTCACCACCCAGCCGCCCGCCTCCGGCTCGGGCGCGGGCTGCTCGACCTGCCAGGCGGCGTCGGGCTCGTAGACCTCGGCGTCGGCGAACGACGGCGTCTGCACGGCAGGCGCGGGCGCGGACAGGGCGGGCAGCAGGGGCGTGCCCGGCAGCCGGTCCAGCACGGCCCGCCGGATCCTGGCGTCCAGCTCTCCCTTGCCCATGAACGCGGGCACCAGGTCGAGCAGCTTGGACGTGCGGGGCAGCTCGCGCAGCAGCCGGACGTAGGCGTCGGCCGCCTTCCCGACGAGGAAGTCGGCCAGCGGCCCCTTGGCGACGTGCCGCCGGTCGGTGGCCATCGGGAACGAGGCGATCAGCAGCGCGGGCAGGTCGAGCGGCTCGTCGCTCGGCGTGGGCGCGTGCACCACGGGCGGCACGCTCGCGGGCAGCGGCCCAGGCTCGCCGGTGCCGGTGACGGGCACCGCCCAGCGCAGCGACCAGAAGGGGCGGGACCGCTCCTCGGTGGGGCGGTCCGCGAACAGCGCGGCCACCTGCTCGGGTGTGAACTCCCCGGAGTCGGAGACCACGTGCCAGCCGTCGGCGACGACCCTGCGTGTCTCGCCCTCGACGTCGATCTCGATGAGCTCCAGCGCGGGCAGGCCGAGCAGCAGCGCTGGGCTGGTCTCGGCCAGCATCCGCCGCACCGCCTCGACCGTGGCCGCGTCGCGCAGCGGCAGGCGTACGAGTGTGTCGAAGCCCTCCGGGATGTCGACCAGGGGCGGCTCGTCGAACGGCAGCCGCAGCAGCGGCACGTGCCCCGAGCGGTCGGCCAGCTCGCCGGCCAGCGCGGGGATCTCCGCGACCAGCGCCGCGGTGTCGGTGCGCGACCAGCGCACCGCCTCGAAGCCGCGCGAGCCGATGGACGGCGCGTCGGTCACCGAGACCACCGCGGCGAACCCGACGCCGAAGCGCCCGGCCGCGCCCGCCTCGTCGCGCTTGCCGGAGGCCCGCAGCGTGGAAAGGCTCTGCACGCCGGTCGCGTCGAGCGGGGCGCCGGTGTTGGCCGCGGTCAGCACGTCGCCCCGCAACGTCAGCCGCAGCACCCCTGGCACGCCCGCGCGCAGGGCCGCGTCGGCGGCGTTCTGCGCCAGCTCGACGATCAGCCGGTCGCGGTAGCCGCCGAGCGCGAAGTCCTCCTCGGCGTTGGCGTCCTCGCGGAACCTGGCGGGCGAGGCAGTCCACGCGGCGAGGACGGCGGCCCGCATCCGGTCACAGCCAAAGGTGTCGGTCATCGATCACGATCCTGATGAGGTTGAGGGTGGGCCAGGGTAGGTTAGCGGCCACCGGCGACAGGAAACCCGGTTATCGCTCTGCCCCCAGCCTGACACCTCGATCAGGAATGACCGAGCTCCTCCGACCCCGACTCGTCGACGGAACCCGGCTCCTCGGCCGAGCCCGGCTCCTCGGCGAAGCCGGCGACGGCCCCCGGCTCCTCCTCCATCAGGTCGTAGCCGAGGTCGTCGAGGATCGGGATGGCCTGCTCCACCGGCGGCGGCAGCACGGCGGCCTCGGAATGGGCGCCGCACCCGTGGTCGGCGGAGACCACCTTGCCGTCGTCGGGGGCGTACTCGTTAGTGCAGACCCCGAACGTCTGCCGCAGCCCACCCGCGAGCAGCCAGTAGAAGCCGCAGGTGGAGCACTGCGCGGGAGCGGCGTGTGCGATCGGTGTATGCGGCCCGTGCTCGCCGGAGTGCCAGCGCCTGGCAGCCCGGTCCTTGCCGATGGCCGAGAGCACACGGGCCCGGCCCAGGCCGTACTCGAAAAGCGCCTGATGGTCGGCGTCGTCGTCGACCTCGGTGAAACCCGGCGCCAGCCGGTCGTCGTCCTCGGCGGCCGGCAGCAGGTCGCCCACGCCCAGGTCGCCGGGGCGCAGCCGCTCGCTCCACGGCAGCCACTCGGGTGCGAGCAGCGCGCCCGTGCCCGGCAACAGCACCGCCTCGCTGACCGTCACCTTCTTCGCCCGCGAGGCGCGCGTGACCGTGACCGCCCAGCGCCAGCCGCGGTAGGCGCGGTCGAGGCAGGCGAAGTAATGGGTGACGATGCGGTCGCCCTCGCTCTCGAAGCCGAGGTGCTCCCCGGGCTCGCCCGGCCGCGCGAGCTCCTCGGCCGCGGCGCGTGCCAGCTCGACCGCCTCGGCACACGCCTGGTCGGGAGCGGGGACACGGGCCCTTGTGCGGCTCATCGGGCCGCCTCCGGCGAAAGGTGCTGTTCGCTCACACTTCATTCTCACCCATCACGGGACCTGGACGGGCCGGGAACGGCGCATCGTCCGCCGACTCTTCGCCCGAATCGGGTAAGACTGGTAGGCGTGGACGCAGGCTGGGACCGGGCACGCGAGGCCGCGCGGCGCATGGGGCGCGGCGTCGCCGACGCCGGCCGTGCCGCCGGACGGGCCGGCCGGGCCACCGCCGGAGGCACGGCCAGGGCGGGCCGGGCCACCGCCAACGGCGTGAAGTCGGTCGGCAGGGCCACGCGGCGGCTGACGTACGCGGGCGGCGCGGGCCGCACCGGCCTCGGCCGGCTGATCGAGCTGTCGGCCGGCAACAGCGCCGGCGACGCCCTGGTGACGGTGGCGCTGGCCAGCACGGTCTTCTTCGGGGTGCCGGTCGGCGAGGCCCGCGGCTCGGTGGCGCTCTACCTCGTCATCACGATGTTGCCGTTCGCGCTGCTGGCGCCGTTCGTCGGGCCGATTCTCGACCGGTTCAGGTCCGGCCGCCGCTACGTGATGGCGGGCACGCTGTTCGGGCGGGGCCTGCTCTGCTTCGCGATGGCGGCCGCCGTCGGTCCCGGGGACCTGCCGACGCTGTTCATCGGGGCGCTCGGCGTGCTGGTGCTGTCGAAGGCGTACAACGTGTCGCGGGCGGCCATCATGCCGAACGTGCTGCCCGCCGACATCACGTTGGTGTCGGCGAACGCGAGGGTGGCGCTGTTCACGCTGGTCGCGGCCGGCGTGGCGGTGCCGATCGGCGCGGGGCTGACCGCGTGGCTGGGCAGCGCCGTGGTGCTGCGCGTGGCCATGCTGGCCTTCCTGGCGCTCGGGGTCGTCGCGGTACGCCTGCCGCGCCACATCGACTCCCCCGACCTGGAGGAGGAGGGCGCAAGGCACCGCTGGCGGACGCTGCTGAAGGTGGGCCCGGCGGTCGCCGAGGCCGTCTGGGCCAACGTCGCCATCCGCGTCTTCTCCGGCTTCCTGCTGTTCTTCCTGCTGTTCCTGGTGCAGGACCACGCGGTGCCGTGGCTGGCGGGCCGGGACCCGTTCTTCGACGTGCCGCGGACGATCGCGCTGCTGGCCGGCGCGGCCGGGCTCGGCGGCCTGGCCGGCGCGGCCGTGGCCAACTGGACCCGCAACCACGCGCCGCAGCTCATCGTGCCGGCCACGCTGGCCCTGACCCTCGTGACCGCCGTCGTGACGGCGCTGCTGTTCGGCGTCTGGGCGGCGCTGGCGATCTCGCTGGTCACCGCGTTCGCGCAGGAGCTGGGCAAGCTCGCGCTGGACGCGATCGTGCAGCGCGAGATCGGCGAGGAGGTCCGCTCGTCCACGTTCGGGGTGGTCGAGGCGGTGCTGCAGCTCGCGTGGGTGTTCGGCGGGCTGGTCGGGCTGGTGCTGTCACTGGCCCGCGACGCCTCCACCGGGCTGGTGGGGCTGGCGGTGGCGCTGGCCGCCGCGCTCGGGTGGCTGGTGTTCGCCCGCGTACGGCGGGTGCGCGCCGCCAGGGCCGAGGCGGCCAGGAAACACGGCCTGTACGACCCGGACGCCGGCTACGACGCTGCCGCGTCCGCGCCGACCGCCGAGTGGCCCGCGCCCACGCCCACGCCCGCGCCCGCCGAGCGTGACCCCAGGCGCGGGGACACGCTCGACTCCACCAAACCGCTGACCAACCCGTTCGGCTGAGCGGGCCGGAGTGCCGCTAGGCGTCGAGGTCGTCGGCGAGGGCGCGCAGCACCTGGGCGATCTTCTTGGCGTGCGCGGTCTCGGGGTGCTTGCCCCGGCGGTAGGTGCCCGAGACCTCGTCGAGCAGCTTGATGAGGTCCTCGACGATGACGACCATCTCGTCGGGCTTCTTCCGCTTGCCCTTCGGCTTGGGCTTGGCCAGGGTGGGCGGCTGCTCCAGGATCCGCACCGACAGCGCCTGCTGGCCGCGGCGGCCCTCGGCGACGCCGAACTCGACCTTCTGGCCTGGCTTCAGCGGGCCGGTGCCAGGAGGCAGCGCGGAGGAATGCACGAAGACCTCACCGCCGTCGTCACGGGTGAGGAAGCCGAATCCCTTGTCGGCGTCGTACCACTTGACCTTGCCACTCGGCACAGGAGGACCTCGTTCAAACAGTCGAAAAGGCTGGATGGATGTAGGTTATGCCCCGAAGGGCGGCGGAGCGACCGGGTAAATGCCGATGAATTACCGGACTTCATCGCGGCGGCACCAGCGGGCGTACCAACCGGCGAATTCGGTGAGGTCGGGAAGAGCCACATCCGCGCCGTGCTCGCGCAGCTCCTCCGCTGTGTACGGCCCCGTGGCCACGGCGACGCTCACGGCGCCTCCCGCGCGGGCCGCATCGATGTCCGCGACATGGTCACCAACATAGGCGGCGGCGCCGAACCTCGCGAGTGCCGATCCTTTGCCCGCGCCGAACAGCGAGCCGACCACTTCGTCCACGACCAGCCCCAGCTTCTCGACGGTGCCGACGGCGTCGCGCGGGTTCTTGCCCGTCACCACGATGACCCGGCCGCCGGCCGCGCGGACGGCGGCGATGGCGTCGTGGGCGCCGTCCATGGCCGTGTGTACGGGAACCCCTATATCCGGATATATCTCCCGATACAGGTCGGCCGCCGCCGGGACCTGCTCGGCGGGCATCCAGTTGGCCAACTCCATCTCCAAAGGCGGCCCGAGCCGCCGCACCACGGCCGCGCTGTCGATCGGCACCCCCAAACGCGCCGACAGCTCGTCCATGGCGGCCGCTATCCCCACTCGCGTATCCGCCAATGTCATGTCAAGGTCGAAACCTACCGATGTCATCACCCGTGCAGGATGCCAAAGGCCGCTCGGCCTCCGGTAACCGCCCTTGTTGTGGGATGGTGGAATGGCCAGAAAGGAATTACTTATCGAGGGGGAGGGCTCGGTCCTGGCGAGCCCGGTCCGGCGCGCCGCTCCGTAACGACTACTCTCCTTACGGAGGTATCAGGATAGACATGAGCAGATCCACCCGTGAGCGGATCATCGATGAGTCCCTGCGGCTGTTCGCCGAGCGGGGCTACTCCGCCACTTCCGTGGCCGAGATCGAGGCCGCCTCAGGGCTGTCTCCCGGCGCCGGAGGGCTCTACAGGCACTTCAAGTCCAAGTACGAGGTGCTCGCCGCCGCCATCAACGAGCACGCCGCCCGTACCCGTAACCAGGTGGCCGGCAGCCTGGCCGAGCTGGACGCCATGGAGTCCTCGGCCGACCTGGAGGAGCGGCTGTCGCTCGTCTGCCGGGCGGGGCTCGCCAAGGTGCGCGAGGAGTCGGAGCTGACCCGCGTCTTCTTCCGCGACCTCAGCCAGTTCCCCGAGCTGGTCGCCGTCGTACGGGACGGGCTGCTGCAGCCCATGTTCGACGCGATCGTCACCTGGTTCCGCGCCCAGCCCGAATACCGCGACGTCGAGATCGACTGGTCGGGCATCGCGACCGTGCTCGGCGGCGCCGTCGTGCATTACCGGCTCTTCCAGGAGACGGTGGGCGAGCTGGCGGGGCACGCGGACAAGGAGCAGTTCGTGACGGCCTGGGTGCGGCTCGCCGTCGGGCTGCTGCCGAGCCCGGCTCCCGTGATCAGCTGAGGTCGGTGATCAGGTGAGGTCGAGCAGGCGGTAGGCCAGCCAGACCACGCCCAGCCCGGTGCCGATCATGAACATGGTGCCGCTCACGGCCCAGAACTCGGTCCGCCCACACCACCAGGGGGACCGGGAAGATCGCCAGCGACGGCAGCCCGAACGGCACCAGCAGCGCGGCCGCCACCAGGATCACCAGGGCGCCGATCTCGCGCGGGTGCTCCTTGACCACGGTCCGCGCGTCCCTGCCTCCGGTGGCCATGGGGTTGGCGGTGGACATCGCGACCCTGCGCAGCCCCGCGAACGGCAGCCCCAGACTGGTCGAACGGCTCCCCCGCTGCTGCCCGACCCTGTGGGGGGCGTGCAGGGTGTCATCGCGGATGGCGGGAAACCGCCGCGTCCCGCCCGGCCCAAGGCCGGTGCCGGGGGCGCCGGCGGCAGCAGGGCCGCTGGCCAAGCCAGTGTCGGTGGCGGGGCCCGAGCCGGGGCCGGGGCCAATGGCGGAGTCGGTGGTGGCGAGGCGGTGGGCCTCGCGTTCGACGAGCGCCGCCGGGTCGCCGAACCGGTCCAGCACCTTCGCCACCGCGCGCGGGTTCTCGCTGCCGCCCACCTCGACCTCGATCCGGGCGCGCAACCGCCTGGCGAAGTCCAGCCGCTGCTCGGAGCGCAACACGCCGTGGGCCGCGTCGGCGGCCCTGGAGACGTAGTTCAGCACGAGCTGATCGGCACGCTCTCTCACGTCTAGCCATGCTGCCCCAATCAGGGGGGACATACCATGGCAACGATGGAGTTCACGGAGTGGATCAGGGGACGCACCGACGACCAGTTGCGGGCGCTCGTCTCGTCGCGTCCCGAGCTGATCACTCCGGTGCCCGCGCACCTGGAGGGTCTGGCGTCCCGCGCGGCCAGCCCGTCGGCTATCGGCAGGGCGCTCGACCGGCTCGACCGGTTCACGCTGGCCGTCGTCGAGACGCTGGCGGTCCAGGACGGCCCGACGCCGAAGGAGCGCCTGAGCGCCCTCATCGCCGCGGCCCTGCCCCCGTCCGCGCGCAGCGACCCTCCGGCCGCCGAGCCGGCGTTGTCGGCGGCGCTCGACCGGCTGCGCGACCTCGCCCTCGTCTACGGCCCCGACGACGCACTCGACCTCGGCCCCGGCGTACGCAAGGTGCTGGAGGACCCGGCCGGCCTGGGCCCGCGCGCGGTGGAGGCGTTCCGGCACCACCCGCCCGAGCAGCTCGACGAGATGGCCGACGACATCGCCCCCGGCACCGCGGGCACCGGCAAGGAACGCCTGGCCGCGGCGCTCGCCGACCCCGCCGCGCTGGTCGCGTCCGTGTCGGCGGAGGCGCGGGCCGCGCTCGACCAGCTCGCCTGGGGCCCGCCGACCGGCCGGGTGCCCAACGCCCGGCGCGAGGTGCGGGTCGCGACCGCCCGTTCCCCCATCGAGGAGCTGCTGGCCCGCGGCCTGCTCGCGGCGACCGGCGAGGAGAGCGTGACGCTGCCCCGCGAGGTGGGCCTGCACCTGCGCGGCGGCCGGGTGCACCGCGGCCTGCCCGCGGAGCCGCCGCCGCTGGAGGGCCCCGAGCGCGATCGGGAGCTGGCCGACCGTACGGCGGCCGGGCAGGCGTTCATGTTCGTCCGCGCGGCCGAGGAGCTGTGCGAGCGGTGGAGCATCGAACCGCCGGGCGTGCTGCGCACGGGCGGCCTCGGCGTACGCGACCTGAAGCGCACGGCGGCCGACCTGGACCTGCCGGAGTGGGTGACGGCGCTGGTCGTCGAGGTGGCGCACGCGGCCGGGCTGATCGCGGCCGGCGGCGGCGTGGACGGCGAGTGGCTGCCGACCCCCGCCTACGACCTGTGGCGGGTCAGGGGCACCGCCGACCGCTGGGTGATGCTGGCCACGAGCTGGCTGCACATGGACCGCGTCCCGGGCCTGGTGGGCGAACGGGACGAGCGCGACCGCCCGCTCAACGCCCTGCACGCCGATCTGCGCCGCGCGGCCGCGCCCGGGGTACGGGCGGCGACGTTGGGCGTGCTGGCCGCGGCGCCGGGCCGCGCGCCGTCCCGCGACGCGGTGCTCGAACGCCTGGCGTGGGAGCAGCCGCGCCGCCGGGGGCCGCTACGCGAGCAGCTGACCGAGTTCGCCCTGCGCGAGGCCGAGCAGATCGGCGTGACGGGCCTGGGCGCGCTGTCCGGGCACGGGCGGGCACTGCTGGAGGGCGGCGACACCGGGGCGGCGGCGGCCGCGCTGGCGCCGCTGCTGCCCGAGCCGGTCGATCACGTGCTGCTGCAGGCCGACCTGACCGCGGTCGCGCCGGGCCCGCTGACCAGCGAGCTCAACCGGTGGATGACGCTGACCGCCGACGTCGAGTCGAAGGGCGGGGCGACCGTCTACCGCTTCAGTGAGCAGTCGATCCGCCGGGCGCTCGACGCGGGCCACGGCGGCGAGGAGCTGCTGGCGATGCTGGCCCGCCACTCGGCCACGCCGATGCCGCAGGCGCTGTCCTACCTGGTGGGCGACGTGGCGCGGCGGCACGGGCGGATCCGGGTGGGCACGGCGAGCGCGTACGTCCGCTGCGACGACCCGGCGCTGCTCGACCAGATCACCGCCGACCGGCGCTCGGCCGCGCTGCGGCTGCGCAGGCTCGCCCCGACGGTCATCGCCTCCCGTTCCTCGCGCGCGGCGCTGGTCGACTCGCTGCGGGCCATGGGCTACTCCCCGGTCGCCGAGTCGCTCGACGGCGACGTGATCATCTCGCAGCTCGACAGCAGGCGCACCGAGGCGGCGCCGCCGGTGCGCGCGGTGGCCCCGGCGAACGGCATCGACCCCCACGTGGCGGCGGCGGCCGTACGGGCGCTGCGCGCGGGCGACGCGGCGCATCTCGCCCGGCGCGAGCCCGCGGACGCCCCCGACGGCCAGATCCCGCGCGGCCCCGCGACGGCCACGATCTCGGCCCTCCAGGACGCCATCAAGCAGGGCGTACGGGTGTGGATCGGCTATCTCGACTCGCAGGGCAACGCGACCTCGCGCATCCTGGAGCCGGCGAGGATGGAGGGCGGCTACCTGACCGCGTACGACGAGACCAGGGCCGCCGTCCACCGCTTCGCGCTGCACCGCATCACCGGGGTGGCGGGGGTCTAGCCGCCCGGCGTCATCCGCCTGGCCGCCGCGACGGCCGGTCCGTCGCTGAGGCCTCAGGCGTCCGGCGTCATCCGCCTGGCCACCGCCGCGGCCGGTCCGTCGCCGTCGGCCAGCCGCCGCAGGGCCCGCTCGCAGTCGGCCGGGTAGCGCAGCGCCAGGTCGCCGCCCAGGGCCACGGCGGCCGTCGTGGCGCGGGCGGGGTCGGCCGCCCACTCCAGCGCCAGCCGGAGCGCCTCGGGGGCGAGGGTGTCGCCGGCGCACATGGACGACAGCGCCTCCGCCGCCGCCAGCCGCTCCCCCGCCGTGCCCGCCGCCCACACCTCCAGGAACTCGGCCCTCGCCTCCTTGAGCGCGTACGCGGCCAGCGCCGCCACGCCCTCGGCGGCCCGCGTGCGCACCTCGGGATCCTCATCGGTCAGCGACCTGACCCAGGCGCGCAGCGGCTGCCACAGCCAGAACCCGTACCGGGCGGCCAGTTCGGCCAGCACCGGCCCGCGGTGCTCCGGCGTCGGGAAGTCGGCCTGCCCGCCGGCGCGGCTGATGAGCGGGTGCGGCTGGGGAGGCTCGGGCGGGCCGCTCTCGTGCGCCTGCCAGATCGGGTCGAGCCGGGCGAGCCGCGCCTGAAAGGCGTCCTCGGGCAGCGGCCCGGTGAACGCCAGCGCCGCCGCGGCCAGCACCTCCCGCATGGCCGGCTTGGTGTCGAACCAGGCGGCGACCTCCTCGGCCGCCCGCGCCGCGCCCGCCCGCGCCCCGTCCGGCGCGAGCCCGGCGGCCAGCCGGACGACGTGGGCGGGCGTGGGCAGCTCGGCCGCCCGGTGCCGGGCCTTGACGAGCGTGGCGGGCGCCAGGCCGACGCGCAGGTCGTACGTGCTGAGGCACAGGTCGAACAGCTCCCGTGGGTCGGGGGCGGCCCAGGGCTGCTCGACCTCCACGGCCCGCGAGGGCGCGCCGTCGCGGGTGATGACGAGGTAGGAGCCGAGCTCGGCCAGCTCGCGCGCCAGGACGGACAGCGCGGCCGGGTCGGTGCCGACCGCGATCCAGTCGTGCAGCAGGTACGCCCGCCCCGGCGCGTACTCGGTCCCGCCGATCAGCTCGGCGACGGTGCTGGCCGGCGACAGGACGGTGATCGTGCTCTCGGCCAGCGACATGCGCGACAGCAGGGCGAGCCCGCCCAGCCGTTTGCCGATCTCCTCCTCGCCCACGAGCACGAGCAGGTGGCGGGCGGAGAGCCTGCGGACGGCCTCGGGGAAGCAGGGCGGCTCCAGGTAGGAGCGCAGCAGGGCGTCGGCCTCCCGCCGGGCGAGCTCCCCGGGGATGGGCCGGACGTCCGGCGGCGGGCGGCGCCGCGTGAACGTCAAGTGATCAAGGTCGAGCTCGCCTGGTTGAGGCGTGTCGGTCACGAAGTCACCTCGGAGCTGGACACGAAACTTGTCTCCACTAATTACCGCGCGAGCACGACTTTCTCCGTGCCGCACGAGCCGGTCGCGCTGCGTCACCGTACCGGCCTGACCAGGTGTTCCCCACCTGGGACGCCAACCCGCATCCCAGATCTCCCACATTTACACGATCTAGGCCACCGTGAAAACTCAAATGGCCCGAGTAGGAGATATCACTTTATTTACCGATAATGAAGACATCCTCCACAGTGATCAGTCAAGGGGGCCGGCAGGTCTTGACGTCACGCTCCCCCACCCAGCAGGTTGAGCATGTGACCGAGCAGACGCTGGGCCGGCTGGCCGAGGAGTCCTGGGGCCGTTTCGCCGACCACGACGCCATGTACTACGAAGGGGTCTGGCACCGCAGTCACGAGCTCGCCGAGCGCGCGCGCCGGATGTGCGGCGGCTTCGTCGCGGCGGGCGTACGGCCCGGCGACCGGGTGGCCGTCATGATGGCCAACTCGCCCGAGGTCCCGGTGCTCTACCAGGCGCTGTGGGCGGCCGGCGCGGTGGTGACCCCCGTGGTGTTCCTGGTGGGCGCGGAGGAGCTGCGGCACATCCTGCTCGACAGCGGCGCCGTGGCGATCGTCACCTCCCCCGAGCTGGAGGCGACCGTACGGGCCACGGGCGTGGACATCCCGGTCCACGTGGACACCGCCGAGCTCGAACAGGCACCCGGGCGCGGCCCCGTCGCGCGGGACCCCGGGGACCTGGCCGCCCTCATGTACACGGGCGGCACCACCGGCCGCGCCAAGGGCGTCATGCTGAGCCACCGCGGCCTCTGGCAGGTGGGCAAGGCCGTCTGGGACATGTCCCACCAGGAGGGCAAGAACCGCATCATCGTGCCGGTGCCGTTGTCGCACTCGTACGGGCTGATCGTCACGATCGCCTGGATGCACGCGACCGAGCCGCAGCACGCGGTGCTCATGCGCTGGTTCGACCCCGGGCAGTTCCTCAAGCTGGCCGGCGGCCAGCGCGTCCACTACGGCACCGTCGTGCCCGCCATGCTCCAGATGCTGCTCGCCGAGCCGCTGGAGTCGTACGCGCTGCCCGAGCTGTCCCATCTCACCTGCGGCGCCGCCCCGCTGGGGCGGAGCCTGCTGGAGGAGTTCGAGCGCCGGCTGCCCGGCGTGCAGATCCTGGAGGGCTACGGCCTGACCGAGACCTGCGCGGTCACCACCTTCAACCCGCCGGGCCGGCGCAGGATCGGCAGCGTCGGCCTGCCGCTGCCCGGCTACTCGATCGTCGTGCGCGACGGCGACGGCGAGGCGGTGGAGGCCGGGGAGGTCGGCGAGATCTGCGTCGCGGGCGAGTCGCTGATGCTCGGCTACTGGGGCGAGCACGAGCCCGACCCCGAGGGCACCACGCTGGTGGACGGCGAGCTGCGCACCGGCGACATCGGCTGCGTGGACGACGACGGCTACCTGCACGTCGTGGACAGGAAGAAGGACCTCATCATCCGCGGCGGCTTCAACGTCTTCCCCCGCGACGTCGAGTACGCCCTCGACCAGCACCCCGACGTGGCCCGCTCCTGCGTGGTGGGCCGGCCGGACGCCCGTCACGGCGAGGAGGTCGTGGCGTTCGTGCAGCTCGAACCAGGCGCGACGGCGAGCGCCGAGGAGCTCACCGAGTGGGCCCGCGACCGCGTCGGCCGCGTGAAGTACCCGCGCGAGATCCGCTTCGTCGACGACATCCCGGTCACGAGCGTGCTCAAGCTCGACCGCAAGGCCGTGCGCGCCCGCCTCTAGCCGGCACGCTGATCACGCGGCCGGGCCCGTCCGGTTCCGTGATAAGTGTTGACGTGTCTGGAGGTGACGATGACCCAACAGGACCCGCCGGGTTACCCTTACCAGCCCTACGGCGCCCCTTACGGCGAGCAGCCCCCGCCGGGCTACGGCTATGGCTACGGCTATCCGCCGCCGCCGCGCAACGAGGGGCCCAGCGCCAACGCCATCGTCTCCCTCGTGCTCAACCTCCTCGCCCTCGTCTCCTGCTGCAACGTCCTCGGCCTGCCCGGGGCGATCCTCGCCGGGCTGGCGCTCGGCAGGGCGGGCTCCGACCCCCGCGCGGCACGTAGCATGGTGATGTGGAGCTGGGTCCTGTTCGGGCTCGGCTTCGTCCTCATGATCGGCCTTTTCCTCTTCCTCGGCCTCAACGGCTATCTCGACGATTGATGACCCGTTCCGGGACTTTCCCTGCCGTCGGCTGTGTTGGATAAGGGTCAACCGTAGGAAGGGATGTCCGTGAACGACGGCCCGCTCATCGTCCAGTCGGACAAGACTCTGCTGCTCGAGGTCGACCACGACAAGGCCGACGAGTGCCGCAAGGCCATCGCGCCGTTCGCCGAGCTCGAACGCGCTCCCGAGCACGTCCACACCTACCGCGTCACCCCGCTGGCGCTGTGGAACGCCCGCGCCGCCGGCCACGACGCCGAGCAGGTCATCGACGCGCTCATCAGCCACAGCCGCTACCCGGTGCCGCACGCGCTGCTCGTCGACATCGCCGAGACCATGGCCCGCTACGGCCGCCTGCGCCTGGAGAAGGACCCGGTGCACGGCCTGGTGCTCACCTCCAGCGACCGCGCGGTGCTGGAGGAGGTGCTGCGCTCCAAGAAGATCGCGCCGATGCTGGGCGACCGGCTCGGCGCCGACTCGGTCGTCGTGCACCCGAGCGACCGGGGCAACGTCAAGCAGGCCCTGCTCAAGCTGGGCTGGCCGGCCGAAGACCTGGCCGGCTACGTCGACGGCGAGGCCCACCCGATCAAGCTCGCCCAGGAGGGCTGGTCGCTGCGCCCCTACCAGCAGGAGGCGGCCGACGCCTTCTGGCACGGCGGCTCCGGCGTGGTCGTGCTGCCCTGCGGCGCCGGCAAGACCATCGTGGGCGCGGCCGCCATGGCCCACGCCCAGGCCACCACGCTCATCCTGGTCACCAACACCGTCTCCGCCCATCAGTGGAAGACCGAGCTGCTCAAGCGCACGTCGCTGACCGAGGACGAGATCGGCGAGTACAGCGGCAACAAGAAGGAGATCCGCCCGGTCACCATCGCCACCTACCAGGTGATGACCACCAGGCGGAAGGGCGTCTACAGCCACCTGGAGCTGTTCGACGCGCGCGACTGGGGGCTCATCGTCTACGACGAGGTGCACCTGCTGCCCGCGCCGATCTTCCGGATGACCGCCGACCTCCAGGCCCGCCGGCGCGTGGGGCTCACGGCCACGCTGGTGCGCGAGGACGGGCGCGAGGGCGACGTTTTCTCGCTCATCGGTCCCAAGCGCTACGACGCGCCCTGGAAGGAGATGGAGAACCAGGGCTGGATCGCCCCGGCCGACTGCGTCGAGGTGCGGGTCACGCTCACCGACGAGGAGCGGCTGGCGTACGCGATGGCCGAGTCGGAGGAGCGCTACCGCTTCTGCGCGACCACGCCGTCCAAGACGCGGGTCACCGAGGCGCTGGTGCGCCGGCACGCGGGCGAGCAGGTGCTGGTCATCGGCCAGTACATCGACCAGCTCGACGAGCTCGGCGAGCACCTCGGCGCGCCGGTGATCAAGGGCGAGACCCGGGTCAAGGAGCGCGAGCGGCTCTACCAGGCGTTCCGCGACAAGGAGATCCAGGTCCTCGTGGTGTCGAAGGTCGCCAACTTCTCCATCGACCTGCCGGAGGCGTCCGTCGCCATCCAGGTGTCGGGGACGTTCGGCTCGCGCCAGGAGGAGGCCCAGCGGCTCGGCCGGGTGCTGCGGCCCAAGGCGGGCGGCGGGGGCGCGCGGTTCTACACGGTGGTCAGCCGCGACACCGTCGACCAGGAGTTCGCGGCGCACCGGCAGCGCTTCCTGGCCGAGCAGGGATACGCCTACCAGATCATCGACGCCGACGACGTGCACGACGGCGTCTGAGGGTGGCTCTCAGCGGGTGAAGGCCCGGCCGCTCGCGCGTGAGCGGCCGAGCGCTCGACGTGGTGTCACGTCCACGAGACTCCGCGGGCCGTCGACAATCGAACCACCCCCCTCACCTGCGTACTATCACGCCGCCTGCGACATACCCCCATGATCCGGCAAACCCACCTGATATGCCCGATTTTTTCGGTATTCCCAGGTTGTCCTCAGCTCAGGGCCGGCGGGCCAGCAGCCCGCCGACGAAGAGCACGCCCTCGGCCAGCACCCACGCCAGCACCGCCGCTCCCATGAGCCGCCCGAAGACCCGCAGGTCGCCGCGCGAGACCGGCAGCAGCCAGGCCGCCGCCGTGCAGCACGCGGCCAGCGTCGCGAACAGGCCCGACACCGTGGAGACCGTGCCGAGCCGCCGCGGACAGTCCTCGTCGCCCCCGGCGCAGAACGCCTCCAGGCCCCAGCCCGCGAACACCGACAACCCCCAGAGCGCCGCGAGCAGGAAACTCGCGATCGTGGGGATGATCGGCGACACCCGCACCCGCGCCATCCCCACGTTTTACCCGCGCCCCCGGAACGCCAACCGCCGTTGCCCAAGGCACGCCCGTCCGCCGGTAAATGCTGTGGAAGCGCTCGCCGCGCATGGCTAAACTGGCCGATTCGCTACCTTGACCACCTCCGACTCCCGACGAGGAGGCACTTTCGCATGCCCGCACACCAACTCGCCCCCGACATACCCGCCGACGTCCTCGCCGCCGAGCAACGGCACCTGGCCGAGTCCAGGGCCGCGCTGACGGCGATGCGCACCCACGCCCAGTCACTCTCCGCCGACGCGGCCGGCGACTGGGTGTCGCAGCAGATCCTCCAGTCCCTCCTCGACCAGCGCGTCGCCGCCCTCGCCGACCACCCGGACACCCCGCTGTTCTTCGGCCGGCTCGACCGCGAGTCCGGCGACGACCTGCCCGGCACGATCTACGTCGGCCGCCGGCACGTCCACGACGCCCGCAGCAAGCCGCTGGTCATCGACTGGCGGGCCCCGGTCTCACGGGCCTTCTACCAGGCGAGCCCGGCCGAGCCGATGGGCGTCGTACGCCGCCGCCGCTTCGGCTACCACGGCGGCACCCTGACCGCGTACGAGGACGAGCCCCTGGGCGAGGGGAACGTCGAGCTCGGCCCGTCGAAGATCCTCACCGAGGAGATCGAGCGCCCGCGCACCGGCCCCATGCGCGACATCGTCGCCACCATCCAGCCCGACCAGGACGAGATCGTCCGCTCGGGGCTCGCCCAGACCGTCTGTGTCCAGGGCGCCCCCGGCACCGGGAAGACCGCGGTGGGCCTGCACCGGGCCGCCTACCTGCTGTTCACCCACCGCGAGCGGCTGGCCAGGTCCGGCGTGATGATCGTCGGCCCCAACCGCGCGTTCCTGTCCTACATCTCCTCGGTCCTGCCCGCGCTGGGCGAGGTCAAGGTGGACCAGACGACCGTGGCGGGCCTGCTCGGCGAGCACGCCGCCCCGGAGGACCCGCTGGTGGCCGCGGTCAAGGGCGACGCCCGGATGGCCGCGGTGCTCGAACGCGCGCTCTGGCTGCACATCGTGAAGCCGGAGGAGGGCCTGGTGTTCACCAAGGGCGCCTACCGCTACCGGGTGGCCGACCATGAGGTGCGCGAGATCGTCGCCTCCCTGCGCGGCACCACCCGCTACCTGCCGGGACGGGCGGCGCTCGCGCAACGGCTGGCCCACCTGGTGCTGGTGCGGATGGAGCAGCGCGGCGAGTCGCCCGACGACCGGGTGCAGGACGCCGTGGCCCGCTCCAAGCCGGTCAAGCAGCTCGTGGACGCGGTCTGGCCGAAGCTGACGCCCGAGCAGGTGCTCTACCGGCTGCTCGCCGAGCCGGAGTTCCTCGCCAGGGCCGCCAGGTCCGACCTGTCGGCCGACGAGCAGAGCCTGCTCCTCTGGCCGAAGCCGTACCGCAGCCACAAGTCCGCCAAGTGGTCGGCGGCGGACGCCGCGCTCCTCGACGAGCTGCGCGACCTCATGGAACGCACCCCCTCGCTCGGCCACCTGGTCGTGGACGAGGCCCAGGACCTGTCGGAGATGCAGCTGCGGGCGCTCGGCCGCCGCTGCCGCAACGGCTCGGCCACCGTGCTCGGCGACCTCGCCCAGGGCACCACGCCCTGGTCCACCAGCTCGTGGGAGAGCGTGCTCCAGCACCTCGGCCAGGCCGAGGGCGAGGTGACCGAGCTGACGCTCGGCTTCCGCGTGCCGCGCGAGGTGCTCGACTTCGCCGCCCGGCTGCTGCCGTCCATCGCCCCCGGACTGGCCGCGCCGCGGTCCCTGCGCCCCGGCGCGGGCTCGCTGAACATCCGCCCGGGCGGCTCGGTGGCGGAGGCCGCCGACGCGGCCCTCGCCCAGGAGGGCTCGATCGGCGTCATTGTCCCGGACGCGCTGGTCGGCGAGGTCTCGCGGGCGCTGTCCGGCCGTCCGCACTCCGTGCTCGACCCCGACGCCCCGGAGGGCGAGCACCGCCTGCTCGTCGTCCCCGCCACGCTCGCCAAGGGTCTGGAGTACGACCACGTGATCGTGGTCGAGCCCGCCGACATCGTGGCCGCCGAGCCCCGCGGCCTGGCCCGGCTGTACGTCGTCCTGACCCGTGCGGTGACCTCGCTCACGGTCCTGCACGACAAGCCCCTGCCGGCGCAGCTCGCCATGTGACCGCGCCCCGCGCGGGAACCGGCGACGCCATGACCGGCGACCGGCCCGGCCGCTTCTAGGATGGCGATCAGGAACGCTTGCCTACCTAGGAGGATGCCGTGCCAGCACCGCTGCCCCATGAACACCTGCCGTCGGTTCCCGCGCTCGTGGTCGAGAGCGACGACATCCAGGACGGCGAGCGGCTCAGCGACCTGCACGTCTTCAACGACTGGGGCATGACGGGCCAGAACGTCTCGCCCCAGCTCCGCTGGTCCGGCGCGCCCGAAGGGACCCGGAGCTACGCCGTCACCTGCTACGACCCCGACGCCCCCACGGGCAGCGGGTTCTGGCACTGGGTGCTGTTCGACCTGCCGGCCTCGGTGACCGAGCTGCCCGCGGGCGCGGGCAGCGCCCCCGACTTCAAGGGGCTGCCCGAGGGTGCCGCCCACGCCCGCAACGACTACGGCGCCAAGGCCTTCGGCGGCGCGGCCCCGCCGCCCGGCGCCCCGCACCGCTATGTCTTCACCGTCCACGCCCTCGGCGTCGACAAGCTGGGCGTGGACGGCGACGCCAGCCCGGCGGTGGTCGGCTTCAACATCACGGCCAACACGCTGGCCCGCGGCCACATCGTCCCGGTCTACGGCGTCTGACCGCGGTCAACGCACACGAACACGCCGTCAATGCACAAGAGCGGCCCGGAAGATCCGGGCCGCTCTTGTGCTTCGGCTTCGCGAGCGAACAGACCTAGAAGTCCATGTCGCCGCCACCCGGCATGGCGGGAGCGGCAGCGGCCTTCTCGGGCTTCTCGGCGATGACAGCCTCGGTGGTGAGGAAGAGCGCCGCGATGGAGGCGGCGTTCTGCAGCGCGGAGCGCGTCACCTTGGCCGGGTCGATGATGCCCGACTCGAACATGTTGACGTACTCGCCGCTGGCGGCGTTGAGGCCCTCGCCCGGAGTGAGGTTGCGGACCTTCTCCACCACGACGCCGCCCTCGAGACCGGCGTTGACCGCGATCTGCTTGAGCGGCTCCTCCAGAGCCTTCTTCACGATCGAGGCACCGGTGGCCTCGTCGCCGGCCAGCTCCAGCTTGTCGAACGCCTTGGCGCCGGCCTGCAGCAGCGCCACGCCACCGCCGGGGACGATGCCCTCCTCGACGGCCGCCTTCGCGTTGCGCACGGCGTCCTCGATGCGGTGCTTGCGCTCCTTGAGCTCGACCTCGGTGGCCGCGCCCGCCTTGATGACGGCCACGCCGCCGGCCAGCTTGGCGAGGCGCTCCTGGAGCTTCTCGCGGTCGTAGTCGGAGTCGGTGCGCTCGATCTCGGCGCGGATCTCGTTGACCCGGCCGGAGATCTGCTCGGCGTCGCCGGCGCCGTCGACGATCGTGGTCTCGTCCTTGGTGACGACGACCTTGCGCGCGCGGCCCAGCAGGTCGAGGGTGGCGTTCTCGAGCTTGAGACCGACCTCCTCGGCGATGACCTGGCCACCGGTGAGGATGGCGATGTCGTTGAGCATGGCCTTGCGGCGGTCGCCGAAGCCCGGGGCCTTGACGGCCACGGAGCGGAACAGGCCGCGGATCTTGTTGACGACCAGGGTGGCCAGGGCCTCGCCCTCGACGTCCTCAGCGATGATCAGCAGCGGCCTGCCGGACTGCACGACCTTGTCGAGCAGGGGCAGCAGGTCCTTGTTGGCGGAGACCTTGCTGTTGACGATCAGGATGTAGGGGTCCTCGAGGACGGCCTCCATGCGGTCGGAGTCGGTGACGAAGTACATCGACACCATGCCCTTGTCGAACCGCATGCCCTCGGTGAGCTCCAGCTCCAGGCCGAAGGTGTTGCTCTCCTCGACGGTGATGACGCCTTCCTTGCCGACCTTGTCCATCGCCTCGGCGATGAGCGAGCCGATCTCGGGGTCGGCGGCGGAGATGGAGGCGGTGGAGGCGATCTGCTCCTTGGTCTCCACGTCCTTGGCCAGCTTGGAGAGCTCCTCGCTGACGCGCTCGACGGCGGCCTCGATGCCCTTCTTCAGGGCCATCGGGTTGGCGCCGGCGGCGACGTTGCGCAGGCCCTCACGAACCAGCGCCTGGGCGAGCACGGTGGCGGTGGTGGTGCCGTCGCCCGCGACGTCGTCCGTCTTCTTGGCGACTTCCTTGACCAGCTCGGCGCCGATCTTCTCCCAAGGGTCCTCGAGCTCGATCTCCTTGGCGATGGACACACCGTCGTTGGTGATCGTGGGGGCGCCCCACTTCTTCTCCAGCACGACGTTGCGGCCCTTGGGGCCCAAGGTCACCTTGACGGCGTCAGCGAGCTGGTTCATACCGCGCTCGAGACCGCGCCGGGCGTCCTCGTCAAACGCGATCATCTTGGCTGCCATAAGGCTAGACCTCCCAGATGCAGGGTGGCTTGTCCTGGACCGAGCCGACGCCCGCGACGGCCAGGGACTGCATCTCCGTTCGGCAGACCCCATCGTCTCGATCCCGAGTTATTGGCACTCTGCCACACAGAGTGCCAACGACTGTTTAGCACTCTACCCTGCCGAGTGCAAGCGAACGACCTTCTGGAGGGGCCTCCGCGCAGGTCAGCCGATCGACGTAGGGACGGCGGGCCGCTCACCGTGTGGCCCGCCGTCGATCGCCGACTACGAGGGTGGCGGGCTCGTACGGACTGCGCTGCCGCACGGGCCCCGCCGGTGCATACCAGGTGACGTAAATCAGACCGAGCGGACAGACTCGGCCTGCGGTCCCTTCTGGCCCTGCGTGATCTCGAACTCGACCCGCTGGCCCTGCTCGAGAGATCGGTACCCGTCCATCAGTATCGCGGAGTAATGGACGAATACATCCTTACCACCGTCTACCGCGATGAAGCCGTAGCCCTTGTCCGCGTTGAACCACTTGACGGTGCCCTGCGCCACTTCCGACTCCTCTTACTGGGGCTACGGATCTCGCCCATTCCACCGCGAGACCCGTAATCGTCCGACTTAACGACAAAACAGCCAGACGATCGCCTCGACCATACCTGTGGCAAGGGGTTTGGCAACAGAGTCAATCCACGAAAGACGCATTTGTTCGCAGTGCGGGTACTTCAACGTTTGAATAGGCCCGAAAAGCAGAAGGCGCCCGCTTGGGGCGCCTTCCGTGGAGTCGTACGGGCACTCAGCCGCCGGCGACCGCCGGGATGATGGAGATCTGCGCGCCCTGAGGGACGGCGGTGTCCAGGCCCTCGGCGAAACGGACGTCCTCTTCCCCAACGTAAACGTTGACAAAACGCCGAATCTTGCCCGATTCATCCAGAATTCTCGCGCCGATGCCCGGGTAGTCGGCATCGAGCTTGGCGAGCACGTCACGAAGAGTCGCGCCTTCGCCACTCACTTCCGCGTTTCCGCCGGTGTAGGTGCGCAGAATGGTGGGAATCCGAACAGTAACGCTCATGGTTATCTCGCCTTTCCTGGTTGTCAGACAGCCGCGCGGAACGCGTCGAGAGACGGCTTGATCACGGCGGTGGGCCGCGACGACTCGCCGGCGATGGCGTCCAGCGTCTTCAGGCCGTCGCCGGTGTTGAGGACCACGGTCTCCGCCTCGGGGTCGAGCCGCCCCGCCTCGACGAGCTTCTTGAGCACGCCCACGGTGACGCCGCCCGCGGTCTCGGCGAAGATGCCCTCGGTCGAGGCCAGCAGCTTGATCGCGGCCACGACCTCGGCGTCGGTGACGTCCTCGACGGCCCCGCCGGTGCGCCGGGCGATGTCCAGCACGTACGGGCCGTCGGCCGGGTTGCCGATCGCCAGCGACTTCGCGATGGTGTTGGGCTTGACCGGCTGGACGACGTCGTGCCCCGCCTTGTACGCCGCCGACACCGGCGAGCACCCGGCGGCCTGCGCCCCGAAGACCTTGTAGGGGGTGTCCTCGACCAGGCCCAAGGCGATGAGCTCCTTGAAGCCCTTGTCGATCTTGGTGAGCTGCGAGCCCGAGGCGATCGGGATGACGATCTGCTCAGGCAGCCGCCAGCCGAGCTGCTCGGCGATCTCGTACGCGAGCGTCTTGGAGCCCTCGGCGTAGTAGGGCCGCAGGTTGACGTTGACGAACCCCCACTTGTCGCCCAGCGGGTCGCCGATCAGCTCGGAGCAGAACCGGTTGACCTCGTCGTAGGTGCCGTCGATGCCGATCAGCTTGCCGCCGAACACCCGGGCCATGGCGATCTTCGCCTCTTCCAGGTCGGCCGGGATGAACACGCAGGCGTCGAGCCCGGCCCGCGCCGCTGCGGCGGTCACCGCGCCCGCGAGGTTGCCGGTGGAGGAGCAGGAGAGCGTGTGGAAGCCGAAGTTGCGCGCCGCCTCGACGGCGATGGCGACCACCCGGTCCTTGAAGGAGTGGGTGGGATTGCCGGAGTCGTCCTTGACGTGCAGGGACTTGATGCCGAGCGCCCGCCCGAGGTTGCCCGCCCTGACCAGCTTCGTCCAGCCGGGGTTCATGTTGGGCTTGGTCGCCACGTCGGCGGGGACCGGGAGCAGCGAGCGGTAGCGCCAGATGTTGGCCGGGCCCGCGGCGATGTCCTCGCGGGTCACCCGGCCGAACTCGTAGGCCGCTTCGAGCGGCCCGAAACACTCCAGGCACGCGAAGCTCGGCCCGAGCGGGTAACGGGCGCCGCACTCGCGGCAGGACAGAGCGACGGCAGGACCAAAGTCGTGCGACATGAAGCGAGGCCTTCCCTCATCTTCGCCCACGGCCACCTTGACCGCGAACCGGAATTGGCACCTTGTCCCGGTCGGCCTCGCCAGGTCGCGAGTCGAAAGCCGGGAGGGTTGCCGGGGCTTCGCAGGGCCGGTCCCTCCACCCCTCTGGATGAGCTGTATGAAGTTGTTGCACACGACTCTACCCGCCGAAGCGGCGGGAACGACCACCTGTCTCAAAGACTGAGACGGGGCGTCTCACCGATAGTCGTCACCCAGCGCCGCCTGGACGTACTTGCGCGCCTGGTGGATGCGCGACTTCGCGGTGCCCAGCGGGATGCCGAGCTGCTCGGCCACCTCGTTGTAGTCGAGCTGCACGATGTCGCGCAGGACCAGCGCCTGCGCGAGATCGGGCTTGTCGGCCTCCAGCGCCTCCATCGCGTCGAGCAGGTCGAGCCGCGAGCCGGCGATCACGCTGACCCGCCGCGCGTCGGGCTTCTGCGTCGGCAGCTCGTCGGAGGTCTGCTCGGCCGCCCTGCGCTTCAGCGACCGGTAGGTGGTGCGCGCGCAGTTGGCCGTCACGATGTGCAGCCAGGTGCTGAACCTGGCCCGCCCCTCGAAGCGGCCGATGTTGCGCGCCACCGCGAGCAGGGTGTCCTGCGACGCCTCCTCGGCATCCTGGTGGTACGGAAGAATCCGGGAGCAGTGGCGCATCACATCCGGCTCGATCCTGGCCAGCAACTCGCCGAGCGCGCGATGATCTCCAGCGGCGGCGGATCGGGCGAGTTCCTCGGTTAGCTCATCAAGCGCCATAGCTGCGATCCTATGATCGGAAGGAGCTTCGATGAACAGCGTCCTCGTGGCCTCCAACAGAGGGCCGGTCTCCTTCACCGTCTCCGACGACGGTGTTCTCATCATGAGACGGGGCGGCGGCGGTCTCGTCTCCGGGTTGTCCGGGGTCGCCAAGGACGACGGGGTCCTGTGGGTCTGCGCGGCGCTGTCCGACGACGACCGCGGCGCCGTGCGCCTGTCCCCCGGCGGCCGGCTCGACCAGGCCGGCTACGACACCGGGCCGCTGCGCATGCTCGACATCCCCGCGACCACGTTCCACCGCGCCTACAACGCCGTGGCCAACTCCACCCTGTGGTTCGTCAACCACCTGCTCTACGACATCCCCAACGCGCCCAGCTTCGGCATCCGCTTCGCCCGCGAGTGGGAGTCCTACCGCGACTACAACGGCGCCTTCGCGCTCGCCCTCGCCGAGGAGGCCGGCCACGGCGCCCGCGTGATGGTGCAGGACTACCACCTCACGCTCACCCCCGCCATGCTCAGGGCCGAGCGGCCCGACCTGCGCATCGCGCACTTCAGCCACACCCCGTGGGCGCCGCCCGAGTACTTCTCGCTGCTGCCCGACGAGGTGGCCGGCGAGGTCCTGGAGGGCATACTCGGCGCCGACCACGCCGGGTTCCTGGCCGAGCGGTGGGCGGCGGCGTTCATGGACTGCTGCGAGGCGGTGCTCGGGGCGGAGGTCGACCGGGCGGCCCGCAGCGTCACCCACGAGGGCCGCACCACCAGGATCGGCGTCCACAGCCTGGGGGTGGACGGCGCGGCGCTGTGGGAGCGGGCCGGCGAGCCCGACGTCGAGTCGCACATCACGGCGATCAGGGAGCAGGTCGGCGACCGCCGCCTCATCGTCCGCATCGACCGCACCGAGCTGTCGAAGAACATCGTGCGCGGCCTGGTGGCCTACGGCGAGTTCCTGGCCGCCCATCCCGAGTGGCACGGCCGCGTGGTGCACCTGGCCTTCGCCTACCCGAGCCGGCACGACCTGCCGGAATACCGCGAGTACACCGCCTCGGTGCAGCGCTGCGCCCAGGAGATCGAGAACGAGTTCGCCACCGAGGACTGGGACCCGCTCATCCTCAACGTCCACGACGACTATCCGCGGTCGCTGGCCGCGTACCGGATGGCCGACGTGCTGCTGGTCAACCCCATCCGCGACGGCATGAACCTGGTGGCCAAGGAGGGCCCGGTGCTGTCGCCGCGCTGCGCGCTGGTGCTCTCGCGCGAGGCGGGCGCGGCCGCCGAGCTGGGCCCGTACGCGCTGATGGTCAACCCCTACGACATCAGCGGCACGGCCGACGCCCTGCACAGGGCGCTGGTCATGCCGGAGGACGAGCGGCGGGCGCGGCGCGACAAGCTGCGCGCCGCGGCCACCGCCCTGCCGCCCCAGAAATGGCTCGCGGCCCAGCTCGACGCCCTCGGCTGAGCCACGATCGCGCGCTCACCGCCAGTCGGCGTGCTTGAGCGTGTCGGCCAGGCCGGGGGTGTTCCACTGGTCGACGACCAGGATCTTGCTCTTCGGCAGATACCACTCGCGCTGGGTGAAACGGGCCTTGATCGCGGTGCCGCTGTAGCTCGTGCAGGTGGACTTCCAGGCGTTGTACGTGGCCTTGTGGCCGGGCCCGACCTGGCGCAGCCCCCGCGAGCCCTTCGGGCCGATGCTCTCGCCCCACTTCTCGTTGAACGGGCACGGCTGCACGTCGCTCGCCGTGTAGTACGGGTTCTTGCCGGTGTAGGGGCCGAAGCCCTCCGCGCCGTACTTGATGAAGGACGGCCCGAGAATGTAGAAGGAGTCGCACTCCGGCGTCCGCCAACCCCGGGCCTTCCCGCACTTGCCGGTCACGACCTGCACGTTGTCCGGGCCGAAGCGGTGGACCACCCACTGGATCGGGATGTAGAGGGTGAGCCCGGCACGCAGCCTCAGCTCCTGGGCGGGCGCGGCGTGGGCGGGGAAGGCGCCGGCGGTGAGGGTGACGGCGGCGGTGGCGGCGACGGCGAGGTAACGCTTGATCATGAGCCCGACTCTAGAGAACCGGACTTGCAGTCCAGTCGTCAACGGCTGAACGCCGACGCCAGCTCCGCCAGCAACGCCAGCACGCCGTCCGGGCCGTCCACCACGATGTCGGCCCGCTCGGCCAGCGCGGTCACCTCCGCCGAGCCGCTGCACACGGTCACCCCGGGCAGCCCGGAGGACCGTACGGCGTCGAAGGCGGCGAGGTCGCCCAGGTCGTCGCCGGCGAACAGCACCGAGCGCGCGTCCCGCTCGGCCAGGAACAGGCCGAGCGCGTGCCCCTTGTCCATGCCCGGCGGCCGCAGCTCCAGCACCATGCGGCCCGGCTCGACCACCAGCCCGTGCCGCTCGGCGAGCCCGGCCAGCGGCTCGCGCAGCGCGGCCAGCGCGCCCTCGGGGTCGGGGGCGCGGCGGGTGTGCACCGCGACGGCCCGGCCCTTGTCCTCGACGGTCACGCCCTGGACGCCGAGCGAGTCGAGCAGCAGCGGCAGGTCGGCCTTCGCCCGTGGCACGCCGGCCGGCGGGGGCGGCGCGGAGATCCGGCCGTTCTCCCAGCGTTCGAAGCCGTAGTGGCCGAGGATGACCAGCCCGGGAACGTCGGCCAGCCCCGGGCCCAGCTCCAGCGCGGTGGCCGGCGGCCGGCCCGTCACGATGGCCACGGCCCCCACGTGCGCGCCGAGCTCGGCGAGCACCGCGGGCGCCTGGGGGTGGATCACGGCGGCCGCCGGATCGGGCACGATCGGGGACAGGGTTCCGTCGAAGTCGAGCCCGATCACGGCCCCGGCGGGGTCCTTCAAGATTGCTTCAATTCCAGGGATGTTCTCCACGCGCCTGCCGTACCCAGCAGGTCAGGGGCGCATGCCAAGCCTTCTGGCCGCGCGGTCGCGCTGCCGCTCGGCGCGCACCCTGCGAAGCCGCTTGACCAGCATGGGGTCATGCTCAAGCGCCTCCGGACGGTCGATCAACTCGCCCAGCATCTGGTAGTAGCGCGTGGCGGAGAACCCGAAGGTCTCCTTGATGGCCTGCTCCTTCGCGCCCGCGTAGCGCCACCATTGGCGTTCGAAGGCGAGGAGCTCGATGTCGCGTTCGGTCAGTGGTTGTCGGGACGGCTCGTGGGCAGCATCGTCACCGCTGAGGGGTGCTCCCATGGTGTCCTCCTCTGAGGGGACGGGTGACGGTCCCGTCACCCGCACGGCCCGTGGCCAATCGTAATGTGCTGAGCTCCCGCGCTGCGGGTATGTCCCGACTTTCGCCTACGAGGTAGCAGAAAAGCCCACAGAACGGAACTACTCCGCGTATCGGGCTGTTTACCGAACCGTCGGATTGCGGTGGCGGCCGCGTGTCAGAATGCCGGTCAGTTCGAGCGTTCCCCCCTCTTCTCCCCGCTCGAGGTCCTCCGTGCACCAGCTCTCCTCCGCGCTGCCACGCCCGGGTCGCGACCGCGCCGCGGCGGGCCCCGCCGCCATGAGGAGCCTCCTCGCCGTGGCGCTGACCATCTGCTGCGTGCTCGCCGTCCCGGCCTCCGTGACCGCCGCCGGCGGCGCCAGGGCCGGCGACAGGATCGGGGCGGTCGCGCGGGCCGGGCAGTGGCAGCTCGGCGCGCTGCGCCTGCCCGAGGCGTGGCGGCGCAGCGAGGGCCGGGGCGTGCTGGTCGCCGTCCTCGACACCGGGGTCGACGCCCGCCACCCCGACCTCGCGGGCGCCGTCGTCGAGGGCCCCGACCTCACCGGCGCGGCGCGCGGCCACGGGCCGTGGGGCCACCACGGCACCGCGATGGCCGGCCTGATCGCCGGCCGCGGGCACGGCCCCGGCCGCGCCGCCGGGGTCGTCGGCGTCGCGCCCGGGGCCCGCGTCCTGTCCGTACGGGTCACGCTGGAGAGCGGCGACCCGCAGCGCGAGCGGCAGCCCCGGGGCGGGAGCGACGCCCTGGCGCGCGGCATCCGCTACGCGGCCGACCAGGGCGCCGACGTGATCAGCATGTCGCTGGGGGGCGGCAGCGGCACGCGGGAGGGCTCGGCGGCCGAGGAGGAGGCCGTCAGGTACGCGCTCGGCAGGGGCGCGGTGCTGGTGGCCTCCTCGGGCAACGACGGTGACAGCGCCAACAGGAAGAACTTCCCCGCCGCCTACCCCGGCGTGATCGCCGTAGGCGCGGTGGACCGGGGGCTCCGGGTGGCCGGCTTCTCCAACCGGCAGGACTACCTGTCGGTCGTCGCGCCCGGCACGCAGATCGTCACGGCCGACGGCGCGGGCTCGTACGCGGTGGGCGACGGTACCAGCTCGGCCGCCGCCATGGTGGCGGGCATCGCGGCCCTCGTCCGCTCCGCCCATCCCGGCCTGTCGCCGCAGGAGGTCCGCAAGGCCATCGAGCAGGGCACCAGAAGACGCCCGCCGGGCGGCCACAACCGCACCTACGGCCACGGCGTGGCCGACGCCCTGCTGGCACTCCGCGCGGCCGACGAACTGCGCGCGCCGTACGAACTGGGCACCGCAGACGGACCAGGCACCACCGACAGGCCGGGCACCGCCGACGAGCTGGGCGCCACCGGCGGAGTCGGCGCGGCCAACGGGCCGGGCGCGGCGGTGGGCCCGCCCGCGCGGCCCACCCCCCGCCTCGGGGCGGGGCCGGGCGTGCCCGTTCCCGCGAGCAGGGCCCCCGTGATCGCGGGGCTGCTGGGGCTGCTGGCGGCCATGTCCGTACGCGTTCTGGCGAGGCGGCGGCGCGACGGGGATTCACCCTAGCAAGCGCTTGTGTGATACTCCCTGCTATGACGTACGCGATCGAGGGCTGGTTCGCCGTCGACGCCGACGGGGTCGTCCTGCTCGGCACCCGCTGCACGGCCTGCAGCACCCTCTGCTTCCCGCCCCGCCGAGGGTCCTGCCCCGACCCCCGCTGCCACGGGACCGACATGGAGGTCGCCCGGCTGCCCCGGCGGGGGCGCGTGTGGTCGTACACGAACGCCGCCTACCCCCCGCCCCCGCCCTACGTGGCCGCGCAGCCGTACGTGCCGGTGACCCTCGCGGCGGTCGAGCTCGACGGAGCCGGGATCGTGGTGCTCGGCCAGGTCGCCGGCCTCACCGTGGACGAGCTGGAGGTCGGCATGGAGCTGGAGCTCACGGCGGGCCCCCTGGCGGACGGCCCGCTCGTGTGGATGTGGCGGCGCGCCTCATGAGCGGCCAGGCGAACGGCGTCGTGGTCCTGGGCACCGGCATGCACCCCTGGGGCAAGCAGGGCCGCCCCTTCACCGAGTACGGCCTGGCCGCCGCCCGCGCCGCCCTCGCCGACGCCGGGGTCGCCTGGACCGACGTCCAGTACCTCGTCGGCGCCGACACCATCAGGAACGGTTACCCGGGCTTCGTCGCCGGCGCCACCTACGCCCAGGCGCTCGGCTGGACCGGCGCCAGGATCGCCTCCTGCTACGCCGCCTGCGCCTCCGGCGCCCAGGCCGTGGACCTGGCCCGCACCAGGATCCTCGCCGGGCTGTGCGACCTCGCCCTGGTCGTCGGCGCCGACTCCACCCCCAAAGGCTTCTTCGCCCCGGTGGGCGGCGATCGTCCCGACGATCCCGACTGGCTGCGGTTCCGGCTGCTCGGCGCCACCAATCCGGCCTATTTCGGCCTGTACGCCCGCCGCCGGATGGCCCTGCACGGCTCGACCCCGTACGACTTCGCCGCTGTCAAGGTCAAGAACGCCCGCGCCGGCGCGCTCAACCCCATGGCCCGCTACCGCAGGACCGTCACCACGGAGGAGGTCCTGGCCTCGCCCATGGTGGCCGACCCGCTGCGGCTGATGGACATCTGCGCCACCTCGGACGGCGGCGCGGCCGTGGTGCTGGCCTCGGAGGAGTACGCCCGCCGCCACGCGGGCGCCCGCGGCCTGGTGCGCCTGGCGGCCGTCTCGACCGTCACGCCCACGTTCCCCAACACGGTCCTGGAGCTGCCGAACTTCGCCACCGACTCCTGCGCCGCCGTCCCCCCGCCCGAACGGCCCTTCCGCGCGGCCATCGCGCACGCCGCGTACGAGGAGGCCGGCCTCGGCCCCGAGGACCTGTCACTGGCCGAGGTGTACGACCTGTCCACGGCCCTGGAGCTGGACTGGACCGAGGACATCGGCCTGTGCCCTCCGGGCGGGGCCGAGAAGCTGCTGCGCGACGGGGCCACCGCGCTCGGCGGCCGGATCCCGGTCAACCCGTCGGGCGGCCTGGCCTCGTTCGGCGAGGCGATCCCCGCCCAGGCCGTCGCCCAGCTCTGCGAGCTGACCGACCAGCTGCGCGGCCGGGCCGGCCCCCGGCAGGTCGAGGGGGCCAGGGCCGGGCTGGCGGCCAACCAGGGTCTGTTCGGCCACGGCAGCGCGATCGTCGTGACGCGATGAGACGCGAGAAGGCCCTCCGCGAGGGGAGGGCCTTCTCCGAACGCCGGACGGCGTCAGTTGACGTGGACCACGTCGTGCGTCTCGGCGAAGTGGCAGGCGCTCTCGTGCGCCGTGCCCGGCCGGATCTGGAGGAGCGGCTCCTCCTCGGCGCAGATCTCCTGCGCCTTCCAGCACCGCGTACGGAACCGGCAGCCCGACGGCGGGTTGGCCGGCGACGGCGGGTCACCCTGGAGGATGATGCGCTCCCGCTGCTCCCGCCCCTCGGGGTCGGGCACCGGCACCGCCGACAGCAGCGCCTGCGTGTACGGGTGCGCCGGCCGGTCGTAGATCTCGGTGTCCTTGCCGAGCTCCACGTACTTGCCGAGGTACATCACCCCGACCCGGTCGGAGATGTGGCGGACCACCGACAGGTCGTGCGCGATGAAGATGTAGGCCAGCCCGAACTCGTTCTGCAGCCGCTCCAGCAGGTTGATGACCTGCGCCTGGATCGACACGTCGAGCGCGGACACCGGCTCGTCGCACACGATGATCTCCGGCTGGAGCGCCAGCCCGCGGGCGATGCCGATGCGCTGCCGCTGGCCGCCGGAGAACTGGTGCGGGTAGCGGTTGATGTGGTCGGGGTTGAGCCCGACCACCTCCAGCAGCTCCTGCACCTTCTTGCGCCGGTCGCCCTTGGGCGCGACCTCGGTGTGGATCTCGTACGGCTCGCCGATGATGTCGCCGACGGTCATCCGGGGGTTCAGCGAGGTGTACGGGTCCTGCATGACCATTTGGATGTTGCGCCGCATGCGCTTGAGCTCGGCGCCCTTGGCCTTGCCGATGTCGCGGCCGTTGATCATGACCGACCCCGACGTGGGCCGCTCCAGCGCCATCAGCACCTTGGCCAGCGTGGACTTGCCGCAGCCCGACTCGCCCACGATGCCCAGCGTCTCGCCCTTGTGCAGGTCGAACGACACGCCGTCCACGGCCTTGATCGCGCCGATCTGCCGCTTGAAGAGGATGCCCTGGGTCAGCGGGAAGTGCTTGACCAGGTCACGCACCTCGAGGATCTTCTCACCGATCGCCATCGAGGACCTCCCTCCAGTAGTGGCAGGCGCTGCCGCGCGTGCCGCTGATCTGATGCAGTGGGGGGACGTCGGTCTCGCAGTTGCCCTGCCGGTAGGGGCAGCGCGGGTTGAACGAGCACCCGCTGGGCAGTTCGAGCAGGTTGGGCGGCAGGCCCTTGATCGCGTACAGGTCCTGGCCCTTCTGGTCGACCCGGGGGATCGACTCCAGCAGACCCTTGGTGTACGGGTGGGCGGGCGCCCGGTAGATGTCGTGCACGAGGGCGTTCTCGACGATGCGCCCCGCGTACATGACGGCGATCTTGTCGGCCACGTCCGCCACGACGCCGAGGTCGTGGGTGATCAGGATGAGGCCCATCTGGCTCTCGCGCTGCAGCTCGGCCAGCAGCTCCATGATCTGCGCCTGGACGGTCACGTCGAGCGCCGTGGTCGGCTCGTCGGCGATGAGCACCTCGGGGTCGAGCGCGATCGACATCGCGATCATGATGCGCTGCCGCATGCCGCCCGAGAACTGGTGCGGGTAGTCGTTGACGCGCTGCCTGGCGGCCGGGATGCGGACCCGGTCCATCAGCTCGACCGCCTTCTTCATGGCGTCGCCCTTGGACATGCCCCGGTGCACCCGGAACATCTCGCTGATCTGCCAGCCCACGGTGAAGACCGGGTTGAGCGCGGAGAGCGCATCCTGGAAGATCATGGCGATGCGCTGGCCGCGCACCTGGGTGCGGGCCTCCTCCGACAGCTTGAGCACGTCGGTGCCCTTGAAGCGGATCTCTCCCTTGGGGATGCGCGCGGGCGGCATGTCCAGAATGCCCATGATCGCCTGCGCGGTCACCGACTTGCCCGAGCCCGACTCGCCCAGCACCGCCAGTGTCTCACCCGGGTTGACCGTGTAGCTCACGCCGTTCACGGCGCGTACGATCCCCGCCCGGGTGTGGAACTCCACGTGCAGGTTGTCGACGGCGAGCAGCGGTTCGTTGCCGAGTCCTCCCTCGACCGGCAACACGTCCGCTGACGTCCTGCTCACTGTTCGGTCCCCCCTTCTACCTGAGCTTCGGGTCGAGCGCGTCGCGTACGGCGTCGCCCAGCATGATGAACGCGAGCACCGTGATGCTCAGGAAGACCGCCGGGAAGATCAGCGGCAACGGCGCCTCAAGGAAGCGGCGCTGCGCGTCGGCGATCATCAGACCCCACGAGATCTCCGGCGGCTGCACGCCCACGCCCAGGTAGGACAGCGCGGCCTCGGCCGCGATGAACCCGCCCAGGTTGATCGTCGCCACGACGATCACGGGAGCGAGCGCGTTGGGCAGCAGATGCCGGAACATGATCCGGATCGGCCCGGCGCCCAGCGCCCTCGCCGCGACCACGAAGTCCTGCGACTTGGCCGTGATGACCGCCGCCCGCATGATCCGGAACGTCATCGGCCAGCCCAGGATGGTGAGCGCGGCCACCACCAGCCAGATGCCCCACCCGCTGTCGCGGAAGGTCGAGCCGATGAGCAGCGCGCCCAGGATGCTGGGGATGGCGAAGAAGATCTCGGTGACCCGGGAGGCCACGCTGTCCACGCCGCCGCCGAAGAACCCGGCGATCAGGCCCATGAGCCCGCCGATCAGCGCGGCGAAGATGGTCGTGCTGATGCCGATGATCAGCGAGTTCGCCGCGCCGTAGATGGTGCGGGCGTACAGGTCGCAGCCCAGGTTGTCGCGGCCGAACGGATGGCCCGCGCTGGGCCCCTGACGGGCGGTGGCGAGCTCGCAGGTGCGGGCGTTGAACGGGTCCACCGAGCTGAACAGCGACGGCCAGAGGGCCATCAGCGCCAGCACCGCGATGATGCAGAGCGAGATGATGAAGATCGGCCGCCGGCGCAGGTCGTGCCAGGCGTCGGACCACAGGCTGGCCGGCTTGGCCGCCTTCTCCTTCTTGTGGGGTCTCGGTGCGGGGGTCTCCTCGGGCGCGATGACGGGGCCGCCCGGTCGAATGTCACTCATAGCGGATCCTCGGGTCGAGCACTGCGTACATCACGTCCACGGCCAGGTTGGCCAAGATGTAGATCAGGACCAGGATGGTCACGATGCCGACCACGACTGGCTGTTCCCTGAGGTACACCGACATGAAGAGCTGGTTGCCGATGCCCGGCAGGTTGAAGATTCTCTCGGTGATGACCGCTCCGCCCATGAGGTTGCCGAGGTCGGCGCCCAGGAACGTGACGAGCGGGATCAACGCGTTGCGCAGGCCGTGCCTGCCGACGACCCGCCGCCGGGGCAGGCCCTTGGCGGTGGCCGTCCTGATGTAGTCGGCGCGCAGCGTCTCGGCCAGGCTGGTCCTGGTCAACCGGGTCAGATACGCGATCGACACGCCCGCGAGCACGAAGCCGGGCAGCAGATAGCTGCGGAAGCCCTCGGTGATGCCCGCGATGGGGAAGATGTCGAGCCCCGTCCACAGCTTGAGCCGTACGCCGAGCAGGAACTGCAGCACGAAGCCGGACACGAGCGTCGGCACCGAGATCAGCAGCAGCGTCGAGGCGAGGATCATGGTGTCGATGGCCTTGCCGCGCTTGAGAGCCGCCCAAAGGCCCAGACCTACGCCGATGAGGGCCTCGATCACGAGCGCGGTGATCGCCAGATTGAGCGTCACCTGGAACTTGCCCGCCATGATCTGCGAAACGGGCACGTCGGCGAAGGTGACGCCGAAGTCCGCGCGGAAAATCACACCGCTGATGTAGTACCAATACTGGAGCAACAGCGGATCATTGAGGTGGTACTGCTCGCGCAGGATCGCGACGATGTTGGGATCCGCCCGTTTCTCGCCCGCCAGCGCCGCGATGGGATCGCCGGGCAGCGCGAAGACGATGGCGAAGATGAGCAGGGTGGCACCCAACAACACGGGGATCGACTGGAGCAGACGCCTGATGATGTAACGGCCCATATAAGCCTCCCGTACACGCGAAGAAGGCCACCCCCCTGACCTTATGGGTTTTCGGCCGGGGAGCCGCCTCCTCGCTTACCCCTGTGGGGTGGGCGCGGCGTCCGCGCCCACCCCGGGAACAACGTCAGACCTTCTCGACGTCAGCCCACTCGACCTGGTTGAGCAGGTTGATGTGGACGTTCTTGACCATCTTGGAGTAGCCGGAGTTGTTCCGGTAGAAGTACACCGGGATGTACGGCAGTTCCTCGTTGAGGATGTCGTCGGCCTGCTGGTAGAACTTCAGGCCCTCCTCCACCGAGGGAGCCTGGTCGCCCTGGGCGATCAGGTCGTCGAACTTCTTGTTCGAGTAGCCGCCGTAGTTCGAGCCGGTCGCGATGGCGCCGGTGCTGAAGATCGGCGACAGGTAGTTCTCGGCCGACGGGTAGTCGATGGCCCAGCCCATGCGGAACAGGCCCTTGTACTTCTTGGCGTCCAGCTCGTCGAGGATGCTGGCGAACTTCTCGAAGGGCTTGGCGACGGCGTCGATGCCCAGGTTGGCGCGGAGGTTGTTGGCGACGGCCTCGATCCACTCCTTGTGCGGACCGTCGGCGTTGTAGCCGATCTCCAGGGTCTTGGGACCGCCGGCGGACTCGTACAGCTTCTTGGCCTCGGCCGGGTTGTACGTGCAGGCCTTGCACGCGCCCTGGCGGTAGCCCGCGATGGCCGGGTTGATGAAGTCGTCGGCCGGGGAGCGGGTGCCGGAGAAGACCGTCTCGGCGATGGTCTTGCGGTCGATGGCCATCGAGATGGCCTTGCGGACGTCGACCTTGTTCAGCTCGTCGTTGTACTTCAGCGGCACGCCGATGTAGCCGACGCCGGCGTCCGGCTGGTCCTGGTAACGCTCACCGAGGGAGGACTTGGCCTGGGCGATCGCCGCCGGGCCGAGCGAGTCGTGGATGTCCAGGTTGTCGGCCATCAGGTCGTTGAAGGCGACATCCGAGTCGGTGTAGAGCTTGAACTGCAGCTTGGTCCAGTTGCTCGGCTTCTTGCCCGGGTACTTGTCGTACACGGTCATGTCGATGCTCTGGTCGGTGCCCTTCTTGTAGGGCTTGTCCAGCTTGAACAGGCCCTGACCGATGGGCTGCTCGCCGAACTGCTGCGTGATCTTGCCGTCGGGGCCGAAGGCGGCCTTGGGCAGCGGGTAGAACGCGGTGTAGCCGAGCATCGTCTTGAACTGCGAGAACGGCGCGGCCAGGGTGACCTTGAACGTCGTGTCGTCCACGACCTCCAGGCCCTTCATGCCCTTGGCGGTGACCGACTTGCCCTCACCCGGGTTGAGGTCGGCGAAGCCCTCGACGCGGCCGAAGAAGTAGCCGGCGCTCTGGGCGTTCTCCTGGTTGGCGGCGTAGTTCCAGGCGTCCACGTAGTTCTGCGCGACGAGAGGCTCGCCGTTGTGCCACGTGTAGCCGGACTTGAGCTTGATCGTCCAGACCTTCTGGTCATCACTGGTGATCGACTCGGCCGCGGCCTCGACGGCGTTCTTGTTCTCGTCGTAGGTGACGAGAGGCTCGAACACGGCCGCGAGGACCTCCGAGCCCTCGGACTCCGTGGTGTTCGACGGCACCAGGAGCTCCTGGGGCTCACCGAGCTCCATGCGGACCGGCGTTTCGGCGCCGCCGCTCGCGGCAGTGCCACTCTCCGAGGCACCGCCACCACACGCGGCAACCGCGAGGGCGAGCAGCGCGGTACCGGCGACGATCTGTGCGCCCTTAGTAACACGCATGGTAAAGAAAAATCCTCCCTCTACAGTGGGCGTACAGCGCTGAGCTGCGTGTTCGTGAGCAGCCTGACGGGGGAGTCCTGGTATCCCCCCCGGGTTTGGCCGACCAGGTCAAGCCAGCCGTACGCCCTGCCAGTCGATCGCGACTATCCCTTACTACTTGCCACCAGCGAGTCTCTGGCGCGTTGCAGTTCGGTCACACGTCCGCCTATCAACCGTCACAGACAATCGGTGCGATCTGTGGTAAATCGTACAAAGAGCCCAGTACCGGTTGGACCTGGACCTGAACAGACGATGAAAATTACCCCCTGGCCAAGACTGCTCGTGCCTCCGCCACCATCGCCCGCCCCTCCTGGGCTACGGTTGAACAGGTCTTGGCGGTGGCTTGGAACCCCGGCGCCCCGAGACACCGTCCAACAGTCTGCCGGTCACGGTCCAGCGTGACAGGCACCCCACCGACCCGGATCCAATAGAGTCCTTGCCATGAGCCAGCCGGAATCCGCTGTAGCGGACGCCCAGGCGGGCGGCCGGAGCGGGGAGCCGCTGGCCAAGCTCGCCAAGAGATACGGGCTTCGCCGTGCCATCGCACGGCCGAGGTTCCCTGTCTACGTGCGCCAGCTGTGGGAGCGGCGACACTTCATCCTGACGTACGCGACCTCCCGCAACGTCTCGAAGTACTCCAACTCGACGCTGGGCCAGCTGTGGCAGGTGCTGACCCCCCTGCTCAACGCCGCCATCTACTTCCTGATGTTCGGCCTCATCCTGGGCGGCAGCAAGAACATCGAGAACTACCCGGCCTTCCTGCTGACCGGGATGTTCATCTTCACCTACACCCAGCGCACGGTCACCGCGGGCGCCAAGTCGATCACCGGCAACCTGTCGATGATCCGGGCCCTGCACTTCCCGCGCGCCTCGCTGCCGCTGGCCTACACGATCCAGGAGCTGCAGCAGCTCGCCATCTCGATGAGCGTGCTCCTGGTGCTCGTGGTCGCCACCGGAGAGTTCCCCACCTGGTTCTGGCTCATGATCCCGGTGGTGCTCCTCCTGCAGACGATGTTCAACATCGGGGCCGGGCTCGTCGTGGCCCGCCTCGGCGCCTCGATGCGCGATCTCAACCAGTTGCTGCCGTTCATCACGCGCACCTGGCTCTACGCCTCGGGCGTCTTCTTCTCGATCCAGGCCAAGGTCGTGGGCTCGGCCGGCCTCCCCCAGTGGGTGGCCGACGTGATGTACCTCAACCCCGCGGCCTCCTACATCGAGTGGATGCGGGAGATCCTGATCAAGAGCCACAACCCCGAGCTCGGGCACCACCCCCCGACAATGGTGTGGATGTCTTGCGTATTCTGGGCGGTGTTCGCGCTCGGATTCGGCTTCTGGTACTTCTGGCGGGCCGAGGAGAGGTACGGGCGTGGCTGAGACCAAGGAGCTGCAGCAGGTGAAGGGCGACAAGCCCGCCGTCCCCAAGGACGCCAAGGCGCGCCCCGCCGCCGCCAAGTCCGCGGGCAAGGCGCCACTCGACGTCCCCACGGGCACGCCGACCGTCATCGTCGACGACCTCCACATCGTCTACCGCGTCTACGGCGCGGCCTCCGACGCCGAGAAGGGCAACGCGGTCAACGCCCTCACGCGCATTCTCAAGCGCCAGGGCCGCCCGCAGATGAAAGAGGTCCACGCGGTCAAGGGCGTGACGTTCGTGGCCTACCACGGCGACGCCATCGGCATCGTGGGCCGCAACGGCTCGGGCAAGTCCACGCTGCTGCGTGCCATCGCGGGCCTGCTGCCCCCGCACGAGGGCGCCGTCTACACCGACGGCCAGCCCTCGCTGCTGGGCGTCAACGCCGCCCTGATGCGCGAGCTCACCGGCGAGCGCAACATCGTGCTCGGCTGCTACGCGATGGGCATGACGCCGGCCGAGGTCCGGGAGAAATACCAGGAGATCGTCGACTTCTCCGGCATCGACGAGTTCGTCCAGCTGCCGATGTCGACCTACTCGTCCGGCATGGGCGCCCGCCTGCGCTTCGCGATCTCCTCGGCCAAGACCCACGACGTCCTGCTCATCGACGAGGCCCTCGCCACCGGCGACCGCGAGTTCCGCAAGAAGAGCGAGGAGCGCATCCGCCAGATCCGCGAGTCGGCCGGCACCGTCTTCCTCGTCGCCCACGACCTGCGCGTCATCGAGGAGACCTGCAACCGCGTGATCTGGCTGCACAAGGGCAAGATCCGCATGGACGGCGACCCGAAGGAAGTCATCGCCGCCTACAACAAGGGCTGAGCCCGACAAGGACTGAGACCGCAGGTCCGAGCGCCGTGCCCCCGCGAAGGGCGCGGCGCTTTCCTGTGCGCGAAACGCCCGCGACGGGAGGGACGAAAGACTGACACCGGGCCCTGGGTTCCGATAGGATTCGAACGTCAATTCGATCCGAGGACCGGTGATGGACAAGGACCGGTGATGGAGTGGGAGCGCGCGATGGGAGAGCTTTCGGCCGCGATCGACCACCTGGCCACCGAAGACGTGACCGAGATCCCGCGGATGCAGCTCGCCGAGCAGCTCCTTGAGCTGCACTGGCAGATGGCGAGGCTGCAGGCCCAGATCGCCCGTCGCACGGGCGTCCGACTGCCCTGACCGACCGACATACCCCGCCGCGGCGAGCGGCAGACCCCGACGTGAGCCGGACATGAGAATGCCGCCGACCCTGATCGGGCCGGCGGCGGGGCTCGGGGGCGCCGCTGCCCTGCATGAGAACGGCGTTGCCCGAGCCCGGGCCTGGGCGCGTCCGCCCGAGCCCGCCATTGAGACCGCCCGCTCGCCGCGGGAGGCTCGTAACCCACGCGCGCCAGCTCTTCGAGCGCCCGGCACCTTGAAGGGCGTCCCGGAGACCTGCCGCGTCAGTGCGACGACGTCCCGGCCCGTTTGCTGCGGCCCAGGGGAAATCACGTCGTCAGGGGACCACTGGGGGTGGGGCAGAAACGAAGCCGCCTTGCGCCGGCACGACCGGTTCCCGGGCATCGGCACCCAGGGCGCCCGCGAACCACCACGCCGGCTCTCGGCGAGCCACGCTCAGCACCGCCTCCATCGCGTTTCCTAGCCGCGATTCCAGGTGTCCCGCACCGAGCCCGTCAGCGCGTCGGTGGTCCATCCGAGAGCGGCCATCAGGTCGCCGTAGCCGGGGACGGCGCCGGCCCCGTTCGCCTCGACGGCGTCCGCGGCGTCGACCGCGAGCGGCACCAGCTCGTCCACGGTCGCGTGCCGTACGGCGGCGGGCAGGACCTCGGCCACCGCCGCCGTCCCGACCGGCGCGGCCCGGCCGACGACCGGGGCCTGCTCCCCCTTGTACGGCAGCGCCCGCAGCGCCGCCTGGGCGAGCCCGGCGGGCGAGGCGCCGCCCGGCAGGGAGCCGAAGTCACGCGCGGGTGCGGCCAGCAGCCCGGCCGCCGGCGGGCCGGACAGCGCGCCCAGAGGGCCCTGGGACAGCGCGCCCAGAGGGCCTCCCGACAGCGGGCTTCCCGACAGCGCGTTCAGCGGCAGCGAGGCCAGGCCGGTCACCGGCCCGGCGAGCGCGTCCAGCGGCGCGGGGCCGCCGGTGAGCTCGCTGACCGTCCGGTCGGAGACCCCGTGCACGCCGCCGACCGGCAGGCCGCCGCCCGTCAGCCCGGACGGTCCGGGCAGGCCGGGCAGGGCGGCGCCGTCCAGCATGTCGCCGGCCTGCACCTTGCCCGCCGCGCCCACGGCGTCCTTGGCGAGGCCGGTGACGAGGTGGAACGGCCCGTAATCGGCGCCGTCCGCGTTCAGCGCCGCGGCCTGGGGCTGGATCCGTCGGGCGGTTCCGGCCGCCGGGGCGGCCGCGCGGCGCGCGCCCGACACCACGGGCAGCGACTCGGTCATGCCGCCGCCGCCGAGCGGGATCCCGCTGCGGATCGGCGACAGCTCGGGAATCGGCCGGCCCCTCCTCGTGGCGTCCTCGGCGGAGTTCGGCGTCTGGGACCGGCCGACCGGCCCCCGCCGCCCGCTCGCGGCGATGGCGTCCTTCTCGGCCTCGCTCGGCTCGCGGCGGACCTGGCCGCCGGCCGACTTGGCCTTGCTCCCGAGCAGGCCGCCCAGGAGCCCCCCGCCGGTCGCGGCGCCCGCCAGCCCGCCGCCCGTCAGCCCGCTCAGGAGACCTCCCGCAGGGCTGCCGCCGGCGACGCCGGGGCCCCCGCCCGGGCCGTCGGCGAGCGCGTTCCCGGCGGTTTCGTATAGGGCTTCGGCCTGGGCGGGCGCGGCCAACGCCGCGGCCAGGCCGAATGCTGTAGCGGCTACCGCCGCCTTGACTACTCGATTCATGATTGCCTTCCCGGCTCGTGATCGATCGCTCTCGAATGCGGTGGAAATGCGAATCGATAACCCCCGTATGCCGCGTCGTGCACGCTATGGGCACCACACTGAGCGTGTGCGTCACGGCTGAGCTACGCCAGCAGTTGTACCACTGGGCCAGGCGCGTGAATGCCCACGTGACAGGGGTTTGCAGGCCGGTTACCGAGTAAGGGGAGAGCGTTGAGCGGGAAGACAAACCGGGAAATAGGAGGGTCTTGTTTCCGATATTGCAGAGGCGGTTGTGAACGCGGCTGTCAAGTGGTATGGCGTCTTCCGGCCCACGAACAATAGAGACGCGAAATGAATTGCCGCGGGCCGGATGACGGGGATTTCCAAGGGCGCCGCCCCCCGCTCAGGAGGGCAGCAGAGCCCCTTCCGGTTCGAACGGGAAACGTTCGTCGAAGGCCGGCCGCAGGTCCGTCAGCCAGACCGCCTCCGGGTCGTAACGCGCGAAGAAGGGCCGCCCCACGAGCGAGGGGTCGCGTGCCTGGATGAAGTGGAGCACGAAGACCTGCTGCCCCGCGACCTCCATGACGCCGTCCACGCACACCTTGCCCGGGGTGGCCGACATCGACGGGCCGCGCACCGTGCGGCACAGGCCGGAGACGGACGCGTACGCGTCACGGAAGACCTCGTACGCGCGGGCCAGCGGCACCGCGAAGTAGTCCTGCGGCCCGGTGTCGCGCTCGACGAACAGGTAATAGGGGACCATCCCCATGCGCAGCTGCCGCCGCCACATTGACGTCCAGACGGCCGGGTCGTCGTTGATGGAGCGGATGAGCGGCGCCTGCGTCCTGATCGTGGCCCCGGTGCCGATGATGCGCTCGACCGCCGCCTGCACCTGCGGCGGCTCCAGCTCGCGCGGATGCGTGAAGTGGGCCATGAACGCGAGGTTCTTGCCGGCCGCCACCGTCCGCTCGAACAGGCGGAGCGTGTCGTCGGCGTCGGGATCGCCGGTGAAGCGCTGCGGCCAGTAGGCGAGCGACTTGGTGCCGATCCTGATGGATTCGAGCTGCTCCAGCTCCAGCAGCGGTTCGAGGTAGCGCCGGAGCACCGGCTCTCCCATGATCATCGCGTCGCCCCCGGTGATGAGGACGCTGGTGACCTCGGGGTGCCGGCGGATGTATCCCACCATCCGGTCGACGTCGTCGGAGGCGAACTTCAGGTCCGCGTCGCCGACGAACTGCGCCCACCGGAAGCAGTACGTGCAGTACGCGTGGCAGGTCTGCCCCTGTTTGGGGAAGATCAGCACGGTCTCGGGATATTTGTGCTGCATGCCCGGCACCGGCTCGTCGCCGATCCTCGGGACGTTCAGCTCCTTCTGGCCCGCGGGATGCGGGTTGAGCTGCGCGCGCACGCGGTTGGCCTCGGCCTGGAGCTCCGCGTTCGGCGCCTCCGCCTTGATCAGATCGGCCAGTCGGGCGACGTCCGCGGCGGGAAGCATGTCCGCCTGCGGGAAGACCAGCCGGTATATGGGGTCGTCGGGCGCGGCCGACCAATCGATGAGTTCGTCGACGACATAGGCGTTCGTCCGGAACGGCAGGACCGTCGCGACGGCGCGGACCTTCAGCCGTTCCTCGTCGTCGAGCCCCGCACGCTGCAGGAGCTCGTCGAGATGCTTGGACGTGTACGCCTTGAAGCGCCGCGTGCCGGTTTGTTGCAAGATCACTAGGCCGTTCCCATCTTTTTTGTTCGATCGGACGTAAACCGAAGGACCTCTTCGCGCGTCTAAGGACCTTAATACCGAGACGTGCATGCTCACGCCCACGGTTCCGCCAGGCTCCAAGTTTTCCTTCAGTTTCACCAACACTCACGACATATCGCGATTAGTCATAGACTCCGATGTCGTGACCGATGAATCCGCGATACGCGCCTCGGACGCCGACCGCGACCAGGTGGCCGCGGTCCTGGGCGAGGCGCTCGCCACAGGACGACTCACCAGCGTCGAGCACGCCGACCGTCTGGACCTCGCCTACTCGGCGTCCACGAAGGGCGAGCTCGTCCCCCTGACCAGGGACCTTCCCGAGGTGACCGCCTCCGGAGCCCCCGCCGCCGTCGAACGGCAGGTCATCCACTCCACGTTCAGCAAGATCATCCGGCGGGGGCGCTGGGTGGCCTCCCGCCACACCAAGCTCACCGCCCGCTTCGGCGCCCTCATCATCGACCTGTCCGACGCCGTGCTCCCCGGCCGGGAGATCACCTTGGAGGCCGACGCCTGGTTCAGCAAGATGATCGTGCGCGTCCCCGAGAACGCCCACGTCGTCGACGAGGGCGGCTCCGTCTTCGGCAAGCGGCTGGTGACCGGCGGCTCCCAGGCGGACGGGCCGCTCATCCGGGTGACCGGGAAGTCGGCGTTCTCCAAGGTCATCGTGTCCCGGGCGAAGACCGACTGGAACCTCGGCTGAAGGACTGCGACCGGCGGCGCGGGGAACGACAACCCTTACCCGCCGGTTAACCTGGCAGCAGCCTCGCCCTCGATGCGGACATACCGAGCCCGCGCGCCGGCCAAGCCGTGACGGCGGGCGAGATGCCGTACGAGGTGACGATTGTCCGACAGCAGGCCCGTCGCGCTGGACGCCATGGGCGGCGACCACGCACCGCACGAGATCGTGGCCGGCGCCGTGCACGCCGTCCGTGAGCGCGGCCTGGCCGTCGTGCTCGTCGGCTCCCCCCGCGTGCTCTTCGAGGCGCTCGCCGACCACGACGCGACCAAAGAGGTGCCGATCGTCCGCGCCGAGGAGGCCCTCGCCATGAACGAGGGCGCGCTCGCCAGCCTGCGCCGCCCCCGCTCCAGCATCGCGGTGGCCTGCCACCTCGTCCGCCGCGGCGACGCCTGCGCCGTGGTGTCGGCCGGCTCCACGGCGGGCGTCGTCGCCACCGGCCGGCTGCGGCTCAAGGCGCAGCAGCACGTGCTGCGCCCGGCCATCGCGGTCCGCCTCCCCACGCTCCCCCGCCCGACCCTGCTGGTGGACGCCGGCGCCAACGCCGACGCCAAGCCGGAGATGCTGGTGCAGTTCGCCCATCTGGGCGCCGCCTACGCCGAGCTCGCCCACGGCGCCACCGAGCCCAAGATCGGTCTGCTCACCATCGGCAGCGAGCCCGAGAAGGGCAACAAGCTGGTCAAACGGGCCAACGAGCTGCTGCAGAGCTCCCCCGGCCTGCAGTTCGCCGGCAACATCGAGGGCCACGACCTGCTCACCGGCAAGGTGGACGTGATCACCACCGACGGCTTCACCGGCAACGTCGCGCTCAAGACCATGGAGGGCGCGGTCCGCTACGCCTTCGCCGAGCTGCGCACCACCATCGAGGAGAGCAGGCTCGCCAAGCTCGGCGCCGCCCTGCAGCGCAACCGCCTGCGCGAGCTGCGCAACCGCCTCGACGCGGAGGCGTACGGCGGAGCCGTGCTGCTCGGACTGAACGGCACCGTGGTCATAGCCCACGGTTCCTCGCGGGCGCCGGCGATCAGCGCGGCCTGCCAGCTCGCCGCGGATATGTCCGCCAATGGGATCGTCGCCCGAATCGGCGACAGAATAGCGACATCACACCGCTCCCACAGACTCTGGTGAACCCGTAAGGTGTGAGACCGATCCACAGATACAGGGGGTTATGTGGTCGGGCTCACCTTTGACGGGCTCACTGCTGCCCAAGTCGCGGCGGCGAAGCCCAACGACGTCCCACGCCGGTCCAGCAGATCGTTCAGCGCCATCATCAGGGCGAACGTCCTCACCCTGTTCAACCTCGTCATCGGCGTGCTCTGGGCGCTCATCCTGATCTTCGGCGAGTGGCAGGACGGTCTGTTCGGCCTGGTCATCGTGGCCAACGCGCTCATCGGCATCATCCAGGAGCTGCGGGCCAAGCACACGCTCGACAAGCTCGCGGTCGTCAACGAGGCACCCGTACGCGTGCGCCGCGACGGCGCCGAACGCGAGATCCACCCGCGGGAGATCGTGCTCGGCGACCTGATCCTGCTCGCCCCCGGCGACCGCCTCCTCGTGGACGGCGACGTGATCCGCTCCGACGGCCTGGAAGTGGACGAGTCGCTGCTGACCGGCGAGGCCGACCCCGTGCACAAGAAGCCCGGCGACCAGGTGCTGTCGGGCAGCTTCGTCGTGGCCGGCGCGGGGGCGTTCGTGGCCACGAAGGTCGGCACCGACGCCTACGCCGTGCGCCTCGCCGAGGAGGCCAGCAAGTTCCACCTCGCCCACTCCGAGCTGCGCGAGGGCGTCTCCAACTTCATCAAGTACATCACCTGGCTGGTCATCCCCATCGGCGCCCTGCTGATCTACAGCCAGGTCAGCAACTCCGTCGACTTCGGCACCGCGATCACCGGCGCGGTCGCCGGCATCGTCACCATGATCCCCGAGGGCCTGGTGCTGATGACCTCGATCGCGTTCGCCGTCGGCGTCGTACGCCTCGGCCGCCGCCGCTGCCTGGTCCAGGAGCTGCCCGCGATCGAGGGCCTGGCCCGGGTCGACGTGCTCTGCCTGGACAAGACCGGCACCCTCACCGCCGGCGGCATGGAGCTCGACGAGGTGCTGCCGCTCCGCCACGACCAGCCCGTGACCGACGCCCTGGCCGCCCTCTGCCACGCCGACCCCCGCCCCAACCCCACCGCCCAGGCCATCCGCGACCGCTACGCCGCCCCCGCCGACGGCTGGAAGCCCGGGGAGAGCGTGCCGTTCTCCTCGGCTCGCAAGTGGAGCGGCACCGACTTCGGCGAGCGCGGCGCCTGGGTGCTCGGCGCCCCCGACGTGCTGCTGCAGAGCGGCGACGGCTACGACCGCGCCGCCGCGCTCGCCACCACCGGCGCGCGCGTGCTCGCGCTCTGCCGCGCCGACCGGCTGCCCGACCCCGGCGACGGCTCCGCCGCGGCGCTGGAGCCCGTCGCCCTCGTCACCCTCAAACAGCGCGTACGCCCCGACGCCGACGAGACCCTGCGCTACTTCGCCAAGCAGGGCGTCACGGTCAAGGTCATCTCCGGCGACAACCCCGAGGCGGTCGCCGCCATCGCCACCGGCCTCGGCATCCCCGACGGCCACCGCTTCATCGACGCCCGCACCCTCCCCGACGACGACCCGCAGAAGCTGGGCGAGCTGCTGGACGAGCACGCCGTCTTCGGCCGGGTCTCCCCCCAGCAGAAACGCAAGTTCGTCACCGCCCTGCAGGCCCGCGGCCACACCGTCGCCATGACCGGCGACGGCGTCAACGACGTGCTCGCGCTCAAGGACGCCGACCTCGGCATCGCCATGGGCGCGGGCAGCCCGGCCACCAAGGCGGTCGCGCAGGTCGTGCTGCTGGACAACAAGTTCGCCACCCTCCCCCACGTCGTCGGCGAGGGCCGGCGGGTGCTCGCCAACATCGAGCGGGTCTCCAACCTCTTCCTCACCAAGACCTTCTACGCCATCGCGCTGTCGCTGGCCGTGGGCGTCGCCGGGGTGATGTTCCCGTTCGCGCCCCGCCACTCGACCCTCGTCAACGCCCTCACCATCGGCATCCCCGCCTTCTTCCTGGCACTCGCGCCGACCCTCGAACGCGCCCGCTCCGGATTCGTCCGCCGGGTGCTGCGCTTCGCCGTGCCGTCCGGGGTGCTGTGCGCGGTCGCGGTGCTGGTGTCGTTCTGGCTGGCCCACAGGGGCGACTCCACGCTGATCGAGGACCAGACGTCGGCGGTGATCACGCTCTTCATGGCCACGTGGTGGGTGCTCGTCCTCATCGCCAGGCCGCTCACCTGGTGGCGGGTGCTCCTGGTCGGGGCCATGGGGGTGGCGTTCGCGATCGCGATGTCGCTGCCCTTCGTACGGACCTTCTTCGCCCTCGAACCGGGCGGCCTCGCAGGCGACCTGACCGCCATCGGCGTCGGCCTCGGAGCGGCCGTTTTGATCAGCGTCGCGGTCAAGCTCGCCGGTACCCTTAGAACATGACCGACCCGCAGATAGTGCTCACCGAGCGCGTCCAGCAGGCGCTGGCGCACGCGTTCGGCGCCGAGCACGCCGACGCAGACCCGCTGATCCGGCCCTCACAGTTCGCCGACTTCCAGGCGAACGTCGCGATGAGCCTGGCCAAGCGGCTGCGACGAGCCCCGCGGGAGGTCGCCGAGGCGATCAGGGCGGAGCTGTCCGACTTCCCCGGCACGGTCGAGGTCAGCGGCCCCGGCTTCCTCAACATCACCCTCGACGACGGCTGGATCGCCGCCGAGGCCCAGCGCATGCTCGACGACCCGCGGCTCGGCGTCGGCACGGTCACGCCCACGCAGACCGTGGTGATCGACTACTCCGCGCCCAACGCGGCCAAGGAGATGCACGTCGGCCACCTGCGCACCACCATCGTCGGCGACGCGCTGGCCCGCCTGCACGAGCACGTCGGCAACACCGTCATCAGGCAGAACCACCTGGGCGACTGGGGCACCCCGTTCGGCATGCTCATCGAGCACCTGCTCGACATCGGCGAGGAGGCCGCGGTCGAGCAGCTCGAAGCCGGCCAGGGCACCGAGTTCTACCAGGCGGCGCGGGCCAAGTTCGACGGCGACGAGGCGTTCAAGCAGCGCGCCAGGGTGCGGGTGACCACGCTGCAGTCCGGCGACCCCGACACGCTGCGGCTCTGGCACGTCTTCATGGACGCCACCGTCCGCTACTTCAACAAGGTCTACAGCCTGCTCGGGGTCACGCTCACCGACGCCGACATCGCCGGCGAGAGCATGTACAACCCGATGCTGGAGCGCACCTGCGCCGACCTGGAGGCGTCCGGCACCGCCGAGCTCAGCGAGGGCGCGCTCTGCGTCTTCCCGCCGGGCTTCACCGGCTCCGACGACAAGCCGCTGCCGCTCATCATCAGGAAGAGCGACGGCGGCTACGGCTACGCCACCACCGACATGGCGGCCATCCGCTACCGCGTCCACGACCTTAAGGCCGGCCGCATCCTTTACGTCGTCGGCGCCGACCAGGCGCTGCACTTCCGCATGGTGTTCGCCGCGGCCCAGCAGGCCGGCTGGCTGCCCGACGAGGTCTCGGCCGAGCACGTCCAGATCGGCATGATGCTCGGCAAGGACGGCCGCCGCTTCAAGACCCGCTCCGGCGAGTCGGTCAAGCTGACCGACCTGCTCGACGAGGCCATCGAACGCGCCACGGCGGCCATCGCCGACCGCGGCTATGACGCGGCCACCCAGGCCGAGATCGCGCGGGCGGTCGGCATGGGCGCGGTCAAATACGCCGACCTGTCGGTCAGCCACGACAGCGAATACGTCTTCGACTTCGACCGCATGCTCGGCTTCACCGGCAACACCGGCCCCTACATGCAGTACGCCACGGCCCGCATCCGCTCCATCTTCCGCAAGGCGGACATGGAGCCGGCCGAGGCGCAGGGCGCCATCACGCCCGGCGAGCCCGCCGAGCGCGCGCTGAGCCTGCACCTGCTGGGGTTCGGCGAGCTGGTGTCGCAGGTCGCCGCCCAGTCCGAGCCGCACCGGCTGTGCGCCTTCCTGTTCGAGACCGCGAGCCTGTTCAGCACCTTCTACGAGCAGTGCCCGGTCCTCCGCACCGACGTCGCACCCGAGGTGCGGGCCTCCCGGCTCGCCCTGTGCGCGCTGACCCTCCGCACGCTGGAGACCGGGCTCGACCTTCTGGGCGTCCCTGTCCCCGAGCGCATGTAACACACAGTTGGCTCGAAGCCGCCCGTTCCGTCGTGGGCGCGCCTCCACCGGGTTGGCGCGCCCATACGGCTAGGCTTTACGCGGTCATGAACTGAGGCCGAAATGGGGGAGTTCTCTGCCTTGAGCACGGACCTTACTGCGAGCCCCCAAGCAGCGACGGAGGTGCATCGCTACGCGGAGGCACTGCTGGCGCACCTCGCCGCCGACGGCGCGGCGCCGCCCGCCGCCCCGGTCGGCTTCCGCGACGTCCCCGGCTACTGGCTGCCCCCGGCCGTCGAGGCCCTGGTCGCCCTGCTGTCCGGTGACGACCCGCTGGAGCCGCTGAGCCGGGCCGCGAGCCGCGACCAGCAACGCACCGCGCTGTTCCTGTGCCTGGCGCTCGCCGTGTCCGGGCAGGGCAGCCGCATCCACGCCTCCTGGCTGGGCACCGCCTTCGGCGAGCTGTCACTCGACCGGCCGGTCACCCACGGTCAGCGCTCGCTCTGGCTGGCCGCCGCGCGCGGCGCGTACGGCCCCGCCGGCAAGATCTTCGTCCTGCGCAAGCTCGACGCCCTCGCCGTCCAGGAGCACGCCGACGCCGAGCAGTGGATCCAGGCGCTCATCCCCGGCGAGCCCGCGGTCGTCGTGCCGCCCTCGCTGGCCGACTTCCCCGAGATGGCCGAGATCCCCGAGCTGGCCCGCCCCGCCATGGCCGCCGACCGGCTGGCCCGGCTGCGGGGCCGATGCGCCGAGATCACCTCGGCCCGCAAGACCGGCCCCGACGCCCGCGTCCCGCTCGACACCCCCGCCACGCACCTGGCCGAGAACGAGCCGCTGGCCGTGCTCCGCTCGCTCATCGGCTCCGGCGGTCCCGAGGGGCCGATGGCTTCGCTGGTGTCCTACCTGCTGGACGACCTCCGCCCCGGCGCCGACCCGCAGCTGGCGGCGATCGCGCTGCACGTGGCGGCCCCGATCCTGCGGATGGTGGCCGAGGAGCTGGAGACCGACAGCAGCCTGGAGCCGCCCGAGACGCTCACGGTGCCGATCCTCGGGCACCGCATCCACCTGCGCCCCGAGGGCCCTGACCGGGCCTCGCTGGCCGTGGCCGAGCAGTCCATCGTCACGGAGGGTGTCATACCGCGCGCCCGTCCGTGGGCGGCGATCCTGCTGATCGTGGCCGGAGTGGCCTGCCTCGCCGGCGCCGTCCTGATCACCCCCCTGCTGGCCGCGGCCGGCGTCGCCAAGATCGGCCTGGCCGGCTGGCAGCTCTGGCAGCGCCGCAAACTGGTCGACGCCGACGCCCAGTACGTCGCCGGCCAGGTCAGCGAGCTGCGGGAGCTGGCCGAGGGCGCGGTGTGGGCGCTGCACGCCTACGCCCGCGAGTCCGACGCCCGCGCCAAGCAGGCCGCCGAGGACGCCAGCGAACTCTTCCGCCTCATCCGCCGCGGCCCCCGCGCCGCCTGACCCGCCGCCCCACCCCCACCGCCTGACCCGCCTTGGACCCCAGCCGCCCGGCCCACCCCCAGCCGTCCGGCCCCATCAGGCCGAACGGGCGGCGGGCTGCCCACCTGACCGCGTTCCTCGGCCAGGCACCGATGCGGCGGATGCGGCCCCAACAGCAAGAACCCGGGCCTGATCACCTCAGACCCGGGTTCTGAAAGCCGGTCGTCGGCCCCGAGGCGCCCCCAGCACCCCGTCACCAGCCCGTCCGGTCGCCCTTCGCCCCGGCAACCGGACTGCACTCCCTCGGCCGACTATGTCGTCTCGATCTCCACATGCGCCGGGGCAAGCAGGAACACCCGCTCCGCGATGCGCTCGATCCGCCCCTCGCATCCGAAGGCCAGCCCGGCGGCGAAGTCGACCATTCTGGTGGCCTCAGGCAACGCCATGCCGGAAACGTCCATGATCACCGTCTGGCCGTCACGGAAGTGCTGGCCGATCAACGGTGCGTCGTTGTACTTGAGCGGCTGGACCATCACGATGCGTGAGGAGTCGACGTTCGCGCGCCACCGCCGAGCTGCCCGCTCGGTCGCCGGGACATACTCGTCCTCGTAGTGCTCGTCGTCGTCATAGGCCTCGTCGTAGTGATCGACCCCGCTCAGGCCAAGGTAGCTCACCACCTTGCGCACTGCCCCCATCGGCTTGTCCTTTCCTCAGGAACTCACCGTAATCGGCACGTCCCTACACATTGGACGGTAACCGACGATTCCGCATTCGCCACGCGACACGCCCAGGCCTAATTCCAGTTTGTACGGCTTGCAGCCCGGTTGCATCTTGATATCCACTGCCCAGATACCATCGCCCCCATGCGCCTCTACACCGTCGATGCCTTCACCAGCACAGCTTTCCAGGGTAATCCGGCCGCCGTCTGCCTGCTGGACTCTCCCGTTACCGACGGTTGGATGCAGAGCGTGGCCACCGAGATGAACCTCTCGGAGACCGCGTTCCTTCACGGGGATTCGCTCCGCTGGTTCACTCCGGCGGTAGAGGTCACGCTCTGTGGTCATGCCACCCTCGCCACGGCACATGTCCTCTATTCGACCGGTGCGGCGACGGGACCGATCCAATTCCGTACGGCCAGCGGCACGCTCACCGTGAATCGGCTCCCGAGCGGGGGGATCACGATGGATTTCCCGGCGAAGGAGGTGACCCCCGTCACACTTCCGACCGGCCTGGAGAAAGCCCTCGGGGCGACCCCTGTGCGCGTCGGGATAAGCCAGCTCGATCTGCTGGTCGAGCTGGAGTCGGAGGAAACGGTTCGGAACCTGACCCCCGACATCACCGCCCTCGGGGCCGTGGACGCCCGCGGCGTCATCGTCACCGCCCGGGGCACGGAAACGGACTTCGTCTCCCGTTTCTTCGCGCCCAAGGTCGGCGTCCCGGAGGACCCCGTAACCGGCTCGGCCCACTGTGCGCTCTCCCCCTACTGGTCGGCCCGTCTCGGGCGCGCTTCGCTTGTCGGCGCGCAATTGTCCAAGAGAGGCGGAATCGTCCACGTCACTTATGCCGGAGACCGCGTTCACCTGGCGGGCAACGCCGTAACCGTGCTGTCCGGCACCCTACACGTCTAGCGACGCGACCTCACTTTGCGTAATCATTAGAGCGCAGAAAGTGGGGTGCTTTGTTCGTCGCCATCGTCGGGCTGCTCATCGCAGCCGCCGCGGCCGCCGTCACCGGCGTCGTCGCCTTTTACGCCAACCGGTTCATCGCCGCGCCGCTCCGCCACGATTTCCGCGAGGGCAGCAGCACGGTCACCGGAATCGTCGGCACGCTCTTCGCCGTCAGCATCGGCCTCGTCGTGGTGGCGGCCTGGAACCAGGTCAACTCCGCCCACCAGACCGCCTCCACCGAGGCGAGCAACCTCACCGACGTCTACTGGTACTCCCGCTCGCTCCCCGACACCCAGCGCCAGACTCTGCAGACCCTCGCCACGGACTACGCCACGACGGTGGTCCGCGAGGAGTGGCCGCGCATGGCTCAGAACCACACGCTCTCTCCGCGCGCCTGGCGCCACGTCGAACAGCTGCGCGCCTACTTCCAGACCATCGAGCCGGCCACCGGCGCCGCCTCCACCCGCTACAGCCAGGCGATGAGCCGCATCCAGGCCGTACTGGACGCCCGCCGGGCCCGCGCCCAGATGGCCGCCTCGGGCGTCCCACCGCTCCTCTGGACGGCCCTGGCCGGCTGCGGCCTCGTCGTGCTCCTCCCGGCCATCGTCTGCGGCAGCCCGGTACGCAAGGTCCACGTCACGGTCGCCGCCGTCGTGGGCGGCCTCGTCGGCCTGGTCCTGTTCCTCGTCCACCAGCTCGACTTCCCGTTCAGCGGCGGCATCGCCATCGGCCCCGAAGCCTTCGAACAGGCCCTGACCCGCTTCACCAGCATCCGCACCCTGGAAGGCACCGGTTAGCACTGGGAGGACGGTGCTCACCTCTCGCTGAATGCGAGCCGGCGGCCGACGCTACCGACCTGCCACGCGAGAGGACACAGACCCCGAGCAAGGGGCAGAAATGCAGAAGGGCCCCGACTGAACCAGTCGAGGCCCTCCATAAAGATTGTCCGGCGGTGACCTACTCTCCCACACCCTCCCGAGTGCAGTACCATCGGCGCAGAGAAGCTTAACTTCCGGGTTCGG